>CAKSHP010000012.1 GCA_934457145.1 uncultured Clostridia bacterium | reverse complement strand
GTATAGCTGTTTTGTTCATCAGGCGTGCCTGTATATCCCGCTTTTTTTACCCTGTAAATGCCCTCGGTATACGTGTTGTCAAGGTCAGTATAATTAATTGTTGGTATAATCAAAGCATTTGTTTCGGTTTTGGAATATACGCTTTCGGGCAAAGATGTTAATTTTAAAAGTAAATCGTTTGTAAAATTTTCTTCCGATAACCCCTTGCCGTCCTCTTTATCGACCTTATTTTCAATAAATCCGCGAACTTCTGTATCATCATAGTTTGAAAGGCTTTCAAGCTTATTTTTATCTGCATTTGTAAAATCGTTGGCAGATAAGCCTTTGCCTGTCTCTTTATCAACCTTTAAATTATCTGCCAGCGCTCTTTGCGCCGTCTCTGTCGATATAAGCGTTCTTATCAGCGTATCGTCATAATTTGAAAGGTTTTCAAGCTTTTCTTTTAAGGCGTCTGTAAAATCATTTGCAGAAAGTCCTTTGCCTGCTTCCTTATCAACCTTTAAATCATCTCCGTTTTCCCTTTTCACAGCCTCATTTGCAGCTAAAAGCTTTAATTCGTTTAAAATATCTTTAAACTCCTTTCCACCGCACTTTAAATTATTAAGCGCATCGTCTGCCGTCAAATAATCTATCACAGCGTTTAGCGAATTTAAAAGCTCATACGAATTTGAATCAAAATGCCTTTTTAATTCGCCCGCACTGATATTCGGCACATCTGCCAAATCCGACACCGGTCTTGAAAAAGCCCCTATCTTATAATCACCAAGCATTTTAATCTTCTCCTCTCTGTGTTTTCCCGGCAAAACGGCACTTTTCATGCCGCATTGCCGAAATAAAACCTATCAATAATTATCAATTTTGTTTTGTCTTTCTCTTTTTGCCTTCGATGTTTCAATCTGCTCGTCAATCTTTCTTTGATTTGCGCTGCTCTCCGCGGCTTTCGTCTGCGCATTTTTCTCATTTGTCTGAGCATTTTTATAATTTGCCGCAGCATTTGTCTGCGATGCCCTTGCCGACATAACAGAAGCGTTAGCCGATGTCTGCGACGCATTTGCCGAAATTTTCGCAGTCTCCGCTCTTGATTTTTCCAAAACATATTCCCAATACGTCGTACCGACCGGAACCCCCAAAACGCTTGCCTGTTTACTGCTTTGAACAACTCCCGTTGAGGTAAACATGCTGTATGCCCTGTCAAACTCAGCCTGATCTTTTGCATCTTTTGCATCGGCTTCATCTTTTGCCTTCCGGTATGCCAAATCCTCCATGTATTCGCTTCTTGTTCCTATCGGCAGTCCCAGAATTTCCGCCTGGCGCTGCGTGTTTATAACGCCCGTCATTTCAAACGCGCTCATCGCATTGTCATATTCCTGCTGGCTTTGCTTTCTTGCAAACTCTTTTTCGTCGCGCTCTTTTTGATACTCTCTTTCATACATATCGCTTTGCTTTGTATAATCAAAATCCCTCTCGTCATGTCTGTTTTGCGATGCCATATCCATAAGCTTTGTGCGCATGTTTTTATCATTGTTATCCAGTTCTATGCTGTCGCTTTCAAGCTGCGAATAAGCCTTGTCTGCATTTTGAGTATAGTTTTGCTCTGCCTCGGAAATCGCCTTTACCGCCTCCGATGCAAGAGCCATCTTTTTAGCCTGTTCATCTTTATATGTATCAATAATTTTTTCTGCTGCGTCCGAAACAAGCTTTGCCCTTGCGCTTTCCGAAAAACCGCTGCTCGCTTTGGAATATGCTCCGCGTCCCAAACCTGCCTTTGCAAGCATATCCTCTGTGTCAAATCTGTTTTTCATCTCTTCGGCAGCAGCAAGCCTTCTTGCCTTCGCGCCCGCCTCGGAAACCGCGTCCAATCCGCTGTCATACATATTTTGTATCTTTGCGTAAGCCTGTTTTAACCTGTTTTTCTGCAAATTAATTCTCGCCTCGTTAAGCTTTTCTATATCAGGCTTTTTAAAACTTTGCACATACTCGTCCGCCGCCTGTGTCAGATTGTCGTTTTTATACATTTGCATGCCCTCTCCGCCGGATGAAATCTTTTTTTTGCGCGCCTCGTTTAAATATCTTACAACCGTCGGATCAGCATTGTCCGACATTGCCTTTTGCAAATTTTTTGCAATATTTTTTTCATCATACGCATAATAATTTTCATTATTTATATTTTTCATATGCTCCCCCTTTTCTTTACCGGTATAAAAATCCAATTCCGCAAATTTTAAATCCCTCCGCATTATTGTTTTTCACAGTCATCGAAAATTTCTTTGCCCGCTTTGCGCGAATATGCGTTCTCAGTTCCTTGCCTTTATTTTTTTGCGCAAACGAAAATCTCGAAAAATCAATACTGCCAAACGAAAACAAATCCGAATTTTTCTTCAAAGCAAGCCTGTCTTTGTAATCTTGCGTATCATAATAAATTTCCGCTCCGCTTTTTAAAAATTCATCTCCCGCCACACAGTACGCACTTATCACGTCGCGCGGCGAAAACGGCGTAAAACACACATTGTTTGTCTTCCAGTATGCACACACATTATACTTCTCCCCGCCGCCGTAATCATCTGTATACAAATCGCTGCTTCCTTCTTCTTTTCGGCAAATAATATTTTCTTTGCACACAAACTCCGTCTCGTCCGTCTTAAACGCCGCGTCAATGTCTTTGTTAAAAGAATATATATACCACACATACCCCGCGTCAATGTCTAACACATACACCCTCTTTTTCGCCAAAATCAAAAGCTTTCCTCCGCTTTTTGCAAGTTTTAGATTTTCCATATCCTCAAAAAGCAAAAGCTCGTTTACCGCCTTTGACCGAAGCACACTTTTGCTCTGCCCCTCAATCTGGGTTGACTCAATTGAAAACAGCCCCTCTCTTGAAAGCACAAACAAATGCGAATTAACGTTTTCAACAGCGTTTTTTGAAACCGCGCTCTGAAGAAGCGTTCCCTTTTTTATGCTGTATCCATTCTCGTCATAAAGCCTGAAATACATCGCCGCGTCCGACAAATCCTCCTTAAAAATCAGCTGATATGAAAAAAACCTTCCATACCCCAAAATCTTTGAATATTCATCTCCTATGCCCGTATATCTCAGCGCCGGGAAGTAACTTCCCTCATATGCTCCGCTTTCATAATCTCTCGACGGATAATTCTTATTTCCCGCCAAAAACACTCTCGTGTCGTTTGCTCCGCCGTAAAATCCGTAAACGTCACACAAATCAATCTCGCTTTCGCCTTCCGTTATATATTCAATCTCCACCGCGCACTCTCCGCCGCCGGTAATCTCTTTTAAAAAACTTGTCTTAATGTCAACATAATAATCCTCATAACCGTCAACAACCCATTCTCTTTCGTCCTCATCTTTCTGCACGGCATAGCTGTGGATAAGCTTTCCGGCCGCTCTTATAAACAAAATTCTTCCGTTTTTAGCCTTTTCGTTTAAATAAAACCTTATCTCGCCCGCTCCCGAAAAGTCCGTATAATCTATATAAAACCCAACGCGCCGCAGCGAACATGCCAAATTCAGATCCTGAACATATTCCCCCGCAAGCTGCTCTCTTGTCTTATGCGCCTCAATAGGCCTTTTATCGCTTGCATTAATCCCTATAGCCGGCCTCGACGTCACATTCAGCGGCGCATACACAAATCCCCCTATCTCTATCACCGCCTCCGGCGAACAAGTATATTTTGCATCTATATATATGTTTTTTCTTTTTAATAATATATACATTCCAACCTCATCTTCGCCTATGCTGTAGTGATACTGCTCAACCTCCCGGTCTCCCATCTTTAAAGAAACAACGCGTATCGCATCCGTATATCCCTTAGGCGCAATGTAGAGCTTGTCCGAGCTTGAATCGCTGTACTGAAAATAATAGTCATCTTCTTTGTAGATTATTTTTGCATACATGTATTCTTCATTTATCGCATTTATAACGGTTCCGCCCAACTTGTTTTTCTCTCTGCCGGTTATAACCTCGTTTTTTCCCGCAGGCGTTTTGCTTTTGTGATAATCTTTTACTCTGCACACTCCCAAACAGCCAAACGCTTCTTCATATGCAATTTTGTAATACCCGTCACACATTATATAAAGCGCTCCCCCAAAGCAAAACCCTTTCGACTCCTTATCCGCTATATTTTCATAAATCAGTCCGCTTTTTTCATATTTTCCGTCTGCGTTTTTAAATGCTTTGTATAGTTTGTCATTTTCATGCAATATGTAAAACGCCTTGCTTTCATCCTCGCAATAGTATTTATAAATCCCGTGAACCGCTCCGCTTTCCGCTCTGTAAAGACTTTTAAATCCAAATCTTTTTTGCGCCTGAGCCGCCTCGTTTACAAACATGTTCTCTGCCATCTGCGCCGAAGAGGTAAAAACTCCCTTGTCCTTTTCCGATAAATCAACTCCCGAAAATTTGTCAATCCCCATATGATATATTCTGTTTGTCTTATATCCTTGCAACTATTTTTCCCCCCTTTTTGTTATAAAGGGCAGCCGGATCGCCCGGCCGCCCCTCATATTTTTAATACAGGTTTTCTATTTGCAAAAAATTTGCCTTAGAATATTTTTTATTTGCCGTCTGCGCCATATATGTCAAAACATTTGCCTTCTCTCTGTCATGATCTGCACACAAAAGCGCCCCGACCGCCGGCGCCAGAACCTCTCTTGCCATGTTGTCGCAAACCGGTATTTCGTCGCTGTCTTTTACAACCGTCTCAAATTTTTCTATCGGCTCTTTGTTTTGACTCAGCCTTATCGTGTTATATGTAAAAAGCGCCCCGGCCAAAGCCTGATTTATAATCCTGAATTTCAAATGTGTATAATCGTCACACGAATACTCATCCTCTCCCAAAAGCGCCAGCGCCGTTTCATAAAGCATATCAGCCCTCATTTTTATCCCAACTCCTTTTTTGCAAAATTTTCTTTATTTTCCTCATGCCTGAGCCACTGCCGACAAAAAGCCCCCGTCTTCGCAATAAGCCTTTATAATATCTCCGCTCTGTGCGCCAAACGCCGCCGTATATTTAACCTTCTGCGTGCTGTATCTCGGATCGCTTCCGTCTGTAGTATAATAAACATCTCCGCTGCCCGAAATCGTAACGCTGCCCGAAGAATTTGCAATCGTCGGCGCGTCAACTTTTTTAGATGAGTCAATCGCCGCATAAACTCCCATGCATCTCGCCCCGACAACAAAAGCGTCAAAATTGCTTCTGCCCTCCAAAAGCGCGCCGCTTATTCCGGGCGGATCTGCATGCACTTTCGCATCTCTTATCTTATAAGGCAGCACAACCGCATTTTTGTGCGTCACTATAAAATAAACTCCGCCCGGCATGTAGCTTTTCGGCACCTTAACAATCTTCATTCCAAACACTTCTCCCGCAATTCCTTTTGCCAGAGCCTTCTCGCCTAAATTGTCAATTCCCAAAAACTCATTCGACTGTCTTATCAGATTATACATCTCCGATGTCATATACAAATATCTCTCGCCCGACGGCACACAGCTGTCGTCAAGCACTGCTCCCGCGTCGCCCACAGCCGCTATAATTGTGCTCTTTGTCGGCTTTGTTATGTATGCGCTCGTCCCTGCAAGCTTTGCAAATCTTTTAAGCGCATATTTGTCAACCAAAGGCACCATGCGTTCGTTTGTCTGAAGCTTAAGCATCTTTCCCGCATTTTTTACAAGCGCCTGCTCGGTGTTGTTGCCCTTGTCAATAACAAGCGAAAAGCTCTTATCCTGGCTCATTGAAAGCTCCTGAACAATATCTCCCATCTCAACCGGAGTGCCGTATCTGCTGCTTCCGCTTCTCAGATAATCCGTCGGCTCAACAGTCTGCGGCGTATAAATCTTAACCGACTTAACCCCCGAAAAATCCCATTCCTTTGAAGTCTTGTCCGCCACCAGCGAACCTAATGTGTACATAGATGCAATCTTGTCTGAATATTTGCTTGCTAAATTAATTGCCATAATAAATCAATCTCCTTTTTATTAAAATCATTTTTCCCTTCCGCCCTCTCCAAACCGTTTTTTTCTTACTCAAACAGCCCCTCTAAAAATGCGTCATGCATCGCATTTGCCGAGCTTTCCGCCGCGCCTATGCTTCTTTTTTTGTTTTCGCTGTTTTGCTTTAACATCTCAATCTGCGATTTAAGATGCCTGTTTTCAAACTTTGCATAAGCAGCCGTCAAATCGTTTGTCCTTTTAAATTCCTCCCAAACGCTTTTGTCAATATCCTCGGCGCGGACATCGGGAAACTGTCTTACAAATTCGTCAAACGGCCTGTCGGCTTCCTTTTTAATTATCTGCCTTTGATTTTCTTCTTCAAGCTCGCAAAGCCTTTTTGCCTCCCTTTGCGGCACTCCCCTTAAAATAAGCTCTGTCTCCTTTTGCTCTCTTTTCTGCCTTGCAATTTCAAAAGCAAATTCATATGCGCTCTGATTGTTTTGTTTTGCCATAGAATTTATAATATTCAGCGCCGGCGAGTTTTTAAGCTTATCATATTCCGCTTTAATATGGTCATATTTTAACCCCTTTTCGGCACTCTCTTTAAGCTCGTCTAAGGTAAAACTTTTCTTGTCGCTGCCGTATTCTATCGTATAAAGCTCATCTTCTTTTTTTTCTTCTTTAAAACCTAACGGGTTATCGTCGTCCTCTACGATAGCAATATCTTCGCTTTTTTCATGTTCCTCACAAGCGCTTTCTTTTAAAATATCATTTTGTTCGTTTGCCTCATTAAAATTATTTTCCATATTAATTTTCCCCAACCTTTCCTCTGCAAAAGTAAATCAAATTTTTAAAACGCCTCCCCCTTCGGGCAAATAATGCGTTTTTTGTCTTTTTGCCGCGCAGCTTCTTAAGACATTTATAATTATAAAACTTTTTTTCTTTTTACTACTACAAACTTTTTAAATCATCTCACTTTCCAAATCCCCTCTTTCGCGCCTTTCTTCAATGCTTCTTATAATTTTTTGCTTGTTTCGTATATATCCGTCGGGAATGGAATTTAAATAAACCAAAGGATCAGTAATAATTCCCTTTGTAAACAAATTGTCCGCCGTCTGCACCTGCATAATCTCGCTCCAATATGTGCTCGCCCCGATGTTTACCTCCAGGTTATATTCAATCTCCCTTATTTTTTCAAAGTCAAACGCCTCCTTTAAGCCTCCCGCGCCGTCTTTTGCATAATCAACATACCTCACTCCGTAATACGCTGCCGCCATATCCAGTATAATTCTCACGCAATCCTCAACAGCCTTGTAAAACGACAGCTTCACAAGCTCAAGCGGCGCGTTTGTCGCCTTTTGAACCGATATAATAGCCGATGCATTGTCCGGTCTTAAATTTCCGAGTGTCGCATCCGATGCTCCCATATACTCTTTTGTATACTGCATCGTTTTTTCAACAAGCTCCATAATCTGATTAGACATCTCCGGCATCTTAAACGCGCTTGCCACAGCGTCATTTATTCCCCCCTCAACGCAAATCGCCTCGCCTATCTTGTTTGAAAATCCGTTCGGCAGTCTGTTTATGTCATAAATCAGCTTCGGAAATGCCAGTTTTTTAACATAATCCATTCCCATCGCATAACATTTGTTTATAAATATCTGATTGGGTATAAGCTCCGTCACGGGCGCCTGTCCGTGATAACTGTTTTTAACTCTTTCCCAGTTAAAATAAGCCACGGGATAAAGCGTAAGCCCCGTGTCAAACGGCTCTTTTAAAAACTGCTCCTTAGTCGACACCGAAGCAAACACGCGCCCGTTTTCTTTATGAAATCTGTAAAACACGCTCACTGCCTCGTCTGCCGTATCGCTTCCGAAAAAATTCTCCTCCGCACTTTCACACTTTATGTTTTCAATCTCTGCTTCAGTCATGCCATAGCGCCCCGCAAGCCTTTTAACCTCCGAAAGCGGCTTTCTTGCAATAATTATCACATACGGCTGCTTTTGCACATCTGCGCTCGCCGTATTTGCAAAAATTATATTCGTATTGTCAACAACATTTGCGTTTATAAACCCTTCGCTCACCTGTCCGGTCTTTGCCGCCTCATCAAAATAAAAATACAAACATCCGTCCCCGTCTATACACGCATTTTTTAAAACCTCTCTGTTCTTTTGCTTTAAATTCGCATATTCAAAGCTTCTTTGAACTTCCTTTTCGGCAATTCTGCAAATTTTCTCGCTCTCCTCATTTTCGCCGTACGGCTTAAGCGACGCCGTAATATCATCCGACACAATCATCGAAATAAATAAATTCGTCACTCTTTTTAAAATGTTAAACACAGGCTTGTCCAGATCCGGCGCCGTAACGCCCTCCCATTGCCTGCCTATAAAAAAGTTTTCATTTTTATTAACAGTTTCATATAAATCAATTCCTTCATTATATGAAACCCCTTTTTTATACTGCTCGTAAATCTGCTTTGCCGTAAGCTGTCCGCCCTCCATAATCATCATCCTTTCTTTTTTCTATAGAATTAATCATATATTTTACGTCCCGTATTCCAAAAATCCCTTGTATCGCAGCTCGTTTTCCTCTTTGTAATTAACGCTTTCACACATTGTCTTTCCGCATGCCTGCGACATAACAAATCCCCTCAGCGCGTCGGGCGCATGCGTCAGCTCATGCGGATTTTTTGAAACGTCATTCGGATTTTTCGTATCAAAGCAAAGCGCCGGAAGCGTGCGTATAAGATTTTTGCAATTTTCAAAAATCTTAAGCCTCGGGCGCAAAATGCCGTCTGCGTCTTTTCTTGGTTTCAGCCACTCTTTAAGCTCATACCACCCGTTTACTCTCGAATTATCCGTTTTGTAAAACACAAGTCCGTGCTCTCTGAAAATATCAATCGCGCTCTTTCCGCTCTCCTGTCGTCTTGAAAACAAATCCGGCGGTGCAAACCTCATAGCAATCGTCTCTTTTTCGCTCATTTTCTTTATTATTTCTGCCGCCCTTGAGATTATAACGTTTTTTTCATACACCTCGCGGTACACATACGCTCTCCCCCTTAAATCAACAGCAATCCAAAGCGCCGCAAACATATCAAGTCCGTAATCAATTGATACATACCTTTTATAATCCTTTCCCGAAACGTCAAACGGAAAACACACATGCATATCGCGGTTAAACTCCGAAAAATACTGCCCCTCATATATGTCCCAGTTGCCGTAAAGCATCGCCTCTCTTCTCTTTTGCGGCAGATTTTCCAGGTTTCTTATGTAATCGGGCGAATTTTTTAAAAGAAACAAATTGTCATAAACTCCCGAGCGTATAAAGGTATAATCCTCCTCTTTTTCATTATTTCTATAGATTTTATCAATAAATAATCTTTTCACCCACTCATGCCCCACACCTCCGGGATTGCACGTAAAATACATTCTCGGTAAAAACTCTCTTTCGCACATTCCCGACGATCTGTTACACTCCGTCAGCGCCTGAAACTGAAACTCTGTAAACTGCGTCGCCTCCTCCATGAAAATAACGTCATAGCTTTGCCCCTGATACTGCAAAACATCCGTCTCGTTTGCCAGATATCCCATAACAATCCGGCTCGAATTTTCAAATAAAAACTCTCTCGGCTGCGCTTTGTATACCGCACAGTTTTTTAAAAGCTTCATCATCGGCATAATGTGGTTTTCTTTAAGCTCGTGCAAATGCCTTCTTAAAAACAAAATCTGTATTCCCGGGTAGTTAAGCGCCAAAAGCGCAGCTTTAACCCTTGCCGCCCAGCTTTTCCCGCCACCTCTTGCCCCTCCGTATGCAACAAATCTGCTCGTTGCCTCAAAAAACCTTTTTTGCTTTTCATAAGGCTCCTCTATCTTAACCGCTCCGCTCATTTTCCGCCTCCCTTTTTAAATAAATCTTTTGTCACTGCTTTTTTCCGTCATAGTTTAATAAATTTTCCCATTGCTTTGTAATGCTGAGCGCCTCTTCTTTTTCGTTTGAAACGGCGCTTTTTCCGCGTTTTTTTAAAAATCCTTTAAATTCTTCAAACCGAACTGCCGCAACCCCCAAAGCAACTCCCAAAAGTGCAAAAATTCCGCATTCCATAACCTTTTTCCCTCCTTTTTTATTTTGCCATCTTTAAAACCTGCTCCTGCATAACAACCTCAATTTTTTCGTCCTCCTCCTTTCTTTTTTCCTCCTCCTTTTCCTTTGATGCCTGTAAAACAAACCCAGCAAACCGGATAAGCTCATCATTTTTTATAATCTTTGCCGAGTCCGATTCCGGATCATTTTGCGCCCTTATTGCGCTGTCAAGCCTTTTTTTCATTAATATAACCGCCTTTCCCAGCGCCAGGTACGCATTTTCCGCCACGCTTTTTTGTCTTGCCATGTTTTTCACCTCCTCTTTAATGCCATTATACAAAACTTTTTTTCTCTGCTACTACAAGCTTTTTGCTTGCACAAAACCTAAAAACGTGGTAAAATAATATTAAATAACATAAAACGGAGATTAATATGAACGAATACAAATCACTAAGCCAAAAAACAATAGATCTTATAAAAAATAACAAAGCGTCCGCGCCGCAGCCAAAATGCGTCCGCCGCTTCGAAAATCATGATAAAGAAAATATTCTGCGCCCGGCATTTGTCCGCGACACCGAAAAAATTCTAAACAGCCCGTACTATAACCGCTACGGCGATAAAACCCAGGTAATCTCTCTTTATAAAAACGACGACATCTCCCGCCGCAGCTTTCATGTGCAGCTCGTGTCAAGAATTGCCCGCAATATCGGCAGACTTTTAAACCTCAACTGCGACCTTATCGAAGCCATCTCTCTCGGCCACGATATCGGCCACACTCCCTTCGGCCATGCCGGCGAAGACTTTTTAAACGAACAGTATAGCGCTGCAACAGGAAGATACTTTAACCATAATGTCCACAGTGTCCGTGTGCTCGACGGAATTTTTAAGCACAATATTTCAATGCAAACCTTAGACGGAATTCTTTGCCACAACGGCGAATTTGAGCTTCAGACCTATATCCCCTCAAAGCTTTCCGGCTTTGACGAATTTGACTTAAAAGTAGAAAAATGCTATAAAGATAAAAAAAATATAAAAACCCTTATTGCTTCAACGCTTGAAGGCTGCGTTGTGCGCATAAGCGACATGATAGCCTATATCGGCAAAGACCGCCAGGACGCCGTCCGCGCCGGAATAATCCCTTCCGACAAAATGTTCGGCTCCGAAAATCTCGGCACCTTTAACGCCGTAATAATAAACAATCTTATCGTAAGCATTGTTGAAAACAGCATCGGCAAAAACTATATCATGCTCGATCCCGAAAGCTACCGCGACTTAAAAACCGCCAAAGCCCAGAACAACGAATTTATCTATCAGAGCAAAAAAATCCTCAGTATTCATGACGATGTACATTTAATGTTTGAAAAAATATATAAAAAAATTATCTGTGATTTAAAAAATAAAAACAAAAATTCCCCGGTCTATAAGCACCATATAAATTTTGTGCTCGACCGAGGAAAATACTATCTTGAAAATAACTATGAAGCCACCGAACTAAACCAGATTGCCGCCGACTATATCGCCGCCATGACCGACGACTACTTTGTCGATCTTTTCAATTTCTGGTTCCCCGAAAGCAAAATCAAACTAAACTATGTCTCCTATTTTGAAGACCTTATAAAAAACTCATAAACTAAATATCCGACGAAACCGTCTTTGCGCTCACTCCGTCAAGATTTCCTATTTTGCCGGAGAGCGCATTTATTATATCGCTCTTTGCGTCAACCGCAACCGATATAATGCTGACGCTTTTTTTGTGATACGGCAGCCCCATTCTGCCTATGATATACGATCTGTATTCGTGCAAAATCGCATTAAGCCTCTCAACGCTGTCCGGATTTGTAACCATTGCCGAAATAATCGCAACCTTTGTCTTTTGCTGCATATCCTTTTAGCTCCTTTCCTTTAAACCCTTTTCATATTTTTCAAAAAGCCCCGGAAAAACCGCTATGCTTCTTTTCAAAATCCCCTTCATATGCGCAATTGCAATTCCGTAGTTTGTAAAAGCAACGTTTTTTTCCTGTGCACAGCTTAACCGGTATTTAACCTCGCGCTCGCTTATCATGCATCCGCCGCAGTGAATCACAAGCGAAATCCCCTTAAGCTCTTCGTCAAACTCCGTTCCCGAAGTAAATTTAAAATTAATCTTCTTTTTTGTATATTCTCTAATCCATCCCGGCAGCTTAACCGTCCCTATATCGTCACACTGCCTGTGATGAGAACACCCTTCCGATATCAAAACCGTATCGCCGTCTTTTAATTTGTCAATAGCTCCCGCTCCGCAGACTGCGCTTTCCAAAAATCCCTTATACCTTGCCATCAAAATTGAAAATGATGTCAAAGCAATATCTTCAGGCGTCTGTTTTGCCGCCGTTTCAAACACCTGGCTGTCGCATATCACAAGCTTTGGCTTTTTCTTTAAATTTAAAAGCGCCTGTGTAAGATTTGTCGGCAAAACAACAAAAGCCTGTGCACCGGAATCCAAAATATCTCTTATAGTCTGCACCTGAGGCAAAATCAGCCTTCCTTTCGGCGCCGCCGAATCTATAGGTATAACCAAAACAGCAATGTCGCCTTCGTCTGTAAGGTCGCCCGCAATTTTCTTTTCTCCGTCCGCCTGAGGGTTTAAATGCGCAATCTTTTCTTTCAGCTCATTTATCATATACCCGCTCACAGCGCTCACATATATCTCATTTTCCCCGCACTTTGGAATTTTTTCCAACAAATCCGCCTTGTTATATGCTATTATATATGAAATGCCCATTTTTTCAAACAGCGCCTTTAATTCCATATCCTTGCCGCAAAGCCCCTTTTGCGCGTCTGCCACCAAAACCGCAATGTCCGTCTTGTGAAGCACCTGCTTTGTTTTTTGTATGCGCATATTTCCAAGGCTTCCGCAATCGTCAAACCCCGGCGTATCAAAAATAACAACCGGTCCCAACGGCAAAAGCTCCATAGCCTTGTGCACGGGATCCGTAGTCGTCCCCAAAACCGGGGAAACAACGCTTAAATTCTGGCTTGTAACAGCATTTACCAAACTTGATTTCCCCGCATTTCTCATGCCGAAAAACCCTATGTGACACCTGTTTGCATTCGGCGTATCATTAAGCCCCATAAAAACCCCCGCCTTTCAAAAATCAAAAAATCAAATTAAAAATGAAAATCGCGTATACCGTTTTCAATCTTTTCCAAATTCTTTTTGCAAATGTTTTTAACGTTTTCTTTCGGAATATTTTCAAGCTCCGCCTCTATAAGCTTTTCGCCTGTTTTTCTCGTCTTTTCCGAAGCATAATCCATAAGGTATTCTTTAAGCGTCATAAGCGCATTCGGGTGGCAGCAGTTTTGTATCTGTCCGCTCTTTAACAGGCTCATAAACCGATCTCCCGTCCTGCCCTCTCTGTAGCATGCCGTGCAAAACGACGGAATATACCCGTTTTCCATAAGCCAACAGACAACCTCATCGAGTGTGCGCTTGTCACTAACGTCAAACTGCTCCGAGCAGTCATCTTCCTCCTCCGGTACGTCATATCCGCCAACGCTTGTCCTCGAAGCTCCGCTTATCTGCGACACTCCAAGCCTTATCACTCTTTCTCTTACCTCTTTTGACTCTCTTGTCGAAATAATCATTCCCGTGTAAGGCACGCTTATCCTTATCAGCGCGCAAAGCTTTGCAAATATATCGTCAGATATGCTGTTGTCAAATGCCGCCGGGTCAATATCGTCTGCATGTTTAATTCTCGGCACGCTTATCGTGTGCGGTCCAACCCCGAACGCAGCCTCCAAATGCTCTGCATGCATCAAAAGCGCCGCAAATTCATAGCGGTAAAGCTCCAGTCCGAACAAAACCCCCAGTCCAACGTCATCTATGCCGCCCTCCATAGCGCGGTCCATCGCCTCCGTGTGATATGCATAATCGTGCTTTGGACCCATCGGATGAAGCTTTTCATAGCTTTGTTTATGATATGTTTCCTGAAATAATATATATGTTCCTATTCCCGCCTCTTTAAGCTTTCTGTAGTTTTCAACAGTGGTCGCCGCAATATTAACGTTAACTCTTCTTATCGCTCCGTTTTTATGCTTTATCGAGTAAATCGTTTTAATCGACTCTAAAATATATTCAATCGGATTTTGCGTTGGATGCTCGCCCGCTTCAATCGCAAGCCGCTTGTGTCCCATATCCTGAAGCGCCGTAACCTCGCGCACAATGTCCTCCTGTGAAAGCTTCTTTCTCGGAATATGCTTGTTTTTTGCATGATACGGACAGTACGTGCACCCGTTCACACAGTAGTTTGAAAGATAAAGCGGCGCAAACATAACTATTCTGTTTCCGTAAAAATCCTTTTTAATCTGCTCCGCCAGGTCATACATTTTTTTAATGCGCCCCTCATCTTCGCACGCTAAAAGCACAGATGCCTCCCTGTGCGTCAAGCCCTTAAGCTTTGCCGCCTTCTCTATAAGCGAATCGATAAGCTCTAAATTATTTTTGTTTTCATCAGCATACCTCAGCGACTCCAAAACTTCCTCATGCGCTATAAATTCCTCCGCTTTTTTTGATTTCGGATTATACATAATTTTTCTTCCTTTCTGCCTGCAATACTAAAACCGCCCCCGCTCTGCCGCAGACACGCAGAGTAAAATAAAAAAATCTAACCTCTTCAGAATTAACGTTTTTAATAATAAATTTTTTAACGGTAATTTTTGCCCTTTTGCAATTTTTCATACAAAAAAGCCCTCCGCCAAAAAACGAAAGACCTTTAAACTCATATGCAGCGCAGCACAGCCATTAATTTTCTATTACCCAAATAAGCCGCACATTAAAAAGCGCCGCCCGCTGCCGCCTGTTAAATTCAATTCGTCTTTTGGCTCAGATTTCTCTTTACCGTCAGATGTTATAATAATTTTATCATGTATATAAATTTTTGTCAACAACCAAATTTTAAGGCTGTAAAATTCACACACAGCCCATGAGTATAGGCTCAAATTTATTTAGTTTCGGCAGCATTTTTTATATGCAATTTTTTGTACACGCTCTGTGCTATACTGTTTTTGCAGGGAGGCAAAAACTATGTTAATGAAAAATAATATAATGTGCATAAAAAAAGATGGTATCAGGATTATTAAAAACAAAAATAAATACGGACTTGTATCTGATTTCAAAACCGTATTGCCCGCAGATTATGACAACATTTTTGTCTGCGGCAGATATTTATACGTTTTGCATAAAAACGGAAAAATCGGTGCAATTCAGTTTAATGATGCGGATTTATCATATAAAGTTATTGCCGGTATAAAATACGATACGCTTGATTTTTACCGGCATGATTTATTGTTTTCAGACGGTAATGAGTTTGTGTATTATTTCTGTGACGCAGAGCATTACGGATACGAAACCGCTCATACCTTTTCATCCGTCCAAATTGATGAATCCGCCCCGCTGATTTATGCATCAGATCATAAAAATTATTACATTTTCTGCCGCCACAGCGGAAAAATGTTGTGGAAAGAAGAAAAACAACAAAATTTTATGATTGATGTTCCATGTTATCGCTATTGCGGCAATATTAACGACAGTCCGGTGTTCTATGATATAACCCACGGCGACTTTATAACCCCGGAAGATAACGGTTACAGACGTCATAAAAAATTTTATTTTGAAAAACCTGTAATTGTAAACGGAAAAAATATAATAAACATAATCGAACACAACGGAAAATTTGGATTACTGGATATAAAAAATCTAAACTGCGTTATTCCAAAGTATGATAAAATCGAGTGTATACTGACCGTGAAATCCAAAAAAAGAGGTACAACATCAGTTCGCGAATATAAATTATTTTCTGTAAAGGAGGATTTAAATGAAACCCGGCAATAATATATTTCAAAAAATCAAAACGGAAATCATAAACCTGTTTGAAAGCGATGAAATGAAGGAGTGTATAAGCTCAGAATATGATTCCTTTCATATTACAAGAAAAACAGATATTATTAAAGGTGCAAGAATTGACATTTGTAAAAAGCTTGAACTTCTCAAAAATCTTTATGAAAGCATTGACAAAGCAAAGGATCGGGAAATCGGGCTTCTTAAATCCGATATAAACGAATACAAGCGTGCAATCGGACATTTTTCCGGAATCTTCGGCGATGTGTACATTGTCGGCGAATACGGATTTGATTATGACACCGGTGATGAAAAATTATACGGCTACCATCCATATACAAGCTTTTACAAGGCTCTGCAATATATAAAAAATGAGTGGGAGGACGAAAAAGAATCGTATGATGACGGTTCACAGCCGACATACTGGTACACGATTGAAAAATACTCATCTGATGATTTGGGAGAAATGCACGAGCAAATCTGCTGGTATATAACAGCCGACGGCACAGTAACAAGTTTTAACGGTTCAGGCAAGATTTCAGGCATCAATATTTTTCACCCCTTTTCCGAGGGCGATATTGTTATTATGGACTCTACGCCAAGCTTTCCCGAAAGAACAGGACTTATCATCGAAACCGGACCTGATAAAAATGACTATTGCTTTCCCCAGGCATTGTATTTGTCAAAAGACGGTTTCTTTAAAGCTAACGCTTTAAAGACCGCAACCGTATTCAGTGATTATCCTCATCTTCCGCTTTTTTCGCCTATGTATAGGCTGAAAACATATACGGGCAAGCTTCCCGAAGATATAAAAATATTTAAAAAAATTTCAAACGCATTAAAAAATCAGGTAAATACCGATGCATCCCCTTCACTCGGAAACATACTTTGGGAAAACCTTTATAACTCCGACAAAACAGGCAAAGGCGTCACCGCAGGCGAGCTTAGTGATATTTTGGAAAGGAGCCTTCAAGAATGGCATTCAAGGGAATATTCTGGATAAAACCGGACGGCGAGCTTTTGGTATTAAAAGTAAAATGTGATTCTTTGGGAAATTTGCTTCAAGATATTCCGCACGATATGCTCTCAAAAAGCGGCGGAAATTTCAACCACAAAAATGCGTGGAATACTCTGCCCAAATCCGTCACCGACAATAAAGAATACAATTTCTATCCCCGCGGCAGAGCGGAAATCCGAAACGGCAAGGCAATTATCTTTACAAATTATATTACCGAAGAATTAAAGCAAAAAATTATAGACGCTTTTTATCTCTCCGCCGGGAACTGAATTGAGTAAATAATTTTCAAAACCGACAACTCGCTACACTATAAATATACCGCAAAACGGCACGGACTCTTTTAGAACCCGTGCCGTTTTCATATTCCTATATCCTTTAAATCCTGCTCAAGAAAATTCATATACCGTTTTGTCTTGCTTAAATTTTCTTCTTTCATAACAATATCATACGCGTTAAGCAAAAGGTCAAGAGGAATTTCTCCTTTAAGATATTTGCTTACGGCTTTTAATATTCTTAATTTGCCGTCAAGCCTGCCGTTGTAGTATTCAAGCGACAGATAATCGTGCATACACTCCATGTATATTTTGCCGTCATCGTCTTGGAAATATCCCACCGCCGTCATATCAGTGCTGTCACCGTGATCGTATTTGTTGGAAAAATATCTCGAATCCACATTTTCATAGCAAAGCCTGTCAAGAACAAACGGTTCATCCTCCGGAATCGGCGGAGAGGTTCTTGCGATGTTCGGTGCATAAACAATATCGCCTTTCTTAAACGGTGTCGGGCAGACAAACCACATCAAATCAAACCGCTCCGCAAGATTTTCTTCATCATCGTTCAGCAGACAGGAATAAACGCTTACAGGCTCTCTGTCACGATTGAAAACAACCGATGCATATCGCCTGTCACTCAGGCAAATTTTTTTCACATCAAGCTTTGCGATAACATCATCCGAAAAACTTTCAATATCATCAAACAAATCATTCAATGTCTTATACGGGCCGTATTCTTCGGGTTCGGATTTTCTCATATAATATACCAAACAGCTGTATACAAAGCCGTCATCTTCTTTTTTAAAATCCTCTGCTATTTTATTCTGCAATTTCATGTAATCCTTTAAGGTTTTATGCAGACTGACTTTATCTCTCCCGACCGCAGTATAGGTTTTAATCATTTCATCCGGCATTGTGTTTATTATATGGTTAAACATGGCGTGTTTTTCAGCTATTGTATGCCGATTGCTGCTGTTTACGATATATGCGCTTTCCGCCGGTGAAAACTTATGCATAATTTTCTGACAATGGCTGCCGATTGCATCGGAATTGATATAACCGTAAATATTGAATTTATCTACTTCAATCACCACGTCCCTTTCTATGTGCCTTACAACCTCATAATGATTGTATTCCGCCGCGGAATTTGTATCGTTATCTTTCCACGGCAGAATAATTTCTTTTTCCGTTCCGTCATCATAGCATAATATAACACTCATCACTCCATACCAATCGCCCTGTGCCCAATCCTCATATTCTTCAATATAGTTTCCGAAAAAACTTGTATCAAACTGAAAGCGTATTTCAAAATTCGGCAAATTAAAGGAATCAATATCACATTCGGCTATATTCTTACCGTCAAACCTGATATAAGACACATTCTCATAGGGAATTGTTATATCCGAGGTGTTTTCAAGTCCTATTTTTACGGTTTTAATCTTCATTTTCTTCTCCTTTCAGTCCGGCAGCAGTCAAATACTCCTCACTGTACGAACGGTTTATATGATTGATTTTTCCCTGCATTATAACAGCCATATATGCGTTCATGGCAAGATGCAGCGAAATCTCACCCTTTATATAACTGCTGACGGGTTTTAGAACCCTTTTAACATCTGTGAGTTTTTTGTTGCAGTATTCAAGCGACAGATAATCATGTATGCACTCGCCGTAAAGCTGTCCGTCCGTATCGGCAAAATAGCCGTCAGCCGTCATATCCATGCTTCCGCCGATTTCCTTTCGCATTTTAAAATGTCTTTCGTCCATATTTTCATAGCAAATGCTTTCAAGCACAAATTCTTCCGTATCCTCAACAAGCACTTCGGGATGAAAGCTTACAATATCGCCTTTTTTAAACGGCGTCGGGCAAATAAACCACATTAAATCAAACATCATTACAATATCCCATTCTTTATCAGAGAGGTTTTCATATCCTAAAAACACCGGCTTTTTTTCACTGTTCAGCGTAAACGTACTTTTCTTTTGTGTGCTTAAATTTGTTTTTGTTATTCTTATTTTCGTAAACTTCCCCGAACTTTCTTTCTTAAGCTCATCCCAAAAATCCTGCAAATCTTTGTAAGGACCGTACTCACTGAAAAAAATCGACGGAGCTCCGCAATAATAAACATCGCAGTTATAAATGTGATTATCATCTGCGGCATAGAAAATTTTTATCGCTCTGTTCTCAATTTCCATGTACCTTTTTAGAGTTTTATGCAAACTCACCTCAGGATAATATTTACTGCTTCCGTGAAGCTTTATTTTCTCGTCGGGCATTGTTTCGATTATGTGATTAAACATAGCGTGTTTTTCATCTATTGTGTGATTTTCGCTTGCATTTGTAATATACGCACACTCGGCAGGCGAAAACTTATGCCCGATTTTTTGACAGTGCTTTGCAATAGTATCGGAATTCATATAAGCGTAAATATTAAATTTATCTGTTTCGGCTGTCTCATAATTCACTAAAATTCCTCCTTAAAAAGGTTATGCCCTGTTTTGTAAGTATATTATATCAAATACGGTGTACAAAAAAGTGTGCGTCAGTCGGCAGTTTTCACTGCGTTTGCTCCGCAAGACGGACAAAGATTATCCGCACGGTAAACCTTATCTGTATACCTGCCTTTTTTCAGGCAATGCATGCACCATCTTGCACCGCACTTTTCGCATCGAAACATATTCGCTCCCGATGTTTTGCACAAAGAACAATATGCCATATTTAACGCCTCCTTAATTATACTTAATAATCAATTGAATAATAACAGCAATAATAACCAATGTTGCTGCAAGCCATACAGGAATATTGCAGTCCGCTCCTGTTTCGGAGACAATTTTTTGTTTTCCGTCACCATAAAAATTATCAAGACTTGAATTTTTTATCACATACTCCTTTCCGTCATCATCTGTAAATATTTGTTGCTTTCCTCCTCCGTACCAATTATCCGTTGACGAGTTTCTTATCTTTGCCATATTATCTTCTCCTTTAAAATTTATCATACCTCAACTATACTCTGCATAACTCAGACTTTAAAAAAACCTATAATCACATCTATAAACATCGCCGCAAAGCCAATTATTAAAAATATGGGATTTATATGCGACATAAATATTAATGAAACTCCTGCAATTACAAATGAAATGATACTAATCCATATAAGAAAAGTCCCGGCATAAGGAATATAGCTTTTCTCTCCTCTTTTAGTTACAATTTTCTGTTTTCCGTCACCATACCAGTTATCCATTGATGAATTTCTTACAGTGTATTCATTTCCGTCATCATCCGTAAAAATTTGCTGCTTTCCTCCTCCGTACCAATTATCCTTTGACGAGTTTTTTATCTTTGCCATATTCATTCTCTCCTTTCGGTATAACACCGCATGTGTTTCTTTTTATCATATCAATAACCGCCCCGCGCAGCCCATCGGTTCAAGCGCCTCGCATCCGTCGCAGACAGACAGCGCCAGGTGCGCTGTATCTACAAAGCTTATCTGCCGCCTTTATCGGTTTAATATCTCTTACCGCATCATAAATCTGCTGTCTTGTAAGTTTTATTTCAGACATAAAAAATGCACCTCGCTTTGATATTTTTATCATATCATAAGTAAGGTGCAAAAAATTGTACAGCCGATTAATTTATATTCCGTATTTATTTTTCTTAAGTAATTCTATTGCTTTCGTGCGAAGCTCACCGGGACTTACAATCTCGCATGAATCCGCAAAACGCAGCGACCAGTATAAAAGTCCCTCATAACTTCCCGATACGGTCATGTTAAATGAACCGTCCGCATTTTTAGTAATATGTGCATCGCCGCCAAATTTGTCAATCGCATTTTGAAGCAGTATATCATCACATTTAAAAGTAACTCTGCCGCATTCTCCGCCATACATCAAAACTGCGGAGTCTTTGTATGATGAAAGAGAAAATTCACCGGGTATCGGTACACAAGCGTTATCTGTGATTGTAATGTCTGAAATCTTATCAATGCGAAAATGGCTTATTTCGCTGTCATGAGAATCGCACTTTCCTATTAAATAATACCTCTCATTTGCAGCAACCATAGCATACGGACTTACAACATACGGCTCTTTTCTTTTCGGTTTTAGCTTTTTGTTAAAATCATATTTAAGGTATGTAAAAGAGATCTTGTGCTTGCTTATAATTGCCTCGTCAATTTCTTCTATATTCAGAAAAACTTGTTTATTATCTGTTTTTCTGCCCGGATTTATGACAAACAAATTTGCATACCGTCTGCGTTTATATTCGGGCAGGAGTTTGCGGAGTTTTTCTATAAGCTTTTTGGAATACCCTGCCTCTATTGTTTGATTTGTATATACACTGTCCATTAAAAGCCGAACCTCGCTTGCGTCAAAATCATGCTCGTCAAGGCAGTATCCGCCCCCTGTATCTTCGGGAGTTAATATACTGTATCCCATTTCCGTTAAAACATTGACACAGCTGTATATAGTTCTCCGATCAACCTTAAGCCCGTATATTGACTCCATTTTAGATATAATCCCGGACATTTTGAGCGTGTGATCGCTGTCGGTGTACTCTTTTAAAATTTCAAGTAAGCAAAGCGTGTTTGCTTTCGCGGTAAGCTGCATGATTATTCCTCCATTAAAAATGCAAATTCATCAACCCTAAATATCCGTTTCTATTAGTTTTTTTGCTATTTTCACATCATCTTTTATCACATCTGCTAACGTATCATACGTTGTTCCATCATCTATTTTCCAATACTGGTAAACAAATATTCCATTATTATATTTACAATAATCTTTTCTCATGCCGGTTTGGCGTTTGTTACCATTTCCATAATTTAAATATCCGTTTTCCTTATCCACGAACCATTTTTCTTTCTTATATTTTTCAAAATCTATAAGTTTATCTCCATCTAAAAATTCAGCATAACGCCTGTATTGTTTGCCCTCAATTTGGATTCCTACTCGTTTTCTTATACCTGACTTTAGTTTGCGTTCATAAAAAACACTTAGATTTGCATCATGAGAATAATCCTGAACAATTTTTAATCCTCTGTAATTCGCAAGTTTTTTTCTCAAATATTCACTGAAATGGCTCATTTTATATTTTTTATAAATGTCTTTAAGATCATGCAGTTCGGGACATTTCAAAGAAAAAACATTTTTGTTATCTTCTATTCTTTGAGCTATGATATCATTTATTTCCTTTGTAACTTTAATATATTCTTTAATTATGTATGTTTCTGAAACACTAAAATTCTTGTTGTTTTTTTCTATCTCCGAAACAATATCCGCATAAGATAAAAATCTCCACACCTTATCACTGAGTGTATCATCAATTACAAACCTATATTTATTTTCTTCTTTACATACTTTTACATTATGTTCTCCTTTATTTGCGAAAACTTTATATTCCTCATCTCCATCAAACTTCGGATCTTTCAGCGCTGCTATCACTCCACCCTCAAAAGACGTTCCCGCTTCAATTTGATATTTCGCCAATTGTTCAACATAAGGCAAGGATTTAATCTTATTTTCAATAATATATATGCCATCATTTGTATGTATTGTAATATCTCTGTTTTTTTCCTCTCGCTTAATAGCTTTGCATTCAGTTATGTTTTTGAAAAAAATGCTGATAAATTCTGAATCAGTTCTCATCAGCCACGCCCAAAAATTTGAATGAAACAATTCCTTTGATCCCAATGACATTGCATATATGGGTGAGTTTTTCAAATCGCTAATTCTACCATTAATGTTCATTTCATTAATATCCATTTTATCTCTCCTCTCATCCGATACATGTGCAAAAAAATGCACTGCAATACGTATTATAACACTTTCACCGGTGATTTTCAATACATTTGCAAAAATCCATCCACCTTATTTGTCTTATTTCAATATTCTTTTCTTTTGCATAGCATAAAGCGCGACAGGTTCCGCTTTTTATATGCGCCCTCTCGTCATAAACCGCAATAATTCTGCCGCTGTTATCTATCATATATCTGTCACGAATTTGAAGCATACGCATACTTCTGTGTTCTCCGACAATTATTATTTCGTCGGAATGATTGAGGACACTTAGATACCTAAAGTCTGTGACAAAATTATTATATTCTTTATATGGCAGCACTGCCGCAAGCTTAATATTCGGATTTTTCTTCTTTGCGGACATAACACATTGCGCCGCCCATGTATCAACGCCCAATGCTCCGCCCCAAAGAAAACGTGTGTATCCGTCATGTATTGCATTTTCAATTTCACATTTTAGTTCCAATATAAGCTTTTGCGCTCTTTTATCCGACAAGTTATCTTTCCAAGGAAAAAATATAGGTCTGTGCCCCGTAAAACAGCATGTTTTCATTTATCATTCTCCTCAACCTTTATCCTTGCAACCTTCCCCCAGGGCGGATTAACATCTTCGTTATTTATAAGCCATAAAACAGGAATATCCCCCGCAAGCGCCTGATTCGGAAACGGAGCATAGCCGTCGGTAAGAATAATAATGCTCGCAGAGGGTTATCTGTCATATACCATATATGTCTGTTGCGTAATTCGTTTTTTTATATTTTTTCAAGGTTTCCTCCCGGAAGTCTGTTTACCATGCCCATTTTTAACAGATAATCTCGCTTGCCTTTGATAATTACATTATACACTGCACGATGTACCAAAAACTGTACAGCAAAAAACGACGCACATATCAATGTCCGTCGCTTTTATAAATTTATTTCATTTTCTTAATTTTTTCAACAGCTCTTTGCAGCCTTATATTTATCAAACTTACAGTCAGTGAATTTACACAATTCCGATTTGAACCGCGCGCATAGCGTCAAGCGCCGTATCATGGCTGTTTTTGCTCACGCCGGCACAGCACTTTGAATCAACAGCTATACCGGTTTCGGGAAATGCCGCTTTTAAAATCATAGCATTTGAAATTACACAGATGTCGGTGCACAAACCGCATAGCTCTATTTTTTCTGTATTTTCTCCGAAATCTTTTATAATACGCGGCAAATCCATGCTCCCGAATGTTACTTTATCAACTACTGTATCGGCATAATCTTTTAATTCATCGCAGATTTGCCAGCCGTCTGTGTCCTTTATGCAATGCGCTATCGGAAGCTTTCTTCCCTCCTGCGTCTGCAAATAATTCGCAAAATGCGTATCTCTTGTAAATATAACTTTTCCGTCGAAGTTTTTCACTTTTCTGACCACAAAAGGCACTATCTTCTCCGCGTCTTTGCTGCCGAGACTTCCGGTTATAAAATCGTTTTGCATATCAACAACTATCAAATATTTCATTTTATTTTTCCTCTTTTTTAATATTGTTTTTTTAAGCATTCCGGGCTTAAACGTTTTTACCCATGTTATAGGCATCTTTTATCGCCTGCGTATTTTTTACCTCGCCAAAATCATAAACTCCGCTTCCTATAATAACGCCCTTTTCGGCTGCGCCTTCAACGCAATCGGCATATCCCCGAAAACAGGCAATTGCGGTATCGGCGGAAGAATTATCCGTATCCGCCATAGTTACAATATAATAAAATTCTTTGTTTTTCACTTCAAGCCAGCGTGCTACGGTTCTGTCGATAACGGCTTTAAGCTGTGCACAGACAGAATAAAAATAAACAGGGCTTGCAAGAACCAAAACATCCGCATCTATCATTTTTTGCAAAACCTCTGCCATATCGTCTTTAAAAACACACTCTCCGCCGTGATCGCTGCAATAATAACAACCCGTACACGGAGCAATCTTTTTTGACGCAACTCTGATTTTTTCAACATCATTTCCGGCATCTTTTGCACCTTTCATAAATTCGTCGCAGAGTATATCGGAATTGCCGCCGTTTCTCGGACTTCCCGATAAAATTAACACTCTTTTACTCATCTTGCATTCTCCTTTATCTTTAATATAATTTTTAGTATTTCAAAAAATCAATCCGAATATCATACGTTCTTAATATCCAAAACAGATTTGTAATAATTGCCAAAGTCCGCAAGTGCATCAATAATCGGCAGCATCTCCCGCCCGAGTTTGGTAAGCCCGTATTCCACTCTCGGGGGCAGCTCGTGATAATCACGGCGGTAAGCAAGTCCGTCGTCAATCATTTGCCTAAGACTGTCGGTCAGCACTTTTTGCGATATCCCCTCTAAATCTCTTTAAAGTTCGTTAAATCTCCACGCGCGCGCTTTAAGATTGCGCAAAATCAGGGGGCGGTTTTAATTTTCAAAATCTCCTCTTTTAAAAATTCCACGGAAGATATGCCGCAAAAACCGCAAGCAAAACAGCCGGCAGCATGTTTGCCACATTGATTTTTTTGCCCCAAACCAAATTCACTCCGATACAAAAAATTAAAACAGCGCCGATCAGTGATAAATATGCAACGGCGGTTTCGGTCATAACCGGCGATATCAGGCACGCAAGCAAGGTTATGCTTCCTTCAAAGACAAACACGGGAATTGCCGAAAAAGCGCACCCCATCCCCATAGACGCCGTCATAACCGCAATAATTATAAAGTCTAAAACCGATTTTACCGCAAGCGTTGAATAATTATTCAAAAGCCCGTCCTGTATTGCTCCGACAATAGCCATTGCTCCGATTGAAACCGTCAGCGAAGCGTTTACAAAATCATCTACAAACCCCGCATCGCCGCTGTTTCCCGTTTTATTTTTAAGCCACTGCCCGAACTGCTCAAATCTGTTTTCAATACAAAGCAGCTCGCCGATCACGGTTCCTATTGCAATGCACAGCACAACAAGCATCGACTTGCCGATAAAAAACAACAGGCGTTGTTTTATCGGTATTTCGAAGCTTTTGCGCGGTTTCAATTCCGTTTAAACCGCGCATTAATATATCTAAAATAATCAAAAGGCAAAATGCTATGACTTTTTAAAAGTTCTTCTCCGCAGTCAAACTCGTTTACCGAAAAGTTGTCCGCAACGCTTTTTACAGCTTCGATTGTTTTTTTCTTTCCTGTTTTTCATCATCACAGATTGCAATTCTCATAAAAAAGGTTCTCCGTTTCGCCGATTTTTTACTGCTCCATGCACCACGCCAGAAACTGCTCCACGGCAAGCCAGTCTTTGACCTTGCCCGATTTTATATCATAATCAATCTGAGCCGTTTTACAGATTGCCTGTCGCAAAAACGGCTTTGAAAACGATTTTGCCGCAGCAGAATAAAGATACATCTGGCTTGAAAATATTTTAAGCTGCGCCGCAACCGTTTTATACGGCATTCCTTTTTCAAGCAGAAGCTTAACTTTTAAAATTTTTTCAAAGTTAATGCACAAAAGCGCCAGTATTCCGAAAACCGATTCGTCTTTAAAACTTTTAAGTTCTTCAAGCTTTTCAAACATTTTCCGGCTGTTTTTCGAAAGCATATCGTTAATCATTTCAAAAACCCTGCTCTGCGGCATTTTAGTAACAATTTTATCGATATCGGCAATCGTTATTTTATCCGTGTCGCAATAGGCAAACAGTTTTTCAATCTCGCGCTTTATTGAATTCATGGAGGCGTCGCAGCAGCTTATAAGATACTCTATTTCGTTTCTCCCGATTGTTTTTCCGGCGTTTCTGCATCCTCTTGCAACCCAGTTTATAAGCTCAATTCCCTGAAGATACGCACATTCGACGCAAAGCCCCGCCTTTGCCGCGGCTTTGTAGATAACGCCTCTTTTATCGGCTTCGTCTTCCAGAAACACCAAACACGTGTCTTCAAATTTTTCGCTTAAAATCTTTGTCCAAAACGCCTTTTTTTCCTCCGATGCGTTTTTAAAGATTTTGCTGTCCTTAATTAAAATCATCTTTTTATCCGCCATCATAGGCGGAGTGTTCAGCGTCATAAGAATTTCGTCCAAATCCTGTTTTTCGCCTTCAAAAACCGTGTAGTTAAATTCCTCCATATCGGGCTCCACAATCAGTTTTTTTATGGTATCGCTGTAGTAATGCTTTAAAAAATCCTCATCGCCGTATATTAAATAAACATTTCCTATCTTTTTTTCTTTTATTTGCTCACGCAGAATTTTAAGACCTGCGCTGTCGTGTTTTGCCACTTAATTTTCCCCCCACATATTATCGCAGTCGCACACTAAATCATCATCTTCGACATAAAACCTTATATCCCGGCAAATATCCGTTCTCAGAGGCAAAATTTTCATTTTCTCTATAAGATAAACGGTTTCTTTATCGGGATGCTTATATATATTGTTTTTGCCGCAGTTTATAACCGCATAATCAGGCTTTGCAAACTTAGTTGTCAGCGGCGCGCAAAACGAATCAATATCGCCGTGATGCGAAACTTTTAAAATGTCACATTTTAAATTATCTTTATATTTCATCATCATAGCTTCCTGGACATTTTTCGTCAGGTCGCCCAAAAACAATATGCTTTTATCCTTTACCGAAAGCTTTAACGCCATAGAACCCTCGTTTTCACTTTCAAAATACTTAATGCTCCCCGGCGGGGCAAGCACTTTTGCCTTCATATTTTTGCTTATTTCAAACTCGTCCGTATCCGCGGCATAAATAACGCTGCACCCGGTTTCTCTTGCCTTTTGGGCAATCAAGTCGCGGTATTTTATTTTAACCTTTTCGCTCCGATACGGCATAACAACGTTTGAAACCTTAAAATTATCCATAACGGAAAGCACGTTTTTTGCATGATCCGTATCAAAATGCGACACGAAAATGTATTTCACATTTTTAACACCGCACCTTTTCATATAATCTGTAAACGCAGTGTCTTCAAAAGAAGAATTTTTCCCTCCGGCATCTATAACAACCGCTCCGTTTAAAGAGGTTTTTACAAAGCACGCATCCGCCTGGCCGACGTTTACAAAATTAACGCTTAAACGGCTGTTTTCATATAAGTTAAAGCCTGTCTTTACAATTATAAGTATAGCACACAAACCAAACAATGCGCAAGACAGTTTTAAAAATTTTTTCATAAGCAAATACAAAGCCGCGCCGCAGCAAATAAAAACTATCACAAAACATACCGAAACGCAAACCTCAAGCTGAGAAAACCAAAAACCCGATATAATTTTTATCACCAGTAAAACATAGCTGCAAATTATCTGCGATGCAAAAGAAAAGACGATATTTATAAAGGGAACAAACCTGAGCGCACACATTGCCGCCGCGCAAAACATTAAATACGGCAAACACCACGAAACAAGCAAATTTGCCGCAAGCGCGTAAACATTTATTTTTCCGAAATAATACGCACAAAGAGGTATTGCCGCTGCCTGCGCCGTTATGCTGACGATGCCGGCCGAAAGAAAATAATAAATTATCCTGTAGCGAAAAGAACTTCTGTTAACTTTAAAAAGAAACCTCTTGTGCGCAAAATTCATAATCGGCTCATAAAAAAGCGCAATTGACACTACGCACGAAAACGACAAAACAAACCCGGCGTCAAAAACGGAAAACGGATTTAAAATCAAAATGAAAATCCCGGCAAAGGCAATGTTTATAAATCTGTCCTCGTCGCGGTCGATAAACTGCGAAAAAATATAAATACACGTCATAATGCTTGCGCGCATAACCGAAACGCTGCAATTGTTTACAAAAACATACATCACAAGCACGGGAAATGAAAGCGCCATTGCATATTTTCTTTTTATTTTAAAAATGCCGAGCAGCGCCGTTATTATCAAAACAATACACCCCGCGTGCATTCCCGATGCCGCGGCGATATGCGAAATTCCCGCCTTTTCAAGGTTTTCTTTAACTTCTTTATCCAATCCCGATTTATCGCTTATCAAAACCGCGCAAAGCAGCGCCGCCTGCTTTTTGCCCAATTTTTCAAACGCCGTATCGGTTATATAATTTCTTATAACATATGCGGCATCGTAAATATCCGAAACCTTATCAAAATGCGAATAGATTTTTATGTCGCTGTTTTCGGCTTTTACGCTGTAGAATATATTATCTGCCATTTTTATTTTTGAATAGTTTGTCTCGCCTCTGTTATCCGGAGCATTTATTTTTTCTGTCTCGGCAAGAGTGCAGATATAATCTCCGTATTTTAGTTTTCTTTTGCTGCCGTCTTTTACGGCAAGCTCGGCTTTTTCGCTTGTTTTTATTTCTTTTTCGCCGAATATATTGCAAACTTTATCTATTTTTATTAAATATGTGTCAAAATACTCGTTTTCGTTTTGCACGCCGCACACTTTTGCATATATGCGGCACTGCTTTCCTTCATATTCTTTAAGCGCCGAATTTTTGTTTTCAAGGCGAAAAAGCATATACATTCCGCCGAAAACAAACGATAAAGCCAAAAGGCAAACCATTATAACCTTTCTTTTGAAAACAAGCTTTAAAATAACGATAAGCAAAAAGAAAAACAGCGGAAAATAAAAAAATGAAAATCCGGGAAATTCATAATATATAAAAACAGATAATACAAAGCATAAAAATGCCGAAAACATGCCTTTTGTTTTCATTTTCTTTCCTCCGCAAAAAAGTGTTTTAAAACGCAAAAATATGGCGCCGTCTGTGCGATTGCGCCATATTTTTTAATAATTTTATTCTTCTTTTCCGAAAACTATTTTTCCGTTGCAAACAGAATCTATAATTGCAAGCGAATGAACCTCAAACCCCTTATGGCGAAGCATTTCGCTTCCTTTCTGAAAGCTTTTTTCGATTGCAATGCCGGCTCCGGCAACCTCGGCTCCAGCCTGGTTTACCAAATCAATCATTCCAAGCATTGCCTTTCCGTTTGCCAAAAAATCGTCTATAATAAGAACCTTATCGGTAGGCAAAAGATAATCCTTTGACACTCTTATTTTATAGGTTATATCTTTTGTAAAGGAATACACTTCGCTTTCGTAAGCCTCGCCCTGCGAATTTCTCGAAGCGGTTTTCTTTGCAAAAACCATCGGAACGTTAAGATGCAGCGCAGCCATTGCCGCAATTGCAATTCCCGATACCTCTAAGGTCAAAACCTTTGTTATTTCTTTATGAGAAAAAAGCCTTTTAAACTCTTTTCCCATTTCATAGAGCAAATTCATGTCAACCTGATGGTTTAAAAACATATCAACCTTAACAATGTCGTCGCCTATCACTTTGCCGCACTTGGCAATTGTATCTTCTAAAAGCTTCATAAAACAATACATTCCCCTTTTTTGCATCACTGCGTATTATTTTACTATTTTACCACAAAATCTGCAAAATGCAATAGAAAATACGAAATTTGTTTAAATTTCACCGTAAAATGCATTATTTTTTGACAAAATCTTTTGAATTTCGCCTGCGTCTATATCGCCCACATCGGCCTTTTGCTTAAAAGCAACCGAAACAGCGCTTCCGGCAGCCTGGCCCGTGCAGCAGCAAACAGGCATAATTCTGTAAGATGCCTGTGCTTCATGGGTAGATGAAAGGCATCTTCCGGCAACCAAAACATTTTTTGTGTTTTTAGGCATAAGACAGCGGTAAGGAATTGTATAGTAAGTGCCGTCTTTAAAATAATAGTGGCTCGTGCCGCTGCCTTCGGGGTTATGGATATCTATATCATAATTGCATGCAGCGATTGCATCGTCAAATTTTTTGCATGCAATAAGGTCTTCTTGTGTCAGCACAAAGTCGCCTTCAATCATACGGCTTTCGCGAACGCCGATCTCATATGCAACCGAGGATATCTGCGCATTTTGAAAACCGTCGCAGTTTTTAACCATGAAATCGAAAAGTTCAAACACCTGCTCGCGCGCTTCTATTTCCGCTTTTGTTATATCAAAAGCGTTAACGGGATTTAACTTAACAATTCTTGTTGAATTAAAGTGAAGCGTTCCGTTTATCATGGTCGGGAAAATCAAAATATCTTCGCGGATATTTCTTATTTTTCCTTCCGCTTTAAGCTTTTTATATTTTTCGTTTGCGTTATGGCGGTCTTTTTGGAATTTTTCAATATCAACGTTTGCAACTCTGAAGCAAAGAGTCATCGGCTGACACAAATTGTCTTTTTTTCTTCCCAAACGGCACGGAAAATCTGCCTGATATGCAAGATCTGCATCGCCTGTTGCATCGATAAAATAATCGGCTTTAAGCTCGATTGTTCCCGATTTGTTTGCAACCTTTATGCTGTTTACTCTTCCGTTTTCGCATGAGGTTTCAATCAGATAAGAGTGATACAAAAGCTCAACGTTTTCCTTTATAAGCATTCTTTCCAACGCAAGCTTTAAATACTCTTCATGAAAGGTTTGATGCTCTTCAAAGCAGGCGCCGCCCATTTTTTCTATAGTATCTGTTATTTCACTAAAAATTCCCGTGCTTAAATTTTTTCTTTTTTTCACGCCGTTTTCGGCTACGTTAGTCCAGTAAGGCATAAAAGGATTTACAAGGCAGTTTCCCGCCGCTCCGCCAAGCGAGCCCGACTTATCAAAAAGCAAAACCGAAAGACCTTCCCTTGCAGCCGCCAGCGCTGCGCCGACGCCCGCAAAACCGCCTCCTGCAACAATCAAATCATATTTTTTCAATTAAATCACCCTTCCAAAAATTTTTATATATTTATTTATATCACACTTTTTATCGCCTTTCTTACACAAATCTTACTTTTTTCTTGTAAAAATCATAGTATTATGCTAAAATATATAATAAGAATTTAATTTTTTAACGGAGGCTGTTATGGAAAACAATCTTACGCTTCAAAACCTTATAGACACTCTGACTTTTTCTAATAATATACACATTTGTGTTCTGGATATGTCGGGCATGCTTACGGGAGATATTTTGTCTTTAAATCCCGACAACTACATACACAGCCGAAAAATATGTTCAAAAGCAAAACTTGCCCCAAGGGGAATGAGGCTTTGCTTTTCATGCAAAACTCTTTCTACGCACAAAGCACTGAGCACAAACGATATGATCTTCGGAAGATGTCCTTACGGAATTTTTGAAGCCGCAAAGTCTGTTTTCGTGTCAAACCGTCCGGTTTGCGTTGTTTTTGCGGGAAATCTTATCGACGATACCGACTTATTTATTAAAAAAACAAAAAAGTGCTGCCGTTTAACCGGCGGCAGTGCAGAACAGATAATTGCATTAAAAGATTTTGCCGAACATGGCGCTTCTTTGCAAACCGTAAAAAACATGTGTGAAATCGTCTGCGAATTTATATATTCAAATCTAAACCGAAATCTGCCTTCAAAAAGCGGCGGTCACTATGCGGTTAACTCAATTATAAATCATGTAAACAAATTTTATCAAAGCAGTCTTTCGTTAAAGCAAATGGCAAAGCTTTATTATTTAAACGAAAATTATCTCGGAAGAATATTTAAAAATCAAACGGGCATAAGCTTTGCAAAATATTTAAATCATATAAGAATGACAAACGCATGCTCTTTTTTAAAAAATACCGATATGAGCATAATAAATATCGCCGCCGCATGCGGTTTTAACAACGTAACATATTTTAACCGGGTTTTTAAAGCCGCAACCTCACTCACTCCGCTTGAGTACCGCCGCAGCTCTTAGCAGGCATATTTATTTTAATTTTTAAAAAAAATTGCTTTTAAACATGAAATAATTAACTTTTTTTGCTTTATCTATTTTTTACGCAAATTTTACACAAATATATATTTTTTTCTCTTGCAAACACACACAAAATGTAGTATAATATACTTAACAGATATAATATTTTTTAAGTTATAAGTGCATTAAACGGCAAAACATTTGTGGAAGTGTGATATTTTTTAATTCTTTTGCATATGCATTTGTGTTGATTTTGTCCAAGCTTGTTTTTGCCCGGTTAATCGTTTTACAGACCATTAATTTTTAAGAAAAGGGGTTTTTCACATTGAGCACAAACACCGCAAAATCATGGGACGGTATTTCCGATTTTCAGCTTTATCTTTTCAATGAGGGAACAAATTTTCGCGCATATGATATGCTCGGAGCGCACCCGTATGAAAAAGACGGCAAAAAAGGTTTTCGTTTTGCAGTGTGGGCACCGAATGCAAAATCCGTTTCTCTCATAGGCGATTTTAATAATTGGCAGACAGGCGATATACGGCTTGAGCCGATTAGTTCAACCGGCGTGTGGTATGTTTTTTGCGAAAGCATTAAAGATAAAAGCATGTATAAATATGTTATAGAGGACGCAGAGGGCGTGCTGCATTTTAAAGCTGACCCGTTTGCTTTTTTTGCCGAGCTTCGCCCCGGCACTGCTTCGGTTACAAAAGACATTTCGGATTATAAATGGAAAGACACAAAATGGATTGAAAGAAAGAAAAAGCATGTTCCCTATTCAAACCCCATGCTTATTTATGAAATGCACATGGGCTCATGGCGCCACGGCAAAGACGGCAAGCTTTTAAACTACCGCGAAATTGCCGATCTTTTGGTTCCCTATCTTAAAGACATGGGCTATACTCACTTAGAGCTTATGCCGATAACCGAATATCCCTTTGACGGCTCCTGGGGTTATCAGGTTACCGGATATTTCGCACCGACCAGCCGTTACGGCGAGCCTGAGGACCTGATGTATTTTATTGACAAATGCCATGCAAATAATATTTACGTTATATTAGACTGGGTTCCGGCGCATTTTCCGCGTGATGCACACGGTCTGCGCAGATTTGACGGCACTCCGCTTTATGAATATGCCGATCCGAAAATCGGCGAACACAAAGAATGGGGCACGATGGTTTTTGATTACAAAAAAAGCGAGGTTGTTTCGTTTTTAATCTCAAGCGCATATTTCTGGCTTGAAAAATATCATATAGACGGTCTTCGCGTTGACGCTGTTTCTTCAATGCTCTACCTCGACTACGGAAGAAACGACGGCGAATGGACGCCCAATGAATACGGCGGCAAAGAAAACCTTGAGGCGATAGACTTTTTAAGAAAGCTAAACTGCACGGTTTTTAAAGATTTTCCCGAAACACTTATGATTGCAGAGGAGTCGACCTCGTGGCCGCTTATAACAAAGCCGGTTTTTGACGGAGGTCTTGGCTTTAACTATAAATGGAACATGGGCTGGATGAACGACACTCTCCGCTATATGTCGTTAGATCCGTTTTTCCGCAAATTCAATCATAACATTTTAACATTTTTGATGTGTTATGCGTTTAGCGAAAACTACATACTGCCTCTCTCTCATGACGAGGTGGTACACGGCAAGCGTTCGCTTATAGACAAGATGTTCGGCTCTTATGAAGAAAAGTTTGCAAGCCTTAAAATGTATTACGCATACACTTATGCACACCCCGGCAAAAAACTTCTTTTCATGGGAAGCGAGTTCGGGCAGTTTATAGAGTGGCGTCCGGCGGAAGAGCTTGACTGGATGCTTTTAGAATATGACAGCCACCGCAACCTTAAAGAATATGTTAAAAACTTAAATCATTTATATACAAAAGAAAAATCTCTTTGGGAGATCGAAAACTCCTGGGACGGTTTTAAATGGATTAATGAACACGATGAAAACAACAGCGTGCTTTCCTTTGTCAGATTTGCAAAAAATATAAAAAATCACATTGTTGTTGTGTGCAACTTTACTCCCGTGCAGCGAATTTCCTATAAATTAGGCGTTCCGTCTGCCGGAGAATACAGCGTTATTTTAAACAGCAGCTCAGATACCGGCACAGATGATACGCATCTTAAAGTTAAAGCAAAAAAAGGCAGCTGCGACGGCTTTGAGCATTATATTGAAATTGATCTTCCCCCGCTTTCAACTTTATATTTAAAGAAAATGGCGGCGAAAAGAGCAAAAACGGCAAAATAAATCATACTCATATTTCTAAACGTTAACTAATATAATTATATAACGTGGAAAATTGTGCTGTCACCGGTTTTTCACAATACAAAAAATCTGTTTTTTTAATTTATAGTGTAAAAAAACGACATATCGGTACTAACGAATATTAATCATTTTTTCACAGCGCCGATAAATCAAAAAACGAATTGGAGGAGTATTTATGGATTGCATTGCAATGATTTTAGCAGGCGGTCAGGGAAGCCGCCTCGGTGCGCTCACAAAAGATGTTGCAAAACCTGCAGTTTCGTTTGGCGGAAAATACCGTATTATAGATTTTGCGCTGAGCAACTGCGCTCATTCCGGCATTGATACCGTCGGTGTTTTAACACAGTATCAGCCGCTGGAGCTTAACACCTATATCGGCAACGGTGTTCCCTGGGATTTAGACAGAAACTACGGAGGCGTTTTTGTTCTGCCGCCGTATCAGAAAGCCGAGAAGGGCGAATGGTATAAAGGAACGGCAAATGCCATTTATCAAAACATAAGCTTTATTGAGCAGTTTAATCCCGATAACATTTTGATTTTGTCGGGAGACCATATTTACAAAATGAACTATCAGAAAATGCTGGTAAATCACATTGCAAACGGGGCGGACGCAACTGTTGCCGTTATGCCTGTTGCATGGGAGGAGGCTTCGCGCTTCGGCATTATGTCTACAAATTCCGACGGACGAATCACGGAGTTTGAAGAAAAGCCAAAGCAGCCTAAGAGCAATCTTGCCTCCATGGGCATTTATATTTTCAACTGGCACAAGCTCAAAAAATATCTTATTGTTGATGAAAACGATCCGAATTCCCAAAATGATTTCGGTAAAAATATAATTCCGCAGATGCTTAAAGCGGACGAGAAAATGTTTGCATACAATTTTGAAGGATATTGGCGCGATGTCGGCACGGTGCAGAGTCTTTGGGATGCACACATGGATATGTTATCCGATCCTCCGCGTCTTGACATACGCGATTCCTCATGGGTAATTTATGCAAGAAATCCCGTTAAGCCGCCGCACTATATTAAAAAGGGCGCTATTTTGAAAAACAGCTGCATCACGGAGGGCTGCTGCATTGCAGGCGTTGTTGACCACAGTGTGCTTTCGGAGGGCGTGAGCGTGGAAAGCGGAGCAATCATAAGAGACAGCGTTATTATGCCGAACTGCACAATAGGTGCCGGCGCAATAATTGAAAAAGCAATTATCGGTCCCGGAACGGTTATAGGCGAAAACTGCGTTATAGGTCTTAAGGATAATGATGAACAAAACCCCTATTTATCGGCAATGTGCAGCGACGGAATTGTTTTAATCGGCGGCGGAGTGACCATAGAAGACTCTACACAGATATACAAAAACTCCATGGTTGAAAACGATATTTTATCAGACAACAAGCTTTTTAAAGCAACGGCAGACATGGCTTGCGAGGGCGAGCTTAAAGTAAAGGGAGGTGCCTGAAATTGAACACTCTTATGGGCATCATTTTAACCGATGATAAAAACACGCATCTCGGCGCGCTAACAGAAAACCGCGCTGTCAGTGCGCTTCCTATAGGCGGAAGATACCGCTTAATCGATTTTATGCTCTCCAATATGGTAAATTCCGATATTGACCATGTTGGAATTGCAACACAGTATAACTATCAGTCGCTTATGGACCATTTGGGAACCGGAAAGGCATGGGATTTAAACCGCAAAAACCACGGTTTGTTTATCCTGCCTCCGTTTATAAGCCGCGAAAGTGCGGCACATGCGGGCGGCGATCTCGATATTCTGCACGGAATTACAAACTTTATAAAACGAAGCACCTATGATTATGTGCTTTTAACAAAGGGCAGCATTATATTTAATGCCACCTTTAACGATATGTTTAAATTCCATAAAGACAAAAATGCAGACGTGACGGTTTTATATAACACCGAAGATGATGCAGACAGCGAATTTCTTTCCCGTCACACCGTTTTAAAAACGGATGAGGACAATCATGTGACAGACATGGTTAAATTTCACCATAACCCGGACAGCAAAAAAGTGTCGTTAGATACTTATATAATAAGCCGTTCGCTTCTTTTAAACATTATTGAAGACGCTTTTTCGCACGGCTGCCACGACTTTGTTTTCGATGTGCTTATAAAAAACATCAGCGCATACAGAATTTTTGCTTATGAGGCAAAGGGATATGTCGGCAGAGTTGAATCCATCGGAAGCTATTATTCAAATAATATGAATCTTTTAGACAACACTGTGAGAAAAGAGATATTTTTGTCAAAAAATAAAATATATACAAAGGTTAAAGACCAGGTTCCGACTCACTACGGCGACAATGCGGTTGTTTACGATTCATTGGTCGCAGACGGCTGTCAGATTGAGGGCAGAGTTGAAAATTCTATTATTTTCAGAGGCGTAAACATTGAAAGAGGCGCTGTGGTTAAAAACTCTATTATAATGCAAAACAGCGTTATACAATCAAACTGCTACATAGAAAATGCAGTTTTGGATAAAGAAGTAACGGTTAAAGCCGGAAAAACTCTCACCGGTCAGCCTAATTATCCTTTTGTTATTCCGAAGGGAAATATAATCTGATTTGATTTTTTGGTTTCAGCAAAATGCACATTTCTGAAACCCTCAAAGGAGTTGCAGCAAAACAGATTGTGTTTTGCTGCAGCCCCTTTTCATATTAAATGTATTTTGAATTTTTTTCCTTTTTGGTATACTGTTTGTTACCACAAAGAAAAATAGCACAGCTGTGCTGGCATGCATACAATAAAAAATATCATGCAGCATAGCACAGGCAATTTGGTTTAAAGGGTTTATTAATTTTTTGGAAAGGACAAAATAGATATGATTAAGGTTTTATTTGCATCTTCAGAAGCGGTTCCTTTTGCAAAATCGGGCGGACTTGCCGACGTTGCCGGAACACTTCCGCAAAATCTTGATAAAAACGAAGTTGATATAAGAGTTATTATGCCAAAATACGGCTCAATTGCAGAAAAATACAGCTCACAGATGAAATTTTTAAAAAACATATCTGTGTTTTTGGGTTGGAGAAATCAGTACTGCGGAGTGTTTATGCTTGAACATGAGGGCGTGACATTTTATTTTATAGACAACGAGTTTTACTTTAAATACGGAAATCTTTACAGTTATATTCATGAGGACATTGAAAAATTTGCGTTTTTTTCAAAGGCTGTTCTTTCAGTTCTTCCCGATATTGATTTTCGCCCCGATATTATCCACTGCAACGACTGGCAGACCGGCGGAATACCGATTCTTTTAAACGCACAGTTTCAGGACAATCCTTTCTACCGCGGAATAAAAACGATTATGACTATCCATAATCTTAAGTATCAGGGAATTTGGGATAAAAACGCTGTTTCGGACGTGTTCGGACTTTCACCCGACTACTTCACGTCAGACAAGCTTGAATATAACAACAACTTAAACGTTTTAAAGGGCGGTTTGGTGTACTGTGATGTTATAACAACGGTCAGCGACACATATGCAAAAGAAATTCAAACGCCGGAGTACGGCGAGGGGCTTGACGGTCTTTTAAGGGCAAGAAGCGCAAGCCTGCACGGTATTTTAAACGGACTTTCGTACCAGCAGTATAACCCGAAAACGGATAACTATATATTTAAAAAGTACGGCGTGCGCGATTTTATATCCGGCAAAAAGGAAAACAAACTTGCGCTGCAGCGTATGCTTGGTCTTAAAGAGGACGAAGATGCGTTCATGATAGGCATTGTCAGCCGTCTGACAGACCAAAAAGGCTTTGACCTTATTGCTTATATTCTCGAGCGTTTGTCTAATATGCATATTCAGCTTGTTGTTTTAGGCACGGGAGACTATCAGTATGAAAGCATGTTTAAATGGTACAGCGAAAACTTTTCGGACAAATTCAGCGCAAACATTTGTTTTTCAAACGAACTTGCACACAAAATCTATGCTGCAAGCGACGCATTTTTGATGCCATCGAAGTTTGAGCCGTGCGGTTTAAGCCAGATAATAAGCTTAAAATACGGAACCGTTCCGATTGTCCGCGAAACGGGCGGTTTAAAAGACACCGTATTTGCATATAACGAATATACTAACGAGGGAAACGGTTTTTCTTTCGGTTCATATAATGCAGACGATTTGTTTTATGTTGTTAATTATGCTTACAAAACATTTACAGACAACAAAAATGCATGGAACGCAATTGCACGCAGAGGCATGAAATGCGACTATTCATGGACGGTTTCTGCAAAGAAATATCTTGATTTATATAAAAATCTTTTAGATTTATAAGCTTTATTTTAGGGGGAGTTTGCATAGGCTGTTTGCCTTTGCAGATTTTGAAACGATTTTTTTGCCAAGGGGAGCTTTTGACTTTGGCATTTTCAGTGCATATCTTTTTTAAGCCGGCACAGGCTCACTGCCTGCTTTTTGATACGCATATAAATTTTCGTGGGCCGGAAAGGCAATGATAAATGATGACGCTTACAAAAAAACAAAAAGTTATTTTAGACGATGTTACCGCAAAAATTATGCGGCATTTCGGCAAATCCGTTGAAGATGCAACCGAAAACATGATCTACAAGGCATGTGCGCTGACTGTTCGTGATGAAATCATGAAAAAATGGCAGTATTCTCATGCTAAAGTTAAAGAGATGAAAGCTAAAAAGCTTTACTATCTTTCAAGCGAATTTCTCATGGGACGTCTTTGGGGAACGAATATGTTAAACCTGGCAATGACAAATGATTTTGTTGCGGTTTTAAAATATTTAGGAATTGACATAAACTCGGTTGAAAACAAAGAAGCAGACGCCGGACTCGGAAACGGCGGTCTCGGCAGACTTGCCGCATGCTTTATAGACTCGCTCACAACGCTTGATCTTCCGGCATACGGCTCAACCATAAGATACGAATTCGGACTTTTCCGTCAGAAAATTGTTAACGGTTATCAGTTTGAACAGCCGGATTCATGGCTTGACAACGGCTATGTCTGGGAGGTTGAACGCCCGGAAGAACAGGTGGAAGTGCGCTTTGGCGGCAAAGTTTACACCGACTGGCATGACGGAAGATTTTCTTTCAGATATGAAAACTCGCACACGGTGCTCGCAGTTCCTTATGATGTTCCGATTTGCGGCTATAACTCAAAGATGATAAACAAGTTAAGACTTTGGAGCGCAAAAGCTCCGTCAGACCTTAACATGAAGTTCTTTAACGAAGGTCAGTATAAAAGAGCAACGGAAGAAAAGGACATGGCAGAGGTTATCTCAAAGGTACTCTACCCCGAAGACAACCACACCGAAGGAAAAATGCTCAGACTCCGTCAGCAGTACTTTTTAGTTTCGGCAACCATTCAGTGGATAATAAAAGACTTTAAACATTTCCACGGCACCGACTGGAGCATTTTCCCCGAAAAGATTGCCATTCATGTAAACGACACGCATCCGGCGCTCGGTATTCCGGAGCTTATGAGAATACTTATGGACGAAGAAGGTCTCGGCTGGGACGAGGCATGGGATATAACATGCAAAACCTTTGCTTATACAAACCACACCGTTATGAGCGAGGCTTTGGAGAAGTGGCCGATTGATATTTTTGAACCCATTTTGCCGAGAATTTATATGATTGTTGCAGAAATCAACAACCGTCTTATGGCAAAGCTTGAAAAGATATACCCCGGCGACCGCGGCAAGCATGAATATATGGCTGTTATAAACAACGGCTGTGTGAGCATGGCAAACCTTTGCCTTGCAACGTGCCACGCGATAAACGGCGTGTCAAAGCTTCATACGGATATTTTGATAAATGACATATTTGCCGACTATTACAGAATTGATCCGTCGCGCTTTTTTGCGATAACAAACGGCATAACGTTCAGACGCTGGATCATGTATGCAAACCCGGCTCTTACCGATCTAATAACAGAAACCATAGGCAAAAAGTGGCTTTCGGACGCAAACGAGCTTAAAAACCTTGTCCCCTATTCTACCGACAAGGCTTTTTGCGAAAAGTTTGCCGCAATTAAACTTGAAAACAAAAAGAAACTTGCCGAATATATTAAAGAGGCAAACGGCATAGATGTTGATGTTAATTCAATATTTGACGTTCAGGTTAAAAGACTCCACGAGTACAAGCGTCAGCTTTTAAATGCGCTTCACATTATGTATCTTTACAATAAGCTTTTGGAAAATCCGAACATGGATTTTGTGCCGCGCACATTTATTTTCGGCGCAAAGGCAGCTCCGGGTTATCACAGGGCAAAGCTTATCATAAAGCTTATAAACAGCATTGCAGACCTTGTTAACAACGACGAGAGAATAAACGGAAAAATCAAGGTTGTGTTTATTGAAAACTACTGCGTAACTTTGGCTGAAAAGATTATTGTTGCTGCCGACGTTTCCGAGCAGATTTCAACTGCCGGCAAAGAGGCGTCCGGTACGGGCAATATGAAATTTATGCTAAACGGCGCTTTAACAATCGGCACATTTGACGGCGCAAACGTTGAAATGAGCGAACAGGTCGGAAAAGAAAACATGTATATATTCGGTCTTTCGGCAGCAGAAGTAGACGAAAGATACCGCCATCAGACAGGCGAGCCTCAGGCAATTTACGAAAAAAATATGCCGCTTAAAAAGGTGCTTGACCAGTTGATTGACGGCACTCTTGAGCCGGAGCATGCATCGCTGTTCAAAGAGATTTATCATTCGCTTATTTTCGGAGACTACGGTATTGCCGATCCTTATATGGTACTGCGCGACTTTGACGCTTATGTGAATGCTCACGACGCACTGGCAAGAGATTATCAAAACCGCAGTCTGTGGTTTGAAAAGGCTGTTAAAAACACGGCTATGTCGGCATTTTTCTCATCAGACCGCACAATTAACGAATACAACGAAAAAATCTGGCATCTGGACGCAATAAAATAATTGCGTTTGGATTTCCGGAGGTGTTTACATTTTGATTATTGAACATAACTCACAAAGCTTACTTTGCCGCACCCCTTTCGGTGCGGCTGTTTGCGGCAAAAAGGTGCATTTGCGTATTCTTATAGGCGAGTGTGACTGGCCCGAAAGCGTTATGCTAAGCTATCGCTTTAACGGCGAAGATTATAAAGAGCATATGTATTTTCACAGCGTTATATCGGATATGAATTTATATGAAACGGTTTTAACGCTCCCCGAAAAACCGGGCATACTTTTTTATTTTTTTGAAATACACGCCGGCGGCGAGTGTGTGTATTATTCAAACAACGATGCGCGTTTGGGCGGTGTCGGGAAAATTTGCGATAAAGATCCTTTGTGTTATCAGATAACGGTTTATGACAAAAGCTATAAAACCCCCGACTGGTTTAAAGGCGGTGTTATGTATCAGATTTTTCCGGACAGATTTTATAAATCCGAAAATTATAACGGGCTTGACAAAGCGAGAAACATTATAAAAAGGAACTGGGGAGATACGCCGTTTTACACAAGCGAGCAGTTCGGCGGAGAGTATCTTTCAAACGACTGTTTCGGAGGTTCGCTTAAAGGGATAGCCGAAAAGCTTGATTACCTTTGCGACCTTGGGATTGACATTATATATTTAAACCCGATTTTTGAAGCAAATTCAAATCACAAATACAACACTGCAAACTATGAAAAAATCGATCCTTTATTCGGCGATGAACAGATTTTTAAAGATTTGTGCCAAAAGGCTAAGGAAAAAGGCATACGCATAGTACTCGACGGCGTGTTTAACCACACCGGCTCCGACAGCATATATTTTAACAAAAATTCGACCTATGACAGCATAGGCGCATATCAGAGCAAAAACTCGCCCTATTATGACTGGTACAATTTTTCTGATTATCCCGACGAATATGACTGTTGGTGGGGGATTAAGACTCTGCCGCACGTTAACGAAAATTCGAAATCATATCAAAACTACATACTCACCGGCGATGATGCCATTATAAAAAAATGGCTGCGTCTGGGTGCGTCCGGCTGGCGGCTTGACGTTGTTGACGAATTGCCGGACGAATTTGTTAAAAAGCTGAGATATGAGGCAAAAAAAGAAAAGAGCGACGCCGTTATCATAGGCGAAGTATGGGAGGACGCATCAAACAAGGTTGCCTACGGCGAGCTGCGCGAGTATCTTTGCGGATTTGAGCTTGACAGTGCGATGAATTATCCTTTGCGAAATGCCATTATAAGCTTTTCAAAGGCCGTGACAGATGCAAAAGAATTTAACAGCGCAGTTATGTCGCTTAAGGAAAACTATCCCCCACAGGCCTTTTATGCCATGATGAATTTCTTAAGCAGCCACGACACGCAGCGGATTATAACAAAGCTTTCCGATTTGCCGGACGGAGATTCGCTTTCAAGAAGCGAACAGGCAAAGCTGTTTTTAAATGACGAGCAGCGAACAGAAGCGCTAAAAAGGCTTTACCTTGCTTTGTTTTTACAGTTTACCATGCCCGGGGTTTGCTGCATATATTACGGCGATGAAATCGGCATGGAGGGGTATTCCGATCCGTTCTGCCGAAAATGCTATCCGTGGGACAAAGATAAAGATGAAAATTTAAAAGCATTTTACAAAAAGCTTATTGCTTTAAAGAAAAGCTCAAAGGCTTTTATTTCGGGCGAACTTATCTTTGTTTACGGTGAGGGCAGCGCAACCGGATTTATAAGAAAGCATGAAGGCGAAGTGTATTTATGTATATTAAACACATCTCCTTCCTACCCATGGCACCTTAGTCTGGAGCTTGGAAGATTTTTAATATCTTCTCTTTCAAACATTGAAAATAGTGACGAAAATTATGAGTGCGGTTTCGGAAGATTTAACATCAATTTAAATCCGCAAAGCTTTAAAGTTTTCAAATGCGGGGTGAATTTATGACGGATATTGCAATTGCAGGCGGCGGAGCATCCGGCATTATGGCTGCAATAAGCGCTAAAATGCATAATACACACATAACCGTTACGATTTTTGAAAAGGCGCCGAAATGCCTAAAAAAGCTCTTGCTTACGGGCAACGGCAGATGCAATATATTAAACGATAATTTACAGGCAAAAAATTTTCATTCGGATAACGCAAAAAAAGCGTTTGAAATAGTAAACAAATTTTCAAGCCGCGAGATTGCAGATTTTTTTGAAAAAAACGGACTTAAGCTTTCAAGGCGTTTTTCGCCTCTTATATATCCTAATTCGTTTCAGGCTTCAGCCGTTCGCGAAATGCTTTTAACCTGTGCATACGAAAACGGCGTTAAAATTTTTACCGACTGCGAAATAACAAAAATCGAGCCGAACGAATGCGGCTTTTCGCTTACGGGCAAAAAGGGGCAAAAGTTTTCGGCAAAAAAGCTTATTATCTGCGGCGGCACGAACGCAACCATCGGGAGTGCAAGCTGTTTTTCGCATCTTTCTGATTTGGGGCATAAAATAAATCCCCCCTACCCTGCTCTCACTCCGCTTTGCTGCGCCGAAACAGATATTTTAAAAAAGATTTCCGGCACTCGGGCATATGCTGCGGCAAGCGTTTTTAAAAACGGAGAAAAAATAAAATCAGACTGCGGCGAGGTGCAGTTTTGCGACTATGGTTTATCCGGAATTGTTATTATGCAGCTTTCCGGCGAATGTATGAAAGATTTAAAAAGGGCAAAGTTTGAAATCTCACTTTCTTTTTTTGAAGACGAAAACGAAGTTAAAGATATGCTTTTAAAAAGCATTGGTATGTATAAAAAACAGACTGCGCTGTCTGCGCTTTCGATGGTTGTAAACACAGGCGTTGCAAAAGCTGCGCTGTATTTTTCAAAGATTGATGAAAACAAGGCATTTATATCGGTTTCGGAGGCTGAAATTTTAAATATTTCAAAAAATCTTTGCGATATGCGCTTTACCGTTACGGGATGCAGAGGCGAAAAATTTTCCCAGGTTCTAGGCGGCGGCGCAAGCCTTGATATGTTTGACGAAAATTTATGCTCGCTGGTTAATAAGAATTTATATGCCGCGGGCGAGGTTACAGATGTTTACGGCGACTGCGGAGGCTATAACCTGACATGGGCATTTTCCGGAGGTTACACGGCCGGAAAACACGCAGCGCTGTCGCTTGCAAAAGAAAACTAAACTTTGAAAGGCAAAAATTATGTTAATTGATTTTCACACTCACGCTTTCCCCGACAAGCTTGCGCTGCGGGCTATAGAAACGCTTGCGCAAAAGGCTTCGATTCCGTATTTTACGAACGGAACCGTCGGCGATACAAACGAAAAAATGAACAAATGGAATGTTGATGCGCGGGTTATGCTTTCAATTGCGACAAACCCGAAACAGCAGACCAATGTGAATAACTTTGCAATAGAGACAAACAACAATAAAACGATATTTGCTTTCGGTTCTGTCCATCCTCTTTCTTCGGATGCAGAAGACGAGCTTTGCCGGATAAAAAATGCAGGGCTTTTGGGCGTTAAGTTTCACCCGGAATATCAGCAGTTTGATATAAACGATAAAAGCGTGTATCATTTATATGAAAAGTGTATTAAATTGGGGCTTATTGTCGTGTTTCATGCGGGAAAGGACCTTGCCTATCCAAACAGCTTAAGAGCCGCTCCCGAAATGATAAAAGACCTTGCATCTGACTTTGGCGGTGCGCCTTTTGTTATGGCACACTTCGGCTCATGCATGATGCCGAAAGAAAGCCTTTTACATGTTGCGGGATGCGGTTTTTATGTTGACACTTCGTTTTCAAGCGGTCACATAAGCGCCGATGACGCAAAAAATATTATTAAAAAACAAGGTGCCGACAAGGTGTTGTTCGGAAGCGACTGCCCCTGGGCATCCTCAAAGGAAACATTTGACTTTATAAACTTGCTTGATATTTCAAATGAAGATAAAGAAAAAATATTTTACAAAAATGCCCTCGGACTTTTACAAAAATAATGCTGCCGAAATATAGCACAGCAACGAAAAAACAGGTATAACGCATTATCGCGCCATACCTGTTTTCTTTTTTACATTCAGAATAACTGACCGGGAAGCTTTAGTTTTGTTTTGGGCGGAAATGTGCTTTCATACTTTTCAAAATCCTCCGGATTTTCCTGAGGTGCAAAATATCCTTTCGGCGTGGCATATTCTCCTGTTATACCGTATAAATACCCTTTTTCGAGTTCTTTTAACAAAAAAAACGATGAGTCGGCACCTTCGGGAAGCCCGTGATACCTGACAGAGAATTTGCTTGCATAGTCAAAGCCGCTTTTTCCGTAAAAATCAATATTTCCCTCAAAGCATACCGCCTTGCATCCGAACTCTTTTGCTTTTTCTATCGAATAGTCAAGCAGCATTTTTCCGTAGCCGCATCTTTTAAGAGTCGGTGTTATGCAAATAGGTCCCATTGTCATAACCGGAATATCTCTGCCGTCGTCTGCTTTTATAACAGCCTTCACAAAAACATTCTGTCCGATTAACACTCCGCCGCATTCCATAACAAAATCAAGTTCTTTAACAAAATCTTTATCATCTCTGAGTTTGTTTAAAACATAATGCTCAACGCACCCCGGGCGGTACACATTCCAAAAGCTCTCTCTTACGAGATTTTCTGTTTCCCTGTAATCTTCCTTTTTTTCTAAACGTATACAAATATTTTTATTCATTATTTTTCCTCCTGAACATTGTTTTTTTCAATTGCCTTAGCAGGGAGGTTTTTTTATTGCAATCCAACCTCCCCGGTCAGATTACAATCTCTCGTGTGTTGTACTTAGTCAAAAAGCACTTCTCCTTAAAAATAAAATTTATAATAAGACATTAACATGCCTGATTACCGAGTTAATAATAAAACTTTTTTGCCTTTTACCGGCTTGTAAATTCACCTATTTCTTCTTCAAGCAGTTTAAAAACCTTTGCCACCAGATAACCGTCGGCTATAGCATGATTAAGCCGCACCGTAACCGGCATAACAAATCTGCCGTTTTCTTCTCTGTATCTGCCCCAGTTTATAATCGGCGCAAAAAACAAATGCCCGTCGGGAAGTTCGATATTAAGCGAGTCATAACTCAGCCACGAAATGTAAGAAGCGTCGAACCAATTGGGGTGATTTGCCGTATCAAGACCGTAGTTTCGGGTTTTCTTTGCATTTTCGATATCCTGCGCGCATTTTTTGTAAAATGTTTTATAGTCTGCAAAATACTGCGTATAAACCGGCGTGCAGGTTTCGGTATCGTCGTGAAATATATACTGTGTGGGATTGATTTGCTCGTAGCAGATAAGCGTGTCCGTTTGCCACAGATATCCCATTTTATAATCATCTCTTGAGTTTAAAACCTTAGAAAGGATATATAAAAAGTTAATATAAAACTTTGTAGCGGTATCTTTTGAATATTGTTTAAGAGATGTCACATCAATTCTTGAAGTTATTGACGTTGAACACTTGCAATCCTCCGAAAAATGGCGAAAAACGCCTTTTCGGTAATATTTTTCTTTATCTATAATTTTGTAATTCATTTTTTATCTCCGATTGTAATTTATTTTAAAACAGAGGAATTTCTCCGTTATAGTTTTTCGCTTTTTCAAGCAAAGGTCCTTTTGCCCCCATTGTAAAGGCAATGTTGCTGCTGCGGATTGAAAGCAGCTGCATGCCGGGTTTAATATCCAAAAAATCCATCATTTCCTTTGAAAGAACAATCTTTGCCTCAGGCGAAACCGCAGTATAGCAATAAGCTCTGCCTTTGTATCTTATAAACTCCCCCGGCTTTAATGAATAATCCGCAAGATTAGGATTTTCAGTTAAAATACATCTCAGTTTTGACGGCAAAAGAAGCCCTTTTCTTGTAACGCAAAACCCGCCCGTTGCTTTGCTTCCCGTAAATAAATACACTCTGCCTTCATCTGCAATGCTATATTCTTTTGCGGCTTGCGCCGGGAAATACAGCTCACCGTTTTCATGTATTAACGATTTTCCGAATATAAACTTTCCGCCTTTATTCATTTGCGGCATAAAAATCTTCCTTTCTCTGCCATGCACCGGCAAAAACATTAATAAATTTTTTTATCCGTATAGCTAAGCTTTTCCCAAATGCAAAACAAAAACATCTGCGCCGCAGCTTAAAAATTATCTTTACGCCGTCTGATAATGTTTTTTAATCAGCATTATTTACATTAAAAGTTTTATAAAACAACCTCACATGCTCGTCTAATTTTTTTAAACATTCTTCTTCGCGCCCGGGCTGACGGTCGCAAACACCGAGCAGCGTAATAACCGGCGCAACATACATCATCGCAAGCGTCTGCGGATTTTCGTTTTTTATCTCTCCGGCGGCAATCAGATTTTCAAAAATCGCAGCATGGTATCTTATCATGCGTTCGACATATCTTTCGGTGTAAACGGCTGAAAGCTCTTTTGTGCGAAACTGCTCAATCGTCATCATGCGCCGAAAACGGCTTATTGTTTCATCGCGGAGCGAATATAAAAATATTTGGCGCACCTTTTTAATAAGCGCCGCATCCGTAACTTTAAAAAACACGCCCATGTCCTTTTTTGCGTCCTGAACATGAATATCAATCTCATCTGTATATTTTTCATACCGCGAGGCAGCATATTCAACAATGGCATCAAAAATAGCATGCTTGCCCGAATAGTGACTGTACAGCGACGGCGCTTTTATTCCGACAGCTTTTGCAATTTCTCCGACGCTAACGGCATCGTAACCGTTTTTCGCAAACAGCTCCAGCGCTTTTTTTATTATCTTTTCTTTTGTATCTTCCTGTTTCATAATTCCTCCTAACTAACAGTCGTTAGGTATATTATAATACAATACCTCAAAAATGTCAATAGGTATTTTTATAAATCAGCGCAAAAATTACAGGCTTTCTGCTCAGGTGTTTTTCCGGAAGCAGAAAGCCTTACTTTATTGTTTGTAGGCAATTGCCTGTTTAATATATCAAAATTTTAATGCCTGTCCAAAAGCAGCGCATCTTCATTTATTTTTACACAAATTTCATGCGTCATTAAATCATCAGCCTTTGTAACGGTTATACTTATATTCTCATATTCAAAAGAATATCCTTTTTCCGGAATATTTCCGCATTGTTCTATAAGCCAGCCGTTGACCGTTGCCGCCTCAGAGTTTTCGTCCGATTCCAAATTAAAGAAATCAAAAAACGTTTCCGTTGATGTGTTGGTTAATACCCTATACGTTGAGTCGCTGATTTCTTTAATACTTTCAATTTCTTCATCGCTTTCGTCCCAAATTTCACCAACGATTTCTTCCAAAATATCCTCCATTGTAACAATTCCCGACGGAATACCAAACTCATTTACAACAACAACGATATGATTATGCTGCATCTGCATATCTTTAAAAAGCTGGTCAAGATGCATTGTTTCCGGAATATACGTAGGACAAAACATAGCGTTTTCCAGTGTAAATCCCGGGGTTTTATATTTTAACAGATAATCTTTGGTATAAAGTATTCCTTTAATTTCATCTGCATTGTTTGCATATACCGGCATGCGTGAATAGCCTTCAGTTTCAATTATATGTATAATTTCGTTTTCACCGGCGTCAAACGGCACAAACACAACTGATTTTCTCGGCGTCATAACATCGGCAGCCGTAAGATTATCAAGTTTGAACACATTTTTTATATATTCCACATCATCTATATCAAGCGTACCTTCATCAACGCCCGCATCAAGCATAATCTCAATATCTTCTTCAGATACCGGTTCTTCCTTTTCATTCGGATTGATACCCAAAAGCCTCAATACTGCATTGGTTGACACAGTTAAAAGCCAGATAGCGGGTTTTAATACCGTTGCCAGAGCCGTTATAGTGCCGCACACAAGCTCTGCAAGTTTTTCTTTGTGTCGCATTGCAATTCTTTTTGGAACAAGCTCACCCAAAACAAGAGTGAAAAATGACAATATAAGAGTTATAACGATAACCGCTGCTGTGTTTATAATGTCTGTCTTTCCCTGCGGAACATTAAAGACTGCCGCAATAAAGCCCGAAAGCTTTTCGGCAAAATTATCGGCAGCAAATGCAGAACCCAAAAATCCCGCAAGTGTGATACCGATTTGTATTGTAGACAAAAACTTTGTTGGTGCCTCTATCATTTTTAACATTTTAATTGCTTTTTTATCACCTTCGGCAGCCCTTGCCTTTATTTTCTTTTCATTAAGTGATATAACTGCAATTTCCGTTGCAGCAAAGAAAGCATTGAGCAAAATTAAAATAAGCTGCAACAATATCTGTTTAATCATAAAATTTTCTAACCTCCGAATTTATAATAAAAAAAGTATTTTGCGGTTTGTTCAGCAACGCAGCTTGTTTTTTAAGCTTTCAAAAACAAACCCCCTGTATAAATTCAGAAGTTTCTTTATACTTCGAGGCAACGGACTCAAAAAACCACCCCCCTTTTACATTTATTTAACATATATTTTATCATATATGCGGTTAAGATACGGTTAAGAATAAATTAAAACAATACCTTGACGGAGCAAAACCGTCCGTCAAGGCATTTTGATTATACTTTATTTTTTTTTTATAAACACTTTTTTTGCAATACTTTTAAAGACATTTTTCTTTTTGTCTTCATCAAGCGCTTCAAACATAGCACACTTTTTGCCGCTGTAGCAATTGATATAAGGACACACCGGTGTGCGGCGGTCAAGCTCATATGTAAGTTTTCCGGTTTTACATCGAGGGCATAACTTTCGTACAAACATCGGTTTTCTCCTCTTTATCTGACATTTACTTGCAGTCCTCCCACTTGATTTCAACGCCCTTGCTGTCAAGATAATAGTTATGGGTAATCGTTGCTTCAAGCACAATCACATAATATACCATTTATCCTTTTCCAAATCGTTATACGGATTAAATTCAAGCGATTTAACATAACTTTCAGACGGATTTCTGCCCAGAATTTTGTTTATAACCGTCATAACCTCTGCGCGGGTTATCTCGTTTTCGGCTCTGTACGTTTTATCGTCATACCTTTGCCTGTTTCGCCTGTTGTAACAAACTCTGTAACAAGGTTGTCCGACTTTGTTGTTGCTGTTGCTCTGCCGTCTGTTGCCTTAAATTCAAATTTGCCGTAACCTTCAAATGCAACTGTACCGATTGTGATTTCAGCGCCTGTGTCTGAAACACCGTCTTTTCCCTCAAAGTGGAATTCGTATTTTTCATCTTTCTGAGAAATTGTTGCCATATCTTTTGCAGCTGCGATTTCATATGAGATATCTTCTGCTGCATTTTCTTTTGTAAGTTTAAATGTAAATTCAGCGGCATTAAGTCTGTTAATATCTTTGCCGTCGCCGCTTAACACGATGTCATAAACCGTTTTGTCATCTTCATGCTGCTCAAACTTAAGGTTGATTGTATCTGCGCTGTCATCTACAACATATTTGCCGTTAACAAGTTTCGCTGAAAATCCATCTTCGCAATAATCGGATACGTCTGTTGTAAATGAACCGCCGGAAATTGAAATATCTTCGCTGGGATAGCATCGGTTAACGTAACATCTTCAAAACTTATTGTAATTTGTTTTGCCTCATCGGCAAAAACAGGTAATGCCGAAAATGCAAGACACAAAGCAACTGCCGCGCTCACTATTTTCGCTCTCCAATTGTGTTTCATAAGACTATACCTCCTGTGTGCAGTTATAAAATATATTTTAATGTTGCTGCACTTTTACAATTTCCGGTATTGCGGAATAAATAAAATCAAGCTGTATCTGAGATTTTTCCTCCTCGTCCCATATAACATAGTCTAAAACAGCAGAAATAAACAAATACACAAGCGGGCGCAAAACCTTTTCATCACATTGCAAGCGCACCGATAATTTATTTATGTATTTGTTATATGTAAAATTAAAATTCTTCCTCGCAATTCGGATTTTTTCGTCGTAAACCGGGCTTGCCGCCATTTGATAAATAAAGCGGATCTCTTTTTTGTAGCGGTTTATTTCAGCTAAGCAATTTGAAAAGAATTTCTTTAAATCGCCCATGTTTTTAAAAACATATTCAAGTATTTCATCTGTCACTTTCTTTAATCCGTACTGTGTTGCCTCGCAGATTATACTCGTTTTATCGCCAAACCAATAATACATACTGCCCTGAACAATTTTCGTTCCCTTGCACAACTCTCTTATAGTCACATTTTCCAACCCGTGTTTTACAAGATATGAAAATGTGCTCTCTAAAATTTTATTTGCGTCAATCTGATATGTAGCGGTTCTCATGTTTTCACCTCCTGCCACAGCTTGAGCAATCGTTTTATTTTTAAATAAAAATACCTTCAACATAATCTATATTATGTTGCAAACCAACCGGTTTGCTGCTTTTTCGCATGAATTTTAACATTAAGCAAAAAACATATAAAGCATATGTTAATTATTTCAATTTTTAAATACCACAAAAAGACCAATGGAGAAAAAAATATATAGCATTGGTCTGAAAGTTATGTATTTTTTTATAATAATTTGGTGCATAATGACAAAATTTAAAAAAACAAAAAGTAAATCATTGACAAAAATCTTTTTAAATGTTATAATATATCCGTATTATATGTAGAAAAAATCTTTTGCAACATAATATAGATTATGTTGTTTATTTTTGCGCAAAAAGCTCTAAACCCTTGATTTGTCTGCGGTATACACGTTTTCATATGATATTTGCCAAAGATGTTTTTTTGCTTTTCAGCATCGCAGCAAGCCCATTTTTTGCAGCAGCTTTTTATGTTCTTCGCCGCTTTCATACGATGTTTGTCAAGGGGTTTTGTGAGATTTTTTAAAAATTTTTTCAACACCGCAGTAAACCGAGCTTTTGTAGCTGCTTTATATGCTCCGTTCCGCTTTCCATTGTATAAAGACGGGTAGTTTCGACAGATGAATGACCGAGTATATCAGCAAGGCGTACTATATCTTTTTGCAAGCTATAAAATGTCCGTGCAAACAAATGTCTGAAATTATGAGGGAATACCTTATCTTTTGATACTCCGGCAGATTCGCATAAATCCTTTAGCATTTTCCATATTGCACAGCGGTCAAGCGGTCTGCCGTTTCTCGTAATGAACACCGAACCGCTTTTTATATTCTTTGCTTTGGTGTATTCCTTTAACATTTTGCATAGCTTTTTCGGCAAGAATATTTGTCTTATCTTTCCCTTGCAGTTAATGACCGCCTGTCCCTGTCTGACAGCTTCGCAGGTTACATATTTTATCTCCGATACCCGTAAACCCGTGCTTGCCACTGTCTGCATTAAATAGTATAACCGCCCATTCTTCTTGTCCTTTGCTGCAATCAACAACCGTTCATATTCCGCTTTTGATAATTCCTTTGACTTATCTGCAAATATGCGCCTTTGAATTTTCAATGTTTTCACTTTCAAATCACACCACCCCATAAATACAAAAAATGTGTTTATAGAAGATAACATTGAATTTACGCTTTTTACCGCATATCTTTTGCATAGTTCTTTTTTGTATTCGATAGCAACCGTTTTATCAATGTTTCTGCCCTGTAACCACTCACTAAAGAACCGAATATCTCGCATATATTTTTGAATAGTATTTTCGCTTCGTTCCTCCTCGTACAGGTACATCTGAAATCTTTTAACTATTTTGTCTGTTATAATTCTTTTGTTCATTTTTATCAATTCCTTTCAAGTATATATTCTACCACACACAAAAAAATATACTTGATCGTTTTTTTCATAATTTGTTTAATTCAATATCTTTGCTTTATATAGCATCCTCGCACCGCCTCTCCTTCTTTACCCACACAAAAACTTTTCATTTTTTTCTTCCTAAAATCTTGACAAATTACAAATTTTAATATATAATATTTTTCGTTGCAATAAAGTTTGAAAATTTCAAGCTTTAAATTTAATAAATAATTCTGCATTATGCACTTCGCATTCTGCATTATTATAAATATGCGGCTGTGGCGGAATTGGCAGACGCGCCAGACTTAGGATCTGTCCTGTATGTGATTTTATTGTTGATTACGGTTTTTGCCGTTTTCATAGATGAGGATTAAGCGATATGTTCCTCCTCGGTGTACCTCCACCGTGTAAAAATCAAGAGGTAAAAACTTAATATGCGGATGTGGCGGAATTGGCAGACGCGCTAGACTTTGTTTCCACCACCTCGGTGAATTTATTGTTGATTACGGGTTTCCCGTTTTCATATATGAGGATTAAGCGATATGCTCCTCCTCGGTATACCTCTGCCGTGTAAAAATCAAGAGGTAAAATTTAATATGCGGCTGTGGCGGAATTGGCAGACGCGCCAGACTTAGGATCTGGTGTCAATGACGTGGGGGTTCAAGTCCCTTCAGCCGCACCAAATAAGACTGACTATTTTGATAGAATTGTCGGTCTTTTCTTTTTATCGTAAACACGTTCAAATATTGCAGTATTGCGATACTCTCCTATCTTTAAGACCATATCATATAATTCTAATTGCCGTCTTGGAATGATTTGTCCTCGATAGCACTTTTCTTTTTTTATAGTAAAAGTTGGATTTTTGAGTTTTCGTTGAATTTTAGGGTATTCGTTAAATTTTAGTAAAAGTATCACCCTCATATTACTTATAAATGCATTTTGTAGGTATACCAACACTTATTATTCTTCCATTTGCAACAAAATTTTGTCTTTTCCTAATTTTAGTATCAAATTCTTTATACTTTTCCTCAAACTTTGAATTCGGCACAATACATCGTTGGTTCGATGATCCCTTTTTGACCTACGTTGTCATTCAATGAGTAATCATATAACCCATCTACTAATACATCTATGCAGTCAATTATCTTATGAAATTTGTCCTTAATAAATTCATATTTATATCAATCCTCATACTCTAAATGCCGTAACATTGTTTTACTTGCTCCTTTCCGTCATATTTCCCTATAATTCTACATTACATAGCGCAAGCCCCGTCTGATTACTCAAACGGGGCTTTATCGTCAAGCGTTCCCGCTTGGCATATTGTTTATTTACTTGTTTGCCTCAATAAATCTTTGAAGAATTGCCGCAATTTCAGCTCTTGTTGCATTGTCTTTCGGATTCAATGTAGTTTCTGTTTTGCCCTTCATCAAACCGCTGCCGACTGCATACTGCATAGCCTCTATCGCATATTCGGATATTTCCTCAAAATCCGTATAAGACAAGATGTTTGTGTTTTCTCCCACAGTTACATCATATCCCTTGTATTTTGCATATCTGAACATAATTGCCGCAATTTGCTCTCTTGTGATATTCATATCGGGAGCAAACTCCGTTTCGGAAATACCTTTTACAATCTCGTTTTGCTCTGCCCAGATGACCGCATTTGCATAATAGCTGTCTGCTACAACATCGTCAAACGGCATACCTGTATTAACCTCAGGTTCTCCTTCTGCGCGATAGAGAACCGTTACGAACATTCCTCTTGTTATATTTCCGTTCGGATTAAATGTTTTTGCATCAGTTCCTTTGAACAATCCTTTTTCGACAGCATTCTTTACATCATCATAATACCAATCGTCTTCATCAACATCATCATAAGGATTATTCCATTCGGGTTCTGTCGACTGTGTCTGTTTTTCCGACCATTTTGCGTAAAGGGTGATGTTCTTTGTTATATTGGTCGAGAAATCATATTTTTCGGTCAGTTCTTTGTCAGAATACCAACCATCAAACGTAAAGTTATCCCTTGTCGGCTCCGTCGGCTCTTTTGCGGTTTCGTTCTTTGTAACCTTTATGCTGTCAACTTTGCTGCCGCCGTTTGTTTCAAAGGCTACGGTATAGGTGGTTACCGCAGCGGATGAACCGCCTCCTCTACCGCTGCCTCCGCCGGAGGTACTGCGTTTGTACGTAACAGAAACGGGAGAGCCTGTCAAAATATAATTACTGCCCGGTATAACGGAAACATCATATGTATTTCCGATTGCAAAATCACCTTTAATCTGATATGATTTTCCATCACTTGATGCGGTTACAGATGTAAGTGTAAGCGCAGTTCCGTTCAGGTCTACCGCAAAATTCAATTCGGTGAGATCTGAAACACTCGTGTCAAATGTAACAGTAAGCGTATCGTTTTTAATAGCTGTACTTGCGAGCTTTACGGCTTTCGGTGTTATTGTAAGCGGAGCTGCATTTCCGTTTTCGTAAACATAGCTTATTGTGTAGTTTCCGCTTGCTGCAGAAGAAGCTGTCACAACACCGTCATACTTTCCGACAGCAGTTTTCTCCGTTATTGAATCGCTTACCGCAAAGTTTGGTTTTGATGTAAGGTTTTCTTCATTTTCTTCATTTACGAATCCGTCATATGTATATTCGGTTTTTAAATCCGAACCACCGTATACTCGTGTTGCTCCTGAGATTTTTATTGCAAGCGCTTTCGGTTTTACCGTCAATTTTCCCGGATTCCTCGAAATTGAAAAATCGTAATTTTCATCGTCCAGTGACATACCGTCCTTTACTGCTGCCTTTATCTGATACTCTCCTGCCGCTGCGCGCACTCCGTATTCGTCGGCATCCGATGAAATTGTGAGTGCGTTATTAAGCTTCTCTATATATTCGGAATTTTTAGCGTCCTCACCTACAAGCGCGGATACGGTAAAGGTCGGATTTTCTTCACCGTACACCTTTTCGCAGTCATTTGCTCTGATTTCCGCTTTATATTTGTTTATAGTAAGCTGTGCCGTACCGCCGCCTGTGTATGCATTGCCCAAAATCCTGTATGTTACAGTATATGTTCCGGCATTTTTCGGAATTGTCACGGAAGAATCCGTATTAAGCGTATATGTCACCTCAACGTTTTTGTCATCACCCTCCGTTATCGGTACAAATGAAGCGGTGTTTGAAATGAATTTCACTTTCTGTTCATCACCGTTATATGTAAGTACCAGTCTGTCAGGTGTCAGAGTGACCTCTTTTTTGCTTACAACAAGTTCAAATTCTGCCGTTGCCGGAGCATAATTGGAATCATTGAGTATTGCTTTTATAATTACGTTTCCCTCGCTGACAGCACATACCTTTCCGTTTGCGTCAACTGTCGCAATCGCCGTATTTTCACTCTCCCATGAAACCTGCGGCATAAATGTGCCGTAATGCGCACGCAATGTAAATATCTCGCCAGTTGCGGCGGTATTATCCGCTCCGTCGATATAGAAATTACCTCCGCTTGCAGGTGTGATTTTCAGCGTACCGTTTATTCTTTTAAGTTCATAATTTGCAGCTCTTCCGCCCAAAACCTTAATCGTATATCCGCTGTCGGTTACCGGACTCAATGCCGTTGCTTCGGTTTCAAGCTGCGGCAAAGCATCAAAAACGCTTTCGTCCTCATTTTCCGCAAAGCCGCTGTATGTTGCTGTGAAATTCGGATTTTCCTTGCCATACTCTCTTTGCGTGTCAATTGCTGTAACCGTAAGCTCTCTCTTTGCTATTTCAAATTCATGCTTTACGGTATACGGATTGTAGTTTTCGCCGCTGTATGTTGCATAAACCGTATATGTGCCGGCATTGACCGGTTTTACTCCGTCAACAGTCGAATATGTTATTTCCGCCGTTGTTCCGTCAGGAGCAGCTTCGTATATCGGTTCGGGAACATTTTCAGCCTTGTAGCTCCAATCATCTATGCTGACGCTCAAGCCTTTGTTTTCAAGCGAACCTTTTTCAATCACCATGGTTGCGCTGCCGGTACCTCTGTAATTATTAATACCGTTTACCGTAACGGTATATGTTCCGGCATTTTTCGGTTTTTCATCCTGTCCGTTATACTTAACCTCATATTTTCCGTTTTCCGGAACTGTTTCAATTGTCGGCTCCTGCTGAGAACCGTTATAGGTCTTTATAAGGTCGGAAATAACAAAACCGAGTGTTTTTCCGTTCGGAACAAACATAACCTTTGTTTCGGATTCGGAATAGTTTTCGTCAGCTTCCTTTACTGCCGTAATCGTAACCTTTTTATCAACCGCACCGTTTACCTTTACCGTTGCTTTTGCGCTGTCCTCAGCATCTGCGCTGACCGTTACGTTTTCATTGTCAGCTGCCCATGTAACCGTTCCGC
>CAKSHP010000011.1 GCA_934457145.1 uncultured Clostridia bacterium | reverse complement strand
ACGGTGCAGCTCCGCACGCTCTTGTTCCTTTTTGTTATCAATCATCTTTTGGAAACCCCTTTTTCTTTTTATTATATCAAATTCAGTGTCCTAAAAACTGTACTTATCGTGAATGACTTCCACAATATCCCCAATGTCACAATTAAGAGCTTCGCATATTTTTATAAGCATTGTGAAAGACACAACTTCATTTTTATTCAATTTGGTAAGTATGCCGGGCGTTATATTTGCATTTTTACGCAAATCAACTTTTGACCAGCCCTTTTCTGCAAGCATAACCCATAATTTTTTATAGCTGACGCTCATCGTAATTCCTCCAACCATATTTATGAATACAACTAACCAATAATATTATATCATCAGTGCAAGCCGCAAATCGGCTTGCTTCACACCGATACAATAAATACATCGGCACAAAAGCCGCGAGGCTTTTGAACTTACTTTGTATTTATTATATCACACAAATGTGTATTTTTCAAGAATTTCTCTCGATTTTTCAAGAGTTTTGTAAAAAGCGCTGATTTTGTGACGAAGCGGAGCAATAGACATATTTTTTGCAATAATACAGCCTTTCGACAATGTTATAAATATGAACACATCGAAAACAGTTAAGATTCAAAATCAAATTTAATAAGTATAACTGCATAAAAACAGCGCAGCGATTTATAACCGCTGCGCCGTAAAAATTTGTTTTTTTATTTATCAAAATTCTTTTTTAAAACGTTAAAATCATCGGAGTCGTATTTATCTAAAATCATTTTTGCAATTTCAAACGCAGCTGCCGCCAGACAAACCACGCTTGCCGCGCTCACCGCGCAGATATCGCTTCTCTCGACGGTTGCCTTTTTAGGCTCGCCGGTTAAAAAGTCGACCGTATCAAGCGGAGTGTAGAGAGTCGGGATCGGTTTCATATATGCTCTTATAACGATATCCTCGCCGTTTGTCATTCCGCCTTCAATTCCGCCGGCGCGGTTGGTTCTTCTTTTATATTTTCCGTTTTCAAGGGTAATTTCATCATGCACATCGCTTCCGAAACGGTATGCATTGCAAATTCCGTCGCCTATTTCAGCAGCCTTAATCGCCTGAATTGACACCATTGCCCCGCAAAGCGCGACATCGGCTTTTCTGTCATAGGAAACATAGCTTCCAAGCCCTGCCGGCACATTTTTAACTATAACCTCGATAACGCCGCCCAAGCTTTCGCCCTTTTGCTTTGCCTCGTCTATAAGCTTTTTGGCTTTTTCTTCAGCATCTTTATCATACATGCGCATTTCAGAGGCTGAAATTCTTTTTTCAAAATCCTCTTTTTCATAACCTGTTTCATCCTTAACGTTTCCTACCGCAACCACTCTTGAATATATTTTTATTCCGAGAGCCTCCAAAAGCTCGGCGCAAACGGCACCGACAGCCGTGCGGATTGCGGTTTCTCTTGCAGACGCACGCTCAAGCACATTTCTTATATCGCCGTGGCCGTATTTAATTGCCCCGGTTAAATCCGCATGACCCGGTCTGGGCGTTGTAACCTTTCTTTCATCGGTTGCAAAATCTGTGCCCATGATGTTTTTCCAGTTTTCAAAATCTTTATTTTTAATCAAAAGCGCTATCGGAGAGCCGAGCGTTTTTCCGCCGCGCACTCCGCTTAAAATTTCAACCGTGTCGGTTTCTATTTTCATTCTGCCGCCTCTGCCGTAACCTCCCTGACGAAGGCACAGATACTCGTTTATTTTTTTTTCATCGATGGCAAGATTTGAACACATTCCCTCCAAAATTGCCACAAGACATTTTCCGTGCGTTTCGCCGGCAGTTAAAAACCGAAGCATTAAAAACATTCCTTTCACATACAGACTTTTCTTTTTACATATATAAACTTTTAATAATTTTACACCATGTTTTAAAAAAAATCAACCCAAATCTTTATTTTCAGCAAAAAACTGATTTAAAAACGATATTGAAAAACATAAAATACGTGCTATAATTTTAGTTGAAGATGCATTAAATAAATGAAGGGATGATAAAAATGATAGAAAGAAAAAATCCGCTCACTGCCAAAGTCGGCATTTTTGCTGTTGCGCATGCAACATATTGGGCGCAGTTTGACGGTCTTTTTGAAAGCATCATGAATTTTCACAAAGATTTTTGCTCTTTGGTTTCAAAAAACAATGTTGAAATTGTTGATTTCGGCATGATAGACTCAAGCGAAAAGGCTTTTGATGCAGCAGACAAAATCAAGGCTGCAAACGTTGACATTTTAATCTGCAATATGGCAACATATGCCACAAGCAGCGTGTTTGCGCCGATAATGCGCTCTGCCGATGTACCGGTTATTTTAGCGGCTCTCCAGCCGAGAAGCGCTCTTGACTACACAAAGGCAAACACATTTATGCAGCTTGAAAATGACAACATCTGTTCCGTTCCCGAATTTACGGGAGTTGCGGTAAGGCTTGGCAAAAAAGTGAGCGACGTTATATTGGGAACGCTCTATAACGATAAAGAAGCCGAAGAAGAAATTGCGCGCTGGTGCTCGATTGCAAACGTTCTGCACTCTTTGAAAGGCGCAAGAATAGGTCTTATGGGCCACGTTTTGGAGGCAATGTATGACATGCATGCAGATCCGACCGCAGTTGCCGCAGCATTTAACGTTCATGTTCCGCTTTTGGAGGTTGACAACGTTATAGAATTATATAACACTGTAACCGAAAGCGAAATAAAAGAAAAGAGCGAGCTTATTTTAAAAGAGTTTGACACTCCCGATCCCAAAGGCGATCCGATTACCGAAAAGTTAAAAGACAGCGATTTGTATGAAGCGGCAAAAACAGCCGTTGCCTTAGACAAGCTCGTTGAAAAATACAATCTCACAGGACTTGCCTACTACTATGAAGGCACGCCGGAGTCGCTGCACAGAAAGGTTTCGTCAAACTTTATTGTCGGAAATTCTATTTTAAATGCACAAGGCATACCGATGTGCGGAGAATATGACATAAAAACATGCATTGCAATGCTTATCATGGACAGATTAAATATCGGCGGAAGCTTTGCCGAGTTTCATCCATTTGATTTTGCCGGCGACTTTATTTTAGCCGGACACGACGGCCCGCATCATTTGCGAATAGCAGAGGGCAAACCCGTTTTGCGCTCGCTTGCAAAGTATCACGGAAAACCCGGACACGGCGCTTCTGTGGAATTTAAAATAAAAGAAGGCCCGATAACAATGCTTGGCATAACGCAAAACGCAAACGGCGGTTTCAAATTTGTTATAGGCGAAGGAATTTCCAAAAAAGGTCCGATTCCTCCCACGGGAAACACGAACACGCGCGCATTTTTTGAGCCGACAACAAAAGAGTTTATAAAAGCATGGGTTATGGAAGGCCCGACGCACCATTATGCATTGGGTATCGGTCATCACGCGAAAACAATAAAGATGATAGCCGATGCGCTCGGCATAGAGGCAGTTATCGTAAAGGCATAAAATATGTCAAGGCAAAAAGGTGGAAAAATTCTTGTTTTTCATGTGATTTTTCTACCTTTTTTGTTGTTTTGCAGATAAGCAAAGGAGAGCGGAAATAAAATCATTTTTGCTCTCCTTTTTATATTTTTGCAGATAAAAAATGCAGCCCGTTTTACCCATAAAAATATGCACCTCCAAAAGTGTCTAACTTTTGGGGTGCATATCAAAGCGGACTGCATTTTTATTTATAAATTATTTTGGTTATCTTTTTTCAACCGCAAGGTAAACCTTTTCGCCGTTGATGTTCCATTCTTTTGCGTTTTCGTGTTCTTTATCTGTGATTATTTGCTTACACAAAACGTCTTCTTTGATTTCGTCGGCATTTTTTAATACAACAGACACTATTTTGTCGTTTCCGTAAACAAAGAGCGCAATGTTGTCCATAACCTCAAAGCCGGAATCCTTTCTCATTGTCTGAATTTTGCTTATAATTTCGCGGACAAAGCCTTCTTCTATAAGTTCGTCTGTCAGGTGCGTGTCCAAAACAACCGTAATGCCGAAATCGCTTTCGGAGGCGTAGCCTTCAACCTGTGCTGCCGAGATTAGAAGATCGTCTTTTTCAAGCTCGATTGTTTCGCTGCCGACATCGATTTTAAGAACGCCGTTTTTATTAAGCTCGTCCATCGCTTCATTTCCGTTTATATTAGAAAGAGTTTCGCGGATTTTGCCTAAATATTTGCCGAATTTCGGGCCAACGGTTTTAAGCTGCGGTTTAAACGAATAGCTTGTGTATTCGCGTACGTCATCTTTAAAGCAAACATTTTTAACGTTAAGTTCATCGGCTATTATGCTTAAATAAAACTCCGGCAAAACCTTAGCGGATTTTACAAACATGTTTCCGATCGACTGACGGTTTTTAATGTTTGATGCGTTTCTTGCCGCACGTCCCAGAACAACGATATCCAAAAGCTCTTCCATATTGCTTTCAAGCTCTTTGTCGATCATTTTTTCGTCGCATACGGGGAAATCGCACAAATGAACGCTTTCCTTTGCATTTTTATCTATTGAGCGAACAAGATTCTGATAAATATCTTCTGCCATAAACGGAATCATCGGCGCACAAAGCTTTGAAAGCGTTACCAATGTTGTATAAAGAGTCATGTATGCGTTTATTTTGTCCGTTTCCATGCCCTTTGTCCAAAAACGCTCACGGCTGCGGCGAACATACCAGTTGCTCATTTCATCAACAAAATCCTGCAGCACTCTTGCCGTTTCGGTGATTTTATAATTTTCAAGGTTCGAATCAACCGTTTTTATAAGCGTGTTAAGCTTTGAAAGAAGCCACTTATCCATAACAGACAGGCTGTTATAGTCTAAGGCGTATTTGGTTGCATCGAAATTATCTATATTTGCATAAAGCACAAAGAACGCATATGTGTTCCAAAGAGTGCCCATGAATTTTCTCTGACCTTCGGTTACCGCTTTTTCATGGAAACGGTTAGGCAGCCACGGCGCACTGTTTGAATAAAAATACCAGCGGATTGCATCGGCGCCGTGCTTTGCAAGAGCGTCGAACGGATCAACCGCATTGCCTTTGGATTTACTCATTTTCTGACCGTTTTCATCCTGAACAAGTCCCAAAACTATGACGTTTTTATAGGGCGCTTCGTTAAATATCAAAGTTGATATTGCCAAAAGCGAATAGAACCATCCTCTTGTCTGGTCAACAGCTTCGCTTATAAAGCTTGCCGGGAAATTGTTTTTAAACACATCTTCATTTTCAAAAGGATAGTGCCACTGGGCAAAGGGCATTGAACCTGAGTCAAACCAGCAGTCGATAACTTCTTTAACTCTTTTCATTTCCTTGCCGCACTTTTCGCATTTGATTGTTACTGCGTCGATATACGGGCGGTGAAGCTCGATATCTTCCGGGCAGTTTGAGCTGAGCTCTTTAAGCTCTTTTATAGAACCTATGCTGTGGCGATGGCCGCATGAGCACTCCCATATATTGAGCGGAGTTCCCCAGTATCTGTCACGGCTCACACCCCAGTCCTGAACGTTTTCAAGCCAGTCGCCGAAACGGCCTTTGCCTATGCTTTCCGGTATCCAGTTAATAGTGTTGTTATTTCTTATAAGGTCGTCTTTAACTGCCGTCATTTTGATAAACCACGAATCTCTTGCATAGTAGATAAGAGGTGTGTCGCATCTCCAGCAGAACGGATAAGAATGTTCAAACGGCAAAGCGGCAAACAAAAGTCCCTTTTCGTCAAGCGCTTTAAACACTTCTTTGTCGGCATCTTTACAGAACATGCCCGCCCAGGGGGTTTCTTTTGTCATTTCGCCCTTGCTGTCTACCAGCTGAACAAACGGAAGGTCGTATTTTCTGCCGACGTTTGCGTCGTCTTCACCGAATGCCGGAGCGATATGAACTATACCGGTACCGTCCGTTAGTGTTACATATGAATCGCATACAATGTAGTATGCTTTTTTGTCGGGGTTTGCAAAATCGAAAAGCGGTTCATATTCTTTATACTCCAAGTCTTTTCCGATATATTCGCCGACTGTTTCATACTCGCCTTCTATAACCGAGCCGACAAGCGCCTCGGCAAGAATATAGCAAACGTCTCCCTGTTTGATTTTTACATATTTTTCATCGGGATTTACGCAGAGCGCAACGTTTGACGGAAGAGTCCACGGCGTTGTTGTCCATGCAAGATAGAACGAATTTTCTTCGCCTTTAACCTTAAATTTTGCAATGGCGCTCTTTTCTTTAACGTCTTTATACCCCTGTGCAACCTCGTGGCTCGAAAGCGGAGTTCCGCAGCGCGGGCAGTAGGGCACGATTTTAAAGCCTTTATACAAAAGCCCTTTGTCCCATATCTTTTTAAGCGCCCACCACTCCGACTCTATAAAGTCGTTGTGATAAGTAACGTAAGGATCGTCCATATCAGCCCAGAAACCGACTGTTTTTGAAAAATCCTCCCACATGCCTTTATACTTCCAGACACTTTGCTTACATTCTTTTATAAAAGGCTCAAGACCATATTTTTCGATTTGTTCTTTTCCGTCAAGACCGAGCTTTTTTTCAACCTCAAGCTCAACAGGCAGACCGTGCGTGTCCCAGCCGGCTTTTCTTGTAACGTTGTAGCCTTTCATGGTGCGGTAACGCGGAATCATGTCTTTTATAACACGGGTTAAAACGTGGCCTATATGCGGTTTGCCGTTTGCCGTCGGCGGGCCGTCGTAGAAGGTGTATGCCGGGCAGCCTTTTCTTTCTTCTATGCTCTTTTTAAAAATGTCGTTTTCTTCCCAGAATTTTTCTGTTTGCTTTTCGCGTTCGATAAAGTTAAGATTAGTGTCAACTTTATTATACATTTTTGCTCCTCCTTTAATATATCTTGTCCTTATTGGGTGTTTGCTGTTTGTTTTGCAGCAGAGAGGGCCCCTGCCCTACAATATACAGTTTTAAAATGTACATATAAAAAGGCTTTGTCCCAAAATCAGGACAAAGCCTTTGCTTTGCTTATAAACCACCTAATTTGAACATACAATCATATGCCTCCCGGTAACGGCGGGCGCCGGCACAGCTTACTCGCTTTGGCTTTAAGCTATGCAACTCGGAAGTGATATTCAAATGCACCTACTTGCCGCAAGGCTCGCACCGTCCCCCGCTCGCTTTTGCTTTCAAATGCATTCTACTGTCTTCGTCAACGTTTTTATTATTAAATTAGTTTCAAAATAATTATAAACCCGCATCAAAAAAATGTCAAGGCTTTTTTATAAAATTTATCTTTCTTCTTTTTTATTTATCGTTCTTCTCTGAAATAGTTTGTACCGAGCGCCTGAGGAATCGAGTTTGATTTTTTCTTTCTCATAGAGTCTATCACGAGCACAAGCGCGGTTATTATAAACGGAAGCATATCATAAACGCCCTGCGGAATACCGCTTCCGAATATGTTTGACGGAACATAGTGGCGAAGTATGCCGAATGCACCGAACACATATGCGCCCCATATTGCATGCGCCGGGCGCCACTTTGCAAGCACAACCAGTGCAACCGCAATCCAGCCTATACCGTTTACACAGTTTTCAATCCATATACCGCCCGTTGTTGCAACACCGCAGCACAAGCCGCCGAGTCCGCATATTCCGCCGCCAAGCAAGATATTTATATATTTAAGCTTTGTGACCTTTATTCCGGCAGCATCGGCAGCGGCGGGATTTTCGCCGATTGCGCAAACGTTTAGTCCCGTTTTTGTCTTTTTTAAATAAAAGCTCATCAAAAGCGCAACTATAACTCCCAGATACACAAGCCAGTTATATGAAAACAAAAGCTTGCCTATAACAGGAATGTTTTCCAGTGCGCCGAAGTGAACGTCCATCTGCGATTTAAAGGCTTCTGACAAACGCAGTGTTCCGTCGGCGGTTTTTGATCTTGCGATCTGACCTAAAAAGTTTGAAAGACCTATGCCGAACACCGTGAGCGTGAGTCCCGCTACATTTTGGTTTGCCATAAAAGTTACCGTGAGCAGCACATATATAAACGACATCAGCATACCGCCCGCGAACGCTCCCAAAACGGCAAGTGCAAAGCTTTCGCTCGTGTAGCCGCACATAAAGCCCAAAAACGCTCCGAACGACATCATTCCTTCAACACCCAGGTTCAGATGTCCGACGCGTTCGTTCATTATTTCGCCGACAATACCGTATAAAATCGGGGTTCCGAACGCAATTGCCGCCGCAAGAAAATTTATAAACATATCCATATCAGTTTTTTCCTCCTTTTGCGCCGCCAAAAATAACAAACTTGTATCTTACAAAAAGCTCGCATCCCAAAATAAAAAACAATATTATTCCCTGCAATATATCTGCGCAGTCCGCACTCATAAGCGGATACACAGAAGATATGGCGCTGCATCCTTTTTCAAGAGCGCTCAAAAGAATGGTTACAACCAATATCGTTATCGGCTTAAGCTGCGAAAGCCAGGCTACGATAATTGCCGTGAAGCCTATGCCTCCGGCAACGCTTTGCGAAAGCGTGAGATCCGAGCCGGCAGCCTTAACCATTCCGGCAATACCGGCAGCCGCTCCGCTCAAAAACATTGTGCGCACAATTATTTTATTAACGTTCATGCCGGCATAATTGGCCGTTGCCGGGCTTTCGCCGACAACTGCGATTTCATAGCCCTGTTTTGTGTATCTCATATAGACATACACAAAAACAACAAGCACAAGCGCCACAATCCAGCCGAAATGAACTCCGGCAACCTTATCTAAGCATGCGTTTTGCGAAAATCTTATTATTTTCGGAAGCGTTGAGGTCGGATCTTTCCAGATACCGTCGCGCAGAATGGATATAACATAGAGCGCTATGTAGTTTAACATTAAGGTAAAAAGCGTTTCGTTTGTGTTATATTTAATTTTAAACACAGCCGGGATAAGCCCCCACAATCCGCCGCCTATTATCGCCGCTATAAACATTAACACCATGAGCAAAACATGGTTAATGTTCGGCAGATAAAGGCCTACCGCCGTTGCAAAAATTGCGCCCGCAATCATTTGCCCCTCGGCGCCTATGTTCCAAAAGCGCATTTTAAACGCAAGAGTTACCGCAAGCGATGAAATTAAAAGCGGAACCGCAATTTTAACGGTTTCCTGAACCATAATTTTATTTTTAAACGCGCCTTTGATTATTGCTGTATACACATTCAGCGGATTATATCCCAGACACATTATAAACACACCGCCGGCAGCCAGCGATAAAACAACTGCCAAAAGTCTTATTAAAAATATTTGGTTTTTGGAAAGCTCTTTATTTTTTGCAATTCTTATAAAAGGCTCTTTGTTTTTAACATCATTTTTCACTTGGCATTTCCTCCTTTGGGGTGTGTATTCCGCTCATCATAAGACCGATTTGTTCTTTTGTTACATCTTTTGCATTTACAACTCCCATAACCTCACCGTGACACAGCACCATAATTCTGTCGGAAAGTTCAAGCAAAACGTCAATGTCTTCGCCTATATATATAACCGCGCAGCCGCGCATTTTCTGCTCATTTAGCAAATCATACATCAGATAGGAAGAATTAATGTCGAGCCCTCTTACGGGGTATGCCGTTATAAGAACTGACGGAAGCGATTCGATTTCTCTGCCCAGTAAAACCTTTTGAACATTTCCTCCCGACATAAGTCTGACGGGGGTTTCTATCCCGGCGGTAACAATGTCAAGTTTTTCTTTAAGCGCTTTTGCCTTCTTTTTCGGCACGCTTCTTTTTATAAACGGCGATTTTCCCTCGCTGTAAGTTTTCAGCATAACGTTATCCGTCATTCCCATTGACGCAACCAAACCCATACCGAGCCTGTCCTCCGGAACAAAGCCCATGCTTATTCCGAGCTTTATAATCTCTGCCGGAGAAAAATTTATTATTTCTTTATCTTTATACAAAACGCTGCCGCTCTTATTTTTGATAAGGCCCGTGAGCGCTTCGCAAATCTCTCTTTGTCCGCTGCCCGCAACGCCCGCAACGCCCAATATTTCGCCGGCATTTGCAAAAAAGCTTACGTTTTTAACGGATTTTGTGCCGTCGTCTTTTTCAACGCACAAATCTTTAACCTCCAAAACCTTTTTAACGTTTTCAGGCTCCGGACGTTTTATTTTAAGGCTTACAGGTCTGCCTACCATAAGCTCGGTTAATTTTTTTTCATCAACATCTTTTGTGTTTACCGTGCCGACGCTTTGTCCCTTTCTTAAAATCGTGACACGGTCGCTTATTTGCATAACCTCGTTTAGCTTATGCGTTATAATGATAATTGCGCATCCTTCGCTGCGCATTTTTTTTAGTATTTTAAAAAGCTTGTCCGTTTCCTGCGGAGTGAGCACGGCTGTGGGCTCGTCTAAAATCAAGATTTTTGTTCCGCGGTACAAAACTTTTAAAATTTCAACGGTTTGCTTTTCGCCGACGCTCATTTCAAAAATCTTTTTGTCGGCATCGACATCTAACGAATATTTTTCGCTGATGGCGTTAATTTTTTCGCGCAAATCCTTGGGCGCAAGCCTTTTTCCCTTTGTTCCCAAAACGATATTGTCCTTTGCGGAAAACACATCAACAAGCTTAAAGTGCTGATGAATCATACCTATTCCCAAATTCATAGAATCAACAGGAGAATTTATGTTTACGTGCTTTGAATTAATATAAATTCCGCCGTCATCGGGATGATATATTCCCGAAAGCATATTCATAAGCGTGGTTTTTCCGCTTCCGTTTTCGCCTAAAAGCGCAAGCACCTCGCCGTATTTTAAGTTAAGATCTATATTGTCATTTGCCACAACTTCGCCGAAACGCTTCGTTATACCCTTACATTCTATAGCATAGCCAACAGTTGTTTCCAAATTTTACCCCTCCTGCACGTAAAAAAATAATTCACTATTATATAGTATCAGATTTTTTTACCCACTTCAAGAATTTTTTACAAATTTTTATGTATTTGTTCATATTTTTTGCGCTTTAAAGCATTGTTTTTGATTATTTGCTGTTTTTATGTTTGCTTTTTTTTAAATTTATGATAAAAACTCACATAAAGTTTAAAAAAAGAATTTTTAAATCATTGACAAGATTTTAGCGTTATTATATAATATTATAGGGCAAAAAATCGGAAAGGACTGCTTTTTATGCTAAATACAAAGCTTTGCAATCTTCTTAAAAACCACAATCTTAAAATCAGCTTTGCCGAAAGCTGTACGGGCGGTCTTCTGGCAAAATCGCTCACAGACGTGAGCGGAAGCTCCGCAGTTATAAGCGAAAGCTATGTAACATACAGCGAGGGCGCAAAGGAGAAGATTTTAAACGTGGCAGAAAATGTTATTAAAAAGCACAGCGTTGTAAGCTTTGAAGTTGCGCTTTTAATGGCAAAGGGGCTTTTTGATATAGCGGGCTGCGACATAGCAGTGAGCGTGACGGGGGTTGCGGGACCTGACAGCGACGATTATAACAACCCTGTCGGACTGGTGTATACCGGAATATGCACAAAGGATTTTTCCTCGGTTAAAAGGCTTAATCTTTCGGGCAGCAGACACCAGATCAGGCAAAAGACAAAAGATATTGTGTTTGCGATGATCTGCAAATACATATCATCACATTTTAAACAAGAAAACAATTGACAAAATCCATATATTGTTGTATAATATTTTTAATCGAACTACAGTTTGCTAAAATTATTGGAGGTTATCAGGATGGCAAAGAAAAAAACTATTGATGAATCGCCGCAGGAGATTATCGGCGAAGAAGAAAAAAAGCGCGCCTTAGAGTCTGCTTTGGAAAACATTGAAACTCAATTCGGAAAAGGCGCTGTTATGAAGTTGGGTGCGGCGCCGAAGCTTAATTTAGACGCGATACCGACAGGCTCTATGAGCCTTGATATGGCGCTCGGAATAGGCGGAATACCTAAGGGCAGAATAGTTGAAATATACGGGCCGGAGTCCTCCGGTAAGACAACGCTTACGCTGCATATTATTGCAGAGGCGCAAAAAAAGGGCGGCGAGGTTGCTTTTATTGACGCGGAGCATGCGCTTGACCCGATTTATGCAAAAAATCTGGGCGTTGATATAGACAATTTAATTGTTGCTCAGCCGGACACAGGCGAGCAGGCTCTGGAAATTGCAGAGGCGCTTGTGCGCAGCGGCGCGCTTGACGTTGTTGTAATAGACTCGGTTGCGGCTCTCGTTCCGAAAGCTGAAATAGACGGCGAAATGGGCGATTCGCATGTCGGACTTCATGCGCGTCTGATGAGCCAGGCGCTCAGAAAGCTTGCCGGCGTGCTCAGCAAGTCAAACACGGTTGCGATATTTATAAACCAGCTGCGCGAAAAGGTTGGCGTTATGTATGGTAATCCGGAGGTGACCACAGGCGGCAGAGCGCTTAAGTTTTACGCTTCCGTAAGACTTGAGATAAGAAAAATGGAGCAGATTAAAAACGGCACCGAGGTTATAGGCAACAGAACCCGCGTAAAGGTTGTGAAAAACAAAGTTGCGCCCCCGTTTAAAGAGGCGGAGTTTGACATACTTTACGGAAAAGGCATATCAAAAGAGGGAAATATTTTAGATGTTGCGGTTGACATGAATATAATAAAAAAGAGCGGCTCATGGTTTTCTTATGAAGGCGAACGTCTCGGTCAGGGCAGAGATAATCTGCGTACGTTTATGGAGCAAAATCCGGACTTTACAAATATGATTGAAGAAAAAATCCGCCAGGCTTTAAAAGACGGCAGCCGGTGCGCTGAAAAAAACAGCGAAGAAGAAGAAGAAAGCAATCAATAAAATTAACGCGCGCAATCAAAAAGCTCTTATCATTTTTCCATGCAGAATAAGAAAAAATAATTGTTATTATTTTGCCGGTGCATAGCGGCGAAACGGAGGTTTTTTTATGTATACACCATCTGAAAAAAGATATGATAACATGATTTATAATAAATGCGGCGAGAGCGGTTTAAGGCTTCCCGCCGTGTCGCTCGGAATGTGGCACAATTTTGGTTTGCAGGATAATTTCGAAAACATGAAGAAAATGTGTTTTACTGCGTTTGACTGCGGAATAACGCATTTTGATCTTGCAAACAACTATGGTTTTCCAAACATCGGCAGCGCAGAAGAAAACGTTGGCAAAATTTTAAAAGACCACTTTTCAGCTCACAGAAACGAGCTTATTATAAGCACAAAAGCCGGCTACCGCATGTGGGAGGGGCCGTACGGCGATTTCGGCAGCAGAAAATATCTTTTATCAAGTCTTGACGACAGCTTAAAGCGTTTAAAGCTTGACTATGTTGACATATTTTATCATCACCGCCCCGACAGCGACACACCGCTTGAAGAAACAATCGGTGCGCTTGACAGCGCCGTTAAAAGCGGCAAGGCGCTCTATGCCGGACTTTCAAATTACGACGGAAAAACCATGCAGAAGGCAGCGGAGATTTTTAAAAGGTTAAACTGTCCGTTTGTTATAAACCAAAATTCATATTCGATACTCAACAGAACAGTTGAGAAAAATTCTCTTTTGGAATGTGCCGAAAAGGAAAAGAAGGGCGTTATTATTTTCAGCCCGTTATCACAGGGGCTTTTGACAGACAAATACCTTGGCGGAATTCCCGAAAACAGCCGGATAAAAACGAGCGGAATATATTTAAAAGAATCAAATCTGACAGACGATTTGCTAAAGAAAATCGAAAAGCTAAACGATATTGCAAAAAACAGAAACCAGACGCTTGCGCAAATGGCGCTTTCATGGGTGCTTTCCAAAAAAAGCGTTACGAGCGTGCTTATAGGGGCATCGTCTTCAGAGCAAATTAAAGAAAACGCACGCGCGGTACACAGCGCGCAGTTTACAAAAGACGAGCTTGAAATGATTGACAAAATAACTCTCTGATAATAAGCATTAAAGTTTTTTACGTGATACAAAACAAATCCTCCGTGCGAAGTTTATCTTTTTGCGATAATTTTTCACGAAGGATTTATTTTTTTATTTAAATGATGCGTATATGTGGTCTATATACTTTGAATAAACGGAAAGGTTTTCGCTTCCGCTGAAGTGAAACTCAAAGCCGCATATTTTGTTATTATCTGTTCTGTAGTATGCATAATGATAATTTTCGCCGTCGTTTAAGCTTGCGGCAAACCATGTTTCGTTTACGGGAGAATAGGTGACATTTCCGCCGTAAGCTAAAACGAATGCGTCATAAAGCTGTTTTGGGGTTATATTTGCTTCATTTTCTGCCGCACACACCCTTAAAGCGGCGGAACCGTCCTTTGTGCTGTAGAGTTTTCTTGTTGAGGCGGAGGAAATGTTGTTGTCTTTAAATTCGGAAGGGTAGTCTATTTTGAAATTAAAATTATCGTCTTTGTATGTTAAATATCCCGGATTTAAAGCGGCGGGCGCAGTTTGCTTTTTAAGGTTTGTGTATATAATAACTTCGCTTGCCGAATATGCTTTCATTTCCTGTTTATCGCCCTTTTCCGGCTCATTTTCATTTTGTTTGACGCTTTCATTGTCTTCTTTTGTTTTGTCGTCTTCTTGGGTTTCACCATCGGATTTGCTTTTTTTATCGGTTTTTACATTCTCTTTTTTGTCCGGCTGTTTTGCAGACGCCGTTTGCTCCTGTTCGGTTTCGCTGTAGCTTTCATCATAATTATTTAAAAAATAATTTGCCGCAAACGCTGCGCAGCCCAAAACCAAAAGCACTGCCAAAACAACTAAGACCACAACCGGCGCACTGCTTTTCTTTTTTGCCGCTCCGGCTCTTTGTTTTACGTTTGCACGGTTTGGCATGGGACGCGGCGCACTGTTTGACATACCGGTGTTTACCGGCGGTCTTTTTGCGCCGCATGCCGTGCACCACTCGCCGTTATTTATTTTTCCGCATTTTGGGCATTTCCAGTTCATTTAAGTTCTCCCCTTTTTACTGCTGATTTTGAGTTTCAACTATATATCCTATTTTTCCTTTGTAGTATGCTGTGACATCGTTTTGCGCGTCGTTATAATACCATGTGCCGTCGACGCAAAATACCATTAAAAAGCTTTCCTCCGTTCCGTCCTCGCCTGTGTACGAAGGTTCGCCCGGATACCATTTTGTATAGTTGATATAGGTGTTATCCTGCCATTTGGTTTTTTCCCATGCTGCACCCGCGACCCGTTTTGCGCCGACCCAGAAAACCTTTATTCCCTTTGACTGCGCCAAAGCGCAAACCTTTTCAAACTCTTCTGAGTCATTTATACAAACCAGATTTCCGCCAAACTGCTTTGCATAGTTATCCGCCTCGTACCATGTAACGTCTTCTTTTATAACATCATATGTACTTACCGTGTTTTTCTTTACATCTTCTTTTGATTCATCTTCTGTGTCCTCATCGTCCGGTTCGTCATTTTTATTATCGTCTTTGGTTTTATCATCATTTGTTTTATTTTTTTTGTCGGTTTTGGTGTTTTCTTTTTTATCGGAGTTATCCGAGGTAGTTGTCTGCTCCTGCGCTGTTTCGTAATTATTTAAAAAATAGTTTGCCGCAAACGCTGCGCAGCCCAAAACCAAAAGCACTGCCAAAACAACTAAGACCACAACCGGCGCACTGCTTTTCTTTTTTGCCGCTCCGGCTCTTTGTTTTACGTTTGCACGGTTTGGCATGGGACGCGGCGCACTGTTTGACATACCGGTGTTTACCGGCGGTCTTTTTGCGCCGCATGCCGTGCACCACTCGCCGTTATTTATTTTTCCGCATTTTGGGCATTTCCAGTTCATTTAAGTTCTCCCCTTTTTTCATTAAAGCAAAAATTTATCACAATACCGAAAGATACTGTGATAAATTTTATTTTCCCTTATTATTTTACGCTTTCAACTTCCCTTAATTTAACAAACACTATTCCGAACAAAACATATGTCGCCGCCATAACTAAATAATTAACCGCAAACAACCAAACGTTTTCTGTAAAAAATGCCCAGACAACACAAGCCAATGCAGCAACAGCGCAAAATACAGCCGTTGCAAAATGCATAACTGTTACATATAAAGACGCTTTCTTTGAAAGAACGCCCGTGTTTATTGCTTTTGCCGTTTTGCTGACGGCAGAACACAAAAATCCCAGATAGAAAAACCGCATAAATGCTATCACGGCAAACGCAACCGCAATTGCAATCATTGCATACAAGCCTGCATCAGCCTCCGCAGTATTAAGTTCTGCCAAAGCGGCAATTCCTATAATCATAACAACAGCCATTAAAATTGTTATAATCGCAAAATATACTATATTTACTATAATTCCCGCCTGTATACAGCCTGTGCTTGCTTTTTTATTTATATTTGCTCTAAGCAATATAAGTCCCAAATTCATAAGAAAATACGGCACAGTTTGCACAATCAGCAACGCAATTCCCAAAAGAAAAATTTGGTCGCCCGCCGACTCCAAATATTTTTGCAATTCTTCAAATTCCGGCAAATCCACAGCATTTAATGTCTCTGTAATTGAGTTATACATTGATGTTACTGCATTAGGCATAAAATACAAAACAAAATTCATAATAACGCAAATGCTCATACATATGGCAGCAATTAAAAATACAGGACTTTTTATAATTTTTTTGATTTTTAATGCCGCATTCGGACTTTGCGGTTTTGCATATGCATTATAAACCGGTTTCTTATCTTCCGGTTTTATATTTACAGGATTTTGCTTTACCGGCTCTTTCGGTTTTTCCATTGTTGCAGCCGGCGCATAAACCGCCCCGCTTTCTTTTTCCCTGCCGGCCTCCGTCACGGGCGCCGCGAACGTCTTTTTTATTTCATTTGTTACCGGCGGTTCGTTTTTAATTTCATGTTTTATTTCGTTTTTTACTTCACTTTTAATTTCGTTTACAGGCTCACTTGCCTGTTTTTTAATTTTGTTTCCGCAATTTGTGCAAAACAATGCATTATCATCTAACGGTTTGCCACATTTATTGCAAAACATATTCCTCTCCCCCCTATACTTTTTATCAGTCAAGCTTTGTGCCGCATTTTGCGCAAAACTTTGAATCTGCTCTGTTTGCATATCCGCAGGAGCATACCTTTGTACTTTCGCTCTGAGCAGACGCACCTTTGTTTTCAAGCGCTGCAAGGTTTTGCTGCTGCTTTGTTATCTGCTCGTCTCTTTTTTCCATTTCGGCGCAAAAACCGCTAAGCTCCTCTGCAAGAGGCGTGCCTGATTTATAAAGCTCGTATGCTTTAAATCCCATAAGCTCGGCAAGCTTTTTCTTTTCGTCCTCCGCTTTATGTATAGCGGTGTTAATATTAGCCTTTTCAATTAAATTTTTTGAGCCTTCCTTTAAATTTGAAGCTCCTTTGTTAATACCTACAATCATCTTGTCAAAAAATTCTGCCATGTTTATCTTCCTTTCAAAATTTATATTTTTTATTTACACTTTTCTATTTATTTTTATCACATTTTTCAAAATTTGTCAAGTTTTTTTAAAGTATCAGTCAAAACAGGAATACAGCACGTTTCTTAGCCTTGGCTGATAATATGTTTCCTGGGGGTTTAGCATATGATGCGTATAGAAAAGCGCAATGTTTTTCTTTGTGTCTGCCAAAACGGTTGCCCCGGCAGCACCTCCCCAGCCAAACTCTCCGATATTGCCAATACTTCCGCTTTTCCCTATATCGACAAGCGTTCTCACGCCAAGCCCGTAGCCATAGCCTTTAAGCTGATCCCACGAAAAATATTTTGCCTGATTTTCATTAAGCTGATTTTGCCGCATAAGCTCTACGGTTCCGGGGGCAAGAATTCTGTTATTGTTTGCGCCGAGTCCGCCGTTTGCCAAAGCGGAAACAAGCTTTGCATAATCATCTGCCGTTGTGATTATTCCGGCTCCGCCGCTGTCGTATTCTTCGCCTAAGATATGCACATTTGTTTTTCCTTTGTTTTTTACATAGCCTCCGTTGTCCGTGCCCGACGGCGCACACTGCATTGATACGATATCGTTTTTGTTTTGATTTGCATCATTATCGCAAAAAACGTACTGCTCTGCCATATTGTTTAAAATTTTCTCATTTACATGATAATAAGAATCATTCATGTCGAGCGGTTCGAAAATATTTTTTCGAACATAGTCGCGAAATTTCAACCCCGACACTGCCTCAACAAATGCCGCAAGAACGTCGTGGCCTATGCTGTAGTTCCATTTTTCGCCCGGATTAAAGCAAAGAGGTTCTTTTGCAACACACTTTATTGTTTTAAGCGTGTCCATTTTGCCGTTTGTTATTTTCCTTGCCTCATCAAATGCCGGGCGGGAAAAATCATAGTCAAAACCGGCAGTCATGGTAAAGAGATTTCTTATGGTTATCGGATTTTTTGCTTTTGCTATATTTTCGTTTTCGTCTTTAACATACATATCTTTAAACTCGGGAATATAAGCATAAAGCGGATCGTCTAACAAAAATATGCCCTTTTCGTAAAGCGAAAGCGCAGCCGCAACGGTTGTGACCTTTGAGCATGAGTATATATAAAAATGACGCTTATCGTCCATTTTTATTTTGTTTTCAATATCGGAAAATCCCGACTGATACGAAAACACCTTTTCGTTTTTATAATACACGCATGCCGAGTTTCCCGGAATTCGCCATGACGTTAGAAAATCCATGTAATTTTTTAAGTTTGTAAAATTCATTTTTCGTTTTCCTTTCTTAAGTTTTATTGCCTGTCCGTTAAAATTCCGCTTCTGTATGCCGATAAAAGACGTTCAAGCTCGCATATGCTCTTTTTAATGCGGCGGCCGGTGTCCGTGTCGGCAACTTTTTTGCGTTTTAACGAGCTTTCAAGTATCACGGAGTCGGAATGCATATCCTTTTCCTGCTCGATTGCAGCAGTCATCGATTCAAACGGTTCGTGCGCTGAAAGCACAAGTCCGTATGAATTATAAATAAGCGTGTAACCGGCGATACCGGTTTTTGCCTGATATGCCTTTGACAGGCCGCCGTCTATAACCAAAAGCTTTCCGTCTGCCTTGACGGGGCTTTCGCCTTTTTTAATCTGCACCGGGACATGGCCGTTAATTATATGCGACTGTTTTTCATCTAAGCCGAATTCTTTTAAAATATTTTCGCACACCTCTTTTGTTTCAACGAAGCGATAGTAGTTATCCTTTGTTTCCTTATGCAAGGCAGGCTCGTTTATAAAATATCTTTCAAAGGTTGTCATTTTGTCTTTGCCGAAAAGCGGCGACTTGCTTCCGCACCACAAATACCACATAAAGTCGAGACCGTTGGCTTTTTCCGCATCACTTCCGAAAAATCCGCAGCGCACAGCCTGTTCTGCTCTTTCGACATATGCTCTGCCCGAAAGCTCGCTGCCGAAAAGCTCAACTTTTTCAAAGTTTCCGTTTTCGTCAAGCGGAACACAGCCGTGATACAAAAGATTGGAGTTAAAGGCTTTGTACATGTTTCCGTTCGAGAGCAAAAATCCAACGTGTGCCTGAAGTTTTTCGCTGTGCAAAAATGACTGGCGAAGCCTTTTTACAACTTCTGCCTCGGCATCGGTAAGCTTAAAGGGGTCGTTTTTATCAACCGTCGGGAAATTTTTGTCTGAAAGCTCATATGTTTTGTTATCTATTGTAATAGTGTGGGCATCATAGTCTATAAAATCAAGCATTGTGCGGTTTTTCATTTTATATTCCGGGTGGCGCATGATAACGCCTGCCTCAACTTTAAACTGAATAATTGCAATTGCTTTATGAATTTTTGCCGACATTTTATCGGAGGTGCCGGTTTGGATATTTTCGAGGTTTTTGGGGATAAAAAGCTCGCAGTCGTCGTTTTTATAGGCTTCGAGTGCAAAGGTAGTAAGCGGTCGTATACTTATGCCGTAGCCGTCTTCCAAAACGTCGAAATTATTATATTTTATGCTGTTTCTGACAACATTTGCAATACATGCCTCACTTCCGGCGGCAGCTCCCATCCAGACGATATCGTGGTTGCCCCACTGTATATCGACGCTGTGGTAGCGCATAAGTTCGTCCATTATGATATCGGCTCTCGGGCCGCGGTCGAAAATATCGCCTATAATATGAAGATGGTCGATTGCAAGCCTTTGGATAAGCTTTGCAAGAGCAATTATAAACGCATCGGCACGGTCGGTTTTTATAATTGTTTTTATTATCTGATCGTAATATTCATGTTTGTCATAGCTTAAATCGTTTGTGTGTATAAGTTCGTCTAAAATATATACAAAATCTTTCGGGAGCGCTTTGCGGACTTTCGAGCGGGTGTATTTCGCGCCGATATTGCGGCAAAGCTCGATTAAACGGTAAAGCGTTATTTTATACCAATCGTCTAAATTATCGCACTTCGGCTTGATAATTGCAAGCTTTGCTTCCGGATAGTAGATAAGTGCGGCTAAGGTTTTGCGCTCCGCTTTCGAAAGCGTGGTTGAAAATATATCGTGGATTTTTGATTTTATAACGCCGGAGGCATTTTTTAAAATGTGCAGAAAAGCTTCATACTCTCCGTGCAGATCGCTCATAAAATGCTCTGTGCCTTTCGGAAGATTAAGAATTGCCTGCAAGTTTATAATTTCCGTTGCCGCTGCGCTGATTGACGGATATGATTTTGCCAAAAGCTTTAAATATTCGTATTCGCTGTATTTCTCGTCCATAACAGTCTCCGTTTCTATAAAAAATTTGACTTCGTCTTAATATTTCTTTGCTCTTATTTTTATGACACACAAAATTGAATATGCATAAAAAAAATGAGTTTAACCATTTTTTGATTAAACTCATTTTATCATAAAATATATAATAATTCAATATTTTTATTATTTTTAAAAACCGTATTTTCAAAAAAGCTGTATAAACTCAGACGGTTCTCCGATTGAGGTAAACTGTTATAAATTAACATTTTGCCTTGCAGCACTATCCTCTTATATGATTACTTTTGCATTTATCTTCTCGCTCTGCAATGCGGTTTCAAGCCTGTTCTCAAAGCTTATGCTTACATTATCTTTAAAAAACTCAAAAACAAGGCTGTCTTTATGAGGATTGTCAAAATATCTTAAATGAATAATTTTTTTATTGTCTTTTTCTTCAAGCATTGCTGCGCATTTAACGGGTTTTACCCGTTTTTTGCCGTCGTAGCTTTGAAGAGTGGGCGTGAGGCCTGCGATATTAAATTCGTTATTTACATACTCGCCTTTTTTGCATTTAATCTGCTGCCACATTTCGCCGTTGCTGAAGTTAAATAAAAATTCGTCTTGGTTTTGTTTAAAATACATAAGCGTTATGTCAAACAAATTCTCTTCAAGTTTATATACAGTTTCTTCGGCGCATTTTGTTTCCTGCACTTTTGCACATTTTTTATCTTTTATATCGAGTTTATCCAACATATCAAAGACTATATCTATTTCCTGCTGCATATCGGGACACACCGCTTTGAGGGCAACCGTCATATTTTTTTCCGGTATAATTAAGCAAAGCTGTCCGAAGGCGCCGTCGCCGCGATAGCCTGCGCGCGAATTTCTCCAAAACTGATAGCCGTATCCGGAAGTCCAGTCGGCGCTGCCGTTATCGCTGTTATCCGAGTGGGGCTGCTGCGCTGCATTTACCCAGTTTTCCGAGAGGATGCGTTTATTTTTATAAACTCCGCCGTTTAGATACAGTTCTCCGAATTTTGAAAGGTCGTCTGCCGAGGCATGCAAGCCTATGCAGCCCTGGGACTTTTTGTTTTCATAAGCGTCCCAATACAGACCGTGCATCTCAAGCGGCAAAAACAGCCTTACAGACAAAAAGTCGAACAAAGAAAGACCTGTGTATTTGGTGACGATTTCGCTTAGCGTGTAAGTTGCTGCATTGTTATAGCAAAAATGCGTGCCGGATTTATATTTTATCGGTTTTTCAAACCAGGCTTTGATAATGTCCTTTTCGCCTGTTAACTGATCCAGATAACATTTTTCATGCCCTGTGTTCATTGACAAAACATTGTGAAGAGTTATTTCCTTTACGCGTTTATCGGTTTTTTCGTCAATTTTATCTGCAAAAATATCGGCTATTTTATCGCTTGGTTTTAAAACTTTGTCATCAATTAAAAAGCCTATCGCGGTTGACGCAAAGCTTTTGCTCAGAGAATAAAGCTGCATTTTATCGTCCATATTATACGGGTATACCGCCGCGCACACCTTTTCTTCTCCTCCGCAGACTATTTTTAAGCTGTGAACATCCATTTTATTTTTGGCGCACTTTTCAAAAAAGTCCATAACATACGCACTGTTTACATCATCTGCGCAGTAAAAACAATTCATTTTCATTATTTTTCCCCCTTGGTCTTTTCAGTCACACAAAGTTTACCACATTTATTTTCATTTGTAAACACATTATGAAAATAAATTGCAGATTTCTGCGCACTAAAAAAGCGAAAACCACTTTTTGGGTTTTCGCTTTTTTATTTATTCATGGTGATGATTGCAGCTGCTGCAGCATCCGTCACACACTTTTTCAAGCTCGGACGTATCGCGGCCGGTTTTTTCATAGTAATCTTTTATTGCTGCGTGAATTGCTTCTTCTGCAAGCACGGAGCAGTGCACCTTGGCGGGCGGAAGTCCGTCGAGAGCCTCCATAACCGCTTTGTTTGTGAGCTCTAAAGCTTCTTTAATGGTTTTTCCTTTAACCATTTCGGTTGCCATTGAGCTGGTTGCCACAGCGGCGCCGCAACCGAACGTTTTAAACTTTATATCTTTTATAACATCGTCTTCTATATCAAGATATATTTTCATTATATCTCCGCATTTTGCATTGCCGACCATGCCGACTGCGCTTGCGTTTTCTATCTCTCCGACGTTTCTCGGATTTGAAAAGTGATCCATTACTTTTTCGCTATACATTTTTTATTCCCCTTTCTACTTCTTCATAAAGCGGCGACATATCGCGAAGCCTCTGCACAATACCTGGAAGCTCGGAAAGCACGTAGTCTACATCTTCTTCAGTTGTGAAATCTCCTATGCTCAGCCGTAGCGAACCATGCGCAATTTCATGCTTTAAGCCTATTGCCAAAAGCACATGGCTCGGATCGAGCGAACCCGATGTGCAGGCGCTGCCGCTTGACGCTGCAATTCCTTTAAGGTCAAGCCTTAACAAAAGCGCCTCGCCTTCTATATACTGAAATGAAAAATTAACGTTGTTGCACAGACGGTTTGTTCTGTGACCGTTAAGTTTAACATATTTGATATTTTTTTCAATTCCGTCTATAAGTTTGTCTCGAAGATAGATAAGTTTTTTTTGCGTTTCGGATACATTTGCGCAAGCCATAGACGCTGCTTTTGCAAAGCCAACAATGCCCGCCGTGTTTTCCGTGCCGGCTCTTTTTCCTCTTTCCTGAGCTCCGCCGTGCATAAAGTTGTCGATGCGAACTCCGGTTCTGATATACAATGCGCCCATGCCTTTGGGACCATAGATTTTATGCGCCGACATACTGAGCATATCAACGCCCAAATCCTTAACGTTAATCTCAACATGACCGAGAGCCTGAACCGCATCTGTATGAAAAAGCACGCCATGTTTTTTTGCAATTTCTGCAAGCTCGCGAATCGGCTGAATTGTTCCGATTTCGTTATTTGCAAACATTATTGTAACAAGGATTGTTGTATCTTTTATGGCATTTTCCAAATCCTGCGGATTTACCATACCATACTCATCGACGGGAAGATAGGTAACTTCAAAGCCGTTTTTTTCAAGATACTCGAGAGTGTGCAAAACTGCATGATGCTCGATTGCAGACGTTATAATATGATTGCCTTTCTTTTTATGCGCCGAGGCAATTCCTTTTATTGCCCAGTTGTCTGCTTCGCTTCCGCACGACGTAAAATACACTTCGTTTGCCTTTGCGCCGATTGCGTTTGCAATGTCTTCTCTTGCTTTATCAACGGCGCTGCGCGCCTCTCTGCCTGTTTTGTAGATTGACGATGCGTTGCCGTATTCTTCTGTAAGATACGGCATCATTGCGTCTAAAACTTCTTTTTTAAGCGGCGTTGTTGCCGCATTGTCCATATATATTTTATCACCCATATATCTCACCTGTGCCTTACTATATTTTTACTCTTACAGTATATACTCTTTTTCATTTTTTTTCAATAGAAATTTTCAAGTTTTTTAATATAATGACAAATATATTTCATTTTGTATGAACGATTGTTCATATGTATTAACGTAATACACAATTTATTATTTGCATACAGTAAAATTTTATGCATTTTGCAAAAATAAACTTAAGCCGATTTTTATTGGGGCAGCTGCCTGTGTAAAAAAGGTTTTCCCCGTAGCTTCGGCATGGGTGCAAACGCTTTTTTAACACTTTTTTACTGTCGGCAAAAGATTTTGATTTTATACATTAAATCTTGAATATTCTTTTGCATTCACGCCTGTAATCTTTTTAAAATACGCGCTGAAATGATCGGAATTTTTAAAACCTGTTTTTCTTGCAACATCGCTTATCGGCAAGTTTGTTGAATTTAAAAGCTTGGACGCCTGCATAATTCTGTATTCCATAATATATCTGTGCATTGATTTTCCGGTTCTGTTTTTTATAACGCGGCTTAAATAGTTAGGATGATAGCAAAGCGCTTCTGCGATATCTGTATTGTTTAAATCCTCGCTGTAATGATCTTCAACATATTTTTCAAAATTAGAAAACGTATCCTCGGTTTTTGAGTCCGATTTTGGAAATACGGCAAGGCGGAACAATATCTTTTTTAATATCGCGGACGAGGTTTCGCGGTAGTATTTATACTGTTTGTCAAATTCTTTTAAAATTTCTTTTATATCGCGCTCCGCATCAGACATTTGTCTGATAACAAACGGACTTTTATACATGCCAAGCGCTAAGTCGTCCCGTATATGCGCTTTTTTTTCATTAAACTGGCTTTCCACTTTCATTTTTAAAACCTTGCTTTGGTTTGAATAATCATATGTAAAGTCGAAATTAATTGCCGCTATCTTAAATTCTTTTGCCGATTTTTTTATGCGGTAACATGTTCCGGGCGGAACATATACCAAACAATTTTCCCTTACGGAATATTTTGATATTTCGGAAGTTTTTTTATCTTCCGATGCGGTTTTTATCTCAAATTCCGCACCGCCGCAAAGCACAAACAAAATTCTTGCGTCATATGCGGCGCAAAAATATCCCCGTTCGTAGTTGCAGACTGTTCCCGCCCATCTGACAAAGGGATTTATCTCCCAATCCTTCATATCGTACCTCCAAAACCTGCATGTTTTGCGTTTTAGTTAAAAATGCGTATTCAAAAACAGATTTAAAAGGCAAATAAAACGTTTCGCCCTTTAAATCTGCTTTCTTTTAATTTTCTGTTTCGTTTGATTTTTCAACTATTTCTATTGTTGAATTTTCATTAAGCGAGCTGCTATGCAAAACAACTGCATTCATATCAAACGCACTTTCCGTTTCTTTGTTTTCTATCTGTGCGCTCAGATTTTTTGCACATTCTCTTCCCGAGGCACTGTAGCTTACTGCGCTTGCCGCTCTCCAGTACAGCTCGTATTTATACATTTTTAAAATGTTTTTCTGCGTTATGCCGACGCATGAAACAGCTGCATTGTTTATGCTTTCTTTGCTTAAATATTCGCTTACGGCTGCCGCCATATCATCATCAACTGCCCAAATATAGTTAAATCCCGTTTGCGGAAGGTTGTTAAGAGCTGTTTTTGTTGTTCTTGACAATCCGCTCTTTACGCTAAAGCCCTCCTCATACAAATTCGCCGCAGTTTTTATCCCTTTTGAGGCTGTGTAGCGGTCAAACTCGCTGCTTCTTGCCATATTAATGGCGTTGTCTTTATTGCTCCAAACCTTTACAATTCCGTCGCTTATCGGTAAATTGCTTACTTTTGTGAGTTCGTCTATTGAAAGTCTGGTCATCTCTGCCTGATTGCAGCGCACAACCGGCATCAAATCGCTTGTATAATCGGATTTTGCAAATGCAACGCAGCTGACGCCCGCCTCTTTTGCTTTTTTTGCAAAATCTTCGGCATAGTCGTTTAAGTCGTATAAAATAACGCCCACATATCCGCCCTTAAGCGATTCTTCAAGCACTGTTTCAAGATAATCTTTATCTTTCTGAGCGGCAAACTTGTCGACATTATAGCCTATGTTATTAAACTCGGTTGTAACGCCGCTGCAAAACATTTCAAATTCTCCGCTTCCGCTTTCCGCCGAGATAACCGCTATGTTATACTTTTTGCTGCTCACCGAAACGGGAGCCTGCGATGAATTTTTTTGGCAGCCGCAAAGATTAAAAACCATAACAATGCCCATAAACAGCGCAATTAATTTTACAAACCTTTTCACATGTATTTCCCCTTACTTATTGCATTTAGTTATTTTTTATTAAATATTTTTAAAATACTTTGCCCCGATTGCCTCGCCCTTATAGTTTTCTATATAATCAAGCATTTTATCTGCGTCGGTGAAAAATTTATAGAGCTGACGGCAGGTGTCTTTCATGAAGTTTTTTTCGATTGCACTTTCTATCATGTTATTCATTTCATCGTAATAGCCGCACAGATTATATATCACGATTGCTTTTGAATGTCTTCCAAGCTGCTTTAATGTAAGCATTTCAAAAAATTCTTCAAACGTTCCGACTCCTCCGGGCGTAACGATAAACGCATCGGAGCGGTCCTCCATAATCTGCTTTCTTTCGCGCATTGTTGTTGTGTATATAAATTCGCTGCAATTTTCATAAAGCGCGCCGTCTGTTTCAAAAAAGCGCGGTGCAACTCCGACTATTTTTCCGCCGTTTTTATAAACGCCTCTTGCCGCTGCGCCCATAAGTCCGTGCGCACCGCCGCCGTAAACAAGGCCGTGTCCTCTTTTGGCTATCATCTCGCCCAGTTCTTCCGTTTTTTTAATAAATTCTTTATCTATAGTATTGCTTGACGCTCCGTATACGCATATATTCATATTATGTCACTCCTTTTGGTCTTTTTTGTCTTACAGATTTATTTAATTATACATGCAATTTTATTTAAGTATACCATAATAATTTTACTATTGCAACGATAAACGACTTATTTTTTCATTTTATTCATATTTGGCTGCATTTTTTACAAGACAAAACAGGAAATGCAAGAAAAAAAGAGGCTGCTTAAAAAGTTAATTGACTTTTAAAGCAGCCTAAGATGCAATCAGTTTTTATAATGATAAAATTTGATTAGTTCAGCGTTTTTTCGCGCACTTCTTTTTCGACTCTTAAAATAAAGTCTTCAACGCTCATCTGACCTATGTCGCCGTCTCTTCTTGTGCGTACGCCGACAGCATTGTTTTCCATTTCCTTATCGCCGACAACTATCATATACGGCACTTTTTCAAGCTGCGCCTCACGGATTTTATAGCCGATTTTTTCATTTCTGATATCGGTTTCAACACGGATATTCGCCGCTTTAAGCTTCTTTTCAATTTCTTTTACATAAGCTATGTGCTTTTCGGAAAGCGACATAAGCTTAACCTGAACGGGCGCAAGCCATGTCGGGAAAGCGCCGGCATATTTTTCGATAAGAAGGGCAAGCGTTCTTTCATAGCAGCCGATTGATGTGCGGTGTATGATGCACGGATTTTTCTTTGTGCCGTCTTTATCGGTATATTCCATGCCGAATTTTTCTGCAAGCATCTGATCGATCTGAATTGTTATTAAAGTGTCTTCCTTACCGTGAACATTTTTAATCTGAATATCAAGTTTCGGACCGTAGAAAGCAGCTTCGCCTATACCTATTTTATAGGGGATTTCAAGGTGGTCCAAAATCTTTTTCATCATGCCCTGAGCCTCGTCCCACTGCTCGGGAGTGCCGATATATTTACCGCGGTCATTAGGATCCCACTGCGAAAATCTGTATGACACATCTTCATAAAGTCCGAGAGTTTTAAGCATATATATTGCAAGCTCCAGACAGCCTTTAAACTCGCCTTCAAGCTGTTCGGGAGTACACATTAGATGTCCTTCGGAAATCGTGAACTGTCTTATACGGATAAGTCCGTGCATTTCGCCGGACGCTTCGTTTCTGAAAAGCGTTGATGTTTCGTTTAAACGCATCGGCAAATCACGATAAGATCTGCTGCGGTTTAAATATGCCTGATACTGGAACGGACATGTCATCGGACGAAGCGCAAATACTTCTTTGTCTGTTTTTTCATCGCCCATTATAAACATACCCTCCTGATAATGATCCCAGTGACCGGAGAGCTTATACAAATCGCTCTTTGCCATATACGGGGTTTTTGTAAGCTGCCAGCCGTGTGCCGCTTCAGTGTCTTCAACAAAGCGCTGCATAATCTGCATAATCTTTGCGCCCTTCGGAAGCATTATCGGAAGTCCCTGACCGATTAAATCCGACGTTGTGAAAAGTTCAAGTTCTCTGCCGAGTCTGTTATGATCTCTCTTTTTTGCTTCTTCAAGCTGTTCAAGATGCGCATTAAGCTCGTCTTTTGTTTTATATGCCGTGCCGTAAATTCTCTGGAGCATTTTGTTTTTCTCGTTGCCTCTCCAATATGCGCCGGTTGCGCTCAAAAGCTTAAAGTGTTTAACTTTTCCGGTATAGTTTACGTGAGGGCCTGCGCAAAGGTCAACAAACTCGCCCTGTTTATAAAAGGAAATAACCTCGCCTTCGGGAAGGTCTGATATAAGCTCTGTTTTATAAGGCTCATCTTTCATAAGCTCCAGGGCTTCATCTCTCGGCAATTCAAAACGCTCTATTTTGAGGTTTTCTTTTGCAATTCTTTTCATTTCTGCTTCGATTTTTTCCAAATCCTCAGCGGTAAAGGTAGTGGCGGTATCGAAATCATAATAAAAGCCTGTGTCAATTGCAGGACCTATTGCTAATTTTACCTCGGGGAACAACCGGCGTACAGCCTGCGCCATAACATGAGACGCACTGTGCCGAAGCGTTCTCAATTCATCATAAACTACTTCGTTACTCATAATAACCATTCTCCTTTTCCGCTGCGTATTTTTAATACTGCATAATTAAATTATTACATAGATTTTCTATGTATTTTTAAATTATACTCTCTTTTTTTACAAATGTCAAGCAATCAAATACAGATTTTACCGCACTATTTTGTTTTCTGCGTAAAAAAGACCGGCGTTTTTTTGCCGGTCTTTTTGATTTTACAGACTTAAAATCAGTTTTTTGTTAATTTCATGTTTTTTATCTTTGCAATATACGCCTTTGTTTCCGCTGCAACAACTCCGTTTAATGCAAACAACGCTATAAGGTTCGGGAATGCCATGAGCGCATTTACTATGTCTGCCAATGTCCAGACAAAATCAATTTTAAGATACGGACCTGCAAACACTGCAAGGATATACAAAATTCTGTATGTTAAAATAACGCTTTTCTTCTCGCCCACAAGATACTGCAAGCACTTTTCGGAATAATAATCCCAGCCGAGGATTGTTGTAAATGCAAAGAACACCAAACTTATCATAAGCAAAAACGAGCAAACTTCGTTTGAAAACGGCAAACCGACTTCAAACGCTCTTGTTGTGATTTCAACGCCTTCAAGCGTACCGTCCATAGCCGGTATATAAGAGCCGGTTAAAACAATCGCAAGACCTGTTATTGTGCACACAACAATCGTGTCAAAAAATGTGCCTGTCATGCAAACAAGTCCCTGACGGACAGGCTCTTTTGTTTTTGCGGCAGCCGCTGCAATAGGAGCAGAACCGATACCGGATTCATTTGAAAATATTCCTCTTGCGATACCTTTTTGCATTGCCATTTTAATTGTTATACCTATAGCACCGCCGAGCGCAGCCTGCGGACAAAATGCGCTTTTGATAATAAGCTTAACCGCACCGGGAATTGCGCTAAAGTTGCAGGCAAGCAAAATTATTCCGCATACAAAGTATAAAACCGCCATAAAAGGAACAACGATTTCGGAAACCCTTGCAATTCTCTTTATACCGCCGATAACAACGAGAGCCACAAAAAACGTTACAATCGCACCCGCAATTATTGCCGGCCACAAATAATTAATATCGCCTATGCTGAAAGCCACCATTGTTTTATCGGGATCGAAAAATCCCTGAACAGCGCTTGCGATACCGTTTACCTGAGTCATGGTTCCTATGCCCAATATACCAACGAGCATACCGAAAATCGCAAAAAGCTTTGCAAGCCATTTCCAGTTTCTGCCCATACCTTTTTCAATATAGTAGAAAGGTCCGCCCAAAACCTTGCCGTCGGGACGAATTTCCCTGTATTTAACAGCAAGCAGACCTTCGGCATATTTTGTTGCCATTCCCAAAAATGCGGCAAATTCCATCCAGAACAGCGCACCCGGACCGCCGGCCGCTATAGCCGTTGCAACGCCGACTATGTTACCTGTGCCGATTGTTGCAGACAATGCCGTGCAAAGCGCACCAAAGCTTGAAACGTCGCCTTCGCCGTCCTTTTCATTTTGCAGCATGTAACGAAGAGCTTTCGGCAAATGAAGAACCTGAACCAAACCGGTTCTGATTGTCAGCAACAGACCGACTGCCAGTATAAGCACGATAAGCGGTATACCCCACACCCAATCGTCAATGACTGACAAAACATTGTTTAATTGTTCCATAAATATTCCCCCAGTTTTTCTTTTCCGGATTTAAGCCGGTTTTTTTGATGTTGCTTTACGGTATTTGCCATTGCTTTCTATGATATAATAAAAGAAGCAATAAAACAAAAAAAGCCGCCAACCCAAACGAGCGGCAACCATGGAGAAAAACGACTATGCTTTTTAAGTATCTTCGTCCTTTTGCCTGAGAGTTTCGGTTTTCACCTTGCCCCTTCGGCACTCAATCAAATGAGGTTCTCCGAAGTTCCCTACATTTCCGGTTTTATCCGGAAACTTCTACGGGTTATTTAATTCAACGAATAAAAATATAACACAAAAGATTTAAAAAGTCAACTTTTTTTGAAGATTTTTTTAATTTTTTTTAAATTTTCGCCGTTTTTTTCTCTATTTTCTGTAATCCGAGGGAGATATACCCGCTATTTTTTTGCAGGCAGCCGAAAAGTGCGACGCATTGTAAAAACCGGTTTCACAGGCGATTTGTTCGACGGATTTTGAAGTTGTCAAAAGAAGCTTTATGGCATTGTTTAATCTTCTTTTTATTATGTGCTGATGTATGCTTATATTTGTTTCGCTTTTTACAACGCGGTTTAAATAGCACGGATCCATATTAAAGATTTTTGCTATGCTTGTATTTGACAAATCCGAGCTGCTGTTTAAATAAATATATTCAACAACGCTGTCGGAAAGCTTTGATTTTTTATTTTCGGAGGTGCTGCGGCGCGCAATTTCAAAAAGTATGTTTTTTAAAATAAGGGCGCATTTTTGCCTGAAGAATATTTTTTGCATGTTAAACTCTGCTGTCAGTTCGCGCAGCATGTCATATGCAAAAAATGCGTCAGGTAAAACCATATAAAAATCAAGCGCGGCGCAGTCTGAAAAAAATGCTCTTTCGTGCATATTTTCACTTTCAAATTTATCGGGCGAAACAGGCAGATAAAAATGCGTTTGTCCGCTGCGTAAGCAGCTGTAGTCAAAATCGACGGCAATAGCGCAAAACGAGGGTTTCGGGATAATTTTGTAAAGCGTTCCGGGCTGAAATGTCAGCAAAAGACCGGGTTTGATTTCAAAGCTTTGGTTTTCTATTTTTATTTTTCCGCCGCCGTTTATAACATAAAGCAGACGGCTGTCATATGTTTTGCTTTCGCCCCGCGATGCATCATAAACCATTTCATCTGCAAAGCGGACAAATATCCTTGCTTCCTCCAGGCTTGTCTTCAACAAAATCATCTCCTTAAAAAAGTCTGTTTTTTATAAATTTTGGCCTGTTTTATATATTGATTATACCACTTATATATTTTATAATCAATAAAAAAGTACAGATTGGAGATGAAAAAATGCCGGAATTTATAAAAACAGCAGAGGACATTTATTTATTAAAAACACCGTTTTCAACTGTTTGGACGGGCATTGTGCTGATAACAGGGCAAAAAAACTTTCTTATAGACAGCGGAGCCGACGAGCCGGAAAAATACATAATTCCCGCGCTTAACAAAATGGGACTTGACATAAAGGATATATCATATCTTTTAAACACACATTCCCACGGCGACCATATAGCCGGGCATTTTTCTTTGGTAAACAAATACGGCTTAAAAACAGCCGTGTGCAAAAAGGGGTTTGACAATCTTTTAAACCCCGCAAAAAACGCAATAAAAATCAGAACAAAATTTCCGAAATATTCTCCGCCGCCGCAGTCGTGGCTAAAGGGAGTTTTTGCCGACAAGGTTTTAGATGACGGCGAGCTTTTATGCGAAAGGCTAAAGCCCCTTTGCTCTCCCGGTCATGACACAGACTGCGTTTGCTGGTACGATATAAAAACAAAAACCATCATTTGCGGCGACAGCCTTCAGGCAAACGGCACACCGACTCAGGGAATAGGCTTTTATCAAAGCCTTTCTGATTATAAAAACACGATAAACCGCCTTCTCGGAGAAGATATTAAAAACATTATCTGCGGTCACGATTATGACGGTATCGGAAGCGTTATATGCGGCAGAGAAAATACAAAAAAGGCATTGAATTTGTGTTTGGAATACACAAATATTTATAACGAGCTTATATTTAAATATGTGACTGAAAAAAACTTAACCGCTCCCGGCGAAATTGCCGTGAAGTTAATAAACGAAGTCGGCTGCGGAATGCCGGAGAATTTATTTTTGGCACTCTACACCGTAACAGAACATTTAAAGGAGATAAAAAATTATGAGAAACGTATTAATCACAGGTTCATCACACGGAATAGGCGCTGCGGCGGCGATAGCTTTTTCAAAAATTGGCTGCAACGTTGGCATAAACTACAACAAAAATCTTGAGGGTGCGCAAAAAACCGCCGAAGAATGCGAAAAAAACGGCGCAAAGGTTAAAATTTACGGCGCAGACGTCAGCTCGCACGACGCATGCAAAAACATGGTTGAAGATTTTATAGACACTTTCGGCAAAATTGACGTTCTGGTAAACAATGCCGGCGGTGCGCTCAAAATCCCGGACGGCGAGTTTAAAGATATGCCTATGGAATACTGGGACTCGCAAATCAACTTAAATCTGAACGCGGCGGCATACTGCTCAAGATATGCGATAAGCGATATGATTGAAAAAAATACGAAGGGAAAAATAATAAACATTTCTTCAATCCACAGCGCGGTTACCTGGGTAAAACGGCGCATGCTTCCCTATTCTGCGGCAAAGGGCGGACTTAACATGTTTACAAAGGCGCTCGGCGTTGAGGTTGCAAAGTATGGCATTAATGTAAACGGTATTGCTCCGGGACTTATTTTCACAAAGCTTGCAGAAAGATATTCACCCGAGGATTTGGCATCGTTTTCAAGAAAAATTCCCGCAGGCAACGGCGGCACCGTTGACGATATCACACCTATGATACTGTTTTTGGCAGATCATGAAAAATCGAAATTTATTGTCGGTCAGACAATTTTTATAGACGGCGGACAATCGATAGACGGTTCTATCGAAAGCATGAACTTTAAGTTTTAGGAGGGTGGTCAATGTGTGTGAAAATTTAAGAAGCCGCTGGGAATTCGGCGAAGCGTCCCAGTGCAGACGCGGACTTTTATGCGGAATGGGCATATCCGAAGAGGAGCAAAACCGTCCGCTTATCGGAATAATAAATTCGTGGAACGAATATAATCCGGGGCACGTGCATTTAAAAAACCTTGCTGAAAGAGTTAAGCAGGGAGTTCGCGAGGCAGGCGGTTTTCCTGTTGAGGTTATGACAACCGGCATATGCGACGGCATGGTTTTAAAAGATCCCAAATATGTTGAAATTCCAAGCAGAAACTCCATTGCAGACCAGGTTGAGATAACTGTTGAGGGAAACTTTTTTGACGGCTGCGTTATGCTTTCAACATGCGATTCAATAGTTCCCGGATATCTTATGGCCGCGGCAAGGCTCGATATTCCGACAATAATGGTAACCGGCGGTTATATGCCGCTCGGACAATTCCGCGGAAAAGAGGTTTTGCACATTCATGCCCAGGACAAAGTCGGAACGGCAAAAGAGGGCAAGATGGACATGGACGAATATAACGGACTTATAGAAAACTCATGGGGAATATGCGGCGGCTGTTCTTCAATGACAACGGCAAACAGTATGTGCATGATTTCGGAGGCGCTCGGCATGTCGCTTCCGGGAAACTCGACTGTGTCGGCAGTGAGCCCTAAGCTTTATCTTATGGCATATCAGGCCGGAAAGCAGATTATAAATCTTGTTAAAAACAACATAACCGCAAGAAAAATTATAACACCCGAATCCGTGAAAAATGCAATAAAGCTTGATATGGCTCTGGCGGCTTCGTCAAACCTGATTTTGCATATTCCGGCAATCGCACACGAGGCGGGATATGATCTTCCGTGGTGGAAATATTTTGATGAATTTTCAAACGAAATTCCGCTTTTGTCACATCTTGCGCCGAGCGGAAAATATAACTTAAAAGACTTAGACATGGCGGGCGGACTTTGCGCAGTTTTAAAAAATCTTATGCCAAAGCTTAACGGCGACTGTCTGACGGTTACGGGAAACACTTTAAAAGAAAACGTTAAAAACGCACAGGTTTATGACGATGACGTTATCCGCACGCTTGAAAACCCTGTTATGAAAAAGCCGGGCATAGGCGTTTTATACGGAAACCTTGCCCCGGAGGGCGCAATAATAAAAATTGCGGCAGTGCCGGCGCACCTTATGAAATTCAGCGGAAAAGCAAAAGTGTTTGACTCGCTTGACGATGCGCTTTGCGCTCTTCGCGGCCAAAAAATAAACTGCGGCGACGCACTTGTTTTAAGATTTATGGGACTTAAGGGAAGATTTGGCACAACGGCTTTCACTTTCCAGGAGGAGCTTAAAGGCAACAGCGAGCTTTACAACTCCTGTGCAATCATTACCGACGGAAGATTTTCCGGAGGAACCTCGGGACTGAGCATAGGCTATGTATCGCCGGAGGCGGCGCTTGTCGGCCCTATCGGTCTTGTTAAAGACGGCGACACTATTGACATTGATATTAACGAACGAAAAATAAACGTTAATGTTTCAGACGAAGAACTAAAGCGGCGCGCCGATAATTTTAACTGGACATTTGATGAAAGCATTTATCCGAGATATCTTAATTTGTTTGTTAAAAACGTTGGTTCAATGGCTAAGGGCGGAATTTGGGAATAGCTGTTGTTTTAGCCTATACTATGAAACGGAGAATGCTGCAAAATGAAGATTATTACAAAAACGGACATTTTAAAGACGGATATTTTGGTTATAGGCGGAGGGCTTACGGGAAAAATCTGCGCGCACAATGCCGCAAAATCCTGTAATGTTATACTTTTGTCGGACGGAGGCGGCGCATCGCCTTATGTTCACGGGATTAACGTTGTTTTGCATAAAGACGACTCGCTTTCTTCATTTTATGACGACACTTTAAAAAGCGGCAGATACCAAAATGACAAAGCTTTGGTATCTGCATTGGTAAACGGCAGCTGCGCCGTCAGAGATGAATATGACTTTGACAAAGAAAACGGCAGATATGTTTTGTTAAAACCTCTCGGCTCGTCTTATCCGAGGGTGGCATCGATAAAAGGAAGAACAGGCGTTAATATTTTAAATTCCATAACCGAAAACTTTACGCATCTTTCGCACACACGCGCGATGAAACTGGCTGTAAAAGAAAACAAGGTCTGCGGTGCGTACTGTTTTGACACAAAAAGCAAAAAGTGGTTTTTTATTGGCGCAAAATGCGTTGTCATTGCATCGGGAGGATTCGGCGCACTTTTCGCCTTTTCAACAAACACCTCCGATATCGGCGGTGACGGAGCCGCTATGGCGTTTGAAGCCGGCGCGAAAATTTGCGACATGGAGTTTATCCAATTTGAGCCGACTGCCGCGGTTTACCCGAAAGAAATTTTGGGAAAGTCGATTATAACAACAATGCTTTACGAGGGCGCCGTTTTAACAAACAAAAACCACGAGCGATTTATGTGTGAACAGGTAAACAAAGACGAGCTTTCAAAAGGAATTTACGAAGAAATTCTAAACGGCAACGCCGCTGAGCACGGCGGAGTGTATTTTGATATGACGAAGGTTTCAAAAAGCGTTTTGCAAACGAAATACAAAGACTACTGCAACCGCTATAAAAATGTTGGAATTGATATTTCAAAAACGCCTGCCGAGATAGCTCCGGCTGCGCACACAACTCTCGGCGGTATAAAAATAAACGAAAAATGCAAGACAAATATAGGCGGGCTTTTTGCGTGCGGCGAGGCAGCCGGCGGTTTGCACGGAGCAAACCGTTTGGGCGGAAATGCCGGACTTGAAACGCTTGTTTTCGGAAAAATCTGCGCAGACACGGCGGTTTCTTATGCCAAAGATGCAAAGCTTGAAAATTTTAAAGCTTATCTGCCGGAAAACGATGATTTGTCTTCTCCAAATGAGTTTTTGGACAATATTTTAAAAAACGCAGTTATGTCGGGGCTTGGCGTTATCAGAAACGAAAGCAGCATAAAAAAGGCTCTCGGCGACATATGCCATGTTATAGAAAAAGCAAAAAATCACGGATTTAATTATTATGACTTTAAACTTTTTAACAACGCGGTTTGCATAAAGCTTGCGCTTGCGGCAGCGCTTGAAAGAAAACAAAGCATCGGATGCCACATACGCTCCGACAGCGTTTGCGAAAACGAAAAATATACCGTAACTCAAATGAAAGACGGCGAAAACATAATAACAAAAAAGGAGCGGTTAGCATGAATGAAAAAATTATTGCGGCAAATAAAAAGGCAGCGGCTTTTATAACCGAGTCTGAGCCGCACTGGGTGGGAGTTTGCGCGGCAGGTGATTTTCTTGATAATTTTGAACCTGACACGGTTTTACATTCAGGTCCTCCCATAAAGTATGAGGATATGTGTTATCTTCATAAAAGAGGCATGAGAAACGCCGTTATTTTGGAAGGACTTGCAAAAGATGACGAAGAAGCCGAAAAGCTTATCTTGTCCGGAAAAATCAAAATTGACAGCGCTCTTGACTACAATACGGTCGGTTCGGGAACGGGAATTATAACAAAATCCACTCCTCTTTTAATTGTTGAAGACAAAAAAACAAAAAAGCGCGCCGGGGTGTTTCCCGCAGAGGGAAAATTCGGCGGCGGTTTTTGCGGCTGGGGCGTGTACAGTGAGGAAATAAAGCAAAACCTTTTTTATATGAAAGATGTGCTTTTTAAACCGATTTGCGATATACTTGATAAAATCGGCGGTCTGCCTTTGAAGCCGATTATTTCAAAGGGGCTGTTGATGGGCGATGAAAACCATTCGAGCCAAACGGCAGTTGATGTGCTTTTTATAAAGGATATTCTTCCCTATGCTCTCGAATGTGAAAATTATAAAGAGCTTATACACTATTTTACAGACACGGGGCGCTTTTTCCACAACTTCGGTCAGGCATCGTGCAAAAGCGCAATACTTTCTGCGCAAAACGTTAAATATTCAAGCATGGTAACCGCTGCCGGCGGAAACGGAGTTGAGTTCGGAATAAAGGTTGCAGGTCTTGGCGATAAGTGGTTTACGGCGCCGTCGCCGATGATTGTCGGAAAATATATGACAGGGGGCGCAAGAAGAGAAAATCAGCTTCCCTGGATTGGTGACAGCAGCATTGTTGAATGTGCGGGACTCGGAGGTATAGCGTCGGCTGCAAGCCCGACGGTATGCTCGTGGAGAGGCGATAACTTAAAAAAAGCTATTGACACAACGCGTCAAATGGAGAAAATAACAGTTACGAAAAACGAAAGTTATCAGATTCCGGCTCTTGATTTTGACAATCCGCCTGTCGGAATTGATATTTTTAAGGTTGTAAAAACCGGCATACTTCCGGTTATAGACGGCGGAATGATAGACAAAAACGGCGGCTGGATGGGCGCGGGGTGCGCAAATATTCCGATGGAATGTTTTAAAAAAGCCGCAAAGGCATACAACGAAGAATACAAAACGAATTTTTAACAGGATTTGGAGGGTTAACATGAACAAACAAGAAATAATTGATTTAATAGAAAAAGAAAAAATAATCGTTATAGTTCGGGGCGTTGAAAAAGACAAGCTAATTCCTCTTGCAGAGGCAATGTATAACGGCGGTATACGTCTTTTGGAAATCACCTATGATGCAAACCAAAGCCCGACAGATGAGCAGACGGCGCAAAACATAAAAATGCTTGCCGATCACTTTAAAGATAAAATGCTTATCGGTTCAGGAACGACGGTAAAAGAAAGCCAGGTTGAGCTTACGAAAAATGCCGGCGGTAAATTTATAATTTCGCCCGACACTTATGATGCTGTTATTAAAAAGACCTGTGAGTGCGGTTTGGTTTCAATCCCCGGTGCGGTAACTCCGAGCGAAATTCAAACGGCTCACCGCTGCGGCGCGGACTTTGTTAAAATTTTCCCTTCGGTTAATTTGGGCGCAAGCTATATAAAGGCAGTTTCGGCGCCGCTTTCAAACATTAAGTTTCTGGCTGTCGGCGGAATTGACGAAACAAACATGAATGATTATTTAGAGGCAGGCGTTTGCGGCTTCGGAATAGGCTCTAATATAACAAACAAAAAGATGATAAAAGAAAACAACTGGGACGAAATTTCAAAGCTTGCAGAAAAATATGTGAGCGTTGTGAAAGGTTAGGCTATGCTTATCTTCAAGGAAGTGCGGCGGAAAAGTGAAACTTATTTTGCCGCCGCACTTCTTTGTTTTTCCTTCTTTTTCACACTTTTTTTATTTTTTTTTTAAAATGTCTTGATTTCAAATAAATTCTGTGCTATAATAGTATTCGCTTGAAAAATTTTGCTACTGTGGCTCAATGGCAGAGCAGCTCATTCGTAATGAGCAGGTTGTCAGTTCGATTCTGACCAGTAGCTCCAGATCGGTATAACGCATATGCGTTATACCGATTTTTTTGTGTGCAAATTCAAGCAGCAAAGATATTTTTTATTATGAGATTTTCAAAAATCAACAGGTTTGCTTTTAGAAAAAATAAAAATCGGCAAGCACTTTCACACTTGCCGATTTCTGGTCTGAGTGGGGAGACTTGAACTCCCGGCCTCTTGAACCCCATTCAAGCACGCTACCAACTGCGCCACACCCAGATATTTTTAACCGCATTGATTATTATACTACTCTTTTGCGTGTTTGTCAAGGATTTTTTTTGATTATCAAAACTTTTTTGTTCGATTGTTAATGACAGATGTCAAACAGGCAATTTTTTAAATGCTTTTAACATATTATTTGACTTAAATTGTTTTTTATGCTATACTGTATGCGTTATTTTAAATAAGTTTTAAAATCGCGCAAAGCTGTTTTTTTACTTTTTTGAAAAATATTTTTACTATGCTTTATCAGAAAGGCTGTGAAAAATAAAATGCGTTCTTGTGGCAAATCGGTTAAGAAGATATATAACAATTTAATAGATTTTCTTTTTCCGGCAAAATGCATTTTCTGCGGGCAAAAAATTGCCGCCGACAGCGAGATTTTCTGCTGCATACTATGCATGCTTTATTTTTCAAAGCCGACAAAGGACTGCTGTTATGAGACTTTTGGCAAGTCGAACAATTTTGTGATATCGCCGTTAGAGTACAAAGGCTGCGTTCGCAAAGCGATTTACAATTTCAAATTCCGCTCGCGCCCTTATTATGCAAAAACATTTTCGCACTTTTTAGATTATGCATTATCAGACATTTACAAATCCGAAGATTTTGACATTGTAACCTGTGTGCCGTCGGGAAAAAAGAAGCTAAAAAAGAGAGGATACAACCCGGCTTGGCTTATTGCGAAAAATCTTTGCGTTGAAAACGCGGAGTTTGCAGACGATATTTTAATCCGTACAAACGAAAAACAGGCTCAAAGCCTTAAAAATTTTGCCGGCAGAATAAAAAACGTTGAAAACAGCTTTTCATATCAAAAACCTGTTGACAAAAAGAAAATTTTGCTTGTAGACGATGTTTGCACAACCGGGGCAACTCTTAACGAATGTGCAAAAAATCTGTATCTTGCCGGTGCAAGCAAGGTTGTTTGCGCATCTGCGGCAAAAACTGTGTTTAACTCTGAGTTATCGCGCCGTGCGTCTTCGGGTTTGCTCATAAAATCAAAAACTACTTAAATAAAAAGGAAACATCAGCTATGAGAATGAGAAGAAAAAAACACCGCGAGCAGCGGCTTGACAACTGCTCAGATTACATTATACCAAACATCACAGATTATAAAAACGATATAAAATCGATTTTTCCGAACAAAAGAAAGCCGCTCCACATTGAAATCGGCTGCGGAAAGGGTTCGTTTGTGTGCGGTATGGCAAAGCTTTTGCCGAACGTAAACTTTCTTGCAATAGAAAAAAATTCCGATGTGCTTTTGATGGCAGCCGAAAAAATCAAAAACGAAAATTTGAAAAACGTTAAATTTGTGCGGGGCGATGCCGCATTTTTAAACGAGTTTGACTCTAAAACAAAGTGCGACCGAATATATATAAATTTTTGCGATCCATGGCACAAAAGCGGTCACAAAAAGCGCCGTCTGACATATAAAACATTTCTTGAAATGTATAAAAAACTGCTGAAGCGCGGCGGAGAGCTTCACTTAAAAACAGATAACGCGCCGCTTTTTGAATTTTCTTTAAATTCGTTTGCAGACTTTGGATTAAGACTTAAAAACATCACGCTTGATTTGCACAAAAGCGGATTTGAAAACAATGTTGTAACGGAATATGAAAAGGCTTTTTCCGACAAAGGTCAGCCCATATACAGATGTGAGGCAAAATTTTAATTGTATTTATGCACAAATTTTACAGTGTAATTTTGTGCACAAATTCGGCATTAAACTTTGGCAAAACTATTGACACATTTCACAAATTTATGGTATACTCAATATGAAGAATTTAATTTATGCTGGGAGAGATTGTTTAATGAAAAAATTAGTATTTTTAGCCGTATCATTTATTTTGGCATTTCAGTTTTCGTGTTTTGCAGCAGACTTTAACGTATCGGTTGATAAGAAAACCGTTTCTTCCGTAACCATGAGCGTAAGCGGCGAAAGCGGTTCAAGCGCCGTTGGTGTTTGGGCGGATTTTGATGCAGATAACAAAATGGTTATTTGCAAGACGGCTCCCCTTTCCTTTACGGACGGAAAAGCCACATTGCAGTATGACGGAACTTATACAACGCTCAGATTTATGGTTTTTGAAGATCTGGAAAATATCAAACCGCTTTGCAAATCAACCGATATAACATATGATGACATAATCTTTGATCAGGGCGATGGAATTGAAGATTTAGGCGATATTGAGTAAAATTTTAAAGGCGGCCGAAAACAGCCGCCTTTTTTATATGCAATCACACTATATTTACATTATATTTTTCGAGCCAGTAATCAAGCTGCAAAAGCCACGCTATCAGCTGCGGACGCGACATGAGCTGTCCGAACCAGGTGTGGTTTTCTTCTTTTAAAACTGCGCTTAAAACCTTTTTATCGATTATATCGTTTATCGGACTGTTTTTATCCATTCTCTCTTTTAAATAAGAATATACTGTTTTTTCATATTCCGGGTTATGCGTTTTCGGGTACGGGCTTTTCTTTCTGTGCAGTATTTTGTCGGGCAGAAAATCTTTCATGGCATTTCTTAAAAGTGCTTTTTCAACACCGTTTTCAAATTTTATCTTCCACGGCACATTATAGACATATTCTAAAATTCTGTGGTCTGCAAATGGTACACGAACTTCAACTCCGCTTGCCATGCTCATGCGGTCTTTTCTTTCAAGAAGCGAAGTCATAAAATAGTTTACACTAAGACACGTTGCAATTCTCGACGATTTCATCTGACACGAGTCGCTTTCAAGACAATCGCATGATTGCAGACTTTTTTTATAGACATACGAAATATATTCATATCCCTCGTCTGCTTTGGCGATATCATCATTAAACAGGCTTATTCGAAGCTTAGGCTCATGAATCCATGGAAAGAAATCTCTTAAAAGCATTTCAGGTCTGTAAAACCAGGGGTATCCGCCGAAAATTTCATCTGCACATTCACCCGACAGGGCAACTGTGTGGTTCTTTTTTATCTGCCTGCAAAAATATAAAAGCGACGAATCGATATCCGCCTGACCGGGAAAGTCTCTTGCATCAACGGCATTATAAAGATAATCTGCCACGGCTTTGGTCGGCGCGGTTAAGACGCTGTGGTCGCTTCCTATAAACTTTGCCATGTACACGGCATACTCATCATCGCCCTGAGGCTGAAAAAGAGTGGAATGAAAATTTGTTTTGTTGCCTTCATATTCAAACGAGTATGTACAAAGCTTTTTTCCCTCCTGACGGTAATACTTTGACGCAACCGCGCTTATAACCGAAGAATCAATACCGCCGGACAAAAATGTGCAAAGCGGGACATCGCTTACAAGCTGCCGTTTTACAGCGTCGGTTAGAAGATAGTTTGTGCGGTATGCCGCCTCTGCCGGAGTTTCCTTAAATTCCTGTGCTTTGAGAGTCCAGTATTTTTCAATTTTAAGCCCGTTTTCGTCATACACGGCGCAGCAGGCAGGTTCAATTTCAAATATATTTTTAAACACGCCGCTGCCGTTTATTGTCACGGGCGAAAGATACAAAAGCTGCCAAAGCCCGTATTTATCAATTTCGCTGCTCACCGCCGGATGCTTTAAAAGCGCTTTTATTTCCGATGCCACAAGCATGCAGTTTCCCGAAAAAGCATAAAAAAGCGGCTTTACTCCGAATCTGTCACGCGCCATAAAGACGCAGTTTTTGCTCTCGTCATATATAACAAATGAAAATATTCCGTTTAAATGTCTGGCACATTCATTGCCGTATATTATGTAGCTGTATAAAACAACCTCCGTATCGCAAGACGTTTTAAAGCCGACATCATATTTTAAAAGCTCGCTTCTTAATTCGTCGGCATTATATATTTCGCCGTTATATATAATTGTGTAGTTATTTTTTTTATACACGGCACTCATAGGCTGCGCACCGTTTTCTATATCTATAACCGACAGTCTGTTATGCGAAAAGCTCACGGCGCCGGAGCTGAAATTTCCGGATGCATCGGGTCCGCGGTGGCGCATGGTAAGGCTCATTTGCTCGTTTAGACTGTTGTTGGGCGCATTTGTAAAATCAATTGAAGCACATATAGAACACATATATTTTCATTGCCTTTCGTTTTATTTTTTTATATGATATAAAAGCCTAATTTTATTATATGCCGCCATTTTTATAAAAATTACTGTTTTTTTGAAAAAAACTCTTGACACGAGGGAAAAACAAGTGTATAATATTTACGAAAACAAAGCAGAGTATCTGATTTTTCGCTCTCACCCTGCGGCGAAAGCCGGCAGCGGTAAAATATTTTGCACTTTCGGTCTTGTGCCGTTTTTTGTGTGTGCGTTTATTTGCGGAAAGTTTGTTACAAAGCTTATCCGTTTTTTTATTGCAAAACGCAAAATAATTTTTGGATGGTGATTTTTATCAGTAGCAAGGAACAGCAAATCAATGAGGAAATCCGTGATAAAGAGGTTCGCCTTATCGGAGCGGACGGCAATCAGGTCGGCGTTGTCGCAATAGCAACTGCCCAGCAGATGGCAGACGATGCAAACCTTGACTTGGTTAAGATTGCTCCCGGCGCAAATCCTCCCGTGTGCAAAATAATGGACTACGGTAAGTACAAATTTGAAGTTGCAAAGCGTGAAAAGGAAAACCGCAAAAACCAAAAAGTGATCGATATTAAAGAGGTGCGCTTGTCGCCTGCTATCGATACGCATGATTTCGAAACAAAGCTAAACGCTGCCATTAAGTTTTTAAAAGCCGGCAACAAGGTTAAAGTAACGGTTCGTTTCCGCGGCCGCGAAATTCATCACAGTTCAATCGGCGGTGAGCTTTTGGATCGTTTCGCCGACGGCGCAAAGGAATTCGGCACCGTGGAAAAAGGCGCAAAGCTTGAGGGCAGAAACATGGCTATGGTTATGGTTCCCAAGGCGTGATCCGCATCTGATATTTTCATAAAAAAATTCTGTATTTGAATTGGAAGGAGTGTATTTAAATGCCTAAAATAAAGACTCATAGAGGAGCTGCTAAAAGATTTTCTCTGACAAAGTCCGGAAAGGTAAAAAGAGGCAGCGCATTTCGCAGCCACATTTTAACTAAGAAGTCCACAAAGAGAAAAAGAGGTCTTCGCAAGAGCGCTTATGCTGCTCACGCAAACGAAGCAACAATCAAAAAGTTAATTCCATACAAATAATTTTCGGAAAGAAGGGAAAATACAATGGCAAGAGTAAAGGGTGCTTTGAACACCAGAAAGAAACATAAAAAGGTATTAAAGCTTGCAAAGGGCTATCGCGGCGCTAAGAGCAAGCTCTACAGAACTGCAAGCCAGGCTGTAATGAAATCTTTAAAATATGCATACATCGGCAGAAAACAGAAAAAGAGAGCTTTCCGCCGTTTGTGGATTGCAAGAATAAGCGCTGCCGCTAAATTAAACGGCATGAATTATTCAACTTTTATGGATGGTCTTAAAAAGGCTAACATCGATATCAACAGAAAGATGCTTTCTGAAATCGCAATTGCAGATCCCGCTGCATTCACTGCTTTGGTTGAAAAAGCAAAGAGCGCAAGATAAATTAAATTGCAGTTGTTTAAAACAGCGGTTTTTACCGCTGTTTTTTATACACTTAAACACAAGCGGATTTTCGGCATTAGAAAGTAATATGCAATATGCCTGCCGTCCGCGCAGCCGCCATGCGGCAGAACGGGGAGATAGTTATGAATTTTAAATTTAAGCCGAAAGGCGTTTGTTCAATGGAGATAAAGCTTGATATCGCCGATAACGACACGATTAACAAAATTGAATTTGTCGGCGGATGTTCGGGCAACACACAGGGCGTTGCAAAACTTGCCGAGGGGCGCAAGGTTGATGAAGTGATAAATCTTTTAAGCGGCATAAAATGCGGTTTTAAAAATACGTCATGTCCCGATCAGCTTGCTTCTGCGCTTAAAGAATATAAATCAAATAAATAACACGTTTTTTGCCGGTTATTTAATATTTTAATAAGTGTTTTTACAAAGTAAAATGAAATGATGATTAAATAATTAATTTTTTAAGTTCAATCATCATTTTATTTTACTTTTTTCACTTTCTTTTTTTAATGAAAACCACTTTTTTTAATGAAAACGTTGACATTTTTTTCAAACGGTGTTATATTTATTTTGTAGGTTTTTTAACCGGTAATTTATTTTGTTTCAGGAGGTTTCTTATATGAGTTTCAAATTAGCTTATTTGTCCGATTTGATGGACAAGGTAATTAAAAGGAATCCCGGCGAGCCGGAATTTCACCAGGCAGTCAGAGAGGTTTTAGAGTCGTTGGAGCCTGTTATTGAGGCTGATCCCTCTTTAATCGAAAAAGGCGTTATCGACAGTATCGTTGAACCCGAAAGAATAATCAAGTTCCGTGTTCCGTGGGTTGACGATAACGGCAAAGTTCAGATAAACCGCGGTTTCCGCGTTCAGTTTAACAGTGCAATCGGACCTTACAAGGGCGGTTTGCGTTTCCATCCTTCCGTTTATGAAGGTATTATTAAATTCTTAGGCTTTGAGCAGGTGTTTAAAAACTCTCTTACAGGTCTTCCCATCGGCGGCGGCAAGGGCGGCAGCGATTTTGACCCCAAAGGCAAATCCGATAACGAGGTTATGCGTTTCTGCCAGAGCTTTATGACAGAGCTTTCAAAACACATCGGTGCTGACAGAGATGTTCCCGCAGGCGACATCGGCGTTGGCGGCAGAGAAATCGGCTACCTTTTCGGACAGTATAAGAGACTTCGCGACGAATTCACAGGCGTGCTCACAGGCAAAGGCTTAACATACGGCGGAAGCCTTGCAAGAACTGAAGCAACCGGTTACGGACTTTGCTATTTTGCAGACGAGATGCTTCGCGACAACAACAAGAGCTTCAAAGGCGCAACCGTTGTTGTATCCGGTTCCGGTAACGTTGCAATTTATGCAACCGAAAAAGCAACTGCTCTCGGCGCAAAAGTTGTTGCACTTTCCGACTCGAACGGTTATGTTTATGATAAAAACGGCATAGACCTTCCCTTGGTTAAACAGCTCAAAGAAGTTGAACGCAAGAGAATTAAAGAATATGTTAAAACTCATCCCGAAGCAGAATATCATGAAGGCTGCTCCGGTATATGGACAATCAAATGCGATATCGCTCTTCCCTGCGCAACACAGAACGAAATCAACGAAGAAAGCGCAAAGGCTCTTATTGCTAAAGGCTGCTATGCTGTTGCAGAAGGTGCAAACATGCCTTCAACTCCGGAAGCTATCGCTCAGTTCCAGTCACACGGCATTTTGTTTGGACCTGCAAAGGCTGCTAATGCCGGCGGTGTTGCAACATCAGCTCTCGAGATGAGCCAGAATTCCATGAGATATTCCTGGACATTTGAAGAAGTTGACGCTAAGCTTAAAGACATTATGGTAAACATTTATCACAATGCATCTTCTGCCGCTAAGAAATACGGCATGGACGGCAATCTTGTTGCCGGCGCTAACATTGCAGGTTTCTTAAAAGTTGCAGAGGCTATGAAGGCTCACGGTGTGGTTTGATTTTTGCAAATATAATAAAGCATAACAAAAAACTGAGGCAGTTTTGAAATTGCCTCAGTTTTTTTGGTTTTTGAGATATATAATCTTTATTTTACTAAAGTTTTCAGTCGATTGAAAAATCGTCCGGAGAATAATTCGTGTCAATAGGTTTTCTTCTTTTAACTTTCTTTTTAAAAATATCGTATTTAAATTTTTTGCAAACATAGCTGCTTGCAACAACTCCGAATTTTTCACAAACCATTTGCCTGTCAACGCCGTCTATTTTTTTTGAATATCTGCACAGTGCGCATTTTTGTTCAATATCAGGCGAATACATCATTTTTCGTCAGATCCTTTCGCTTTTGCAAAATAAAAACTCTCTAATGCCTTGAAAGCTCGGCGGTGTGCGCTTCGCTTACCACGTCCGAAATCTGATCGTCCGACACATTAATTTCAGACTTTTTGTCAAAGCTTAAAAAACACAAATATTCTATATTTCCCTCCGGACCTTTAATCGGAGAATATGTAAGATTTTTAACGGAAAAACCGCTCTCCGCCGCATACGCCATAACGTTTTTAACCGTTAAAATATGCACATTTGCGTCTCTTACAACTCCCTTTTCCCCGACCTGCTCGCGTTTTGCCTCAAACTGCGGTTTTATAAGCGCTGCCATTTTGGCGCCGTCTTTTAAAAAGGCGGCTGCCGCTAAAAAAACGTGTTTTAATGATATAAACGAAACGTCGGCGGAGGCAAAGTCAATCTTTTCTCCCAAAAGCTTATCCGTTACGTTTTTTATATTCGTCCGCTCCATGTTCACAACCCGCACGTCATTTCGCAGTTTCCATGCCAGCTGACCATATCCCACATCAACGCTAAACACCTTTGACGCACCGTTTTGCAGCATGCAATCCGTGAACCCTCCGGTTGATGCACCGATATCCATACACACTTTATTTTTTAAATCTATATCAAAACATTTCATTGCCTTTTCAAGCTTAAGCCCGCCGCGGCTCACATATTTTAAAGATTTGTCTCTCACTTCAATATATTCTTCTTCGCTTATTTTTTCAGCTCCGCTGTCTATTCTTGTTTGACCGACATACACTATACCCGACATAATGAGTGCTTTCGCGTTTTTTATATCGTCTGCCAAACGCCTCTGCACCATAAGCTCATCTACACGAATTTTTTTTGCCAACTACATCTCACCCCGACACATTTTTAAAGCAGTTTCACAAATCTTTTGCGCGGTTATACCGTTTTTATCATATGCACTTTCAACAGCGGATGCCAAAACAAAATCTGAGTATCCCCTTTTTACTATTTTTGCGTTAAGATTGTTTTTAACTGCAATTTCGCTTATTATGCTGCCCAATCCGCCGACCGCCTGAGCATCTTCAACACTGATGACCCGTTTTGTTTTCTTTATTGAAGATACAATCGTTTTTTCATCTATGGGCTTTATTGTGCGCACATTGATAACCTCTGCGCTTATGTTTTTTTCTTCAAGCATTTTTTTTGCCTCGCAAGCATATGCCGCAACGGGGCCTTCCGTTATAATCGTTAGGTCGCGTCCTTCATAAACCACTTCAGCTTTGCCGTACTCAAAGGCGCATGTGTGAGTTAAGCACTGCATATTTCCTCTCGGATACCGCACTGCAATCGGTGCGTTATGCTTGTTTACCGCATAGTCTATCATTTCCGACAGTTCTTCAAAGCAAGACGGCGCTAAAATTGAAATATTGGGAATGTGGTTTAAAAACGCAATATCAAACACACCCTGATGCGTTTCACCGTCTGCCCCGACAATACCGGCGCGGTCTATTGCAAATACAACGTGAAGATTTTGCATTGCAACATCGTGCACAATCTGATCATACGCACGCTGCAAAAACGACGAATACACACACACAACAGGCACATATCCGCCCATGGCAAGCCCTGCCGCAAATGTGACGGCATGAGCCTCCGCAATACCGACGTCAAACATTCTTGACGGATATATTTTTGCAAACGAACGAAGCCCCGAGCCCAAAATCATAGCCGGTGAAATCGCCATAATTTTTTTATTATATCTTGCAAGGTGAATAAGCTGTCTGCCGAAAATTGCCGAATAATCCGCGCGGACTTTATCTCTTATAACGTTTCCGGTAGCTGCATTAAATTTTGCAATACCGTGAAATCTTTGCGGTTTTTGCTCGGCAGGGGCATACCCTTTGCCTTTTTTCGTGCACATATGTATTAAAACCGGGCCTTTTGTGTTTTTTGCTATTTTCAGCATATGCTCGGTTTTTTTTAAATTATTTCCGTCTATTGCACCGAGGTATGTAAAGCCGAGTTCTTCAAAAATATTTTTATGCATAAACGCCTGCTTAACTCCGCTTTTCATCTGACGCAAAATTGTCACAAGCCTTTTGCCGTGCGGAAGTTTCAGCAAGGTGCGTTCGATTTTTGTTTTTGCCGTTATATATGAAGGCATTGTCCGGATTTTTGACAAATACTCGCTGAGTCCTCCGACATTTTGCGTTACCGACATTTCGTTGTCGTTTAAAATAACTATTATATCTGTATTTGAATTGCCTGCGTCGCAAAGCGCTTCATACGCAAGGCCGCCTGTCATTGCTCCGTCGCCGATAAGCGCTATAACGCTGTAGTCCCCGCCGGCCAGGTCCCTTGCCTTTGCAAGCCCGAGCGCAGATGAAATAGATGTTGAGCTGTGGCCCGTGTTAAAAAAGTCATATTCGCTTTCCGCAGTTTTCGGAAAACCGGAGAGTCCGTTTTCTTTGCGCAGAGTAGAAAATCTGTCTTTTCTTCCCGTAAGCATTTTATATACATAACACTGATGCCCGACGTCAAACACTATCTTATCTTTAGGAAAATCAAACACGCAAACAAGAGCCGCCGTTATTTCCACCACGCCTAAATTTGAGGCTAAGTGTCCGCCGGTTTTTGATACGTTGTCTATTAAAAATCTGCGTATATCGCAGCATAGTTTTTCTTTTTCTTCTTCGCTTAATTTCTTAACATCGCTTGGAAAATTTACTTTATCTAAAATCTCATACATTATATTCTCCGACTAAGAATTATCTTTTTTTCTTAAAAGTAAATATGCTTTCAAAAAAATAAATAATCTTTCCCAAAATAAACACAATCATGTTATTGTTTGTCATGGCAAGCCCTTTTCCGGCAGCCTTTCCGCCAATCATAACCGCCGCTACGAGCCCGGTTAAGAAAAGCTCTGTAAACATAACCCTAAAGCTTTCGGCTCCGTAAGTTATTTTTGCGACAACCGCTGCTGTCATAGCTCCGCTCACAATACCCGCAATATCGCCTATAACGTCGTTACATAGACTTGAAATCTGCTGCGCCGAACGTATAATTTTTATACTTGCCTTTGCGCCGCCTATTTTTTTTGCCGCCATCGCATGAAAAGGTTCTTCACTTGCAGTTGACACCGCAACGCCGATGATGTCAAATAATATACCCAACACAACAATTAAAAACAAAACGCTTATGGCAACCAGGTTGCTTAAATTTTCCGCTCCCTCGGTAAGCGCTGTTATCGACACGCTCAAAACAAATGCCAAAATCGTAACAATAACCGTCCATTTATTGCTCACCTTTATATTTCCGCCCGAGCTTTTAACCTTAAGCTTTCTTCGACTGTCCAAACAAAATCACCACTTATTTTTTAATATTTAGTAAATAAGCGTTATAGAAAACACGGTGGCAACACTTAAAGTAAATTTTGCGGCTTAAGGTCAGGTAGGTTTTCCCAAAGCGTTTCCTAAATGTCGCCAAATAGGAGGTTTCCCATTAAAACACTTTACATATGCGTTACCGCATATATGACCTGACTGCCACTGAGTCCGCATTTCAATCCCTTAAATGCCAATAAAACAAACAGCCTAGGAGTTTTCCCCGACAGTCACACCTATTCTTATCCTCTTTTGCAAAACAAGTTTCAAACAGCAATAACGTTTGCATATTGGCCAATATGGAAAACGTCTGTCCGTTATCCCGCTTGTTTCACTCAAGGCAGGCTACTCTGCACCCAGCACACGAAGCACCGATATGCAGGTTTAATCCTAAGCCGTAACCGCTTTGGTATGATATAATCAAAGCTCAAGAGGCGGCCACAAGAGTAGGTCTCCACGGAAACGGGGATCGGGGTCTGCATGCCATTGCAGGCCGCCCCATAACCTTAACTTCCAGCATCAACCCCAAACTGGGCGTTTGAAGCTAACACCAGAAACTTCATCGATGTGCCCTTTAACGGATTTTTAGGCCCGTCCTGGGAATAGGTAGAACTGACTAGGATACTGCACCACCGCATTTTCTATAACGCCTATTTACGAAAACTTATAGAATATTGAGTGTATTATATCACACTTTTCAGATTTTGTAAAGTGCAAAAAATAAAAACTTTTTAAACTATTCTGACATGCAAAAACCGCCTGCTAAATTGTGTTTATAACTTTTTTCCACAAAAAAACGCCCGTTTGATACAATATCAAACAGGCATTTTTATATAGATTTTAACTTTCTAAAATCACATCTTTATTTTGCAGAGCATTTTTCTTTTTTAGTATAATTGTTATGCATATAAAATGCGCGACAGCCGGCAAGAGCCACGTTATCGGGTAAACCAAAAACACAGCTTCAAGCGTTTGCCAAACTTTAAACACAGTAAACATCCATATTATACGAAACGCTACAGCGCCAGCAAGAGAAATTGCGGTTGCGGTAAACGCTTTTCCAAGCCCCTGCATGGTTCCCGAACCGATTTCCTGAAACGCTCCCAAAAAATACGGCATAAACACATACAGCAATCTTGTCTTTGCTGTGTTATATGCAATATAATCAAGACTGCCCGGCTTGGCATTATAAACTCCGAAAAGTGAAAGAATGGGATCTTTTAAAATTAATACCGCAGATGCAAAAAGCGTGCTCATAATAAATGATATAAAATAGCAACTATAAAGCACTTTTTTAACCTGATTATACTGATTTGCGCCAACATTCTGACCTGTAAAGGTTATTGCTGCCTGAGTTACGGCATTTATAATGATGTACCCAAATCCCTCTATATTTACAACCGCTGCGCTTCCCTTAACAACCGGCGCAAACCCGGCATTCGGCGGAGCTAACTTGTTGTTTACCGAAACTATAGACGACTGAACAACCATGTGCGACAATGAAAAAAGCGCACCTTGTATAGCCGCCGGCACACCGAAATGAAGTATATCAAAAAGCGACTCTTTTTCAATTTTCAGCTTTTTTAAATTCAAACGGCACATATCGTCGTTTTTAGTAAGACACCAAATAAGCCAGATTGCAGAAAATGCATTCGATATAACCGTTGCCAAAGCAACTCCGTCAACCGTCATTTTTAAAACCAGCACAAAAAATAAATTTAAAACCACATTTATCATGCCGCACAGGCTTAAAACCTTAAGCGGAGTTTTTGTATCAGCCTTTGCATGAAACACTGCGCTTGCAAAATTTGTCACCGAAATAAACACGGTTCCGCTGAAATATGTAATTGCATACCTGTTTGCAAGCTCTAAAAGCTTTGCTTCGTTTTTCATGGCTTTAAGGACATAAGGCGATATTAAAATTCCGATTACCGAACATGCTATACCGAAAACTATGCTTAGCATAATTGACGTGTGCAGAGTGCTTTGCACTTTTTCTTTGTCTTTTGCTCCGATTGCCTTCGCCGCAATCACCTTCGTTCCGACTGCGCAGCCGATACATATATTTATAATTAAATTTGTCATCGGGCCTGTCGTTCCGATCGCTCCGACGGCATCCGCCTCGCCCGACATACTCACTACTATGGCATCTGCCACAGAATAAAAATTTTGAAGCAGGTTTGTTATCATAAGCGGAAAAATAAACCTGAGTATATTTTTTGTTATTGACCCGTGCGTAATGGATAATTCTTTCATTTTTCTGCACCGCCTGATTAAAATCAATTTATTTTTATTCAGTTTTTTGCCTGCTTGACAAAAAAGTCAAGCAGGCATTTTTAAGGTGTGTGCGCTAAACGTTAAATGTGTGTTATTTTATGTTTTTATATAAAGGACCGTAGTTTTTGCAGGCTCTGTAGTCCTGACCTTCTTTATCCATGCCGAACGCATTCCATGCAGCCGGACGGAAGATTTTATCTTCATTGACATTATGCATGCAAACTGGTATGCGAAGCATTGAGCACATTGCAATAAGGTCTGCACCGATATGGCCGTAGCTTATAGCGCCGTGGTTTGCGCCCCAGTTGTTCATAACGTCATAGGCTGTTTTAAATGCGCCTTTGCCGGTTGTTATCGGGGCAAACCATGTGCAGGGCCATGTGTAGTCTGTTCTTTTCCACAAAATATCCGAAATTTCATCTGGAAGATTTACAGTATATCCTTCGCAGATCTGCATAACCGGACCTAAGCCTTTAACAATATTTAATCTCATCATTGTTGCCGGCATCTCGCATCTTGTTAAAAATCTTGAAGAATATCCGCCGCCTCTGAAATATCCCAAATCGGCAGCGTTCCAGGTTGTTGCTTTTAAGCAGGCCTGCTGATCTTTGTCGCTCATCTCCCAGAACGGCTTTATAATACCGTTGCCGTCATTGTCTTTAACCTCTCCGCACGCGTCAAGGCAAGCTGCTCCCGAGTTTATAAGATGTATAAAGCCGCCGGCTTCTTTTGCTTTGCCTTCAAGGTCATAGCCTGTTGCTTTTTTAACAGCCTCCGGGCTCCAGTATGTTCTGACATCGGCAAAAATCTGCGCCGTGCCTGTAAGAAGCTTTCCGAAAAGCATGCAAACGCCGTTTAATGTGTCGTTTTCTGTTGCAAGGATATACGGCTCTCTTGCGCCGTTCCAGTCAAAAGATGAATTGCAAAGCGCTTCTGCAAAGTCGCCGTTCGGATAAAAGTCTGTCCACTGGCGCTGTCCCTGGAAACCTGCCGCAATTGCATTGTGACCCACCATTTCCTCTTCTGCGCCTTCGGGCAATTTATCGTTGCCGTTCATGAGGTCTTTAATAATGCACATCATCTTAACAACAAATTCCCACTCTTTTTCCTTCTCTTCGGGAGTTCTCTGCAAATTTTCGGGGTTTTTGTCAAAGCCTTCGGGGCAGTTTTTCTTTGTCCATGCCATGGCCTTGTCAAATTCAGCTTTGTCATATATTCCTTCTGTCATTCTTCTGATGATTTCAACCTCGTCAACCGATTCAACGCGCATGCCGAGATAGTCTTCAAAGAAGTTTGAATCAATTATCGAACCTGCGATACCCATTGTGATAGAACCTATTTGCAGATATGATTTTCCGCGCATTGTTGCAACCGCAACTGCTGATTTTGCAAAACGGATAAGCTTTTCTTTAACATCTTCGGGGATAGACGTATCATCTGCGCTCTGAACGTCATGGCCGTAAATTCCGAAAGCCGGAAGTCCCTTTTGTGCATGCGATGCAAGAACCGATGCAAGGTAAACCGCACCGGGACGCTCTGTTCCGTTAAAACCCCAAACGCCTTTTATAGTCATAGGATCCATATCCATTGTTTCGCTTCCGTAGCACCAGCAGGGTGTAACGGTTAATGTGATGTCAACGCCTTCTTTTCTGAATTTGTCTGCACATGCTGCACTCTCTGCCACACGTCCGATAGTGGTGTCGGCAATAACAACCTTCACCGGCTCGCCGTTTGAATAGCGTATATTTTCTTCAAACAGCTTTGCTGCTGCCTTTGCCATATTCATTGTCTGATCCTCTAACGATTCTCTGACCTTTAACGCTCCGCGTCTGCCGTCAATTGTGGGACGTATACCGATTACGGGATAGTCTCCGATAAGTCTGCTTTTTGCCATTTTTGTTTCCTCCTTAAAATTTATATGCTTGCAATTTTTATTGCTTCATGATATTATAATTATATACTTGAAATATTATTTATTCTTGTGTTATTATATAAAAAAGTATAACAATATTCATTTTTCAAAGGCGGTATAAAAAAATGAAATACAACGAACTGAAAACTCACGGAAGCCCCGATTTTCCGATTGAAATTTACCACATAGACCACACGCATCCGAAATACGAAATGAACTGCCACTATCACGGCGATCTTGAAATTATAAGGGTTATTTCGGGAAAGCTGCACATAAGCTTAGACAATGAAAAGCACCTTGCAAACGAAGGCGACATCATTTTCGTCGGCAGCGAAGTGCTTCACAGTGCAATCCCGGAAAACTGCGTTTACGAATGCGTTGTATTTAATCTTCCTTTTTTTCTTTCCTCGAAGGAAAAAAGCTGCGTTTCGCTTTGCGAGCGCCTGTGCACACACGATATATCAATAAGCTTTTCTGTGGCACATAATAACGAAAAAGTGCATGACGCATTAAACTCAATATTTGACCTTATGGCTGAAAAAGGCGGCGGATACAGACTTTTTGTTATATCAAAAATTTATGAATTTTTTGCGCTTGTTATAAAAAACAAACTCTACACGGAAAAAATCGCCCCTTTAAACTCCGCTGATGAAAAAAGTGCCGCAACGCTGAAAAAGATTTTGTCATACATTCGCGAAAACTATGACAAGCCGCTCTCTCTTGAGCAAATATCCGCCGTTGCAAAAATGTCGGACAAATATTTTTGTTCGTTTTTTAAAAAAATGACAAACAAAACCCCGATTGACTACCTTATCTGCTACAGAATAGAATGCAGCGCCAGACTTCTTTGCATGAGCGATCTTTCCGTTACCGATATTGCCTACAGCTGCGGTTTTAACGATTTAAGCTATTTTATAAAAACATTTAAGCTTATAAAAGGTGTTACTCCAAAGGAGTTTAGAAAAGGAAGCATTATATAAAAAACGAACGTAATACGAATAAAAAAATACGGCAAAGCATTTTTTTGCTTTACCGTATTTTTTTTATTCTTCTATTACTATAACTCTCACTCTGCCGCCCGCGCTGTCTGCCTTATCATAGTAAGCCGCAATGATTTTGTCTTTTGCTATACCGACCGCATCGCTTATATTTGCCAGATAGTATGTGTAACCGTCGGCAAAACTGCCGCTCCGTTTATAAACGTTTACTTTATCGCTTATGGTGTGGTTGGTGTTTCCTATAACTGTGTTTGCGCTGATTTGTGAAATGTTTTTAACCTCGGATAAAATCTCCGATGTTTCAACGCCCTTGCTTCCGATGCCGATTTTAACTCCGGCGCCCTGTGCAAGCCCGGAAATACCTGTTATAGAGCTTTGATATGTGGCGTCTTTATTATACACATCATACGAAAGCGTTACCTTTTTTGAGCCTGCATAGCTTGTGTTTATTTTAGACACAATGCCGTATGTCCAGCTGTCGCCGGTTACGTCTTTCAAAATCAGCTCTTCTATTTCTCCGTTTGAATTTTTTGACGCATAGCACACATTTTCAGAAGAAAGATATATTCCGTCAATTCTTTGGGCAAACACCGAGGCATAAGCTGCCGCTTTGTTGTCGTCAAGAGTTTTTATATCGAGTATTTTTATATCTGAAGCTATGCGGCTGTTTCCTATAACATGATTTTTATAATCAACATATCCCGACACACTTGCTCCCTGCTGTTTTGTTACGATTGCTTTGCCGTTTTCAATTGTCACTTTTACAACGCTGTTTAAATAATCGTCGTATTCTTTTTGTGAGGCATACTGTTCTGTGCTGCCGTCCTGCAAAACCACCTTAACATAATATGATGAATATTCGTTGCCGTCCTGGTTTTCATATTTGCTTGTTCCAACCTCTGTTAAATATCCGTACAGGCTGACCGTTTTTCCGCTTTCGCCTCCGAGCACGCCTGCAATTTCAGAATCTTTGCCCAAAAGCACGGTTATGGTGTCGCCCAATGCAGTGCTTCCCGAAGATGAAAGCGCATTAAATGCGTCAATTCCTTCTATGTTATATGTTTTTCCCGAAATAACAACGCTTGTCGGCATATCTTTATTTGGAACTGCCTTTTCATAAACGCCGGTTACCGTTTTGTAATATGCCAAAACCAAATCAAGGTCTTTGCAGTAATACAAAATATCGTCAGACATTATTGCGCCGGCATCGGTTTTCGTTCCGTTTCTCATTATTGAAACGCTTTTGTTTTCGCCGATTCCGAGCGCGCTGCGCCAATCAGTGTTTTTAGCGGTTACGGGGCCTACAAAGTCGCCTTCTTCATATTCCGCATAATCGATTTTTCCGCTGTCTTTAAACTTAAGATATAGAATATCGCCCATTGACAGCTGATTTTTTATCTGTGCATACGTTGTTTTTGAGTCTTCTTTGTAAATCACAGTGTTGTCGGGTATATTAACGGTTTTCATCTGTGAATCTTTGTAGAATATGATATCGTTGTTCACAACGGAATACACAACATACTTGTCAAACTCAACCTCCGATATATCGCCCGATTTTGATTTATCGACCAAAACCGCATAATCTATATAACCTGTGTCGGTGTATATTAATGAAAACTCATCGCCGTCATCGGCAACAGAGGTTAAGTCTTTGTATGAATACTGCTGTTTTTTGTAGTAAACGCTGAGGCTGTCGTCAATATCAAAAACCTTTCCGTCAAGCTCAAGTCCCGAGTTTTTAACGTCCGTAACAGTGTATGTCACCTTTTTTTGTCCCGACGGAACAAGACAGATTGCCTTTTTATTATCCTTTACAATCAAGTCGCCGCGAAGTCCGATATCATTTTGAGAAATTGCCTCGCCCATTTCGTATGTTCCCGCCGTTGTATACACTTTGCCTGCACCTATGCTGACATCCTGGTCATGAGTTGCAATAAGGGTGCAGTCCTCGGTTATTGTGTAGCCAAGCTTGTTTATATAGTCGCCGCTTCCGTTTTTCGGGGTTGCCTTAAGCATGTTATATGTGATAATTGCCGTTTCGTATCTTGTGAGCGCTTTTCCGGCATACACATCAAGCCCTTTGTTTAATCCTATATTATTTGCCAGCGCCACCGGACCGCTCGGCCAGGATGAGCCTATATCGTTTTCGTCATAACCGAGCATATTTAAATAAACATTTACCGCCTCTTCATAAAGCACTGTTTTATTCGGCTTAAACGTTCCGTCCGGATAACCCGTAAACATTTTGTTTTTAACGCCAACTCTCACAAACGGAGCTGCCCAGTTATCCGCTTTAACATCAGGAAAAACCGACAAAGCCTCGCCTGTTACAACATAATCTCTCCACTGCGACGCCATAACCGCAATTTTTGTAAATTCGCTGCGGCTGACATAGTTTTCAAAATTCATGTTGCCGTGTCCGTCGCCCTGCATAATGGAAAGCTCTTTTAAAATAACGCTGACAGCCTGTGTGTATTCGCCGTAAGCCGTGCTGTCCTGAGCATAAGAAACGCTTTTAGCAAAGCTAAAAAAGGAGAACATAACGGCTGCACTTAAAATCAGCGAAATCAGTTTTTTTATCTTTTTCATACTTTTTAAACCTCTTTCCTTTAAATTTTTATCAATCATCTGTTTAGGCTGCGATAACTTTCACGATGATTTTCATGTGATATAACAACCGGAACATCGCTTATAAAGCGTATTGCAAAAAAGCAATCTTTTGGAATTTTCTTTTCTTTAAGAGACGCCCAGTTAAAATATAGCGCGTCATCATCAACAGCGTCTTTGTCTGTAACACAAATGCGGCGGAACGTTCCCTGAGGAATTTCAAATTTCACATAGCGGATATTATCTTTCGGAGTTTCAAAAAACAAATCCGCAGAAATTTTTGCAGCCCTGCCTGTCATGTTCAAAAATGTAAAACAAAAGTCATTATAATCCGCTGTTGAAAGGTTTGTATAAACCCATGTGCACGCGCCGCTGTTATCAAGACCTGAAAGATACTGCCGTTCAATTTCGCGTTTTTCATTGCCCGAAGGCATATAAGGAAGGTTTATCGTGCGTGTTTTATCACCCGTAATTATTTGCTCAACCGCTGCCATATTCATAAGATAGCGCGAACTTTCGCGATATGTGCAGATAGCGGTATACGCATTAAAATCCGAAACCGGCAAAAGGCATACCTTTGGGCAAATATAGTCATATCCTTTTATTTCATCGGCAGGATCGCCGCATTGAAATCCATGGTGCGGAACCTGCAAAATATCGGATTTTAAATGTTTACCGTATTTATCTGCAAGACCTGTTTCTGAAAAAGAAGTGTCTGCCGCCCACAAAATAACCTGTCCGCAAAGCTCCATTCTGATAACTATCGAAGAAGCATTAATGCTTTGGCTGCGGCCTATTATATCATCAAGGCTTATCAAAATTTCGCACACGGCGTCGCCGATTTTATAAATCTGACCGGTGTGCGCCGTGAATATTTCGCCGCCAAGGCGCTCGATTCGTTCGTACATGCGCGGAATGTTTGCAATTTCGGACACATCTTCTTCAAACCTCCGGTCATTGTATGTAAGTTCGGGGAAATTTTTTGTATCATCGGCTTCGGGAAAATTAAGCAAAACCTTTTCAAGCCGGACGTCAGATTCGTACTTGTCGGCAAAACCGATAAAGCACTGGTAGTGGTCTGAATGCGGATGCGTCATAATCCATGCCGCAATAACGATTTTTCCGCCGTCCGAACCGGATTTTAAACATTCAAAGAGCCTGTCAAAGTCCGGCTCCATATTCCAGCCGCCGTCAAAAATTATAAACCGTCCGTCAGAAAGTCTGACAATATAAGACATGCCGAAGTCTTCCAAATGAAGCTGGGTTATTTGCACAGTCTTTTTTTCTTCGCCCGAAACATCTTTATAGGAAAAATATTTGCAGTTTTCTTCTTCTGTAACGAAAAACTCGCGCGTTGTGGCAAAATAATTTAAAAACACTCCTTCATTTGCACGCGAATATGCGGCAAATCTATGATCTGCTTTGATATATTCTTCTTTTTTTGCAAAACCGCTTTCTTCAAGTTTTTTTGCATAAGTATCAAAACAATCATCTTTAGCATCTTCAAAAACCGTAACCGACGAATGTTTATTTTCACGTATTTTCATGATATATCCTCTTTCTCACTTCATAAAGCATTAATCATATCTCAAAGCGTCAATCGGGTTGAGTTTTGCGGCATTGTTTGCCGGCAAAAATCCAAATAAAATACCTATTCCGACCGATATCCCGACCGATATCCCGATTGTTGACGCACTTGGTATTGCCGTTATTCCGAGCGCTTGCCCGATTGCATACGAACAAATCGCTCCAACCACAATTCCAAGCACACCTCCGAATCCGCTAACGGTTCCTGCCTCTATAACAAACTGACTCATAATATCTTTTTTCTTTGCGCCGAGCGATTTTCTTATGCCTATCTCTCTTGTTCTTTCCGTTACGGAAACAAGCATTATATTCATAATTCCTATTCCGCCGACCAAAAGCGATATACCTGCAATTGCAACCAGCATAAGTTTCATTTTGCCGACTATTTCGTTTATTGTGTCTAAAATTTCGTCAAGGCTTGAAACGTTAAAATAGTCGTCATCACCCAAACACTCCATTAAAAAATCTTCAAGCTTTTCAGTTGATTGCTTGACGCTGTCTTCGTTTATTGCACCGACAATATATGTTCCTATCGTTTTGCTCTGTGCCAGAGACTGCGCTGCGGTGTATGGAATATATACGCAGTTATCGGCGGAAGTTTCGCTTGAGTCGCCTTTTTCTTCAAGCACACCGACAACATTAAACGTGTAACCGTTGATTTTTATTGTTTTTCCGATTGCATCCTCATTTCCGAACACTTCATTTTTTATGTATGTTCCGATGACGCATGACCTTGACGCATACAATACCTCGCCGTAGCCCAAAAATCTGCCGTCCGTGACATTTAGCTTTTTCAAATCGGCATACTGTTCGCTCACGCCCGTCATAGACGTTGTAATCGAATCAGAGCCCGTTGTGCGCACAGAGCCTGTAACGCTTATGCTTGGCGAAACTCCGGAAAAATAGTCTTTATTTTCTTCAACAAACTCATACATCTGCTCAACTTCCACTTTTTTTTGCCCGCTTCTGTCCGTGACCGTTGCGGTGAGCGCAGTTGTGCCGAAGCTTTGGAACTGATCTGTCATCTCGCCTGTCATTCCGTCTACAACGCTTATAAGTATAATAACCGCCGCAACACCTATTATTATGCCAAGCATTGTCAAAAACGAACGCATTTTATTGTTTAATAGGCTGAAAAGCGCAAGTTTAAACGATTTATAAATACTCATTTACTGTCTCCTTTCTCATCAAAGGAGCTTTCCTGATGCTCTGTTTGTGATTTATTTAAATTATTTTTTATATTTTCTTCAACAGATTCAAAGCTTTCGTCCTTTTGAACCGTTGCGCTCACTCCGGCAACGCGCGGAGCGTTTGACTTTCCTTCTTCGCTGTCATATATCAGCTTTCCGTCCTGCACTCTCACAATTCTTTTCGCCTGCTCGGCAAGAGAGTTATCATGAGTTATAAGAACAATTGTGTTGCCTTCTGCATTCAGCTTTTTTAAAAAGTCCATAACCTCTTTGCCTGTTCTCGAGTCGAGTGCGCCTGTCGGTTCGTCTGCCAAAATAACGCTCGGATCGCCCGCCAGTGCGCGCGCAATCGAAACTCTCTGCTGCTGACCTCCTGAAAGCTGTGAGGGCAGATTTTTATATTTATCCGCAAGCCCAACACGCTCAAGTGCCGCCAGTGCGCGCTTTTTTTGCTCCGACTCGCGTATGCCCGCATACATTAAAGGCAACTCCACATTTTCAAGCACATTAAGCTTTGGAATAAGGTTATACTGCTGAAATATAAACCCGAGCATTTTATTTCTTATTGCTGCAAGCTCGTCATCTTTCATTGATGAAACGTCCTGCCCGTTTAAATAGTATTCTCCCGAGGTCGGCACATCGAGGCAGCCTATAATGTTCATCATCGTGGATTTTCCGCTGCCCGACTGTCCGACAATCGCAACAAATTCTCCGTTGTCGATTTTTAAGTCAACACCGTCAACAGCATGGACAACTTCTTCGCCCATCTGATATATTTTATAAATGTTTTTAAATTCAACAAGTGACGCCATTTTTTATTTGCTCCTCCTGTCTGCACGTTTTATGCATCAAAACGGTTATCGCATACCGCCGCCCGAAGGCATTCCACCGCCGCCGCGGTTTCCGCCTCCCGAGGGCATACCGCCGCCTGAAGGCATTCCGCCGCCCATACCGCCACCGGGCGCGCCTCCCATGCCCATACCCATTGCAGACATATCTTCCTGATCGGAACCTTTTGTTGCAATAGTTGTTATAACCTTAACCGTATCACCCTCCGAAACACCGCTCTTAATTTCTATATATGCGCCGTCCGAAACGCCGGTTTCAACCTTAACGGTCTTAAATCCGTCAGGAGCTTTATCGTCGCCGTTTTCTTTATCGCCTTTAATATAAACCGTGTTTCCGCGGTTTACTGCGCTTATCGGCACTGCAACAACATTTTGCGCACTCGATATGCTTATTGTTGCTTCAATATTCATACCCGGCAGGAGCTGATCGTCAAACTCGGTTATTTCAACAGTTACGGGATAAGTTGTTATTCCGTAATTCGTTGTTCCAACAACGCTCACGCCCGTAACCGTTCCGTTATAGGTTTTGCCCTCAATAGCGTCTGCCGCAACCGACACGCTCTGCCCGACTTCGACTTTGCCTATATCTGTTTCGTCAATTGCAAGATCGCACTTCAGCGCGCTCATATCATAAATCGTTGCCATGCTCGTTGTTGCCGATTTGCTCGAATCAAGCTTGTCGCCGACTTTCATGTTTTTCTCTATCACAGTTCCCGAAATAGGCGCTTTTATCGTGTAGTCATCAACTTTATCGCGCGCATTTTCATATGAAAGCTGCGAATCAGAAAGAGAAAGCTTTGCATTAGTAACTGCGTCGGTCATACTTTTGTTTTTAAGCTTTGCCACAACCTGACCCTTTGTTACATAATCGCCCTCTTTTATATAAAGGCTTTCTATATCTCCCGTTGCCTCTGTTTTAATATTTTCTTCTGTTATATACTCAAATTTTCCTGAATCGCTGCAATACATATTGCCTATCTGCACAGTCGCGGAATCGTTTGTTCCGAGAGCACCCGGATTTTTAATTCTTACCGTAACGTTTTTAAGGCTGACTCTCGATGCATCGGTGTGGGCAGTTTGCGTAACTTTTGTGACAGTGCCGTATATTTTTTCGCTGCTGTTTAAAACGCTCACCGTTGCACTTTGTCCCGTATATATTTTGTTTGCGTCCTCTTCAACAAACGGCACAGTTATATCAAGGCTGGTATCGTCGTATATATTTGCAACAATGCTGCCCGTATTCACGCTGTCGCCTTTTTTAACGGGGAGATTTGAAACCTTTCCCGAATATTTAGACACAACCGTTAAATCGCTCAAGTCGCTTACCGCGTCGTTATAGGTTTTCTGTGCACGCGTGAGCGAATTTGATGCACTTGTCACGTTCTTTTCAGTATCCGATGCGTCAATTTTATACAAAACATCATCCTTGTTTACGATATCGCCCTTTTCAAACCCTGCAAAAATGATATCACCGCTCACCAAAGACGTTATCTCATACGAGTCTTTCGGCTCAAGCACGCTCGTTGCCGTTATTGAATTTAAAATATCGCGTCTGCCTGCCGTTTCCTCGCTTTCAATTACCGTAACTTCAGCTTGCTTGGCTTTATTTTTATTATGTATCACAACTGCCGTAACCGCCGCTGCGATTGCCAAAACAATTATCACAAGTATCACGGTTTTTTTGCCAAACTTTTTTTTGCCCTGTTTATTTTGCCTTCTCATTAAAAAAATCAATCCTTTCTGCAAGATTTTTTGATTATGCCTTTTTCTTTGTCTGCGCCATTTTAACATTTAATTGTGTTGATTTTGTGACAGCAAACTGATATTGTTGTCAAAATTGTATATGCGCAATTTCTTCAATAAACACCTATGATTATACTATGATTAGTTCGATTTTACAAGTGATTTACTGTAAACATTTTGTTACTTTTGACATTTTAAGACCATGCGTCCGGTATTTTAAATTTGTCTTTTATAAAAAAACTGCATTATTTTTTTTGCTTTTTGTATTGACAAAGCACCTTGTTTTATTGTATAATTAATTTTGTCGGTAAAATGGCCCGGTAGTTCAGTTGGTTAGAACGCCAGCCTGTCACGCTGGAGGTCGTGGGTTCGAACCCCATCCGGGTCGCC
>CAKSHP010000010.1 GCA_934457145.1 uncultured Clostridia bacterium | reverse complement strand
TTTACGGCATCCTTATAGGGAATATCGTGAATAATAACCTCAAAGAATGCCGAAAACAATCCGCTTACAAGCATATGTTCAAGCGTCGGGTCAATCTCATATTCGGGATAACCGAGCTTTTGCATGGTGTACGCAAATTTATGCGTTGCGTCAACCTCTATTTCCACCATTTCGTGAATCAGGTTTTCGTATTTTGTACCCTCGGACGAACAAAGAATCAGCTTGAATTTCTCTTTGCCGGCATAACAGTAATCCAGCATTTCACGCATTCCGCTGCCGGCTTCGTTCTCCATTTTTTCACGCTGCTCCTTCGGCGAAAGCTTTTGAAAATCACCTTGGACTTTCTTAAACATAGCAAGAATCGTATCGTAGTATTCACCGACAAGAGCGTCAAACAATTCCTCCTTGCTTTTATAATAGCCGTAAAACGCACCCGTAGTTACGCCTGCGTCTTTTACAATTTTGCGCAGAGAGGCGGATTGAAAACCCTTTTCGGAAAATTCCTTTTTTGCCGCAGACAGAATTGCGTCAAGTGTGCTTATTTCATTATCAGCCATTATTTCCCCTCCGAAAAGCTATAATATAACACCGTTACATTTATTATAACAGTGTTATATCGTTTTGTCAATAGGTTTTGAAAAAGTTTTTGATTTTTTTGTATTGATATAATACATTCCGACTGCTTTCTCCCATTTGCACAAAAATTCAATGTACAGGCAAAAAATGACCGTTTTGGTTCTTCTGTGGGGTTTCTATATACAGTCTTATGAAAGCCGACGGGTATCTGCCGCTTATCGAACAGGAAGAAAGGGCGGCAAGGAAAGCCGCCAATTTCCACCCGCTTGTATATATTTGCAGTCCGTACATCGGAAATACGGAGTTTAATACAAACAATGCGAGAATTTACAGTAGGTTTGCCGTTGCAAAAGGCGCTATTCCGTTAGCGCCGCATCTTCTGTTCCCTCAGTTTATGTCTGAGGAACACGAACGCAGCCTTGCTCTTTTTATGGGGAGCGTGCTTTTGGGAAAGTGTAAAGAAGTGTGGGTGTTCGGAGATACAATGTCGGATGGCATGAAGATTGAAACCGCAAAAGCGAAGAAAGTGGGAAAAGTTATACGCTATTTTAACGAGGAATTGGATGAGATACAATGCAGCTAACACTATACACGGCACATTGCAAAGGCAAGAAAAATAACGCGGTTTATCCAAACAAGTGCATAATTCGAAATCCGGAAGATTTGTGTGCGGCGGCTGCGTTCGACCATGTTTGTGCCGAATACAGAAATTCACACAGGAGTGTAGATGATTTTATGTCAGCCGATTGCACCGTTATGGATAATGATAATGATTTCTCCGATAACCCGGAGGATTGGATCTATCCGAAAGATTATGAGAAATTGTTCCCGGGAATTGCATACGCTGTAGTTCCGAGCCGAAACAATATGAAACAAAAGGACGGAAAATCAGCAAGACCAAGACACCATGTGTATTTTCCGCATGATGTGATATCCGACAGCGGGATTTATAAAAGCCTGAAAGAGTCGATTGTCGCAAAATATCCGTTTTTTGATGAAAATGCGATTGATGCCGCAAGATTTATTTACGGAAATTCAGTAGACGAAGTGATATGGAACGATGGCGAACTGACGATAGACTGCATTGTTAATATACAAGCCGAAAGTCAAAACCACGGCATTCCGCAGGGACAGAGAAACTCCACAATGTCACGCTTTGCGGGCAGGGTTGTAAAAAGATACGGAGCGACCGACAGGGCATATAACATTTTTCTTGACGAGTCGAAAAAGTGCAGTCCGCCTTTGGAAGATGAGGAACTTAACCTTATATGGTCGAGCGCCTGCAAGTTTGCGAAAAAAGTACAAAGCCAGAAAGGATATATACCGCCGGAAGAATATGAGTTTTCGGCCGGGTCATTGCGCCCCGCTGATTACTCGGATATAGGACAGGCAAAGGTGATCGCGAAGGAATACGGTGATGAACTTATGTAAACCAGCCTTTCTTTGAAAGAATATTTTTCACAAGCCAATCGGTAATCTTTGATTTGCCTTTTATATAAAAGCAAGCAATAAATTTGCCTCCGGGCTTCAAAACGCGCAATATTTCCCGAAAAGCCTTTTTCTTATCCGGAAAGGCATGAAATCCGTTCATAGACAACACAATATCAAAAGAATTATTGTCCATCGGAAGGCTGCCAGCATCGCCGCGGATAAATGATATATTAACGTTATCATGCAGTCTTTTCTTTGCCCGCTCTATCATATCCCCGCTGTAATCAAGACATGTTATCCCGGCATTTGATAGCATTTTCCATTTTCTTTCGGTAAATACGGCTGTTCCAACAGGCACATCTAAAATCGCACCGGCAAAATCGTCGGGTATGTACGAAAGAACCTTGCGGGCAATTTCATTGTCGTTGGTTCCGCTCCAAAACACTTTTATATATAATCTGCTCAAAAAATTATTTTGTGTAAGGACGTCATCATATATGTTTTTTTGAAGATTGATAAGCTTTTTTTATTCTATCTGCCATATTGCATCTCCATTAATCCGCGATTTATACTGTCTTTATCATTTTTTATCTACGGTTCATTGCCACAGCATGCAAAAACTCATTTACGACAGGCGATGGTTTGTCAGCGTGCAAAATTCCAAACGGGATTGTGTGTTCCCATTCAATCGGTACCATTCTGAGCAGCTGATGAATGTTTGCCCACTTTTGAAAACCGATTAAAATTTCTCCGCTGTTTTCGCAGCGGTTGAAAACATCAATGTTGAAAAACGGCACATCAATCAGTTTAATGTCCGGGTGATTCGTCCAAAGCTCATCTCTTATGGCGTCTGTATGCCTGTTCCAGCCACGGCGGATAAGCATAACGGTTTCGCCGTACAGATCCGATAATTTAAGTTTTTCCGAAAAAGCAAGCGGGTGGTTAACAGAAAGTGCACAGCACAGGCTGTCATCTTCAATCTTTTGCGCCCGGCAATTTTCAATTCCCCAGAAGTTTTCATCAAACCAGCCCGGAACAATATCTATATTTTTTCCTAAATTGGTAAGTATCTCACGGGCGTTTTCCTGTGTGTTCTCAAAAGGCACAATCTGAAATTTCACCTCCGGGCAATATTCTTTGATTTTGGGCCACAATTCCACGATATACTGCGCCGGAGTCATAAAGGAATTGCCGATGCGTATTGTTTTTTCTTCGCCCTGCATAGCGTTTTTTTGCTCTTGTGATAGAATCCTTTGAATACCTGATAAGATATTTTACATCGCCGTAAACCGAGCGTCCCGCTTTGGTAAGCTCAATTCCGCGGTGCGTCCTTTCAAAAAGCGTAAGCCCAAGCTCTTGTTCCAAAAGATTTATTTGCTTTATTACTGCGGTGGAAGATATGTATAAAGCCTCCGCCGCCTTTGAAAAACTGCCTGAATCCGCAACAGAAATAAAGGTTTCTAAATGCCTGCTATACATAGGTTCACCTCCGATAAGTAAATTTATATAAATATAATTATAACATAACAACGCAGACGGTATTCGTCGCCGAAGTATTATGTTTCAATGTTCTCTGAAACATAGAAATCTCTGATTTCGTCGTGTTTCGTGAGGTTATTATAACACAAATTTACGGAATTTTCAATATATCAGGCTTATTTAATTTTTTCAATATAAGCATTATACTCACCCGACTGCAATGAGATTTTGCCTTTTAATGCCGGCGGCTGACCTTCTGTGTCATTTCTTATATTGAAATTAAAAAACTCACATATAAGATTTTCATGAATATACAGCAGAATTGAAGCAAAATAAAAGCACGAATATCACGGTGAAACTTATCTGTAATTTAATTTGTGCAAAATCAGATAAACTTAGAGATGTTTAATTAACAATGAAAAACCACCCTCATAACGGATGGCATTTCATTGTTTTTAGCGATTTTTTAAAATAATTTCTAACAAAACCTCGGTATAACCTGATTTTTGCTCCAGCCTGAGCGTTCATAATCACCGCCGGAGGGCATAACTTTTCTTTGTATGTTTGCTGCAAACAAGCGCGCTGCCTGAATATATGCATACTTTTTATAATCGCCGCTCCAGCATGCCTCTAAAGCGTAAATCATATTGGCAAAGCCCAAATCAAGGGTATGCCATGTGGTGTGCATAATACCAAAAAGCTTATTGTCAAGCGCTGTGCAAATAGCAGACTCTGCATTTTCAACGCTTAAATCCCACGGACAGCAGACAACGTCAAATCCTTTCCCGTTAAAAAACTGCGCCGAATACCACGGAGCTTTTTTCACGTCATAGTGCCAGTCGGCAATAACTATTTTTTTATTTAAGTAATCAAGCGCCGCCTCCGTTGCATCATCATCGACTTTTCTTTCGCCGTACCTGTCGGCAGCTTGATTGCTTTGCTTATCATATACTCTTTTTACAAGCAAAAGATCGCTCCAGACGATTGCGCGCCTGCCGCATTTGTCAAGCTCGTTTTGTATCTCGTTTAAAAACTCCACCATTTCCATTTCGCTTTCGGCATAATCCTTTGTGTTTTTAAAAGAGTATGCCTCATCATATCCGAGATGAAAATAACTTCCGCTGCCGCAAAGCTCCATAAGCTCTTTTCTGACGTTTCTTAAAATTTCTTTCACTTCGCTCTTTTCAATTTTCCATCTCCATCCGAAAGAGTCGAACAAGTATTCAAGCGACGGGTTCTGATCTAACACAACATGCTTGCCGTGACACACTCTTCCTGCCGACGCATGCCCCAAATGGTTAAACATCGGTATAATTTCAACACCGAGACTGTTTGCTTCGTTTATAAGCGGTTTTAATTGCTCTTTAGTGTATGCATGTTTCCACGAAAGCTCTTTTCTAAATTCAAACTTAAACATTCCCCAGAATTCAAGCACAATATGGCTGCATTTTACCGCGGCACACGATCTGATGCACTTTTGCAAAAACTCAAGCGTTGTTTCCGGAAACACACACAAATGCACACACCGAAAATCCATTGCCGGCTTTTCTTTTATAAGATTGCATTTTATTGCAAGATTATTTAAATCATCGTTATACTCCATTTGGCAAAGAATGCTCATAAAACCGCGCATAAGAGAATCTTTTTTGTCTGCCGTTATGCAAAAGCCTTCGTTTGTTATATTTATTGCATATTCATATCCCGCACAGTCTGCCTTATCTGCCTTGCCGCAGCTGATGCAAAGCTCATCTTTGCCGTTTTTTATCTGATATTCTTTACTGCCAAGCGCAAAGCCTGAAAAAAGCTCGCCGATAAGGTTTTTATCTGCCCACGACGGCACATATATTGCATTTTTCGGATTTAAAATATAATACTGTTCCATTTTTTAACCTCCATAGTTTTTATATACAGTATATAGCATACAAACCTGTCACGCAACCCATTTTTTAAAACAAAAGGTGGATTTTTCGCAACTTGACAAATCCGCATGCTTTATGATATCATGATTAAAAACAAACATTTTTCAAAGGAGGCGGGTGATTTGTCTTTAACGGATAAAGATATAAGTGTAAAAATAGAAAGCGTGAGCAATTTTTTATGGCCGGCGTCATGCGTTGACGTTTGCGCAAGACCGTATCACGCATTGGTTTTAAGAAACAGCGGCAGTGCACAGTTTTCCCATGAAAATCTTTTCATATCGTCAAATGCCGGAGACATAACATATATGCCTTCCGATTATTTTTATCATGCACTCTACAACGAAGCAAACAACGTGTATGCCATACATTTTATTTCCGACTACACGGGGCCTATGGAAAATCTTGCTTCTCCATCCTCAGACTCCGGCGCAATTCTTTTTAAAGAAATTTTTGACACATGGAACAGCCGCAAACCGGGGTATTACTTTAATGCGGTGTCGATTTTTTACAAGATTTTATATTCTGTTGTCCAAAACAGCGAAAACTTTTATGACAAAAACCGGTATCCCGGCTTTTTTTCGTCTGTTGAATATATAAAAACACATTTTGCGCAAAACAGCTTAACCGTTTCAAAACTGTCGGAAATGGCAAATATGTCGGAAACGTATTTTCGCAGACTTTTTTACAAAAACTTTTTCCAAACGCCTACACAATACATAACAAAGCTAAAACTTAAATGCGCGGAAGAATTGCTTTCCTCGGGCAAGTATTCGATTGAAGAAACCGCATATATGTCGGGCTTTAGCGATGCAAAATATTTCAGCCGCGTTATAAAATCGGTATACGGTTATCCTCCGTCAAAGCTTTTTATTCATAATAAAAAATAAAACGAAAAGGCTTTAGATGCGTTTTTACATACATCTAAAGCCTTTTCGTTTTTTTAATTAAGTTTTACAGCCATTATTTTTCAAAACGCATACCTATACGCTTTGTTTTTTGTGTTCTTTCCAGTATTCATTGTCTATTTTCCAAAGCTTGTCGTTTAAATGAAGCTTTTCAAACATTTTGTAAAGGCATTTCACCTTTAGCGAGGTTTTAAGATTTTTTGAATTCTTTAATACTTTTGCTGCTGCGCGGTCAAGCTTTTTTTCAAAGCTTTTTTTGAATTTTTCCGGCATATCATTCCAAAAATATCCCCAGACCGATTGTGTGACAACATATGTTTTTGCAACACCCCAATAATCCATACTGTCTTTTATATCTTTTGCCGCCGACTTTAGCCCTCCGCCTCCGGCAGTTGTTATAATAAGCGCCTGTTTTGAAAGCATTTCAAAATTCGGACGGTGTACAAGCCATCTATAGCCGTAATGATCCAAAAATGTTTTTATCTGTCCCGGCGCATGAAAACACCATACCGGACAGCAGAATATAATAAGCTGCGATTTTGAAAAAGCTTCGTTTATCGGCTTTAAATACTCTGCTCCGCCGCACTTATCTTCATTACCGTAAAGACACGCATAACAGCCGCGGCAGATATGAGCCATGTCGTCGGGCAATGTGAATTCGAAAACATTTTCAACCGTTTCAAACTTTGATATAAAGTATTTTGCGGCATTATATGTACTGCTGTTTTTCCTTTTCGTTGCTTTTATAATCGTTATATTCATTTTTATCTCTCCTTATGATTAACCTTTGCATCTAAACACAAGCGCAGTCTTTGCCGCAAGCAATAAAATAGCGGCACTTGCAGCATATGCCTCTCTTGCAAGCGACAAAAACAATGCGGCAAAAACTCCGAGCAGTATTGAAAAAGCCGTAAGCATTTTTTGACCTTTTAAAACCTTAAAATACAAAAGCAAAAGTTTTGCGGCTCCGAGAGCAACAAATAAAGCAAACATAATTTTATAAACCAAAATGTTAAAGTAAGATGTTTCACCGTAATTAAACAAGCTCACGGAAAAGACATATCCTCCGACAGTTTTTGGATAAAGCGGAAGCAAGATAAGCACAACATAAAAAATATCCAAAATACCAAACATTAATCCGCACATATTTTTAATGTTTGTTTTATTTTCCTTTTCGGCAAGTAAAATAAGTTTTTCGCCCGAGAGCAAATCGTCAATCGTTACGCTAAAGTAGTTTGATATTTCTTTTAAAGAATCTATGCTCGGGTATCCTCTGCCCGACTCCCACTTTGAAACCGCCGTTCTTGAAACATATAATGCCTCTGCCAGCTCCTCCTGCGTAAGACCTTTTGCTTTTCTCAGCTGTGAAAGCTTTTCATTAAATTCCATCAAAACAGCCTCCAAAAAATTATTTTTTATCATTTAATAAAACAAGCGACATATAAATTGTAAACAGTCCTCCGCTAAGGAGTATTCCGGCAAAAATATCGGTAAACCAATGAACTCCGCAAACCAGTCTGCCGGTTACCATAAATGCCGAAAACAAAACCGAAAAACCAACTACCGCTCTTTTTTTGCAAATGTTTTTTAATCTTCTGTTTGCCTGAAAAACAAGCGTTGGCATAACGCTCAGCACCAAAAGCGTTGTTGATGACGGATACGATGCCTCCATGCGTCCGTCAAATAAAATCGGTCTGTAGTTTATCGGTATCATTTCAAATATCAGATAGCAAAATATTACGATAATATAATAAATACCAAGCAGTCTGATATCATAATCAACTTTCAAAAGGCTTTTTCTTTTAATCATCTGAACAAATCCCAGCGCGCCGAATATCATACACACCGCAATCGCTGCAAGACCGAGCCAGTCGGTTATAATATAAAGCATCATATGCACGCCGCATAATTTAAAAAACCATAAATTAAAAGAAGCAAAACCTATATAGGTTCCGTTTTGCCCTGCCGGTTTAACATCTGCCGTTTGTATCAAAACTGTCCATATTGCAAATGCAAAACACAACAAAACCCCTAAAATCAACAACTTTTTTTCCTTTTTCATTTTCATACCTCCTTTCAGTTTTCTTTCGCCTTTCGGCTAATCAAACTCTATCACAAGGACATATAAAAATAAAGAACCGCCGCGTCACATGTCTGATACGAAGCGTGTCAAGCGATAAAACAAGGGCTTTTCCTTGCAGACTTGTTTTTAATCTGCAAGCTTACGAAGCGCATCGCCCGCTAAGCGGTACACCGTCCAGTCGTTCATCGGCTCGGCATTTAAAGACAAATAAAAATCAATGCTTGCTTTGTTCCAGTCAAGACACCACCACTCGAGTCAGAATTTTCATTGTTTTCCTCCCGTTACTAACTAACGCTCGTTAGTTATATTATAGTACATCTCTTTATTTTTGTCAATAATTATTATAATTTTTTCGCACAAATAAGCAAAACGGGTAAATAAAACTTATGTTTTATGTTGACTTTTTACTCATTTTGTCATAAAATATATAATTAGGATTAATAATGTAGATATTAGGAGGAGATTTATATGACATCAACAAAATTCAAAAAGGAAAACGCCTCAGAATCCCCGGACATATTAGACACATTTTCCGAAATGGCAACTGCTTTTTCCGAAAAGTTCCGTGTGCTCCGCTCACAGCACGGCTACACTCAAAAGCATCTTGCAGATATTCTGCGTGTTTCAAGAGGTACGCTTTGTTCATGGGAAAGAGCCGACTCTCTGCCCTATTTTGACACCTTAAACGAAATATGCAAATTATTTCATGTTTCCTGCGACTACATACTCGGCGTTGAGAAAACTCAGGCCGCCGACTTTTCGCAAATTTACGACAAATATGTTATTGAATGCAATAAAACAAAATACTTAAATATTTCCTCACTGAGCGATGAAAACTTAACAAAACTTTTGGCGCTGTTTTCAGACCTTATTTTATCGCAAAATGAATAAACTATTTGCTTTTAATAAAAATCCGACAGGCAAAAGTTAAAATAAAGTTTAACTTTTTGCCTGTCGGATAATTTTTTATTTGTTATATGTGTCGGGCTTGGCATGTTTTCTGTATTCTCTTGGAGAAAATCCGGTTAACTGTTTAAACACGCGCCCGAAATGCGTTAAGCTTTCAAATCCGCTTTGAACGGCGATGTTTCCTATAGGTTCGTCGGTTTTTAAAAGCATACGCTGCGCAAAAATAACTCTTTGGTAGTTAACATACTGAGTAAACGTGAAGCCTGTATTTTTTTTAAACATTCTGCTAAGGTGTGCTTCGCTTACAAAAAACTTCTGAGCCACGGACGAAAGCGTGATCGCCTCGCCGGTTGATTCGCGCACATAGTCTATAATTTTTTCAAACTTTATTCCCGCATAATTTGCGCTTTTGCTAAACTGATTTCTAAGTATTAAAATGAGCATTTCATTTAAAACGCATTTAACATAATTATCGTGGTAAATATCGTTTTCGGTTTCGTTGAGCAATATGTTAATCAGCTTAAACACTCTTTTTGCAGCCACCAGCGGAAGAGACACAACTCCTTTTTGTTCGGCTAATTTTTCTAAAATATTTTTATCGTTTACAGAGCGCTCATCAAAATACACCACAACTCTTTCATGGCGGTAGTCCTTACATAAGAGCGCACGGTGAAGCACATTCGGACGGATTATTATAAGGTCAAACGGTTTTAAATGATGGGTTCTGTTTTCAACAAATTTATCAATCTGACCGTCTATCAAAAAATAAAGCTCATAAAAATTATGCACATGCTTTACAACATCTGCCATCTTTTTTTCGCGCCGCTCACGTTCGACAAATATCGGATTTAAAAAAGAATCTGCGTTAATATAGTCTCTCATCTGCTCACCTCGCATTTCTTTAATAAAAAAAGCAAAAAGCGCACCGACCACAGTCTGCACGCTTTTTGCTTTTTTTATTACCGTTTTTCACTAAGTTATTTTGCAGCATACAAGCTATAGCTTTCATAAAATTCTATATATAAAGTATAGCATATATGATTTATTTTGTCAATTGCACAGGTTTATTTTTTAAGCGTTAAACATCGGAGCGCGTTTAAAACCGCAAGCAACGCTACGCCAACATCGGCAAACACTGCCGCCCAAATTCCCGCAATACCCAAAGCGCTGAGCGCGAGAACCAAAATTTTAACGCCTATGGCAAAAACTATGTTTTCTCTTACGATACCCATTGTTTTTTTACTTATCTTAACGGCTTTTGCTATACATGACAAATCGTCGTTCATGATAACAATATCTGCCGCCTCAACTGCCGCGTCGGAGCCTTCCATTCCCATTGCTATGCCGACATCTGCCGTTATAAGCACGGGCGAATCGTTTATTCCGTCTCCTACAAACATTACCTGGCCGTTTGTGTTTTTCTGAATTTCTTCAAGCTTTTCTACTTTATCTGCCGGCAAAAGCGAGCTGTAGTATCCGTCAAGCAAAAGAGCGTCCGCAGCTTCGGCTGCGTGTTTTTCATTATCGCCGGTAAGCATAATGCACTTTTCAATTCCGTTTTTCTTTAATTCTTGAATTGACTGCGCAGCATTGGCTTTTATTTTATCGCCGAATTTAAAATGCGCAGCTACATAGCCGTCGATAATTGCAAACACCATGCTGTCGCCGCCGTCGGAAACGGTGCAGCCGAGTTTTTTTGCAAGCGCTGCGTTTCCTACATAAACCTTATGTCCGTCAATTACCGCTCCTACGCCCATTCCCGTAAATTCCTGAGTGTCTTTGATTTTCGTCATATCAATGCTTTTTTTATAGTATGCCTTTATTGAATTTCCAACAGGGTGATTATTCATATTTTCGGCATATGCACTGAGGCGAAGTATTTCTTCATCTGAAAGCTTTATGTTTTCATTTGCATATTTTTTTGTTTCAAATTCTTTAACGCTGACCTTGCCGTCGGTCAAAGTGCCTGTTTTGTCAAAAACCGCACACTTAACCTTTTCAAGCTTTTCAATTGCAACACTGCCCTTTATTATACTGCCGTTTGCCGAAGCTGAACCGATACCTGCAAAAAATCCGAGAGGAACGGATATTACAAGCGCACACGGACACGACACTACCAAAAACGAAAGACCTCTTTCTATCCAATTTGCAAAACCGAACCCGAAAAACAAACCCGGAACAAACGCAATCAGAAGCGCCAAAACAACAACTGCGGGCGTGTAATACTTTGCAAATCTTGTGATAAACTTCTCTGTTTTTGCTTTTTTATGCGCTGCGTTTTGCGCAAGCTCCAAAATTCTTGCTGCGGTTGAATTTTCATATTTCTTTTCAACCTTTGCAACAAATCCGTTTGCTATATTAACGCTGCCGCTTAAAACGCTGTCGCCTTCTTTTACCGACCTCGGCAGACTCTCTCCCGTGAGGGCGGCTGTGTCAAGAGTTGTGTTTCCTTCGCATATCACGCAGTCAACCGGCACTTTTTCTCCCGTTTTAACCATTATATACTCGCCCACTTCCAGCTCATACGGCGAGATGCGTTCGGATTTACCGTTTTCATAACGGTTTGCATACTCAACGCTTAAATCCATAAGCGAAGTGATTGATTTTCGCGATTTGTTCACGGCAAGGCTTAAAAACAGTTCTCCGAGCTGATAAAAAAGCATAACGCTCACAGCCTCGGGATAATCGCCTATGCAAAACGCTCCGACTGAAGCGAGCGCCATTAAAAAGTTTTCGTCTAAAAATTTTAATGTAAATATATTTTTTACGGCATTTATAACAACGTCATAGCCTATAATTGCATATGATAAAAGGTAGATGCAAAGTTTAATTATCTGCGGCACATCTGCAAGCAAACCGCAAACTAAAACCACAGCGCTCAGTGCCAGCCTTGAAATCATGATTTTATGTTTTTTTTGCATAATAATCACCTGCCTTTTAGCGAATTATTCTAAATCCTTTTTCGTGCTCTCTGCCGGTTTTTTCAGCTTTTTTCAAAATTTCGTCAAGCTTATCGTCTTCGCAGTCCAAAAACATACTCTGCGTCATAAAGCTTATACTCACTTCATTTACTCCGTCAATTTTCGAAATCTCATCCTGGATTTTTGCAGCGCAGTTAGCGCAGTCAAGCTCTTCAAGTTTAAATAATTTTTTCATAATAACACTACCTCTTTCTTTTATTTATTTTATTCTTCTATATGTTCCAATCCCTGATCCAAAATTGTTCTTACATGTCCGTCGGCAAGAGAATAGATTATTGTTTTTCCCTCGCGCCGGTATTTTACAAGCTTGTTGTTTTTAAGTACTCTAAGCTGATGCGATATTGCGCTTTGCGTCATTTCAAGCACGTTTGCAATATCACAAACGCACAGCTCGCTTTCAAAAAGTGCATACAAAATTTTTATTCTCGTTGAATCGCCGAACACTTTATAAAGCTCTGCCAAATCATACAAAATCTCCTCTTCGGGCAAAATATCTTTTATTTTGCTCAGCGCACAGACATTTTTTTGATTAACTTCGCTGCTCTGCAATTCATTTTTTTCCTCTGTCATATACTCACCCCCATTTACTCTTTCAAACATATGAACACCTATTCATTTGTTTGATTATATTATATTCCCCGAAATATCGTTTGTCAATACAAATATTTAAATTTATTTTATTTTCACATATTTTTTTGCGTTACACTGTTATTTCGCACAAAAAAACAACCGGCTTTTATTTCACAGTCGGTTGTTTTTGATAATTTATTTTTTATTTCTTATTTTTTTTACTATATACGGATACAGGAAATGAACTATCATAACCAAAATACTGCAGCTCCATAACACATAAAATCCGGGCAAAAGCTCGCTTGTTTCATACAAAATTCTTTGATAAGTGTTTATGGCAAGAAACGCAACATTAACCGATGCCACGCAAAAAGCAACCATATCAAAGCTTAAAAAATAGAAAAATGCCATACTGAGCAAAATTGCAAGCATAAGCTTTCCGTCTTCATATTCTATATAACATGCCGGCTTGCCGTAGTAAAGGTCAAACGGCATACAGCAAAGCGTTATAAGTGCGATAATTGTTATAACAAATGCTGCTATGTTCATTTTTCTTCGTTCTTCAAATGTATTATACGAAACTTTTTTGTTTTCACTATTCAGATTTGTTTTTTCTTCCTGTTTTACATCACTGACGTCATTTTTTATCATAATTGTAAATTCTGCTCCTTTCAAACAAGTTTTTATTTTTTTGCAAACTCATTTTAACACATATTAATAAAAAAATCAATACCCCATTTTTTGCTTAATAATATATAACGCATAACGGATTTTTTGCCGTATAGTCAAAACCTGTGTCGGTAAGTTTTCCGCTTGATTTATCGATACCGAAGATATGTATATTATCCGTAAGCTCGTTTGTCACCGCCATAAAATTGCCGTCGGGCGATATTTCAAAGTCTCTTGGCGATTTTCCCATAGAGGATATCTTTTTTAAGTTTTTTAGCTCAAGGCCGCAGATTTCAAAACGCGAAACCGTGTTATCGCCTCTGTCCGATACATATAAAAACCGCTCATCGGGCGAAAGCTTAACTGCAGCCGCCGAGCGCTTGCCTTCATAGCTTTCGTCAAAGGTGTCATATGTTTTTATATACTTTGCATTTCCGTTTGACTTGTTAAATTCAAACACGCTCACGCATGACGACATTTCGCCTATAATAAACAGCTTTTTTAAATCACGCGTCATCACGCAGTGTCTTGCGCCGTGTCCCGCGGGAATTTGTATGGAATTTATTTTATTTAGATCCAAATCGTAGACTATAGCCGCATCAAGTCCCAAATCAAGCGCAATCACGTATTTTTTATTCGGCGTAAGATACATCTGATGTGCATGTGGCGCCTCCTGGCGCAATTTATCCGGTCCTGTTTTTCCTTCATGCACGATATGTTTTCCGCCTATCATTCCGACGCTGCCGGATATGTAGTTTGCATAAAACACCTTTTCGCCTGCGCACGATACATGGCAAGCAACAACCCCCTTTGTATCATATATTTTATCATCGCTTCTTTTTAGGCTTCCGTCGTTTAAAATATCGTATGCCAAAATGCCGCTGTTATCATTTTCAAACGGTTTTCTTAAAACAACATACATTTTGCCGTTTTCAACACACATATACATCGGACGGTCAATATCTGTTTTTTCTTTAAAATCCAGGCTGCCGTTTTCATTTAAAACGCAGTGATATATTCCGCCGTTTTCGCTGCACGCCGCAGCATACATATTAACGCTCACGCATAATTCTCCCCTTTTTATATTTAAGTCAAACCAATTATAACACCGTTTGCAATAAATGTCAAATAAAAAAGTGCGCTTCCGATTCTTTGCAATTACATAATCGAAAGCACACTTTTTTGCTTTATAAAAATTTTTTTAATTTATATTTAAAATATTTTGCTTTAAAACTATCGGATAGCAAATAAGCTCTTTTGCGTTAAGGTTTTCTTTGTTCATATCGACCGCGCTTATTTGGCGGTTATCATAGGTTGTGTAATAATAAATGCCCTTATCTGCACTTATACAGCCTGAATAAATTGTTATTTCAAGCTTTCCGTCCTCCGTTATGCAGCAGCCTCTTTGTTGTTCTGCCGATGAAAGAATATGAAAAAACTGGCTCACGTTTTCACCTTCGCTTTTATTTGAAACGGAATTATTAAGCACAAAAGCGGCGCGAACAAACCTTGACTGCGACGAAAGATCGCCCGGCAGACCGATTGCGCCCATTCCGCGGCTGTATGCCTTTAAATCAAGTTTTTCTGAAAAGCGGTTCTTAGCAGGAGCGGCGCAAATATTCATATAATTATTAAGGTTTGCCGCCTGAATCGGAAACGGCGGATTGTTTGCAAGCACTCCGTACGGATTATCATATATAAAAGCGCCGTCTTTCACACATTCCAGCACTATACATTCGTTTTTATCCGCTATAATCCAGTGAAGCTCAGCAACTTCAAACTCACCAAAGGCTTTTTTTATGATATTTATTTTATAAAGCAGCTCTTTTGCCTCGCCGACTGTTTTGCAGCTGCTTAAAATCCGGGGCATAATTTCAAAAAAAGAAATGTTTTCTTTTTTACCGGCCTCGTTTTGATAAACCGCATTTCCGACAAAATTCAGCGCCGCCATGCAAAGCCCCTTTTCATTTGCCGCATCGTAGTATAAAGGATAGTTATTACTCACATGCGCCATACCTATAATTGCATAATGATTATTTGTCTGATATCCCGAACTAAAGGAAATAGGATAATTTCTCGGCATTATCGCCACGCTTTCGCCGTAGGAAAACTCATAGTCAAGATTTCTGCCGAAATAAAGCCCGTTATTTACATATGCCGCCGCTGTACACATAAAAAATCCCCTTATCTGTTTTAAATTTGATGCAAACGCTTGGCGCCCACGGTATTTGTGTTTCCCTTACAGGAAAGATTATATGCATTTCCGGCTAAAAAAAGTGCTGTAAAAAAGTCAATTGATTCTTTTACAGCACCTTCTATTATGATTTTATTTTGAATTTACTTTAAACATATCCCATACCCTTTGAAAATATTTAACTAAGTTTGAAGATATTATTGTGTTGTTTTTGTTATCCGGCAGAGTTTGATTATTTTCGTTTTGAGGCGGCTTTACCGCCCCGCCCGGATTTGCGCCGTCCGGAAGCTCGGGAGGATTTTCGCCATTATTGCCGCCGGGCCTCATATCCGGTCTGATGCCGTTTTGTCCGAAACCGCCAAAACCTTTATTTGCTGCGCTTTCAGACACAGTTGTCTGCATTGCTTCTTCTGAATTAATCTTTAAAGTGTATGTTTCGTTATCCGAAATTGCACCTGAGCTGTAGAACACATAATTTGCACTTCTTACTGCCTCGCCGCTGCACAAAATATTGTTTGCCGAATCCGTTATTTCAATTTTATCGCCGGCAGATATTACTATCTTGCCTGTATTTTGATTTTCGTTTTGATTGCCGTCACCATTCGGGTTTTGATTTGGCATATCGGGCGGCACAGGGCGGTTTTCATCATTTTTGCCACTGCCGTTCGGGTTTTGATTTGCTTCGCCTGTCGGGCGGTTTTTATCTTCAAAATTGCCGCCAAAGTTTCTTTCGTTATCTTTTTTAGAATTATCGCCCTGCGGTTTTTGAGGCGGCTCCGGTCTGCCGTTTTGGTTTTCATCTCCGTTAAACTGCGACACATTTTCGTTTCCAAAACCTCCGCCCGGCATACCTCTCATTTCGTTTCCGCCGGAAAAAACGAGATAATTTTGAGATGATGTTTTCGGAGTCTGAGCCATTGACGAATTTCCGACTGCAAGCACCGTTCCGCCCGTTATTGTAAATTCTCCGTCACTGTCAAGCGGTGAATTTGCACCGGAACTTGTTGAGTAAACCTCAATATTGCCTCCCGTTACGGTTAGCGATCCGTTTGAATCTATACCGTCGCCGTTTTTGGCATTTACATATAAGTTTCCGCCGTTAAATTCCAATGTGAAATTATAATTTTTCAAATCCGAATTTGCAGCGTTTATGCCGTCATCATCGGAATTTATTTTTATATTTCCCGAATTTATTTTTATGTTTGCGCCCTCTAAGCCTTCATAGCACGAAGTTATATTTATATTTAAATCGTCATTATCAGCATTTAAAGAACCTATAACCAGGTCATAGTCGCTGTGAATGGCATCGTCTGCCGCGCTGATATTTAAATTTCCGCTCTTTATATAAAGAGCCGACTGTGCATTGACAGCATCATTTACATCAGCGGTTATATTTAAATTTAAATCCTCGATTGTAAGAGAAGCACTGCCGTCATCTTCTGTGCTTTCTCCTGCTTTTATTGCATTTTTTGCATTGGCGGTTATGTTAATTGTTCCCGTGCCGTTTATTAAAACATTTGAACCGTCTTTACACTTTATAACGGCATTTTCAGCATTTTCGTTATCGGGATAATTATCATCATTGTTTTTTTCGCCGTCCGAAAAAGAATTTATGGTGTTTTCCTTTGCCGTTAAGGTTACGCCGCTTGATTTGTTAAAACAAAGCGGAGCGGTGTCTTGCGCTGAAAGGTTAATTCCGCAAAGCACAATATTAACGTTGTCAACGCCTTTTTTAACTTTAATGCTTCCGTTTTCACACGAACCGTACACTTCATATGTACCGCTGCCTTTAATAACAAGACTTGTTTTAGAAATTTCGTAATCCGTATAGTCTCCGTTTTCTGCTGTTATTTCGCTGTCTGAAAAAACGAATTTGGTTGGTGTTTGTTCGTTTACAGCAATCACAAGATTGGGGAATGTGAAATAAACGGTGATTGCGATAACCGATACCATGGTTAAAATTGTTTTTAAAAGTCTCTTTTTCATAATTTTTCACTGCCTTTCATAATTTTTTAGTCTTGCTATGCTTTTATTATACATATAATTCTTAAAAAGTTCTTAAAACTTTTAAGGTCTTTTTAAGAAAATTGTGATAAATTATAGAAAAGAGCGTGAAAATGTGTTAAAATTACTTTATACCGATCAAGGAGATACAAGAAAATGAAAATTTTAGTTATTGAAGACGAAAAGCTCATATCCGACGCCATATGCAAAATTCTGACTGACGAGGCATACATAACCGACGCTGTCTATAACGGAGAAGACGCGATTTATTATGCATCTCACGAAACGTATGACTTAATTATTTTAGATATTATGCTTCCCATTATAAACGGAACAGAGGTTTTAAAAAAGATACGGGAGCTTAAGATAAACACACCCGTTTTAATGCTTACCGCAAAAAACACAATTGAAGATAAGGTTGAGAATTTAAAGCTCGGCGCCGACGACTACATGACAAAGCCGTTTGACATGCGCGAGCTTTTGGCGCGCACATCGGCGCTCACGCGCAGAAGCGGAAATCTTGCCATAAACAAAATAGACTACGGCGATTTATCTCTTGATTTGAATTCATGCGTTCTTGTCTGCGGTGAAAAATCGATTTCGCTTACAAAAAAGGAGTTTGAAGTGGTAAAAATGATGTTTAAAAACTCTAAAATGACTATTGCAAAGGAGCTTCTTATTTCAAATATATGGGGAATAAATTCGCAGGCGGGCGAAAACAGCGTTGAGGTATATATCTCTTTTATAAGAAAAAAACTCAGATATTTAGGCTCAAATGTAAAAATAAAAAATCTTCAAAATATCGGCTATCGGCTGGAGGTGTCGGAAAATGATTAAAAAATACAAAAAAAGCTTTATACTTACAAACCTTATTTTAGTCGCATCCGTGCTTTTGGTTGTAAATATTGTTATATTTGCGTATTCGTATCATTTAAGCATAGAAAAGCTTAAAACAACAATGCAGCAAAAAATTGAACCGTATGACGCAATAAATAATTTTCTGGCAAAAAAAAATATTCAAAACGAACCTGATCCGAAAAACATGCCAAAGCCGGACGAAGATAAACCGGACGAAAAAGCTCCTCACACTTTGCAGCAAAGCGACAGCTATTTAAGTTCGATATTCGTGTTTTTTTATAATTTGGAAACCGAAAACGTAAACATTTTATCGAAAAACGAAATCCTGTTTGATACTTCTCTTTCCGATACCGCAAAAGACATTTGCGCCCAAAAAGATGATTTCGGCAGGCTAAACAATATTTACTACTTTAAGCAGCAAACCGGCAGGGATATCAAAATAGCAATTGCAAGCCCGGATTTTATACGTCTGGAAATGATTAAGCTTTTTTTGCTGCTTGTTTTAATCTTTTTGCTTACAATGCTTTTATTCTATTTTATAAGCAGCTATTTAGCAAACATTTCAATAAAACCTTTAGAAAATTCAATAGCACGCGAGCGGCAGTTTATAACCGATATTTCCCACGATTTAAAAACTCCGCTGACCGCCATACTTGCAAACACAGATATTCTTATAAAAAATAAGGATATGACAATTGAAGAAATGTATAAATGGGTTGACGCAACAAAACAAGCCGCACAAAACATGAAATTGCTTACCGAACAAATGCTTGTTTTGTCAAAATCCGAGCAGCCGCAAAAGGATATTGAAATTGTTAATTTTTCCGACATTGCCGAAAAAAACGCACTCGTTATGGAATCTGTGGCATATGAAAAAAACATAAACTACAGCTCCGATATTAACCAGAACATATTTATAAAAGCAAACAGTGAAAATATAAAGCGCATAACAGCTTCTTTAATTGATAACGCTTTAAAGCATGAAAATCCGGGCGGAAATGTGTTTTGTAAGTTATATTTAAAATCGGGAAAGGCTGTTTTTTCCGTAACGAATAAAACCTTAATACCCAAAAACGATATAGAACATATTTTTGAAAGATTTTATCAGTCGGACAAATCAAGAAGCAGCGGCACAGGGCACGGCCTCGGCCTTGCAATCACAAAAAATTTAGTAAATTCAGCCGGCGGCAGCATAAGCGTTAAAAGCAGCGAAAAAACCGGCACTGTATTCACCGTTTCGTTTAATGCGCAAAAATCCAAAACCACCGACTAAACCGAAAAAATTTGTAATGAATAAATATTTTCTTATAAGACAAACTAATATAAATTTTGTTTTTGGAGGATATTTATGAACGAAATGTTTTGTTTTCAGTGTCAGCAAACGGCACACAACACAGGCTGCAACGGCAAAGCCGGCGTATGCGGCAAAAAAGCCGATACCGCAAATTATCAGGATGAACTTACAGGTGAGCTTATAGGTCTTGCAAGGGCGGCAAAAAAAAACGGCGCCTCTGCTCAGACCGACAGGCTTATCCAAAAGGGACTTTTTACCACTATCACAAACGTTAATTTTAATAACGACACAATTAACTCGCTGAAAGAAGAAATAAAAACGGCGAAAGAAGCGCTTGAAAACTGCGAAAGCTATAATGTAAAAAATATCTGGAACGAAGATGAAGACATTCGTTCTTTAAAATCGCTTCTGCTTTTCGGAATTAAGGGAATGGCGGCATATGCTTATCATGCTTTTGCTTTGGGAAAAACTAATGACTCAGTAAACAGCTTTTTTTATGAGGCGCTTGCCGCCCTCGGAGAGGATAAAACCATAGAAGAGCTTTTATCGCTTGTTTTAAGATGCGGCGAAATCAATTTAAAATGCATGCATATGTTAGATGAAGCAAACACTCAGGCATACGGAAATCCAACCCCGACAAAAGTTTCACTGACTATAGAAAAAGGGCCTTTTATTGTTGTGAGCGGTCATGATTTGCACGATTTAAAGCTGTTGCTCGAGCAAACGAAAGATAAGAAAATAAATATTTACACACACAGCGAAATGCTTCCGGCACACGGCTACCCAAAGCTTAAAGAATATCCGCATCTGAAAGGAAATTTCGGCACCGGCTGGCAAAATCAGCAGTCGGAATTTCATAACATTCCGGCTCCTGTTTTGTTTACAACAAACTGCCTTATGCCCGTACGCCAAAGCTATTGCGACCGCGTTTTTACAACCTCGGTTGTTTCTTACCCGGAACTTGTGCACATTGATGAAAAAAAGGATTTCACGCCCGTAATAGAAAAAGCAACGGAGTGCGGCGGATATGACGAAGATAAGCACATGACAGGCGTAAACGGCGGCGACAGCGTTATAACCGGTTTTGCTCACAATGCCGTTTTGTCTTATGCAGATAAAATAGTTGAGCTTGTACGGCAGGGAAAAATAAAACACTTTTTCTTAATAGGCGGCTGTGACGGCGCTTCGCCCTCAAGAAGCTATTACACCGATTTTGCCAAGCTAACTCCCTCTGACACGATTATCCTCACTTTGGCATGCGGAAAATACCGCATAAACGATTTGGATTTGGGCAACATTGAAGGCATACCGAGAATACTTGACTGCGGTCAGTGCAACGATGCATACAGCGCAATAAAAATTGCCCTTGCGCTTGCCGACGCTTTCGGCTGTTCCGTAAACGATTTGCCGCTGACGCTTGTGCTTTCATGGTATGAACAAAAAGCCGTTTGCATTTTGCTGACGCTTTTGTATTTAGGCATAAAAAATATGTATTTGGGTCCAACGCTTCCGGCTTTTGTATCGCCTAATATTTTTAAATTTTTATCCGATAATTATAATCTCAACTTAACGGATAAACCGAAAGAGGATTTAGACAAGATACTTTCAAGATAAATAAAAAATTCGGCACCAAATCCGCACAGCAATGCCGATACAATGCCAAACTATAAAACACGATATTATAGTTTCAAAAATACGGGGCGCAAAAGCGAAAGTGCTTTGCGCCCCGTATCTATACATAAAAAATAAAACCCGATATGTCTGTTAATTATAACTGTGACTTTCGATTTTGTGCTCTAAAATTTTGCCTTCCTTTTTGTTTAACATAATAATGTCTACAGCAGTCTGCGCAATTTCGCCCACGCAATACCCGACAGAATCAATATTAAGATTGTATTTTTCAATGGCTTTTAAATTATCAAAGCCAACCACTTTTGCATTTTTTGCCTTTGCATACACCAAAAAAGCATAATAATCCGTTGAACATATAACGGCGCTTTTGTTATCATAGCTTGTTTTTATTTTGCCTATATCGTCTATAACTTCATAGTCGCCGCCCTTTGCGGCGCAAAGAAAGCCTTTATAACGCAGCTTTTGTGCATAAGCGCTTTCATAATTTATTGCCGGAGAAAAATAGATAAACTTTTTATACCCTTCATTTTTAAGCTTCTGCGTCATGTCGCGCATTGCGGCAAAATCGTCAATTCCGACATACGGCACACCGCCTATATCGTTTCCGACAGCAACGATAGGTATGTCAAACATTTTTAAATATTGCAAAAACTCGTCTCCTGAATTTACGCTGCACAGTATAATTCCTTTAACCCCCATATTATACATATTTCTTATACATTCGATTTCCTGTCTTTTATCATAGTTAGTCATCATGACAATCGTGCAGAATCCAATCTTTTTTAAAATATTTTCCACTTCCATAACAAGCTCTGAAAAATATTCATTGTTAAGATTAAATACAATAACTCCCACCTGACCTGAAATTTTGTCCGCGCATGAACTGCCGACACAATTTCTGTATCCGTATTGTTTTGCCGCGTTTAAAATTTTTCTTTTTGTTTCTTCTTTTATTCCGGTGCGGTTATTTAGCGCGCGGTCAACTGTTCCCTGAGTTGTCCGGCATATTTTTGCAAGCTCGGCGGTTGTTATTTTCATGTGTTTCATATTTTAATCTCCATGCTATCATAAATTTCACATTCGTCAAAATATATTATACCATCTTTAAATTTATAATCAACACTTTTTTTATTGATGCTGACGCCAAAAACATTTTTTGAAAACTTTGCGCCGAAAGATGACAGTTTTAATTTTCCTTCGGCAACCGACAAAACCGCTTTGTCTTTATATATTAAAATTTCTCCCCACGCACCGTCAACACTCCAGATGCTTCGAAAATTTTCTTTAGTATACGGATTAAAACCGATATATTTATTTGGCAAATCAAATTCAAACCCGCCAAGAATCGGAATTAAAGCATAGCTTGCCATTGACCTTGCATAATTGCTGCCGCATTCAAATTCATTATACGGATTGCGTTTTTCGCCGTCAAAACGTTTTCTCACCGCCTCGACAACCTTCGTTGCCTCACGAAATTTGTTTCTTGAATACAAAAGCCCCGCAAATGAATATTCAAACCCTGTCATGGTTTCCTCGCAGTAAGGGATTGGAATTTTAGGCTTTTCGCTGTCTTTCGGGTAGTCGCATATAACGCTTCCCGCCTCGTCATTTAAAGAAAAAATTCTCCATGGATTTGTAAAGCCGCGCATAGATTCTTTATAGTTAAGTTTCATCATCGACTCAAGAGCCGAATTTATCTGTTTATTATCGAAAATATTGCCAAGACCTAAAATATCGGCGTGCCACTGCGCTAACATCTGATCAATAGACGAGCCCCGGGCTATCTGATATTTAATCTCTTTTGTTTCATTATTCCAGTATGTGTCTGCGGCATCAAATTTATCGACTGTGCTCTTGTCATTTATGTCAATCTTCTGAATAAAATACTCACCGTTAAACAGATTTTCCTTCACCCATTTTTGTCCGTTTTCAAAAAGCCTTGTATATTCATCCGACTTTTTTGTATCGCCTAAAAACTCTCCCATCTTGGCTGCCGCTTTAAGCGCCGCAAGATACATTCCCTCAAGCCACGACGACGCACCGAACAGTTCCATATCAAGCGTGTGATGCTGTCTGCCCTCTAAAACGCCGTCTTTGTTTAAATCCCACGCGTCCGGGTTATCTTTGCTCCACGCATATTCCAAAACCTTTTTAACATTTTCCCAGTTGTCTTCAAGCCATTTATTATCGCCCGATAATTTCCATTCCCTGTATGTTTTTATTACGGCTCCCATCTGTCCGTCCAAGCACGCGCGAAAGTCCGTCATCTCCCGTCCGAGAGGAAGCATTATTCTAAAGCCCATTCTTCCGTTTTTATCTGTGCTGTATTTAAACTCAACATCTCTTATGCTTCGTTCAAGTCTCGGAAACAAAAAGCAAAGCGCATACGCATAATTCCAAACGTGCTGGCAAGTTCCCTCGCATGAACCGATTTTTTCATGCACGCCCTCCCAGCCGTAAAACGAACCATCCTCCAAACGAAACACTGTCGGCGATTTTAAAACGGACAAATTCGACGCCGCCGCATCCAGCACAGCTTTCGGAAATGTTCCGCCGTGCAGAATTTCTTTAAACTTAAGCGTTCTGCCGTAGAGCATGTCCCAGTTTTCAAGGGCATACAATGCCGAAGAAACGGAATTTTCAAAAAGAGTTGCATAATAGTTCTTCCACTGCACGTCACGTCCGTTTTTGTCTTTATATTCCGACCAGTAGTTATAATTGTTCGGCACATTCCACGACAGCACAAAACGGACTTTTTTTGTCTGATTTGCTTTTAGCTTTATCTTTGCGGCAACGCTTCCCGTATCAAAACTGCCGAAGCCGTCATATTTTCTTTCTTTTAAAAAATCATTTTTATTAAAATCATTCCAAAACGTTACTACAGAGTCCTGCCAGCCTCCCCGATACCAATAAGTTTGCGTGTAAACCTCAGGGCAATTGGTTGCAACGCTCAAATCGCCGTATCCGATATCGGATTTATCCGCTCCCGCATTATACAGCTTTAAAATTTTATATCCGTTTTTTTCTTCAACCGCATTTGCCGATTTTTCAAACGGATTTGCAACAGACAGCGCCACTTGATATTCAATTTCTTCATTTTCTGTATTATGTATCTCAATTTCAAAAAATGCCGCAGGAATGCTTGAATTGTCCTCGTCACACGGAATAAACGGATTAAATGCAGTCAGCTTAACATCTGCCGGAAAAGCGTCGTCGTTAAAATTTACTTTCGCAATCGGAAATTCGCCGTTAAAGCAAGCATTTTTAAAATGCGTAAAGCCGCACATTGTTTCAGGCTTTGGCCCCAAACCGTAATTTTGCCCGTAGCGGCCTGTTAAGTCATTCTTTAAGTCTCCGTTTAGGACAAACGCAATAGGTTTATTGTTTTTAATCGCTTTAATTGCAAAATGCGAATAACCGTTTATGCTGCCTTTGGATGGTCTGTTAAATATTTCCCAGTCGACAAGCCTTCCGTTACCTGCAAGACCTATACTGCCGCTGCCTATCGCTCCTATCGGAAAAGAAATTTCTTTTGTGTAATTATCAATATATTTCAATTTATACTCACTCCCGTATCAGATTTTGTATCTTAATTATACCAAAACAAAAAAACGTGTCAACCGACACGTTTTTTTGTTATTAAAAATCTTCAGGGCTGTCTGCAAATTCATACTGTTTTTCACACTCTGTTTTATAATCGTCATATATTTCTTTAATTTTTGACACCGCATATTCAAGCTGTTCGTCGGTATATATAACAAGGTCGTCATTTCCCATCCAGTTAGAGCTTTCGCTGCCGGTTAAGAATTTTGAATATATATAAAAGCTGGGTCTGCCGCCGCATTTTTTAAGCTTTTCTATTGCATTTTTGCCCTTAATGCTTGCATTAATCGTTTCTGTAGACGGGTTATACAAAATTAGTCCGTGACACACCAATTCATAAAGCGGTATCTGCTCGTCAAAAAAATCATTGTCAAGGCTTCCCATTGTAACATAAAGTCCGAAATCAAGATATTTTGACAAATAATCAAACGCGCCCTCCGACGAAAATCCGCCAAACAAATCGTGACACAGTTTCATAATTTGCTCACAGCAATCATATGTGTTCTTTTTATCGGACAGATGATTTTTATCATAACACTCTCTCGGCGAAGATATTGACATAACATCAATATAATGAATTCCTCTAAAACCAAGCTCTGCAGCTTTGGGCAAATCCTTTTTTGCATATTCCAAAGCTTTAACCGGACAAAGATGATACATTCGTCCTCCGCTCCACGCCATGGCGTCATAGCAAAGCGAGCCGTCCGACTCTTTTCTTACAATGTCGTTTGAAAATGTGTCTGCTATATGATAACAATCCGTGCTGTTTGTGTGGCACACTATCTGATAGCCGTTATCCTGCGCATATGAAATCAGCTCTTTTAGCTTTTCTTCTCTGCCCAGCTTTTCTTCAACGGGAAAAAGCTGCGGATATCTGCCGTCATGACCGCTTTTATTCCAGCCTATAAGACATATCTGCGCCTTATCAACTCCTTGTTTTTTTAACTCGTCAATCAAGTCTTTCACTCTGTCAAACGTACATGCAACATGCATCTCGGGTTCGTTTTGAACGGTTTGCTCCAAAACCTTCGGCGGCGCCGGTTTCCACGCAAGACGAATTCTGATTTCCGGCGACTCAACTGCATACTTTAAATATTTATTTGTTTTAACTCTTTCTTTTAACGGCTTGCATGCGCCGCGATTTAACTGGTATTCTCTGTAGGCGCTTGCCATTTTGCAATAGTCTGCATCAGAGCCGAGAGAAGTTAAAGAAAACGAAATATCTTCGTAAGCGCCGAAGTCTGTTATTTCAAACCTGAGCTTCAGATAATAGCAATTATCCTTTATGCCGACAACAACATAAAAGTTATAGTCAAGGCCCTTTGCAATTCCAAGCACAGTGTCTCCGGATTTTTTAACGGCAAATATCGGCATAAGATTTTGTTTTAATTCAATTTCATAATCGGCATGATTTGTGAATTTACAAAGGTAGCTGCCTTGATTTTGACAGTCGGCAATAACATAGTAGCCCTCATCCCCGACTTTCGCATTAAAAGATTCATCCGTTATTTCTATATATCCCCCGCGCAGGTCAATGCCGCTCTTTTTTATAGTGTATGTATTATCCGAAATATCAATATTGTATTTTTTCCGTTATTATCTAACGCTATCATCATAAAACTCTCCTTTTCATAATCGTCTTTTTATTTTTGCAATATCAATGTTTCTGATTGCAAGTTCGTTTTGCACCATTTGTTCTATTTCTGTCATTTTCATCGGAGTATAAATACAGCCGCATTCGATAACATTATTGTCGTTATGATCCCTTTTCATTTTATGCGTCGGATCTGTAAATTCATCAACAAACACCGCATCCTCCATCACATGATAGTTAAGCTGGAAATACCTGCCGTCCTCCCCGGTCAGATTTCTTGTTTTTCCGCATATCCTTTTCACGTTTTCCATTGTTTTCGCGCTCTTTTCCAATCAGTTCTTTTGCCGAATACAAAAATCGGTATTTTTTTATTATCACTAAAACCATACATATTATAATAAAAAATATTTGCTATATCAAGTTTTTTTATAAATATTTTTCATTAATTCTTATAACATTATATCTTTTTTGTATTTTAACTTAAATTTTTTACAAAATTCATTCTGTATTCTGTCAGGAGTTCATAAAATTTTTAATAAAAAGTGCTTAAATTTAATACCGCAAAAAAACTCTCACGGCAGTTTTTATTCTGCCGCAAGAGTTTTTTATCAGAATAATTTTTTATTTTGTAACTTTAAAGTTTTCAACCCACATGATGCTGTCATCCGTGCTGTTTACAATACACAACGAATCAACTGCATCAATTTCTTTTGCACCTTTTCTGAACTCAAAATCGGTTGCTGTGTATACTTCGCTCTCCGTGGGGTATGTTCTTTGAAGTGCAACGGTGTATTTTCTTGTTGCAACATCAAAGCTTACTTTCGCATGGAAACGGTAGTTTGAACCAAATCTTATTTCAGTGTTTTTATATGCACTGCCGTCTCTGAGCTTTATTGTGCCGTCTTTGAACTGAATAAGCATGTTAGCGCCGCTCCAGCCGACTTTATCGCTTTTTTTGTCAAGCATTACAACGCTGTCATATATTTCATCTACAGCGTTTTCACCGATAACTATATCAAATTCAACCTCGCCGCTCTTCTTGGAATCGCCGATTGAATAATAAGATTCGGGTTCAAATGTTGAGTTTTTGGAAAGAAGCACTGCTTTAAATGCGCCTTCGGGAGCCTGAGTTATTCCGTCTTTGGGATCTGCTTTTATAACAGGCTCAAGAGGCTTTACTTCTTCCTGGTTAGGATTGGGCACTGTTGTTACCTGTTCGTTTAACATGCAGTGGAAGTTTTTCCAAATATCTTTAACGAACTTTTGACCTCTTGACAAATACATATATTCATATTCATCGCTGCCGTGTCCCGAAGAATATCCGTAATAACCCTCTTCCATTTTAAAGAGCAAATCTTCGTTACCAACATAAATTCTGTTGTCTATCTCGCGCATTTCCTGAGTTGAAGAATCCCATCCTGCTAAAAGCTTCATGTTTGCATAAACGGAAACCAAAATTTCATAACTGTCATAACCGTATGTGCAGCGGCTTCTTATCTTTGAGCCTGTGCCGTCGGCAGATCCGCCGTCTCCTGCTGCAAACTCACGCATCATACCCATCTGTCCTTCAAGCGGAGATTTCTTGCCCGAAAGGATATGTGTATGGTCATCTGTTCCGGGAGTTCCGTATTCGCTTAAAACCTTCCATGCATATGTGAATTTCGAAAGATTTTTAAACAGATACTGTGCCTCGCCGCGCTGACCGTTGTAAACAAACGGGATTTTAACGCCTGCACCTGTTCCACCGGGCTGTCCTGCCTTCATATAGCTAAGACCTATACCGCCCAAAAGCGTGCACTCGCCGCCTTTTTCCATAAGGTCTTTTCCTGCAACAGTCCATGTTTCCAGAATATTTGTGTAGCCTAATTCTTCATACTTTTTAATATATGTGTCATAGTCAAACTCTGTAAAGATTTTGTCAAGCTCATCTAAACCGAAATACAATCCGGCAGACAAAACAACCGACAAATATGTGTTTCTGTAGTTCGGATTCCATGTTTTTCCGAAGTTACCCAAAAGGTCAAAACCTGTTTTGTATTCATTTTTATCATTGAAGCCCCAGTTGCCGGCAATTGCCAAACCGCGCATGAGCCAATCCATTCTGTCCTTTTCGTCTGCTGTTAATTCGTCATACACAACAGGAGTGTTTTTAACCAAAAGCAACGCCGACGCAACAACTGCGTGTCCCCAATAACAGCCAACACAAGCATACGGCTCATGTCCGCCCTCGATAAGAAAACGAAGCTGTTTTAATGCAGCGTCTTTGCAGAGTGTGCCGTTTGTTGCTGCGGCATCGGGATCAAAACGGGCTGCCAATGTTAAATAGTAAATAATGTTTGCGCTCTTTTCGCCGGAATTTGAATTTCCCGCTCTCGACGTCCAAGTTCCGTAAGGAGAAGCAACTGCTTCATCTATGATAGACTGCGTAAATTTAGGCGCTGAAGCATAGTTTGAAACCTCTGTGCCGTTTTCAATAAGACCTATAAGCATTGTCGAAAGCTTAACGTCTTTTTCGGAATCAAGTTCAGTGTCTTTGTTTGTTATAACTATAAGTCCGCGGCTGTCCCATAAAACATTCTTTCCGAGAGCCTCGGAAACCGCTCTTAAAGGAAGGAATGTGCGGTTTTCTATAATCTGAGCCTCAACATCGATTGCCTGCTCAGTTCCGTTTACGCTGATGGCAGCTTTGCCGAGCGGAACAATAATTGTGTCACTTCCGAGCTTAACTGTAGCCTGTTTTGCCTGATCGTCCCAGGAAACGTCTGCACCGAAGCTTTCTGCGATAAATCTTACAGGAACGAGTGTGCGGTCGTTTATAACAACCGGAACAACACTTTCGTTGTCAGCATCAACCTTTGTAAGCTTTCCGTTTGCATAAGCTGCGGATTTGTTAAGCATAAGCGCAACACCGCCGTTCAAATCGGAAAGAGCCGGATATTTCATTTCAACGTCCGGTCCTGCGGAAGCAGCTATCGCCTTGCTTGTGGAAGGAGCCGTATACTCTTTTGACACGTCTCTAAACTCCGTTCCGCCGTAAACGGCAAAATTATCTATAAGCAAATCTTTGCCGACATTGCTTTCGGATTTATTAACATACATTCTCGTAATTGCAAGATCGTTTAAAGTTTGGCTCACATCGTATGTACCTTGTTTTTTGCCGTCAACGTAAGCTGTGCATTTATATTTTGCAAAGTCAATTATAAATCCGAGCTTTAACCATGTGCCGTTTTTAAGCTTGCCTGCGCTTTTATTATTAATCATAACAGCGCCGTTGTCATCTATTGAAAACAAAGTTCCCTGTTTTCTTTCGGCAGCAGTATCTTTATACTGCAAGTTGCCCGAAGGCGCCTGTTTTGTTGTTGACAAATCAATTTCAACAACAAGGTCGTTTACCTTGGTTGATTTTGTGCTTGCTTCAAAATAGCAGTCATCCGCAGCGCCTGTTACCGCAATTTTAACAAACCCGTTATCGCCGGAATCTTTTTCCTGAGTGATTGAATTTGATTTTGCAGCAACGCTTGCTCCGGTTGCCATATTTGAATCGCCGTCAAAGTTATTATAATAGAAAACCTTTGTTTTGTTGTTTTCATCAACTGCGCCGACAGGAGTTTGAGTTGTCGAACCTGCGTTTGCTACGGGCGATCCCGAAAGGCGGACATTTTCAATATAAATAACTGTTTTTTCTGCCGCTTTGTTATTCCAGCCCTTTGTTCTGAAGGAAAACTCCGAAAGCGAGTTCCAGCCGAGAGGCTCTCTTTGAGGCTTTAAATCACCGTATTTAACGCTGACGTCTGTCCATTCGCCGGGTTTTAATTTTACGGTTGTCGAATAATAATCTATACCGGTTGTTGCGCTGTTTTCGCTGCCGAAATAAAGCATCATCACAACATCATCTGTTGATTCGGCTTTTGCCGAAAAACTGATCGTGTCATACTGCGAAAAATCTTTCGGTGCGCCTGCAACCTTTATATCCGGCGATTTGTCAACGTCCCATTTTGCCGAATACTTCGTGTTTTTTGTGTTTTTGTCATCTGCGGTAAATCCCGCTTTGGTAATGCTTGCCTTTTGGGTTGTATCAAGAATAACAAGCTCTTTGTCTGCTGCAAATGCACTCGTTATCTGCACTGCCGATACTCCCGAAAGGCACACTGCCAACGCTAAAATAAGCGTTAAAATTCTTTTTGCCTTCATAATTTTTTTCCTCCTAAACCATATATTTTCTTTATGAAAAGCTGTTTTTTTACAGCCGGCCAAAAGACTGATTTTATGTGCGCCATAATGTTATAAAATAATTCTAACATTTTAGCTTTTATTTGTATAGATTATTTTTAACCAAAAATAAAGTTTTTTTTAGGTCAATTTGCACAAAACACTTTTGCGTTTTTCCGATGTTTTTTGTTTGGTTGTTGTTGTATTGCATAATATTTTTATACTGCCTTACAGCAAACATATTTTTATCTTTATTGACATATCACGCCTTAATATGCTAAAATTATTACGGTGATGAAAATGAAAATAATTACAGACAATAACGATATAATACTAAGCGATACAAGCTGTTTTGATTTAACCCACATATTTGAATGCGGACAGTGTTTTCGCTGGAACAAAACCGCAGACAATGAATATCTTGGGATAGCTTTCGGCAAAGTTTTAAAAATATCAAAAGAAAGCAACGGTTTTCGTTTTAAAAATACAACTGTTGACGATTTTAATTCTGTATGGAAAAATTACTTTGACTTGGATTTTAACTATTCGACGGTGCAAAAAACGCTCTCGTGCGACGCGGTTTTAAAAGAGGCAATAAAGAGCGGTTTCGGAATCCGCATACTTCGTCAGGAATTGTTTGAAACAATTATTTCGTTTATAATTTCCCAAAACAACAATATTCCCCGCATAAAGCTTATTATCGAGCGTTTTTGCAGGGAATTCGGAAATAAAATTTCTCTGCCGAACGGTATTTTTTATTCTTTTCCAAGCGCAAAGTCACTTGCGGGCATCACGATTTCGGATCTTGCATTTTTAAAAGCCGGCTTTCGCGACAAATACATTTTAGATGCAATAAATAAAATAAATTCGGGAACAATAAATCTTTCAAAGCTTAAAACAATGGATTTTGATACAGCCGAGCAAACACTTCTGGAAATTAAAGGCGTTGGCAAAAAGGTTGCAAACTGCATACTCTTGTTTTCGCTCCATATGGTTAATGCCTTTCCCGTAGACGTTTGGGTAAAAAGAGTTATGAGCAATTATTATTTCGACGGCAAAGAACCCGGCTGCGACCTTTATGAATTTGCAAAAAAGAAATTTTCGCCCTACGGCGGTTTTGCGCAGCAATATCTTTTCTATCATGCAAGAGAAAACAAACTTAAATAAGCAAAAAACGAGGCTGTTTAAAAAGTCAATTAACTTTTTAAACAGCCTTTCTTATCTTTGTGATTTTCGATTTGAAAAATACGAAAACACTGCCGGATACAGCGCCAATACAGAAAGCATAAGGAAAAAATATTTCAAAAGCTTTCCCCAATGCTCGCCAAACGGCGAAAATATAATCGGAAACACAAATGTATAAAGAGCTGAAATTGCCGCAAATCCAACAATAAATCTCACAATTCTTTCTGACATTTTGCCGGAATTAGAAAAATTTATAAATCTTTGCTCAATATACACTCCGCACGCAAACCCCAAAAGCACTCCCGCACTTTTAAAACAGTCTGTCTGCATTGCATAAATATCAACAAGCTCTCCACACTCTTTCGGATACGGTTTTAAACAGATAAAAGCTATTGAAAACAGCGCTGATGCTATTGCCAAAATCACTGCCGGCAAAAACGCTTTCGGATTTTTTTTAATATATTTTTCAATACAGGTAGCTATAAAAACCGAAAAACATGCAAAAAAAATCGCTCCCGCCGTGTCGGCAAGGGTATGCACGCCGAGCCAGTTTCTTGAAAATGCTGTTAAAAGCGTCAGCAATATGCACAATAAAACAACCCATTTTCTTTTTTTCTGCCAAACTGCGATACCGCCGTAAACTCCCGCGGCAAGCGTTGTGTGCCCGCTCGGAAACGAAAAACCCGTGGCACCGTCAAGCGCTTTATCCATCGGCACAATGCTTTCCCAGCGCACATGAGGGCGCAAAACGCAAAATATGTTTTTAAGCGTTTGATTTAAAAACACAGCAATGCTAAAACACATCGTCATATAAATGCCGGCTTTTTTATCTATGCACCAATACACAAAAACGGGAATTATCATTAAAAACACGCTTCCCGTGAAATTTGAAACGTATAACAAAAACAGATTTACCGCCTCAGGCGATGCACATCTTAAATTCTGCAAAAACAATAAATAGTCCATATAATATTCTCCGTTTATTTTTATTAAAAATGCAAATTTTTCAAAAAGCTTTTGTAGTATAAAAATCCCACTCCGCTTGTTACAAGCTCCGTAACGGGAAAAGTTAGCCAGAAAAAATTAAGCCCAAGTCTTGAAAACAAATATCCGAGCGGAACAAACAGCACCACAGTGCGGATAATTGTTAAAAACGAGCTTTTAAGACTCTGCCCCACTGCCTGAAAAAACACGGGAAAAATAAGCGACGTAACCATAGGAATAAAACTTATTCCAACCCACCTGAAGCCTATGCACCCAATCTGTATTACAGTTGCATCATTTGTAAACACACCAAGCATCTGCGACGGTATAAGCAAAAAACACATTGTTCCTATCGCCATAAGCACAAAACCGAAGCCTATGGCAGATTTAAGCGTTTTTTTGCAGCGCTCAATATTTTTTGACGCATAATTAAAGCTCACAATAGGCACAATACAGGTTTGCATAGCGCCGAGCGGAATAAAGAAAAACGACTGCCATTTATAATAAAGCCCCAAAGCCGTAACCGCCGCGTCGGAGAAGTAAGACAAAATTATATTAAGCCCCAGTATGTAAAATGTGTATGCCGTCTGCATTAAGATATTCGGTATACCGAGTCTGAAAATTTTTGCGACGTATTTTGGATAAACCTCTTTTTTCGGCGACTTTCTAAAACCTTTTTTAAACATGATTGCCGCCGCTGCCATCTGACCTGAAACGGTTGCCCATGCCGCTCCCGCTATTCCCATTTTCGGCAGATTAAACATTCCGAAAATCAAAATTGGGTCCAAAATGATATTTACAATCGCTCCGACAATCTGCGCAAGCATTGGTGTTTTCATATCGCCGTTTGCCTGACTGACCTTTGTCCAGCCGCTTTCCAAAAACAATCCGAAGCTAAACAGACACACAATTCTTCCGTACACGACAACGTCTGCTATAACAGGCTCGGAATCTGTAGACATTTTTGCATATGCCGGCATTATAAACCAGCAAACAACCGCAAACACAAACCACATTGCCAAAGCAAGCGGCATTGCCGTTCCTGCATATGCGTCGGCCTCATCTTTTTTTCCGCTGCCGAGCTTTGATGCCATAACCGTGTTTATTCCGACTCCCGTTCCGACTGCAAAGGCAATCATCAAAAGCTGAATCGGATAAATTATTGACAGAGCCGTTAGCCCAAAGCCTGAGTATCGTCCGACAAAAAAGCTGTCGACAATATTATAAAGCGCCTGTATCAGCTGTGCAAGCATCACCGGCAGCGAAAGCTTTATTAATATTTTTCCTATCTTTTCTTTTCCGAAAAGCTCGTTTGTATCAAACATTTTTTGCTCCTCTTTTTTTAGACTCTTCAAGACTGTCATACATATTTTCAAAAAGCCTTTTTAAAAATTCTTTATCATCTGTGTTTTCAACCAAAATCATGTCTTTAGCGCCTTCATACGGCGGCTCGTATTTTGCATTTAAAATCATATTTTTTTCCGCTGCAACCGGTTTTACCAAAAGCCGGTCGTCACAAAGATATGCGCTGATTTTTCCTTTGTAGTAAATAATATATTCTCCCATCATTTGTCTGACGGATATTTGGTCAAGTTCGGATAATTGTTCTAAAATATAATTTAAATACTCTTTATGTGTTGCCATGCTTTTCTTTTCCTCCGACACCGCAGATTTTACGTTTTTTATTATAACATAATATTTTATTATTTCAAGCAGTGCAAAGATATTTATTTTGACAAATTTTTATTTAAAAATAAGGCACACCGCCTGCGATGTGCCTTGTAAAAATTTCATATATAATTATTTTTTCTTTTCTGCCAGAACCTGCTCATAAACTTCGTCAAAGATTTTCTGAATTTCATCTTTTTTGTTTTCCATATCCTCAACAAGTTTAAACTGCGTCCTTGCACGGTAAAGATTCTGGTTTTCAAAATGGGTTTTAAAATATATATCTCCGTCTAAATAGTCTGCCAGAAAGCGAAGTCCCGTTTCATACGTTAAAAGCTTGGGCGCAAAAGGCATATATTCTTTTTCGGTTTCGGTGAGCGTGTCTATAACTTCTTCTAAAAAACCTTTCGTGTGTGCGCGGTACATATCAAGATCAAACCAAACCTTGTTTAAATCCTTTTCATCCTCTGCCGCCGTTGATGCCGCAAAACGAAGCGTGTCGCCGACATCAAAAAGCACAGAGCCTTTCATAACCGTATCTAAATCTATAACGCATATTCCCTCGCCGGTTTTCTCGTCAAACAAGACGTTATTTAACTTTGTATCGTTATGAGTAACACGAAGCGGCATTTTGTTTTCGCAAATCAAATCCCAAACGGGATCTTTTATATAGCTGTGAGATTTTGCAAATTCAATTTCTTTTAAAACGCTGTCTTTTCTTTGCGCTTTGTTTTCTTCAACGGATTTTAAAAAGTCCTCGTAACGCTTTTTTGTGTTATGGAAATTTTCAATCGTATCGTAAAGAAGCGAAGCATCAAAATCCGAAAGCATATTAAAAAATTTGCCGAATGCCTTTGCGGCAAGATAAAGCTGATTCGGATTTTCAACGCTTTCATATGTAAGCGCTTTATCAATAAATTTATACACTCTGTAGCACGAGCCGTCGCAGTCGGTATAATAATTTTTTTTATCGTTCGTTTTTATAAGCGTCAGCGTTTCGCGGTTCGGATCTCCGCCGTTTTTAATAATTTTTTTTCGCAGAAACTCCGTAACAAGACAGATATTTTGCATAAGCGTTTTCGGATTTTTAAAAATACTTGTGTTAATTCTTTGCAAAATATATCTCGGCGTGCTTTGCGTAAGATAGGTATCGTTTATGTGTCCGTTACCATAGTCTTTAATATCAACTTCGATATTAAAATGCCTTAAAATTTCACTTAAATTACCCATTTTCATACCTTCCCTGTTTAAACTTTAGATAAAACTATCTATTTTTTTATTTAATTCATCTCTGAATTTTAAAAGCGCATCCGCGCTTTTCGGGTATTTTTTAAACGTTATTTCCATTTCAAAAAAACTTTGCACAAATTCAACCGTTTTTTCGTGTCCTATAAAGCTTTCAAGTTTTTTAAGCGCTCTTAAATCCTGAAGCGCATCATAAAACACGCATATTCTCAAAGACTCTATTGCGCCTTTTTTGCCCGGATACACAGAAAACGCATCCCCTGCCGGGAAGGAATTGCCCGCATCGGTTGTCATAAACGGATTAATTTTTCTTTTAGAATGCATTGAATAATAAAAATTATATCCCCACTGCAAAAAGCCCTTGATATTATATTTAAACAGCTGCAGCGCAATTGCGCGGTTTCTGTAAGACGGCATATCCATAAATCTGTTGCACACTTCTTTATTTTGTCCGCAGCAGTAATATGTCCACAAATCCTTTATACCGCACTCTAAAAACGGCTCTATATTATTTGTTGACGGTATCGGATTTTCAACCGCTCCGGCTTTATAAAAATCAACAGACGAAAGCGCGTCCATTATCTTAAAACCGTTTAAATGCTTTTTAACGATATTTTTCGCCGCCATATAGCTTTTTAGCTGTTCGTCGCCGTGAGGTTCGTCGGAAACATGAAAAATACAATTGTTTTCTATTTTCAGCTTGCGTATCTCGTTTGTAAGAGCCGGCAAGAATGCGTCTAAAAACTCTTTGTATTCTGCGCTGTCTGATGCTGTGTCCCAGCCGAAAATGCGTTTTGTTTTTCCGTTTACTTTTGCAACAACCTTTGGCGCCGCCTTTGCTCCCCACTGCGTGAACAAATGGCTTATCTCGAAATATTTTACACCACATTGATGCATAATGTCAACCCATTTATGAAATTTTTCAAAACCGAAGGTGTATGAATTTTCGTTTTTTATAACGTCAACAAGCTGAACGGTCGGTCTTTCGCCGCCAATCTGCGTGTCAAGCGGAGGAGTAAAAACAGGGGTTAAAATCGTGTTAATTCCGTTATTTACCGCAGTTTGTGCAAAACTTTTTATCATGTCCCAGTGCTTTTTTGAAAATATCTTAACATCATAAGCATCGGCAATACAGTCGCAGTGAAACCACTGAGTAAACATTATATCCTGCTCGGGCAAGGATGATTTTTTAATTTCAAGCTCAAATGTTTTTGTGCATTTTTGGTTTGCGCTTTTAAATGTTATATCAATATTATATGTTCCCGGCGGCACCTCGCCTTTTGTGTCAACGCTTATCCAAAGGCTGTTATATAAAACCGAAGCTGTAATCTCGCTGTTTTCAAGTTCAAAGAGCGGGTCCGGGTAAAGCCCCGGCTTTTTTTTCAGATAATCATCATCGCACTTGTTCGGATAATGCGTAAAAGCTGCACCGACATTTTCAACTCGTCTGATTGTTATATATTTTTTCAAAGGCGATTTAACGCTCACTTTAAAATATATATTCTCCGCACTGTTATCATCATCTTTTCTTATATACGCTATCTGATATGAAAAGCGTTCGTTTTTCATAACCGACATTTTTAAAAATTCTTTTTTGGGCTTTTTATAGTCCAAAAACACTTTTTCAAGCGATGAAAGCGATATAAATTCAGTCATTTTTAATACACTCCTATGTTTTTTATATATCGTATTTACCGTTTTTCTCTTTTTCTTTTATCCATGCACCGCCCGTGAAATCGGGAATATAAACCGTTTTTCCTCCGAGCGCAACCGACTGCTCGGAAAGAGGCGTTATGCACATGAGCGCCGCTGTGTCATATGTGTCAATCGGAGGTTTTGTTTTGTTTTTCACGCTTTCAAAAAACGCGTCAAACACAAGATAGTCCATACCGTCGTGACCGCCCTGCACACCTTTTTTTATATAATCCTTCCAAATCGGATGCTCATATTTTTCCAAATACTTATCGGCATTTCCCCAAAGTTTTTGAGGCTCAAAATCATATTTATTATGCTCGCCGTCGATAAATATTGTTTTGTTGTCCTCCGTATACATCGCTTTTGTGCCTCGAACCTCAAAGCCGCGGCTGTAGGCTCTCGGAAGGGTTGTGTCAAGCGTTATAACAATGCTTTCCCCGCCGGCGCATTTTATTGCTGTCGTAACAATATCTGCCTGGTTAAATGTTTTGTTTAAAAGCTCTTTATTTGCCTTCGGATTATTTTTTATGTATTCTTTAAGCCCTTTTGATGAGCTTGCCGTGCTTGTAAGGCTTACCATGCGGTTACCGCTGTGAATGTTTAAAAGCTTTGCTATCGGACCAAGCTCATGCGTGGGATAGTTTTCACAGTTGCGGTTTAGATAGTTTCTTAATCTGTAGTGACGGTTTTCCTGTCCGAATGAGATTTCTTCTCTCAAATCGTGTGCATACTGACCTCTGCAATGAACAACATCGCCGAAAATTCCCATGCGCACCATATTTGTTACCATAAGCTCATATCTGCCGTAGCAACAGTTTTCCAAAAGCATCACATGTTTTTTTGTTTCTTCCGACACGCGCACAAGATTAAAACAATCCTCTAAGCTGTATGCTCCGCCAACCTCCATTCCGACCGTTTTTCCGCTTTTCATTGCGTCTATTGCAATTGGTATATGGCTTTCCCATGCAGATGTTATAACAACTGCCTCAACCTCGTCAATTTCAAGCGCCTTTCTGTAATCCGTAACGCACACGGGCATGTTGCCTTTTTCACTATAAACCAAATCGCATGCTTTTTTTGCACGGTCTTCATATTCGTCACACACCGCACAAACACACACATCGTCTCTTTTTAAAACAATATCGCGCAAAAGTCCGTATCCGCGGTTTCCAAATCCGATCATAGCTATTTTAATCATTTTATTCTCCTCCTTAAACTTTAATATTGACTTTAAAATTTTAATGTGATACTATTTTACCATACCGAAATTAAAATGTATATAGGAAATCGGACACTTTTTTCTTTGAATTCAGACACTTTTTATGTGAATTTTTAAGGAGGCTGCAATTTTATGGCAGAGTATTCGGAATTGGTTTTAACAAAACAAGTTGATATACACTCTTTGCACACATTTTTTAAAACAACCTTTGAACATAACTACTATTTCCCCGGTGAGGCGCACAATTTCTGGGAGGCGGTTTTCGTCACCGAGGGAACCGTCGGAATAACCGCCGACGACGAAGTGTATTATCTTCATCAAAACCAGGTACTGTTTCATAAGCCAATGGAGTTTCACCGCATATGGGCAGACGCCGGTCAATCGCCGACTGTGTGCATTATAAGTTTTTCGGCAAACCGTATGCCGAATCTTTCAAGCAGAATGTATAACATCAGTTCTGATTTTGGCGATGACATACTCTCAATCTTTGAATATGCAAAAAAACATTTTTCTTTTTCAGACGCTGCCGCCTTGCAGACCGGAAATGAAAACAGCTTTCATCTTCAGTTTACGGCAAACAGGCTTGAAATGCTTTTTTCAAATATATTTATGCTAAACGACACTTCATATAAAACTTTTGCTTCGCGCAGCGTTTTAAACTATGCCGGAATAATAAATGTTTTAGGAAAAAACATAGACCGCCGTCTTACAATGGACGATATTGCCGACTTGTGCGGCACCAGCAAAAGCGCCGTAAAGAAAACATTTGCAAAATATTCCGATATCGGAATTATAAAATATTTTAACACAATGAAAATAAACCGCGCAAAAACAATGCTTATGTCGGGCATTTCAATTAAGGAAACCGCACGCCGCCTCGGCTTTGACGATCAAAACTATTTCAGCACTGTTTTCAAGCGGTTAGACGGCCGCCACCCGTCCGAATACAAAAATACTAATCGGACTTAATAACTGCTGCATTTTTTTATATGCGCAATTACAGGCCTGTCTTTTTTTAGAAAAGTTTTATTTTTCCGTCTTTTTTGCCTTGCAGCTTTCAATTTCAATTGTTATCGGACCGTCGGCTGTCATTTCAATTTGCATATCCGCTCCGAACTCTCCCGTGCAAACGTTTGCTCCAAGATTTTTGCAAGCCGAGATAAAATATTCATAAAGCGGCTTTGCGATATCCGGCGCTGCGGCGTTTGTAAAGCTCGGGCGAAACCCCTTTTCACATTCACCGTACAGCGTGAAGTTTGAAACAATCAAAAGCGAACCGCCCGCGTCTTTTAAAGACACGTTAAGCTTTTCATTTTCATCTTCAAACACGCGCAGTCCGCAGCATTTTTTTGCAAGAAAGTCGGCATCGTCTTTTATGTCTGTGTGGGTTATTCCGACAAGCACGACAAAGCCTTTTTCTATACTTCTTTTTTCCGAATTATTTATATTCACGCAAGCCTTTGTAACTCTTTGTATTATAACTTTCAAATCATTTTCCCGCCTTTTTTGATTTTATGCATACATTTTATCACACATAAATATAATTTTCAACTTATTTTCTTGACAAATACGAAACGGAAGCGTATAATAAAATTTGAAAATGAATTTCAATTTCAAATTACAGCTGATAAGGTGATAAATATTGAGCAGTATAAAAATATATAACACAAAACAAAAAGGCGAAATTTTAGACTTTTTAATAAAACACAAAGGCGAGCATTTCACGGTTGACGATTTAACGGCAAAGCTTTTGTCAGGCGGAATAAATATCGGAAAAACAACCGTTTACCGCCATCTTGAAAAATTAACCGAAAGTATGCAGGTCAGAAAATATGAAATATCAAAAAATGACGCTGCCTGTTATGAATACCTCGGCTCAGACGATGAAACCGGATGTGATAAGCACTATCATTTAAAATGCACCTCATGCGGCAAGCTTTTTCATATCGACTGCCACACGCTCTCGTGTATAAACGAACACATCTTTACCTCCCACGGTTTTAAGGTAAACAACGTGCGCACAGTGTTTTACGGTATATGCTCGTCATGTCTTGACAATAAAAAGAAGGAGAATTCTGATCATGAAAATTAAAAAATACATTTTATTGTTTGCTTTTTTAGCATTTAGCGTTATGCTTTTTTCATCGTGCGCCGCACCTGAAACAAAAAGCGATAAAATAAGCGTTATCACAACTCTTTTTCCCCAATATGACTTTGCAAAAACCATTGCGCAGGACAAAGCCGATATTAAGCTGCTTTTAAAGCCGGGGGTTGATTCTCATTCATATGAACCGACAAGCTCCGACATGATAGAAATTTCAAACGCAGACCTTTTTATCTATACGGGAAACTCTATGGAAACATGGGCAAAAACAATTCTTGATTCCGTTGACAGCAGCACTCTTAAAACAGTTGATGTGTCAAACGGGATAAACCTTGTTACCGTCGCAGAGGAGCATCACGAAAACGCAGCTCATGATGAACATGACAGCATCTACGATCCTCATATATGGACAGATCCGCAAAATGCAAAAATAATTGTTAAAAATATATCCGACGCCCTCTGCGCCGCAGATGAAAAAAACGCCGGCTTTTACCGTCAAAACGCTGAAAACCTTTTAAACGAGCTTGATAAGCTTGACAGCGATTTTGAAGCATTTTTTTCCTCATGCGAAAATAAAACAATTGTTTTCGGTTCAAGATTTGCAATGTATTACTTTGCAAAACGCTACGGTTTAAACTGTATTGCAGCTTTTGACACCTGTTCGGGAGAGGGCGAAGCATCACCGGGAAAAATTGCCGAGCTTTGCGAAATAATAAAGAAAAACAATTTAAAAGCCGTGTACTATGAAGAACTTTCCGACCCAAGCGTTGCAAACACGATTGCCGCCGAAACAAACACTAAAGCGCTTTTGCTGCACAGCTGCCACAATGTTTCCGAAAGCGATTTTAACTCCGGCAAAGGCTACATCTCTCTTATGCGCCAAAATCTCGAAAACTTAAAACAAGGCATGAACTAATTTACAGAAAAGAGTGATACTTTTGGATAATTCAAATAAAAACAACGTGCTTATAAGCTGCAAAAATCTCACCGCCGGATATGACAGCAAAATTATTTTAAAAAATATAAGCTTTGACATATGCGAGGGAGACTATATTTGTATTGCCGGCGAAAACGGCACCGGAAAATCAACCTTAGTAAAAACGCTTACAGGCATAATCCCCTTTAAATCCGGACATTTGCACTATTTAAACATAAAGAAAAACCAAATCGGCTATCTGCCCCAGCAAAGTCTTTTAAACCCCGACTTTCCGGCAACGGTTTTTGAAGTTGTTTTATCGGGAACGCTCAGTCAAAAAGGGCTTTTTCCCTTTTACACAAAAAAGCTTAAAGAGCTTGCATTAAATAATTTAAAACTTATCGGTATGGAAAATTTCAAAAATTCGCCATTTGCAAATCTCTCGGGCGGACAAAAGCAGCGCGTTTTACTTGCACGGGCGCTTTGCGCAACACAAAAGCTTTTGGTTTTAGACGAACCGGTCACCGGTCTTGATCCGATTGTTACAAACGATTTTTACAATCTTATACAAAACCTTAACCAAAAGCTTAAAATAAGCATCATTATGGTGTCACACGATGTTTCGTCGGCTGTAAAATATGCAAAAAAGATACTCCACCTAACCCATAACGGCTGTCTTTTCTGCGACACCGCCGACTACCTTAAAACAAACATCGGCAAAAGATTTTCAGATGCTTCGGAGGACATTTAAATGCTTGAAACAATTTTTAAAATATTTTCATATTCATTTTTGACTCGCGCGCTCATAGTGGGAATTTTAATATCGCTTTGCGCCGCTCTTATCGGCGTGAGCCTTGTTTTAAAGCGCTATTCCATGATCGGCGACGGTCTGTCGCATGTAGGCTTCGGTGCGCTGTCGGCAGCGGTTGTTATGGGAGTTGCGCCGATGGCGCTTTGCGTTCCGGTTATAATCATAGCCGCTCTTTTTCTGCTTAAACTAAACGAAAAAGGTCATCTTAAAGGCGACTGCGCAATTGCGATGCTTTCTGTAAGCTGTCTTGCGACGGGAGTTATTTTAACATCGCTTTCAAAAGGTTCAAATATCGATATAGAAAGTTATCTGTTCGGAAGCATAGTTTCCGTTAAACAGCAATATCTTTATGTAAGCATATTTTTATCGGCGGCGGTTGTTATAATATATATGTTTTTTTACAACCATATATTTTCCGTTACCTTTGACGAAAGCTTTGCAAAAGCAACAGGAACGAATGTTTCGGCATTTAACACCGTTTTGGCGCTCTTATGCGCTTTGGTTATTGCCTTTGGCATGAGGATAATGGGTACAATGCTTATAACCGGGCTTATAATTTTTCCGCCGCTTTCTGCAATGAGCCTTTCTAAAAGCTTTAAAGGCGTAACAATATGGTCGGGGTTTTTGTCGGTTATATGCTTTATATCGGGTTTTGTTTTATCCGTTTTGTTTAACACCCCGCCCGGGGCAAGCGTGATTATCATAAATCTTTTTGTGTATATTATCTGCCGAGTCATACGGCGGTTTATTCTTGTTTGAAAGGTGATATAAAATGACATTTAACGAAATTATAAATTCAAGCGAAAATATAGTGTTTTTCGGCGGTGCAGGCGTATCAACCGAAAGCGGAATTCCCGATTTTCGAAGCAGCGGCGGCCTTTATAATCAAAAGTACCGCTATCCTCCCGAAACAATACTTTCGCATTCTTTTTTCAAATCCCACCCGGAGGAGTTTTTTGAATTTTACCGAAACAAAATGATTTTCACAGCTGCAAAACCAAACATAACGCATACCGTTTTGGCAAAGCTTGAAAAACTCGGAAAGCTGCGCGCCGTAATCACGCAAAATATCGACGGTTTGCATCAGGCGGCAGGCAGTAAAACGGTTTATGAGCTTCACGGCAGCGTTCACCGCAACTACTGCACAAAATGCCATAAATTCTATGGTTTGGATAAAATATTGTCAACAATCGGCGTTCCTTTGTGCGATTGCGGCGGCATTATCAAACCGGACGTTGTGCTTTACGAAGAACCGCTTGACGAAGACTGCATACAAAAATCCATACGCGCCATAGAAAACGCAGATGTGTTAATAGTCGGCGGCACGTCGCTTAACGTTTACCCCGCCGCCGGGTTTATAAGATACTACGCTTCCGACAAGCTTATTATAATAAACAAATCCCCCACCCCGTATGACAGCCGTGCAGATTTAATTATAAACGACAGCCTTGGAAACGTTTTTTCGCAAATTAAACTTTGATATAATAAACAACAATAATTTTTTCTATTGACAAATATTTTTTATCAGTTATAATAATGACAGAGAAATTGTTAAAAGCGGTTTACCTAAGCAGTTTTAGTGCAAATGCACTTCGGCCGTCCTGTTGCAGCAAGGCGGTCATTTTTTAACTTTTTTACAAGAGTTATGAGCAAAACGAGTAATACTATGTATTCAATTTTTATACTGCATCACCTCTTTTCCCCTAAAGATCTGTCTTCGGGGTTATGAGGCAAACCTCCTTTTAACACTCTGTCATTATTTTATTATTAAGAAATAAACAGACAAGAAAAGCGTTCAAAACATATATAATCCGTTTTGAACGCTTCTTTTCTTCGTATTCACTTTTTCGTATTCATTACAGATGCAGGCTGTTTCTGTTTGCATTGCAAAACATTTGAAAAAAAATTCAAACTTGCCAAAGTGAGTTTATACACCAAATTCAAGTGAAAAGTGAAAAAGTAAAAAATCAACAAAACTCTTTCGAATCTTGTCGATTTTTTGGTGGAAGTTGTCGCATGGTATCCGAACACTTCACCATCTTTTTCAATCAAGGCTATATCCGATAAAACAACGGGTTTGTTGTTATTCGAATAATTAAAAGTAATTGTTATTTTGTCATCATCATATAAAAATATAGCGTTTACAAAAGTATCTATTAAGCGCTTTTGAAAGCGTACATCGTTTGGATTGCCTTTGCGCAGTTCTGTGAGAAAAAACAGAACATACTCACGCGTTACTTTTACAGCTTGTTGCAACTCAATACTTGCAAGCTCTGCTTTTATTTCTGCCTTCTGTTCTTCAAGCTCATCCATGCGCTTTTTTGTGGAATCATTAAAAATGCCGGCTTCAATAGCTTTCATGATATTAGCATTCGCTTTTTCTATCTCACAAAGTTTTAACTCCAAAGTTTCCTTTGTTCCATCGTCTGTTTGCTGGCTTTTATAATATTCCCACACCGCATCGGCAATACTTTCTAAAATATCGTCATTGTATAAAATGTTAAGAATAGCATCAATAACTGTGCTTTCAATCACATCCTGTTGAATAGGTCTTTTTTTACAAGCATGTTCTTTTCGTCTGTTAGCACAAGTATAATAATTATATTTTTGTCCACTTCTTCCCGTTCCGCTTTCACCAATCATTTTTGCACCGCATTTACCGCAAAACAGCTTATCAGTCAAAATATAGTCCGCACGCGTCCATTTTCGATATGGTGCTTTTTTATTTTCCCTAAGCTTTTTTTGTGCGTTCATAAACATTTCTTTATCGATTATTGCCGGGACACCTCCCTCTATCCTTATTTCATCTCGATATTTATACACACCAATATATTTTTCATTTTTAAGCAGTGAATACAAACTGTTACGTGTGAATTTTGTATTGCGCAAAGTTCGTATTCCTTTGTTATTCAATTCATCAACGACCTCCGGAACAGTCATGCCCTCCGAATAAAGCTTAAAAATAAGTCTCACTGTTGGCGCCGTTGTTTCATCAATCACATATCTTTTTGTTTTCGGATCGACACAATAACCAAGTATTCTGCCCCCGCCGGTACACTGACACTTTTCAGCGCTGGCGCGCTGCCCTCTTTTAACGTTTTGTGCGAGCTGGAGGCTATAATATTCAGCCATGCCCTCAAGCACACTTTCCAAAATAACGCCCTCCGGACTGTCCGGAATACTTTCCGCAACATAAACAACCTTTACACCGTTTTTCTTGCAGCGGTACTTATTAAAAGCGATTTCTTCACGATTGCGGCCAAAGCGGTCTATCTTCCAAAGTATGATAGTATCAAACTGCTTTTTAGCTGTATCTCTAAGCATTTTTTGAAACTGCTCTCTGTTGTCATTTCGTCCGGTCGTAGCTCTGTCTATATATTCATGAATTATTTTAAAACCGTTTTCTTTTGCGTATTTATATGCCGCCGCAAGCTGTCCTTCTATACTTTGTTCACCTTGCCTGTGGCTTGAATATCTCGCATATACAACCGCATTTTTATCACTACTCATTATTTCACCTGCTTATATGGACTTATTTATTATAATAAGAAACTTCAAGTCCGCCACTGTTGCTATAAGACCATTTAACAGTCGCATATTTGCTTTTCATTTCATATTCCCAATTATCATCTTCCGTGTTAAGCATGCGTTTAGTAATATAGCGGTTAAAGCCTAATGTTTCATTGGCGTATTCCAAAGCTTTTACATTATGTTCAACTTTTTTTGCAACACTAAGCTTGTCAGTATCATAGTCAAAATATTTTATAGTGTTCTGATATTTTTTATTTGAAAGAATATCATTAATACAGTCCTCATTCCAGCCGCCTTCATTGTTTGGAATTTTTATGGTCATCATATTGTAATTCATATTATCATAATTATTGCAAAAAAAGACTGAACTCCATGTATTCATTCCAATACAATAATCAAGTCCCTCAAATTCTTCTCTGAATGTCATTTCTTTTGCTGTACGGGGAATAAATTCATATATATTTACTACGCCTTTAAAGTAAAAATAAGAGTAAGCCCCAATAGCGGATAAACAAATTACAATAATAGTTAAAATAGCAATGAGTTTAAATTTTCCCCTTTTCTTTTTCACGGGAGCGGAAGAAACCGGTTCTGTTTCCTGAATGGCAGTATTAATGTTTTCATCCATGCTTTTCGTCCTCCTTTATCTGTTTTCATATACAACTTCCAAACCTTCCGATTCGGTATAAAGCCATTTAACAGTTGCATATTTACTTTTCATTGTTTGAATCTTATCAGAGGCTTTAGTCTTTAACATTTTTTTCGTGATATTACTAAAACCTAATTCTCTATTGATTTTTGTTAGTTCATCAACAGAATTTTCAATGTGTTTAGCATATTCTTCGAAATATGTATCCCCGCTATCTGTCTTATGTGAATTGAATTTAAAGGATTTTTTATACTCCCTACTCGAAAGAACATCATTAATACACTTTGCATTTTCTAATTTATCATAGCATGTGTTTGTGCCTCTTATAGAAAATAGCATTATATCTCCGTCAGGTGAAAATGATACATGCATATCGTCAGATTCAAAAGACTTAAACTCACTTTCAAAATTAATTTTCTCAGCTGTGCGAGGTATGAAAGAGTAAATATTAATATTTCCCTTTGTATAATTGAATATAAATAATAATATAGCCAATAAAATTACTATACCCAAAGAAATCAAGACAGCCGCCTTTGTCCTTTTCTTTTTTACGGGAGCGGAAGAAACCGGCTCTTGTTCCTGGATGACAGTATTAATGTTTTCGTCCATAACAATTCTCTCTCCTTTATATTAAATTTTTAAAGCATCGAAGGAATTACTAAAAGATAAATAGCCCAGGCAAGAATTGAAACCAAGGTTAAAATCATAAAAAATAAGCCAATGTTTTTAATTGCTGATAATAATTCAAGTCTGCGAATTTCCATTAAAAAATTAATATCTTTAGCAGGCTGTTTTTCATCGGCATTAATAACTTTTAATTGTGTGAGCCTGTGAACAATGCTTTCGTTTCTTTTATTTTCGTCGTAAAATCCAAACACTGCCCTTTTTGCTATCAACAACGAAATAATACAAATAATAACTACAAGCAATAAAAGCTCCATAATAAATCTCTCTCCTTTATAATTTATTCGTACCATTCGGCACGATTTATAACACATCTTTCACAAGGTGTATAACCTTGCTCACAAGCTTGCAAAAGTGTCATTTTTTCAAGCTGTGTAATATCGGTATCTATGTAATAATATAGATATTCGCAATCTGTCATATGAAAATTTTTATTGTCTTTTTTTATGATACATACAAAACAATTTTTATTAAATCGTTTGTGATTAATTACAACGGCATTGCCGTCAACTGCATAAAAGTCGGGCTGTTTAGGTTTGATGTTTTTAATGCCGGCAAAAAAGCACAAAGTAACAAGAAAAATAAAAATTGCTGCATATATAAGTTTTCTTTTAAAAGCGTTTTTTCTTATATATGATTTGAAATTATTTAAAAGTGTTTTTTCGGCAGCGTTTCGCGATTTTCCTGCCTTTTTCGAATTATGTAACAATATTTTTGCTGTATTATCGTCTGTAAACACAAACTTATGTACATCACATATATTTTTTACCTTTAATTTTTTGAGCAGGAGCGGATGTGCTGTAAACATTCTTGCAAACTCGTTTGCTTCTGCCTCCTGAGCATTGTTTAACACATAATCGGAGTGAAATCCTAAAACATTTGAATCCGATATATGATTCATAACAATATGCCCCAGTTCGTGGGCCAGTGCAAATACGCTTTGCGCGGCAGATAATTCGCATCGTAAAAGTACGATTTTCAGCTTATCTGCAATAAAATACGAAAGTGCATTAAATTCGCTCATTTTCTCACGTATTCCAAGTTTGTCTAAAAGCGTTAAGTCGGTCTGATCTGACAAATCAATTCTTTTAATTTTCCAACCCAAGCTTTTAATAATTAATACAATGTCATTTTCTGTAATAGGCAGGGTGTTTAAATTTCTTTGTGTTAAAATTTTTGTTGCATAATAATAACCAGACATACAAATTCCTCCAATATAGTTTTTATATTTCTATATTGGCAGAAAATGTGACAAAATGCAACAGGTAATTTTTTACTTATCTTCTGATGAGTTTAAAATCTCCATAACTTTTTTCAAATCGTCGTCCGTTAATTCCTTTTTAACGGATACTTTTCCACCTCCCAGAGCCGCTGCACGTGCGCTGTTTTTACCGCGTTCGATTAATTTAATAATTTCCTCGCCGGTATATTCCTTTTTATATTTAGAAATATAATTTCCGTCCTCGTCTTTAATAACAAGTTCGGGAAAATCAACACGTCCTAAAAGGTAATCGACCGAACATTCAAGATAGTCTGCGATTTTAGCAAGATTGAAAGAGGACATCACGCGTCCTTTCTCAAATTGGTAAAGAGCATTTACACCTAATTCTAAATCCGACAGCATTTTTGAAACAGAAATACTTTTTTCATTCAACGTCTGTTTTATTCGCTGTACTACATTGTTTGTATTGTACAAAATAAACCCCCGCTTTTTATGCAAAATGCCGAAAACACTAAATTGCGTTAAAAATATATTGACATTCAACGCAATTGCGTTTATAATAACACTGTAGTAATTAATTCAACTACATTTTACCATAAAGGGAAACCAAAGTCAATAAGAAAGCGCGAAATAACACGAAAGGAGGCGGCAGGCATGAGCGTAAAGACGAGAATAGAAAAATATGCAGAAAGTTTGGACGGAATATCATATTCCGACTGGGAATGGTTAAGGCACGTTATAGACTCAAGTTTTGACAAAATCAAAAAAGAGCATGAAGAAAACTTCACACTATCTTTTGAAAATGATGCCGAAAAAATTATTCGGTCACGATTTGGATGTGAATAGGATGAAAGGAGGCGGCATACATGGAAGTTAAAGAGTTTTTCGACAAATTAAAACAACATTGTACACATATGGACAAAACGTATTTTCAAGCGCCGTTTTATTATGAAGCATGCGCACGGTGTTGTTACAGAGAATTTTGTTTTACACCACCGGTCAGTCTATCAGACGGTCTTTTGGATCAAACTCTGAAGAATCTGGAGAAAGTTCAATTGGAGGAACGCGAGAAGAATAACAAGGAGGCGGCAGAAGATGACGCTTGAAAAAGCAATTGATTTATTAAAGTCACACTATGCAAAAGCCAAAGAATTATCTTTTGTAAAAAATCCTACTGCTTATGCGTTGTACACAGTATGGAAAATAGCCGATTTGAAAGATAAGGAGTGCAAAAATGACAGATGAAAAAACAATGGAATTTATACGCGCTGTAAAGCAGCTTGATGAAAAAAGCCAAGCCGGGGTGCTTGTGATGCTTGAAGGCTTAAAGATGCTTGCGGAAAATAAAAAAACGGCGAATTAATCACCGTTTTCACGCATAACCTCTTTAACCGATTTATCTAAAAACTCCATAAAGTCGCTGCGCATTGACTCGGGCAAGGAAAGATAATTGTCAACAATTTTCTTTTCCAAAGCAGACATATTAAATTCTGCCGCAAGCTTGTCTATGGTGTCCGGTTCGCCTGTGTCGCGTCCTAAAAGATAATCGGTTGTAACATTAAACAAGTCGGCGATATTGCAAAGAACTTCATATTTCGGCTCTCTGATACCTTGTTCGTAACCTTGCCATGCTCTGAGAGTTATAGATAAACAATCTGCACATTCCTTTTGAGTTTTGCCTGAGCGCTCTCTTGCGGTTTTAATATTGTTAGTCATTGGGTTTAACCTACCTTTCATTAGAAGATAGTTTTATTATAAACGCAAAATGCGATATTGTCAATATACGATATGCACAAAATAGGATATCACAATTTGTGCATATTTGTTGCAAAAAAAGCTTGACTTATAACACAAAATGCGCTATAATATATTTAAAGAGATGAACAAAATGCGTTATCTCAAACATGAAAGGAGAAAAAACAAATGCGAAAAGGTCAAAGGAAAAACAGCCGCAAGGTAAAAAGTGAAAAGCTCCTCCTTGCGACTGCCATCATAAGTCTAATCAAAGCAATAATCGAGTTAATCGAAAAGCTTGTTGATTAGCCGAGCGGGGATAAGCCCCCCGCTCGCTTACAATGATACCACGATAAAACGCATTTGTCAATAAAAAGGAGGAAATAAAGATGAAAACAAATCAAAAAGCTGAGATTGCTATGCTGATTAGCAAACTTCGCCGGCTTGGAGCACAAAAGCAAACGGAAATGTATTTTATGATTAAGGGAGCAGTGCTTATGTCAAAACGAAAATAAGAAAGGGTGTAGAAAATGACCGGTATTATTTTAAATGTAATTGAAATTGCAGTTTGGGTTATTTTAATAATTTGTATCGTAATAGAGATGAAAAGATGATTAACACGAAAGGAGGCGGCAAAAATGGCAAGAGTAATAAAAGAGATCCGCGAAATTAAGTTTGATCTTAGCACGATGAGCAATTACACTAAACAATTAATTGGCAGTTCGGTATATAAGTCTTTAATCGAACACTTTAACAATCCGGAAAATCAAAAACGTTTCAAGCAATGGCAAAAGGAGCGCCGGCGCAAAGCAAAGGAGGCGGCAGAAAAATGATAGACCAAGAAAGATTAAACGATTTAATTAAAGCTTGCAAATATTGGGGTAGCAGCCTTATTGTAAATGATTATCTTTTAAAAAACGGTATAATTGTGTTACCGTGCAGTATTGGGGATACTGTGTATTGGAACACCAACACATACATTTCAAACGGTGTTGTCGCAACAATTCAAATAACAACGAGTGAAATAATAGAATTTGTAGCATTGTCGGATTACGATGGTAAAAGCGTCTTATATAAGGAATTTGACAAATCCGACATAGGCGAAACAGTATTCCTAACCAAAGAAGAGGCAGAAAATCATTTGAAAGAAGGCGATAAATAATGATAAATAAAAAAGCTGTAAAAAAATATCGTAAAAAGCCTATTGTTATAGAAGCTTATCAGACGGATAAAGCGATGTATATAGAAACCTTAGAGGGGACAATGAAGGCTAACATAGGTGATTACATAATTACGGGAGTTAATGGCGAGCAATACCCATGCAAGCCCGATATATTCGAGCAAACATATGAACTTGCGGAGGTGGCAGAAAGATGAAGAATATATCAGAACTTCCCGGACTTATGGCGGAACTTCTTGAAGATTGCCCGGATTTCGAATTCAGTCCGCGAGGAATTGAAATAATTAACGCGATTGCGGATTACTCCGAGCAAACAAAGATATTCAAAGAAAACAAGGAACGTGGCGAAATCTTTAGTGGACAGACTGCAAAAAACATATTTTACTATATGCTTGATCGCGTTGTAAACGCGCCAACGACATTACATAGAGATTCGAGCGTAATTCTTATTATGCCATTTTTAAGAAAAAAACTGAACGAACAACAAAAACAGGACAATAAGGAGGAGTCAGAAGATGATTAACAAATACATATTCAAAGGAAAACGAGAAGATAACGACGAGTGGGTTGAAGGTGATTTAATGCAGTGGGGTGATGAAATTATGCGAATATGCGTTGATACCGGTAACGATGAAAAGACAGCAATAACAGTTATCCCCGAAACAGTCGGACAATGCACAGGTTTGAAAGACAAGAACGGCAAGTGGATATTTGCGGGTGATATTGTCGAAAGCAGAGCGAGCGAAAACCAAGAAGACTGGAAAAGATGGATTGTCACATCATCTGACGGAAGTTTTTGTTTTGAACGAGAAATTACGAGAAAGCGAAAATATAAGCATGCGCAGAATTTGTTGTGCGCTGATGAAATTGAATTATATGGTTTGAATGTAATCGGCAATATCCATGATAACCCGGAATTATTGGAGGAGGCAACAAATGATTAACAAATTAAGATACCGGTTTTTCTGTATAAAATGGCTTTGGAAAAATCGGGACTGGAAAGACACAAGGCAAAAATTTAAAGCCATGAACAGAGAATTTGAAAAGAAAATCAAAAGGAGGGCATTTAAATGAGTATAGGACAAAGGATTGCGGAGCGGCGCATACGTTTAGGTTATTCACAAAAGCTTTTGGCTGATAAGGTGGGAATAAGTCAGTCAATGGTAACGGCAATAGAGAGAGGCAGCAGGATTCCGACAATGATACTCGGCGCGAAAATAGCCGAGGAGCTGCACTGTAGTATTTTAGATTTTTTAGATTAATAAGAAATGGAGGAACAAGAATGAGGCAGTTAGATTTTTGGTTATCTTATATTGTCGGAGTGATAGTTACGGCAGTTATAATTGCCGTAATAAGAAAATATCTTTAAAAAACGCAAAACCGTCACCGGTGACGGTTTTAAAGGAGGAAATAAAAATGACAAGAAACGAAGCGCGGAGCGCGTTTCATACGGCGGTGCCGGTAATGTGCGGCGGGATTGAATATGTGTGCATATCGGCTATTATATATCGGTACAGAAGATTTTTGCGCGCGCCGGCAGATAAAAACGAACCGGACATGTATGCCGAGCTTTTAAGTTCATGCGGACACAGCGTGTCGGTCGCACCTGTTGAGAAAATAAGTTTTAAGGAGGAAAAATGAAATGAACAGAAAGATAAGAATTATTATTACCCTGGCAGCCGTGGCGCTTAAATCTTTACAGATAGGCGGAGCGGTATTTATAGGAAGCAAATCATACATAAAAGTGTTCGCGCCGCTGGCAGCAGCTGAAAGAGGATATACGGGAGCTTACGGCGGTGAAACAATTGCCGCCGTGCTCACTGCACTTGCAGTTTACTATATAATAGGAAGAATTATCGATTTAGGACTTGAATGTTTGGCAGAATACACGGCAATGCGCCGCTTTGAGGCATTAAAAAAACTTGAGATAATAAAAAAAGAAGATGCCCTCAAAAAATGAGGGCATCCGCCGGACCTTTCTGCCTATACAAAAGAAAGTCCGAACACAAGACCACGGCATTATTATAACACACTCGCCGCGGGATTGCAATAGTTAAATTAAAAAAAATACAAACAAATATTCTAAAATAAAAAAACGTCCGCCGGGGCGTTTAAGGCTCGTATACCAAATATTAAGTAATCGACCACAATACAAAAGAGGCGGTGAGCAAAATGCGCACGTTTTACCGCGAGCAAAAATATGTTTGCGGGAAAAATTATATTGATATTCAGATTTTCCCTGTCTATCCTACAGCCGGGAAGATGCGAAAAGTTAAACGCAAACCCTCAAGCGAAACACAGGCGCGCTTAAATGAGGAAAATGCAAAAAAGAAGCTTTCAAGGCTTGTCCATACCAATTTCACAAAAAAGGATATAGCATTAACATTAACGTATGATGAAGATAAGCTTCCGGCTGATATAGATTCTGCAAAAAAGGATATTCAAAATTTTATGAGACGTTTAAAGCGTTTATATAAAAAAATTAAAATAAATATAAAATACATATGGGTGCTTGAAGAGTCCGCATCGGGAAGAATACATTTTCATGTGTTTGCATCCGGCGGAGCGGACAGAACAGAGATTGAAAATTTATGGCAAAAGGGATATGCCAATTCAAAAAGCCTGCGCTTTACCAAAGACGGAGTTGAGGGACTTGTTATATATTCTTTAAAGTCAAAACCTTTAACATACCGCCGCTGGTCATGCTCAAAAAATCTTGAAAAGCCGTATATGCCGCGTCCGAGCGATTACAAAATCACAAGGGCAAAGGCAAAAAAGCTGTATACAAGCTCATTTGATTTTAAAGAGTTTGAAAAAATATATCCCGATTTTTCGAAAACGTTTAAAGAGTATTCCCTAAGCCAGGTAAACGCTCTTTACAACGAGGTAAACCATGAGTTTTATTTTAATATTAAATTATATAAAACTAAATTTTTATTATGAATGAGGAGGTAAATAAAATGGCAACATGTGAAAAATGCATGCATGAAAAGTGCTGTATATTCGCTGCCGAATGTCACACGCTTTTTACAAAAGGCGACTGTGAGTATTATGACAACGCAGACGATTATATTTGCATACATGCATCAAAAACAAAAAAGCTCACGTATTTTAACAAAATCAAAAATTCTATATCGGCGCATCAGATGGCGCGGCTGATATATGATATTGATTCGTGCAGCATGTGCGAGTATTCAAACGGCGATATGTCGTGTCATGCTCCGGCAGAGAATTTTGAAGATATCTGCAAAGGTGCGCTTGAAAAATTTTTAAAGGCGGAGGAAACGATATGCGAAGATGGCAGCTTATAATAAGCAAAAACGAAATATTCATACTGCCGACGCTCGGGATAATCAAAAATTTTCCCGGATATAAATATTATCTTGCGTTTGCATGGATATGCTTTAAATTCAGCGTGGGCCTCGGCAGAGAGGATTTTAAAATATTTATGAAACGGAGGGAAAAATCACGTGGAAAATTTTCAAATCATGACAGAGGGAGCACAACAGGAAGCGCTGTTTGAGTGGGCGGCTTGGCAGTATGGCAAATACCCCGAACTGCGTTTGATGTATCATATTCCGAACGAGGGCAAAAGAAGCTTGCGCACAGGCGCGAGATTAAAGCGTGAGGGTATGAAAAAGGGAGTTTCTGATATATGTCTGCCCGTGGCAAGAGGCAAGTATCACGGCTTGTATATCGAGCTTAAAACCGAAACCGGCAAAGCAAGCAAAGAACAGATTGATTTTTTATATGCCGTTAGCAAACAGGGCTATTCGGCGCATGTGTGTTACGGACTTGAACAGGCGCAGCTGGTGATAAAAAGATACCTGTCTTTACAAGCTTTCGGAGCGGAGGATAAAATATGCACGGAAAAAGGCTGAAGCTAAAACAGAAAAAGCAATTAAAATATATCGGCTTAAACTATGAAAACTGGCTTGTCCAGCAGGACACACCGGAATTTATACGCATAGTACATAAAATAAGCGGAAAAGAAAAAATAATTCCAAAACATTTATTTTGCGGAATGGAGAAGAAAGAAGGAAGACCACATGGAAAACGCTATTAAAAAAATTAACGAACAAATGCAAAAAAATCCGACAGACGTGTACACGGAAATTATCGGGCATTATATCATAGAAAGGTGCGAAAGTTCGCAGGAAACGGTTGATGCGGTAAACGGAGGCAAAACGCTTGAAGGTGCGCTTGAAGCCGTAAAAACTGCGGCCAAATCAAAAGCCAAAAACGGTGCTGCGGTTATGAATGATTCGGAGATTTTTAACATAATCGATAAATATTTATCCGCGCCCCGCGATGATGAGGCAAGACAAAAGATCAAAGCGTCGGTTGACGGCGATACGGCAGATAAAACCGAAACACAAAAAAGCTCCGGGCTTGATATAGACTTTGAAAGTCTTATTTAAGGGGGCGGAGCATATGACAGAAAAATTTGAAGATGATTATATAAAAAATTGTCCTAAAAGACTTCCGAAAGGTTTTTTAGACTGGATACGAGAAGAAATTTTACCAAACGATGCAACAATTCTTTACAAAAAAGGCGGTTGGCGCGGAAAATGCTATGTTTGCAAAAGAGATGTCCGCGCACAAAGCCAAACGTTAAGATTTAAAAATTATATAACAAGAACCTGCCCCGATTGCGGCGCACACGTTACATGTTACCTGTCCGGCGGAGCGGCATGGAAAGAAGATAAAGTTGCAAACGTGGTGTGCGCTCAGCTTGATAAAAACGGTGTGCTTTGGTTTAGAATGTTTCATCTAATGCGAGATTACACGGCAAAATATAAAAATTTAAAAAACTGCCTTGAAGAATGCGTAAGATATGCGTTTAAACCAAACGCAACGGGATATTGGGAGCATTATCATAAGTTTGCATACAATTTTTGCGGCTCAATTGAAAACCGCCTTCACGACTGGACAAAAAACGACAGGTTTAACATATATGACGGATCTTATGATTTTTATCCGGGAGCGGATAAGACTTTCTTTTCAAAAACTCATTTAAAATATTTTGCTGCCGACAAATTTTTAAAACTGGCAAACAAAAGGGTAATTCATGACGATATTATAAAATATGCACATCTGTGCTCGCATTATGCCATTATGGAGTTTTTAATCAAAAATGATTTTTATAAGCTTATAAACCAGCGTATGTACGGAGGCAAAGAGATAAACAATGCGGTTTTGTGGAAAAGAAAAAAGTTAAAGGAGTGCTTTCGCTTTCCGATTCAGCTGTTAAAAACGCTTGATCCCATGGAGTGGAGCGACGATATTTTAATTCGGGCAAACAAGCTTATAAAAATAATGCCTGCGCAAAAAATCACATATGACATACTTACATGCGGTTACAGCACAGATCATTTGGTTACAGCGCTTAAATATATGAGCCTTGATAAATATCAAAAGCATGTAAAATCATACCTTTATGCAGATAATGAAAGCAAATATAACGAAAGCATGTATCATGACTATATTTTAGAGTGTGAAAAGCTTAAGCTTGATTTAAAATCAAACATAGTGCTTTTTCCGAAAGATTTGCAGGCGGCGCACGAACGCACGTCTGCCATGGTAGAGTATGAAGAAAACAAAGAAATGTTCGAAAAATTTAAAAAGGTCGCAAAATCGCTTGAAAAAAACTGTTATAAAAGCGAAACGCTGTTAATTCGCCCTGCGGCGGATCCTGCCGAGTTAAAGCGCGAAGGGGCAAAACTGCATCACTGCGTTGGAGGTTATGCCGAGCGAATGGCAACAAGGCAAACGCAAATTTATTTTATACGCAAAACAGCCGAGCCGGACAAGCCGTATTTCACGCTTGAGCTTAGAGGTAAAACAATTATCCAGTGCCGAACACTTCACAACAGATCGTATGACACGGAAAAAGAAGTAAAAGAATTTGCTTTAACGTGGCTTGAAAACGTTATCCGAAAAACAAAAGCTAAAAAATCAGCGTAAAGGAGAAAAGAAAAAATGAACGAAATTCAAACAAATAACGATACACAAATAAACATTCGCCCGATAGAAGTAATCACACAGGAAATTAATTTTTACAAACAGACTGCCGGCGCCGCGGTTTTGGAAATAGGCAAAAGATTAAACGAGGCAAAGGCTCAGCTTGACCACGGCGAGTGGGGCGAGTGGCTTGAAAAAAAGGTTGAGTTTTCGGAGGCGAGCGCTCAAAGGTTTATGCGCCTTGCCAAAGAATATACAAATTCGTCATCGGTGACGGCTTTGGGAGCAAGTAAAGCGCTTATACTGCTCGCTCTGCCGGAAGATGAAAGAGAAAGCTTTATGGAGCAAACGCATAACATAAACGGTGAAGAGAAAACGGCGCTTGAAATGAGCAAGCGCGAGCTTGAAAAAGCCGTTAAAGAGAAAAACGACGCGCTCCGCCAAGCGGAGCTTGCCAAAATGGACGTAAACGAACTTGAAAGCAAGCTTTCGTATCAGCAAAAGGAAACCGAACATCTTGCCGAAACGCTTAAAAAAACAACAGAAGAACTTGAAGAATTAAAAAGCCGGCCCGTTGAGGTTGCAACGCTGCCGTTGTCCGATGAAGATATGGAGGATATAAAAAAACAAGCGGCAGAGGAAAAGCAAAAGGAAATCGAACAATTAAAAAGCAAAATCGAACATTTGAAAAATGACGTTGAAAAAAGCAAACAGGCGGCAAAAACCGCGAAAGAACAGATTGAGGCTGCCAAAACCGCACAGGACGCAACCCTTGCCCGCCAGCGGGAGGAAAACAAAAAGCTTTCGGAGCGGATAGAAGAACTTAATAAAAAGCTTGTGGTTTCATCTTCGGGCGATATGGCAGAGTTTAAAGCGTATTTTGAAAACGCGAAATATTCGGTTAATAAAATGCTTGAGATTGCCGATAAAACCGAGGAAAATAAAAAACTTAAAAATGCATTGCGCGCATTTTGCGAAATGATTATAAAAACGATCGGAGCTGATGAATAATGCAAACGCTTTCTTACATAGTAACCGCCGTGTCGGTTGCGGCAACGATTGCAAACGCATATAAAAAGCGCTGGTGTTTTATATTATGGCTTTTTACAAATGCATTCTGGTGTATATATGATGCCGCCCTCGGCGCATATGCACAGGCTGTGTTGTTTGCGCTGTATTTTATAATATCGGCTGTCGGGTTTAGAAAGTGGGGCAAAGAAAATGAAACTGATTAAAAAAAACACAGGGCAAAGAAAGCTTTCAGACGGCAGCAAAACGCAAACCTCGCTTTTTAAATGCCCGCACTGCGGCAAAATTGTTGAAAGGATAACCGCCGCCGGTCTGCGAAGTCACACGTGTTCTAAAGCATGCGCCAGAGCATACGGAAAAACATATCGGGGCAGTGCAAAAGGCAATATGTGTTTAGACTGCGGCGTTGATAAATGCAAATGGCTTTTAAAAGGCAAAGCAATCAGAAACTGGAAAGCAATAAAAGTTGATTACCCTTCCGCACGCAAAGAATATAAAAAGACCTATCAAATAATTTTTTGCCCGAATTTCAGACCGCAATAAAATTTTTAAGGAGGCATGGCAGGTGGATTTTAAAGAATTAAGCCAGCTGTATTATTTAAACCGCGAAATAGAAGCCGATAAAAAAAGGCTTGACGAGATTTCATCTTTGCAAAAAAATAATCAAAAAAACGTGTGTTCTGATGAAATAGCGGAGCTAAAAGAAATTATATCGTCAAAAATAACGCGGCTTTTACGCACCCGAAACCGTATCGAGCGGTATATAGCAAAAATTCCCGACAGTATCACGCGCCAGATTTTCACGCTGCGTTTTATAAACGGTCTATCATGGGTTCAGATTGCATTTCATATCGGCGGCGGAAACACTGCCGACGGAGTGCGCAAACGCCTGTTTCGTCACCTTAAAAATTCCAAAAAATAAAAGTTGTCCCTAAATGTCCGGTTTAGGTGTTGTATAATACAACTGCCGAAAAGGACTGCGGGGCAAAGATAAGCTAAAAAAGCGCCTGTTTTCGGGCGCTTTTTTAAATTTGTATAAGCATAAGAAGAAAGGAGAAATGCAAAATGGCACAAAACGGAACAAAAACAAAGCTATCAAAAAAGCAAAGAGAAGTTGCCGAACTTCTTGCAAATCCTGATGAATTTTCAAATCACAGCGAGATTATGCGGCGCGTGGGCGTACCGAGAACAACTTTTTACCGCTGGCTGCGTGATGAAAACTTCATGAAATACGTGAGCGATTTGGTTGATAAATACACCGATGCCGAGCTTCCGACAGTGTGGAAAGCGCTGATTAAAAGGTGCGCTGCGGGTGATACGTTTGCAATGCGGCTGTATTTTGAATTAAAAGAAAAATACACACCAAAGCTTAAGCTTACAGGCGAGGCAAGCGTTCAGATTTTTAACGACATTCCAAAGACCGAACCGCTTAAAAGCCTTGATGAAACAGAGGATAAAAACTCATGATAAGGCTTTCTGAAATAATTGCATCTGTCTTTTTCGGCGTTCACAACGATATACAGTCCGGCGCACATACGCATTATTGGCTTAAAGGCGGCAGAGGCTCGACAAAATCGTCTTTTATATCGATTGAAATAATACTCGGCATGATGCAAAATCCCAACACAAACGCGGTTGTTATAAGAAAAGTCGGTCACTATTTAAAAGACAGCGTTTATGAGCAGCTTATATGGGCGATTGATAAGCTCGGAGTAAATGACTTTTGGCAAGCAAAGCTTTCCCCGCTTGAGCTTATTTATATGCCGACCGGGCAAAGAATACTGTTTCGCGGAGCGGATAAGCCGAAAAAGCTTAAATCAACCAAAGTTTCAAAGGGATATGTAAAATACATCTGGTATGAAGAGGTTGACGAATTTGCCGGAATCGAGGAAATACGAACGATAAATCAGTCGCTTATGCGAGGCGGCGAAAGCTTTAATGTTTTTTACACATACAATCCTCCGAGGTCTCAGGGCAACTGGGTAAACAAAGAGGTTGTAAAGCGGGAAAAAAACAAAATTGTGCACCACAGCACATACCTTGATGTGCCTGCCGGCTGGCTTGGAGAAAAGTTTTTTGAAGAGGCGGAGAATTTAAAGAAAACCAAGCCTGACAGGTATAACCATGAATATTTAGGCGAAGTAACCGGCACGGGCGGCGAAGTGTTTACAAATCTTAAAATAAGACCTGTATCGCAATCGGAAATAAAAGAGTTTGACAACGTCCGCCGCGGAATTGACTGGGGTTACGGAGCGGATCCTTTTGTATATGTGGTATGTCATTACGATAAAAAAAGAAAAAGGCTTTTTATATTTTATGAATACTACAAAGTCGGCGCAAAGTATGACGCAATATCAGCCGCGATAAAAAAAGAAAATAAGCTAAATGATTTTATAACAGCAGAATCAGCCGAACCGCGAAGCAATGACGAACTTCGCGACCGCGGCTTTAGAATACGCAAAGCAAAAAAAGGCCCCGGAAGCGTGGAGCATGGTATAACATGGCTGCAAAATTTAACCGAAATAATAATCGATAACGAGCGCTGTCCGAACACAGCAAAGGAATTTATGGAATATGAACTTGAAAAGGACTCAAACGACAACTTTAAAGAGGGTTTTCCCGATAAAGATAATCATGCGATAGACGCAATAAGATATGCAAATGAAAAGGATATGAAGAAAGGCGGGGTTTCCGTATGGTAGATAAAATAAGCGAGGTAATAAACAAACTGTTAAACGGACATGCAAACTTTATAAAAAATGCAACAACGGCAAGAGAATATTATTTAAACGATAATCGGATAAAATTAACCGGAGCGGCAAGCTATAACAATAAAACCGATAAAAGAAGTCCTTTAAAGGTTGCCGACAACCGCATCTCGCACAATTGGCATGAGCTTTTAGTACGCCAGAAGGTGGGATATTTGTTTACATATCCGCCGGCAATCGATATTGGCGAGGCAAGCGCAAACGAAAAAATAAACGAAATCCTCGGCGGTAAGTTTGCAAGAGTTTTAAAAAATGCCGCTGTGGACGCATCAAACTGCGGCACTGCATGGGTTCACATATGGAAAGACAAAAACGGCGACACCTGCTATACAAACGTCGATCCCGTGCAGATTATCCCGATTTACACAGATAACCTTGAAAATGAATTAATAGCCGTTTTGCGCGCATACAGGTATTGTGATGAAAACGGCAATTTCAAAAACCGCTGTGAATACTGGACGGATAAGGAAGTGCGCTTTTATGAGGAAACAACCGACTGCGTATACGCGCCGTTTTTTTACCCGCAATGCGGAGAAGTTATGCGCCATGATATAGGCATGGTGCCGTTTATTTCGTTTTTTAACAACGAAACAAAAACAGATGATTTGCATATGTACAAAGATTTGATTGACGCATACGACAAAGTTTATTCGGGCTTTGAAAATGATATAGACGATGTTCAGGAGGTTATATTTGTATTAAAAAACTATGCCGGACAGGACAAGGGTGAATTTATAGACGATTTAAAATCTTCGAAACTGGTTAAGGTTGACGATGACGGCGGGCTTGATGTTATACGCGCGGAAATCCCGTGTGAGGCAAGGCAGGTGTTTTTAGACCGCACACGCAAGCAGATATTCACTTCGGGAATGGGAGTTGATCCCGATAATGAAAAGATAGGCAATGCCTCGGGCGTTGCTTTAAAGCACCTTTATTCGCTGCTGGAGCTGAAAAGCGGCGCACTTGAAACAGAGTTTCGGTGCAGCATTGAAACGCTTGTAAAAACCATATGCCGCTTAAATAACATACCTTGTAAAACAGTAACACAAACATGGAGCAGAAATGCCGTTCAAAATGATTTGGAAAATGCACAGATAGCGTCTATGAGCAAAGACGTTGTTTCTGATAAGACAATTGTTAAAAATCACCCGTGGACTGAAAATGCCGAAACCGAAATTGAAGAACTTGAAAAGCAGCAGGCAAAACAGGTTCAAGCACAGCAGCAGATGTTCGGTGTGACAAATACGCCTCCGGGAGCTGATGAATAATGAGCGTTAAAAAACCTCTTTCATATTGGCAAAAAAGAGCAGACACGCGAATGTATGAATATCAAAAACAGGCAGACGCCGTTGCAGACGATATTGCAAAAGCTTATATAAATTCAACGAATTACATAAACAAACAAATGCATGATATTTTTAATGCGTTTGTTACAAAAAACAAGCTTTCAGAGGCAGAGGCAAGACGGCTTTTAAAAAATCTGCCCGACGATGCAACGCTTGCGGATTTAAAAGCCGCCGTCCGGCGCATAGAAGATGAAAGCGCAAAAGAAGAGCTTATAAAACAGATTGACTCGCCTGCTTATGCTCACCGTATAGGCAGGCTTGAGGCGCTGCAAAAGGATATAGACAAACAAACCGCCTCTCTTGCAAAGTTTGAGCAAAATATAACCAAACAGCACTATACCTCGCTTTTGCCGGAGGCATTTATGAAAACAATGTTTGACACGCAAAAGCGCGCCGGATTTATATTTTCTTTTGCAAAAATGCCGAAATCGAGAATAAACGAAATATTGCGCCAGAACTGGAGCGGAAAGATATTTTCAGAGCGTATATGGGACAGAGAAAAAAACATAAATCAAACGCTTAAAAACGAGCTTTTGGTTTCGTTTATGACAGGCAGAAGCTATAACAAAACGGCAAAGGAAATTGAAAACAAAATGGCATCGTCGGCATATGCTGCGCGCCGCCTTGTGCGCACGGAATCTGCATACATATCGAATATGGCTGATATGGAAAGCTATAAAGCTGCCGGCATTGAAAAATATAAATTCCTTGCAACGCTCGATTTAAGAACATCTGATATATGCCAGAGCATGGACGGAAAGGTTTTTAAGGTATCGGAGGCGCTTTGCGGCACAAACCTGCCGCCTATGCATACTTATTGCCGTTCAACCACTGTTTCATTTGCCGATGATAAAGCAAAAAAGAACATGAGAAAACGTATCGCACGCAATCCCGAAACCGGCAAAGTTTATTATGTTGATGAAAATATGACATATGAGCAGTGGGAAAAAAGCATTGACGATATATCCGGCGAGGGCACATTTGAAAAACGCAGGGCAATGCATAAAGCCCTCAGAGGCGATACAGAACAGTTTGAAAGATATAAAAAGGTTCTCGGAGCGGATAATCTGCCGAAAGATATTGACAGTTTCCAAAATTTGAAGTATAATGATAAAGAAAAGTATGGACTTTTAAAACATCAATACAAAATTGTGAATATGTATGAGGTTGACGGAACGGCAACAACAGAAAAAATCCTTGCGCTTGACGATGTTGCATGGACTATGCGCCAGGAGGGTTTTGATGTCTCAAGTGTTACCGGAAAAGAAAAAAAGAAACTGCGCGGAAAATTTAAAACCGGCGGAAACGTTGCTTCAATGCATTTTAACGGCAAAACATATTTTTCACATAGCGCAATGGAAGAAAGCGGAGCCTTTATAAATTCCATGTATATCGGCAAATATCCGCTGGTGGAATTGAGAGCAAACAGGTTGTTTAAGGTAAAGCCTTTGGGAGACGGTGTGTTACGAGAGTATGATACAGAAGCAAAATTCCTTGAATTTGCCGCAACAGTTAAAAAACCGGAGGACGTTTTCACAATAGATATTCTTTCGGAAAAGCACATATGCGAGAGCTGTCAGGGAGTTGTAAAACAATTTAAACAGATGTTTCCGAAAGCAACTGTAAATATTATATCCGGAAAAAGAGGATATAACAACAGTCCCGAGGGACTTAAAACATGGAAATACAGATAAAGGAGCAAAAACTATGGATAAGTTTGCTATACTTCAACACATACCTTTCGAAGAATATGAGGGCTCTGAGTATAACGAAACAAAAGATA
>CAKSHP010000009.1 GCA_934457145.1 uncultured Clostridia bacterium | reverse complement strand
ACGGACACGGTGTTGGAATGAGTCAGTATGGTGCGCAGGGAATGGCAAAAGCCGGGTTTACATATGATGCAATCATAAAATTTTACTTTACCGGCGTTGACGTCGCGGCATACTACAATTAAAATATTACGGGGGAATTATTTTTGAAACGACAGGAATTTTATTACGATTTGCCAAAAGAACTTATAGCGCAAGCGCCTTTGGAGGACAGAAGTGCGTCGCGCCTTATGTGTGTAAATAAAAACACGGGCGAGATTTCGCATCATATTTTCAGGGAAATAACCGAATTTTTAAATGAGGGCGACTGCCTTGTTTTAAATGACACAAGAGTTATTCCGGCAAGGCTTTACGGCAGAAAGATAAACACGGACGCACATATAGAATTTTTGCTTTTACACAAACACTCGCTTGATGTGTGGGAGGTTATTTTAAAGCCGGGGCGCCGGGCAAAGCCGGGGGCTGTTTTTGAATTTGGCGGCGGACTTTTAAAAGCGGAAGTGCTTGAAATTGTAAACGACGGCAACCGCTTAGTTAAGTTTTATTACGACGGCGTGTTTGAAGAAATTTTAGACCGTCTCGGACAGATGCCGCTGCCGCCTTATATAACAAAAAAACTTACGGACAAAGAGCGCTATCAGACAGTATATTCAAAAAACGAAGGTTCTGCCGCTGCACCGACCGCGGGACTTCATTTTACAAAAGAGCTTTTGGCCCAGATTGAAAACAAAGGCGTAAAAATTGCATATGTCACGCTTCACGTCGGACTCGGAACATTTCGTCCGGTGAAAGCAGACGAAATAACGGATCATAAAATGCATTCAGAGTTTTACTGCATAGACCAAAAAACATGTGATGTGATAAACGGTGCAAAAAAGGCAGGCAAACGCATTATTTGCGTCGGTACAACGTCTAACCGCGTTATTGAAACGGTATCTGACGAAAACGGGTTTGTGTCGCCCGAAACGGGCTGGACGGATATTTTTATATATCCGGGGTATAAATTTAAATGCGTTGACGCACTTATAACAAATTTTCATCTTCCCGAGTCCACTCTTATTATGCTTGTGAGTGCATTTGCTTCAAAAGAGATCATTATGCATGCATATGAAACAGCCGTTAAAGAAAAATACAGATTTTTCAGTTTCGGTGATGCAATGTTTATTTATTAAATTTTAGTTATATTTGGGGGAAACAATGTTTACACTAAAAAAAACGGAAGGAAAAGCAAGGCGGGGAGAATTTAAAACAATTCACGGCACAATTCAAACCCCTGTTTTTATGAATGTCGGCACAATTGCCGCAATAAAAGGAGCGGTCTCAACGGTTGATTTAAAAGAGGTCGGCTGTCAGATAGAGCTTTCAAACACTTATCATTTGCATCTTCGTCCGGGCGACGAAGTTGTATATAAACTTGGCGGACTTCACAAAATGATGAACTGGGACAGACCGATTTTAACGGACAGCGGCGGTTTTCAGGTGTTTTCGCTTGCGGGACTGCGGAAAATTGAAGAAGAAGGAGTTTATTTTTCTTCGCATATTGACGGCAAAAGAATATTTATGGGTCCGGAGGAAAGCATGCGCATACAGTCGAACCTTGCATCAACAATTGCAATGGCATTTGACGAATGTATAGAAAATCCGTCGGAATATGACTACACACGAAAATCGGTTGACAGAACGGCACGCTGGCTTGAAAGATGCAAAAAAGAGCTTGACAGGCTAAACGAAATGCCAAATACCATAAATAAAAAACAGATGCTTTTCGGCATTAATCAGGGCGGCACATATGATGACATACGCACAGAGCACATGCAAAAGATTGCAGAACTTAATCTTGACGGGTATGCAATCGGCGGTCTTGCGGTCGGCGAGAGCCATGAGGAGATGTATCATATAATTGAACAGGTTGAGCCGTTTATGCCAAAGGACAAACCGCGTTATCTGATGGGCGTTGGCACACCGGCAAACATTATAGAAGCGGTGGACCGCGGCGTGGACTTTTTTGACTGTGTTATGCCGAGCAGAAATGCCCGTCACGGACATGTTTTTACAAAAAACGGCATAATGAATATAATGAATGCAAAATATGAACTTGACACAAATCCCATTGAGGAGGGCTGCGGATGCGAGGCATGCAGATTTTACAGCCGGGCATACATCAGGCATTTATTTAAAGCAAAAGAAATGCTTGCGCAGCGTTTATGTGTGCTGCACAATTTGTATTTTTATAACAATTTAACAAAGCAAATCCGCGACGCACTCGACGAAGGACGTTTTAAAGAATTTAAAGCTGAAAATATAAATAAAATTTCTACCCGTATATAGCGGAAATTTAGGTAATAAAGTAGAATTTTAAAAATATATTAAAAAGTTCTTGACTATTTACAAAATAAAGTGTATAGTAATTAAAGTAGATTTGTATCGTTACAGTTAAGGGTTTGTCATATATTTCTGAGAGGAGATAGTGTGTAATGTATTCTAAGGAAGTTGTTCTTCAGAACCAGGTAGGGCTTCATGCCAGACCGGCAACCTTTTTCATTCAGAAAGCAAATGAGTTTAAGTCCAGTATTTGGGTTGAAAAAGAAGAAAGAAAAGTGAACGCAAAAAGCTTGCTTGGCGTTTTGTCATTAGGAATTACAAGAGGAACATCTATTAATGTTATTGCCGACGGTATCGATGAAAAAGAAGCTGTTGACGCATTGGTAGCTCTTGTTGAAAATAATTTTGCAGAGTAAGTAAAATGCAGTTTAAAAATACTGCCTTAGGGCAGTATTTTTAAACGAGTTGCGTTATCGGGGTATGGCTCAGTTTGGTAGAGCGCTACGTTCGGGACGTAGAGGTCGCAGGTTCAAATCCTGTTACCCCGACCAAAATCATTAAAGCCTATGAATGTTAGAAAATCTAATGTTCATAGGCTTTTTGCGTGTTTTTTATTGGTTATTTCAGCGTAAACGCTCAATAAAAAAAGCTTTCAAAATACTCTTTGCTTCATGCGCTTTCATTATTTTTTATTTTACATGACTCATAAAAGCAACTGCACGACCAAGAATATTTATATTGTTAAGTTCCTCCTTTGTATAAACAAGGGGCTCATATTGCGGATTTTCAGCAGATAAAACAAACGTGTTATCTTCGTTATAATAAACTCTTCTTAACATTGCTTCATCACCAACAATTACGGCAGCAATTTCACCGTTATTAACCATAGTCGTTTGTTTGATAAACACGATATCACCATCATATATGCGGGCATTTACCATGCTGTCTCCCTTTGCTTTTAAACAAAAATCTGCATCTATATTGGCACTCGCGTCGACAAAGGTATCGTATTCCTCATCGCAAAATATCGGTTCGCCACAAGCTGTTTCACCAAGCATACGGAATTTTTTATGTTTTATAGGCATTAGTCCGTATTGCTTTAATAGTGCTGCCGCAATGTCTGCTTTTTCTTCTTTGCCGAGCAGATAATCAACCGAAACGTTGAAATAATCTGCTATTTTTTTTAATGTTGCATTATACGGCGTTCGCCCTTTCTTCCATTCTGTAACCATTCCGGAAGCAATTGAAAGTTTTTTGCAAACAGCGGTTGCTGATATTCCATTTTGTTTGCATAAGTCGTCAAAAATTTCCCAAAACATTTTTTACCACCTCAAAATTACAATTGTTTTTGTGCAAATTCAACTATATTCAATCATAAAATTTGTCTAAGGTGATTAAATTGAAATTAAACGAATTAGTCTGTTGACAATCGAACAAGATTGAATTATACTATGGCCACAGCGATTACCAATCAATCATACCACAAAAGAAAAAATAAGTCAAATTTTCGAAAGGAGGTAGTAAACATGAAAACAAAACTTATGCCCGAGGTAAAAGCTTTTGCACAGTGTGACTGCTGCAAAAAGAACGTCAAAAACACAATACCGAAGTTTCCTATATTTTATGACGATTACTGCGAGACTTCATTTGCAGAAGTTGACGGCGTTTGAGAGTAGTGTAAATCTATAGGTTAGTAAACCAAAGGGACTGATACAAATGATAGATTTTCAGTTTGAGCATATCATAAATCCACAATCTAACATAAAAGGTGCTGCAAAAACAGCACCTTTTATAATTTATTTTATTTTCTTATCAGCAGCCTTTTTAACTTCGGTTTTTTTCTCCGCTGCCAAAGGCTTTGTTTCTTCTTTTTTCACTTCCGCTGCAACTTTCTGCACCGTTTTTTTAGCCGCGGGCTTTGCAGCTGCCGGTTTCTTTGCAGCAGGCTTTTTAACCGTTCTTTTTGCGGGCTTTTTCACAAGCTTTCCCAAAAGCTTTGCATGTTCTTCGTTTCCGTACACTTCAATTTTATTTTCTGCAACCGACTTTTCAAAATCCGCCTTACCGCCTATAAGATCGATAAAATCTTTTGCAGCGCACACGATTGCCACCGTGTTATCATAATAATTATACGGCTTAACATTAAAGTCTCCGCCGATGTTTGCAACATAAAACGTTCCGCCGCAATCCTTATCATTCATGGTAACCTGAATTGCAAACTCCTCTTTTAAAGCGTCTGCCTCAATATTTTTCATTTTCTTTTCTATAGCTTCAAATTTTTCAATAAACGTCATTTCTATTCCACCTTTCAAAAAAATTTACTTTTCGCGGTTAAAAATAAGCCTGTGAAAACCCTATCTATTGAAAAATACGCAATACAAAACATTTTCTGTATCACCTATCATATAAATTATAACTCTTTTTCGCACAATTGTCAACTAAAAACTGTTTTCATAAAATGACAATTAATTCATATGTGTAAAAAGAGGTTAGCATTTTACAAATTAAACGCATCAAAGGTTAGTATTGTCTATTTACAATAAAATATTTTCATGGTAAAATAATTAAAAATATAATTTTGAAAGGAATGTTTTTTATGTCAAGCTATGTAACAAGAAAAACTCCGGGCGACACCTCATGGTTTACGCATGACCGTTTCGGCATGTTTATCCACTGGGGACTTTATTCCATGCCTGCGCGTCACGAATGGGTTAAAACAAGAGAGGCCATTTCCGAGGAAAAATACGATAAGTATTTTAAGTATTTTGATCCCGATATGTATGATCCGAAAGAGTGGGCAAGACAGGCAAAAGACGCCGGCATGAAATATGTTGTCTTAACAACCAAACACCACGAGGGCTTTTGTATGTTCGATTCAAAATACACCGACTACAAATGCACCAACACAAAAGCCGGCCGCGACCTTGTCCGCGAATATGTCGACGCTTTTCGCAGCGAAGGACTGCACATAGGCTTTTATTATTCGCTGCTCGACTGGCACCATCCGGATTTTACGATTGACCATATTCACCCAAGAAAAAATGAGCCAAACGCACAGGAGTTAAACGAAGGCAGAGATATGCACAAATATGCCGAGTATATGAGAAACCAGGTGACCGAGCTTTTAACCAACTATGGCAAAATCGACATTTTGTGGTTTGACTTTTCATACAAAAAAAATCCCGATTTTCCGGACTGGATGCAGGGAAAAGGCAAGGATGACTGGGAGGCAGAGGAGCTTATTAAAACCGCACGCTCTCTTCAGCCGCATATTATAATCGATAACCGCACCGAAATTGAACAGGATTTGTGGACGCCTGAACAGTATCAGCCGTTAAGCTGGGTTAAACACAAGGAAACCGGCGAGCTTGTCACATGGGAGGCTTGCCAGACGTTTTCCGGTTCATGGGGTTACTACAGAGATGAAATGACATGGAAATCGCCCGAAATGCTTATTCAGATGCTTGTAAACACCGTTTCCTGCGGTGGTAACCTTTTAATGAACGTTGGCCCAACTTCAAGAGGATATTTTGACTACCGCGCCGAAAACGCACTAAAGGTTTACGGCGACTGGATGAAATATAACTCACGTTCAATCTATGGCTGCACGATGGCAGAGCCGGAGTTTAAAGCGCCGAATGGTTGCCGACTTACTCAATCGGAGGATGGTTCGCGCCTTTACATTCATCTTTTCGACTATCCTTATAAGTTCTTAGAGCTTGACGGTTTTGCCGGAAAAGTTGACTATGCACAGTTTTTGCATGACGGAAGCGAACTTTTATACACCGAAGGCAAGGTTGAACACTTCAGCGAGTCTGCCTCGGAAAATGCCGGTCTTTTGGTTATAACGCTCCCCGAAGTTAAGCCAAACGTTGTTGTTCCCGTTATTGAACTGTTTTTAAAATAAGTTTTTAATAAAGAAAAATGCGCCGCAGTTTTTGTATGCGGCGTATTTTTTTGAGGGAATAGGTAAATCCCTGTAGGGCAGGGGCCCCGCCCTGCCGCGGGTTTAGATAAAATTTGACTGAAAACAAAACGGAAAAAGCAAGCCCTTTCCCTACAAAACCAACCGTAAATTTTATTTTCCCTTTTATATATTTCAAACCATTTTTTTAAATATATTTAAAAAAGCAGGAAAAATGTACAGTGAAAACCACGTCAAACCCTGTAGGGCAGGGGCCCCGCCCTGCCGCGGGTTTAGATAAAATTTGACTGAAAACAAAACGGAAAAAGCAAGCCCTTTCCCTACAACGTCCGATGCAAGGGAGGGTAAGTAACATAAAAAAGAGGAATTATAATAAAAAATATTTGCCAGCACAAATGCAAAAGGCTGCCGGATCAATGTCCGACAGCCCTTCTTTTATAAGGATTTATTGAGACTGAATTATTTTAGAATAATTTTATAAAGTTAGCAACCATAACTGCAACTTCTGCTCTTGTTGCTTCACCGTTAGGATTGATTGCTCCGTTATAACCGCTTACAACGCCTGCATTTGCAAGAGCGTAAACAGCGTCTTTTGCATAATCATAAATGTCTGCTGCATCAGAATAAGCTATAGGAGTTGTGTTTACAGCGTATCCCTTTGCTACCATTATACGATATAGGATTGCCATAATATCCTGACGTTTAATATTCTGACCAACACCGAATGTGTCTGCGCTGTAGCCGGAAATAATTCCGATCTGTGCGCCGTAGCCTACATATGAAGAATACCAAGCGTTCTGAGCATCAACAAATGCGGGAACCACATTTGCCTTGTCTGCTTCTTCACCATACATAGCAGCAACTATAACCTTTGCAAACTCTTCTCTCTTAATCAGGTTTGCAGGTCCGAACAAGCCATCGCCGTAACCTGTCAAAACGTTAAGCTTTGTGAGTTCGTTGATAGAATCTTTTGCCCAGGGATAGTTATCAATATCAATATAATCAAGAGCCTTGCTGTCATCAGGCTTTACAGTATCGGACTTAATTATTGTTGTGTTACCGCTGCCACTTCCGCTGCCGCTGTTATCTCTGTCAGCAACACCGCCGCTGCTGCCGCCTGTCAATCTTGCGTTTACAGCCTTTGTGAATGCTTTGTTAAGATCTTCAATTGTTGTTGCTTTTGCAGCCTTAACTGCGTCAATAGCTTCTTTCTTCAAACGAGATGAAGCAATTTTATCAAAATCGTCTGCTTTGTCAAGACCAAGATTTTTTGCATACTTTGAAACTGTTTCTATATCGCCGCCGTCTGCATTGATATAAGCAAGTCTTGCCATGTCGCCAAGGTCTTTGTCCAAAGCTTCATAGTTTTCATAGTTTTTGCCGGAAATAAGCTTAATCATTTCCTTTTTAGCGTCTTTCAAACCGTCATAAAGAGTCATAGCGTCTGTGTTGTCTATAACGTCTTTATAATCGTTAAGATCGCTTACAAGACCTTTATCAGAATTTAATATTGCTGTTAAAGCTTCTTTATTAATCTGATCTGCTGCTTTGGCAACATCTGAATCTTTGATGTTGTCTTTGTCGATAGTTTTCATAACTGCATTGGCTCTGATTGCTTTTGCAGCTTTTTCTTTAGCTTTTGTATCGGGAAGAAGATCCCAGATATCTTCATCAATACCGAGCATATCTGCCGAAGAATCAATTATGCTTACAACAGTTGCATCGTCTGTAGCTTCCAAAATTCTCTTAAGAGCGCCTTTTCTGTCGGAAGGAGCAGCAAAGTAAATTACAGTGTCAACAACTTCATCATTTGAAGAAGCAACGATTTTGTAATAACCTGCCTTTACAACAGAATTGCCGTCTGCATCTGTGTCTGATGACAATACAAACTTGCCTGTGTAGCTGCCGTTTTCATCAACGAACACCTGCATACCGCTTATAATGTCTTTTGTTTCATCAAAAACCAAATTACCTTCAGCATCCTCCGTTGCAGGTCCGATCATAACAACTGCAAGACCTACCGGGTTGATACCTTCAGCAGTTCCGGTGTATGTTAAATTTACCTCTGTGGTTGCGATATCCTGCGAAGCGGTCAATGTTGAGCCTGCAAATACGCTTACAGAACTTAACATTACCATCACAACTGTCAACACAACCGAAAGAAGCTTACAAAACTTAGTATGTTTCATTTGTCTATTCCTCCTCTCCCTTTCCCGCCGGAAAAGCATTTTTGCTTTCCCGGCTTGCAGGGCATATAAATTTTCATGTTATTATATCCGATTGTTTAACGGTTATTAAACATCTCCGCCGTCTTCGCTGCCGGTTATATCGGTGATAAGTCCGTCGCCTGTTTCGCCGCCGTCTTCAATTCCGCCGGGAGTACCGCTCTTGAAGATTACTTTATAGATGTTTGTTGTTGTGTTGTCAGCTGCTTTTACTGTTATTACAGCTGTTCCGCCGTAGAACTTATCTGTTACGTTATTATCAGCGTCTGCGATTGTAACAGTTGCGCCGGCATGGTTTGCAACAGCTACTACTTTTACAAATCCGTCAATCAATGTGCACTCATATTCAAACTTAGCGTCCTCTAAGGTGATAGGTGTGCCGCCAACGATTAAAGACTTAAGCGTAGCGTCTGAGCTTACTGCGGATTCAATATCCAATGTTATTTTATATGTCAGTTTTGTTTTGCCATCCTGAGCTGTTACTACAATTTCAAATACATTTGATCCCAAATCGTTTACAACTGCTGTTGCGTCTGCATCGTTTGCTTCATATTCGATTTTGGTTTCGCTGCCGTAGGGGAGCTTAACTGTGTAATTAAGCGTACCTGCTGCAAAATCTGCAATCGGTGTTTCGTTTACCGAAATTGATTTTAATGTTGCATCTGTTTTGGGCGCTTTATTTGTAAACGTGATTGTGTATGTCTTTTTGGTTGCACCGTCCTGAGCTGTTACCTTGATAGTAACCACATCGCCTGCAACATTTTTAACTGCCGTTGCGTCTGCGTCGTTTACTTCATATGTAACCTCGGGAACAACACTGTCACCGTATGCACGCTCTACTGTGTAATCAATTTTATCTGCTGCAAAGCCTTCAAGTGCTGCGCCGCCAACTGAAATTGATTTTAATGTTGCATCTGTTTTAGCTGCTTTAATGTTAAACGTAATTGTGTATGTTTTAACAGTACCGTTTTTAGCAGTTACCGTAATTTTTACAACATTGCCGTCTGCATTTTTAGCAACGCTTGCGCCTGCATCATTTGCCGCAGCTTCAACTTCCGGAATTGTGCTTCCATAGGGAAGGTCTACAGTGTAATCAGTTTTATCTGCTGCAAAACCTTCAAGCGCTGTGCCGCCGATTGTGATTGATTTTAATGTTGCATCTCCGCTTGCGGGATTTAAGCTCAAGTCATGCTCTTCATACAATACAAATGCTTTCAGCGGAGCCTGATCACCGTTAGGCGAAATACTTCCGATTGTCGGAACCTTTAATGTTTCGTCTTCTTCAACTGTTTTATACCAAACATAAGGATAGTTTGCGCAAACTGTGTCAGAGCCTACATCATACTGTATCTTTGTAAGTGAGAACGGAGCGTTCGGATATGTGAACGAAGGCTCAACCATAAACCACTGTCTTGCTATACCTGTGGGAAGATTTCTGTATGTTTCAATAATTGCTTCCTCAGGAAGTGCATTAAGTTTATCTCTTGTAAACTCTGCAGAGTAATCCAAAAATGTCCAACCGTCTGCTTTATATGTTTTAGCGTCTTTCGCATTTGTGTGTGCCATTGTTACATAAACAGTAGCCTTTGTGTTCGGTGTAACAGTAAACAAATAGTTGCCGTCTGTTGCAAGCCAATTTCTTGCATCTGTCGGATTTTTATATTCCGAAGTGTATGAAGCGCCGATTCTTCCGGGCGCTACCTCGCGGCTTGTCATAATCTGCATTGCCGTTTTAATCTTTGCGCCCGCTGCACCGAAGTTATGAATTCCTGCAAGGTTAAATGCAGAACCTCTTGAAGCAACAACCTTTGATTCTTCATAGTTATAATCTTTTGCAGTTAATGTAACTGTTTTGCCTTCTGCCTCTTTAGCAGCCTTAACCTCTTTAGCTTTTGAAAGCTTAAAGAGATTAACCACCTTGCCTGCCTGCGTTTCAGTGTAAACAGTTCCGTCAACGCTGATTTCATAAAGTCTGTTCTTTGCAAGACCGTTTTCGTCCCATGTCAACATAAGACTTTTCTGACCGTCTGTATAAGAAACCGGATCTGCCAAAATAATTCTGTACTTTCCGTCATACTTACCGTCATTAAGGAGCGCCTGATATTCATCTGTACCGACAACAACTGCGCTTGCTACCTTTGCAAGCATTTCAAATGTTACTTTATATTCTTTTGTAACAGTAGCGTCTGCACTTGTTACGCTTAAAACTGCTTCAACCTTTCCGGGAGCCGAAAGAGTTACCGGAGTTGTTGAAATTGTTGCTTCTTCGTCAACTGTTGTACCGCTTAAGGTTATAACGATAGGAGTTTTTGAATATTCAAATGCTGCTACCGTGTACGAACCGCCTTCAACCGATGCGTCAAAGCCTTCAACATCAACGGGAGCCGCAGAGCCTATTGCATACTTCAAAGATGAAAGCATTGCATTGTTTGGCTCTTTTGCTTTAACCGTTACTTTATAAGTTTTAACCGTTGTTTTATCTTCTGCTGTTACTGTGATAGTTGCGCTGCTGCCAACGTTTATTGTTGCAGGGCAGTCAACAGTTGCTTTTGAGTCTGCTGCAACAGCCTCAAGGCTAACACTTGTTTTTGATTTGTCAACCATAACTGTGTAGTCAGTCTTGTCTGCTGCAAAGCCTTCAACTTCTGCGCCGTCAACCTTGATTGAAGAAAGGTTAGCATTTTTTGAAACTTCTTTGCCCCACTTTATTGCTACCGTGATAGCATCCCAGTGAGCTGAATCATATCCGGCTGTTGTTGTGAAAACCTGAGCATTGCCGTTTTTGTCTGTATACTCATAAACTACAGGTGTTTTATCGGCAAGCTTTCCTGAAGATTTACCATAGCTCGGGATTTTAACTCTGTCGCCTGCGTTAAACGTTTTATAATAAGATGCGTAGCCGAGATAGTTTTTAGTTGTGTCAACAGCTTTTGTCCAGCCTGCAAGGTTTGCATTCGGATATCCGAAGTTACCAACGTCGCCCAAAACTACAGTACAGTCGCTTGTTACATTAAACTCAACCCAACCGTCTGCATCGCCTATACCTGTGTATTCATCGGAATAGAACGCTGCCGTATCATATTTGAATTTTCTGAAGTTACCGGTAGGTGCACCGTTGTAGCTTGTCATTTCAACGCCGTTTCTCTTAAACGTACCGCTTGTTGCAACATCATACATACCATGATAGTTTCTCATCAAACGGATATACGAAGCGCCAACCATATCATCGGATGTTTTCGGATATGTTGTTGTTCTGTCGTAATATCTCAGAGAAGAGGTTGACAGATTTTCGCCGATTACGATCTTGCCCGCCTGTCCAACAGCCTCGTCGTCTGTCTGATAACCGTGGTTATCTGTTTTATAAGATTCCTTAGCTGTTAAGTTATAAATCTTGTTAGGTCTTTCTTCAAAAGCCAATTCAACAGTAAAGTTAATTGTGTATGTTTTTACTGTTGTGCCATCCGCAGCAGTTACTTTAACCGTTGCAGTTGCTTTATAGTTTTCAATAACCGGCTGAGTTATTTCAACTGTTGCTTTATCAAAAACATATGCTGTTGCTCTTACTTCGGCTGTTGTTGTCTTCTCGGGAAGAGTTACGCTGTATGTGTCGGTTGCTGCGTCAAAGGAGTCTACCGATACATAGTCGCTGTCGCCGTATTTGTATTCAAGAGCTTTCAAGTCTGCATTGTTGTCTGCCGGAATGTCTGTTGTGAAGTTAATCGTGTATGTGTTTGTAACTGTTTTATCAAAAGATACAACTGTTACCTTTGCTGTTGCTTTGCCGTCTGTCAAAGCGATTGTTTCAGGCTCTACTGAAACTGTTGCATGACCTTCGTTTTTCGTTGCCGCAACCGTTACGTCTTTTGTGCCGTAAGGAAGAACTGCGTCATAAACTTTTTCGCCTGCGTCTGCCGGATCAAAACCGTCAACATCGTATTCTGCTCCGTCTGCTGTGTACTTAAGAGCTTTAAGTGTTGCATCCGTTGTATCGAATTTGTCCGGGATTTCCCAGCCTGCATCATAACCGAACATAAAGATTGTGGAGTTCCAGAAATATCTGTCATTGGCCGATTTCCAGCTGTTATCCCAACCGTAGGAAGGAACTTTTACTGTTTCGCCTGCTTCATAGTGCTTTTTGTAAGCGTCTGTGCCTGCAACTTTTGTATAACCTTCTTTTGTTGCATTCGGCATACCTTTGCCTTCTTTATCCAAAAGATACATTGTACCTGCTTTTTCGATATCGAAGGTCATAAAGTAACCGCCGGCTGTACCGTCATACTTGCCGATACCGCCCTTATAATAATTTGCTGCATCTCCGGGACCCTTGTCTGTTTTAAACACAAACAATTCGCCGACATTATAGCCAAGTGAGTCAAGATATGTTGTTATTTTACCGGGCGAGTTAACCGCACTTCCGTCCTTTCCGGGATATTTATTCCAGCCGTCTGTACCTTCAAGAATGTCTCTCGGCATAGTATCAAGATCTTCAAATTTAACGTCTATATTCTGAACAGGATATGTTCCGTATACTTTACCTGCACAGTTAAAGTTTGCAAATTCGGGAGCCTTGTAAGAGATATTTAATTTATACTCTTTCGTTGCCGAACCGTCGCCCGAAGTTACCGTGATTTTGTTTTCGCCCAAAACAAATGCAGCAGGCTCTGTAACCTTTGTTGCATTGTCTTTTGCAAAAAGCTTGTACTCTGGAATATCAAACTGAGTTCTTTCAAGAACTATATCATATTCCGAAGTGTTTTCGTCAAACGCTTCCCAAGCTTCGTCTCCTGCCATTGCATAGAGAATTTCCGTGCTTGAGCTGTTGTATGTAGCAGCAGTTGCTATAGCTTTACCGCCTATCATCTTTTCCCAAATGTAAGCTTTAATGCTGTAGCCCGTTTCATCCGAAGCAAGGCTTACCGCTGCGCTTGCGTCTTTGTTTTCACCTGCAGCAAGGCTTATGTCCTGCTTTGCAGAGTCAACCAAAACGCCGTTTGCGTCATACTTACCAACCCAGAAAACGGCGCTGCCGCTCTCCGACGCAGAATTATTTGAAACATTAATCTGCGCTGTTACCGTTTTATTTCCCGACGCGTCTGCCGCATCTGAAAATACTACGTTTGAAGCAACCAAATCGCCGCTCTCATAGGAAGCTGCAAATCCGGTTACAGAAACTGTGCAAAGCACCATCATCAAAGAAAGCGCTATACACACAAACTTCTTAAACATGAAGATTCCCCCTCGTTTACAAAAAATTTTAATAAATTTTTTTATATTATCGCTCGCGCCCGCCAAAAAGGCTTGCGCTTCGCAAAAAATATACTTAACACAATAAAAATAAAACCATATTTTCTTTATTGATATTTGCCCAAAACACGGCCTTATTTTTATAAAAACCATGCACCGTCCTCTTCTAAAGACACTGCACATATATTAACATATAGTATAATAACACATATTTGCCGTTATGTAAATTATAATTTTTGTAATTTTATTATATTTTTTATGTTTTTTTAAAATTTTTAATTTTTAAAAAATATTTTCTGTAATTTTCAACAAAATTGCACTGCGTTTTATGGTTATAATGACTAATAACCGTTTTGGCGCACCCGCTCTAATTTGATTTTTCAGAGCCGTCTTTGCCGTCGGTGCCGTTTTTTGCAAACTGCCCCGGAGACATATTTTCATATTTGTTAAACAAACGAAACAGCGTTGCGGGCGTGTTGCAGCCGATCATCGCGGCAAGCTCTTTGTTTTTGATGTTCGGGTTTTTTAAAAGGATTTCCTTTGCCTTTTTTATGCGGTAACGGCTTAAATAGTCTTTGAAGTTTTCGCCGGTTGTTTCTTTAAACACCGTGCTTATATAGCACTTTGAGCGTTTAAAATATGCTCCGATTTCGGTTAGGGAAATGTCTTCGTTATAGTGAGAGTGTATATAGTCCATAAGCCTTTTTGACATATCCGCGTCCTCATCGCCCGACATATAGTTTAAAATTTTGTCAAAGCACTGTATCACCTTTGCGCGCAGCGCCGGCGCACCGTCACACATTTTAAGCTCCAGAAACACTATATTGTCCTTGCCGTACACCTCGTCGACCGTTTTGTTAATTGCCTCAACAATTCTGTTAATCGTGGCGGTAAAGGCAAATATAATTGCATTGTGTTTTTCTTTTGTGAGCGTTTTTCCGTTCAGGTTTTCATCTAAGATATTATTTATTATGCGCATGCTTTCCCCGCGCTTTAATCTTATAACGCTGCTTATCAGATCGCGCTCAAGATTTACGGGATAGTAAAAGTTTGCTTTGGTTTCAATATCTTCATAAGAAATAACTGTGCCGCAAAATCCGAGCACGCCCGACTCGTCCAGAGCTTTAACACAGTTTGCATAGCTTTCGTTTATATAAAACAGATTGTCGCAGCGGCTTCCGATAAGCGCAATCATTTCAACGTCAAACTCGCCGTTAATCACCGACACTATATAAGAAAAATTCTGATGTATTCTTGAAACATCGCACCCGTACGTTACCACGGCAAAGCGTTTTTTATCAATTTCAACGGCGCTTTGTATGCTTCTGCCCATAAGCTCGTTATCTATAAACGAGCAAATCTGTTTTTTTATCTGCAAAAGGTTTCTTTCGCCAAATACCTCCGACAAAGACTCATAATCCGCTATTTCAAACACGCCCGCATAAAAAGGCGTTTCATATTCCGTCATAAAAAACTCCCCGGCATATGATGCATACGATTCTTCGCCGACAATGCCGGAAAGAAGGTCTTTAACAAAGTGTTCTCTTAAAAGCTGCTGTTTTTTTTGTGCGTCGGCTTTTAAAACATTTATCTTTTCTGCCATAGCCTTAAGCGCCGACGAAATATGCGCAACCTCGTCTGCCGAATCGCTTTCGTTTGTGTATCTGACGGCGAGGGCGTTTAGTTCGTCTATCGGGTGATACGCTATTTTTGCAGCCGCAAAGCACAAAAGCGACAGCAGTATTAAAACAATAAAAAACACCGCCACGCAGATAAGCGCAAACTCGGCATATTTTGAAGAAACAGACGCTGTTGAATAAATAAACACCTCTCCGGCATTTTTAATATATTCGCTCTGCGCTGCTGTGTACACACAGTCTTTTCCTTTGTATTCTCCATCGATTATATTTGAAAACACGCTTTGGGCGCCCTTTTCGTTTATATGACTTTTCATATCCGCAAAATATTTTTCGCTGCCGAGATATATTGCATTTGTGTCATTTAAAAACACGAGCGAATCGGAACTTATTTTGCCCGCTCTTAAAAACTCGCCCTTTTCCGACGCACGCAGGAAATATATATTTTTATCATCCGTGTTTATGCGGTTTGCAATCGCTATATATTCTCTGCCGCCCTCCGAAAATGAAAAGAGTTTAAAATCAGTTTTCATTGCCGCAAGCTTTTCTCGCACGGACGCGTCTAAAAAAAAGCTGTCGTCCTTTTTATAGACCGTTTTGTTTTCGTCCATGACATATATGCTGCCGAAGTCGAAAAAATCCTGTGCGCTTTGCAGCGCGTTTTGAAAAGAGGCCGGCGTATAATCGATATTTTTTGCTGAATACTGCGCAGATTTTTCGCACATTTTAAAAATCTGCTCCAAAGCGGCAGATTCGTTTGCGGTTTGAATTTGTTTGTCCGCGCAAAAATCCGTATAAATTCTTTTTGCAGAAGTAATGTAATATGTAAGCGAAAATAAAAGCGAAAACGCAGCGCACAAAGCCACACAAACGCCAAATATTCTGTTAAAATATTTTTTTGTTTTCATTACGTTTTCCTCTTTGACTACTTAATCTATATAACCGATTATACAACAAAACCGAAAAAATTGCAACACTTTTTAAGCACGTATTTTTTTCCTTTTGCATATTATATTACCACAGGCATCAAAAAAACGGCCGCAATATGCCAAAATCAAAGAAAGGACGGATTTTATGTTTTTAGAAAGCGTTTTTACTGCACTTTTCTGGATTTTTTCGATTTTCGGGCTTTTCAGCGCGCTTCGTATGCTGTGCAGCTTTTATCTGATTAAAAAATGCAGAGTTTTAAAGTCGGAAATCGTTGTAAAATTTAAAAATGACGAGGATACAATAGAAAACACCGTGCGGCTTCTGGCAGAAGAAATATTTTTCACCTCGAGGGAGAAAATGTTTTTATCGCTCACGGCAGTCGATATGGGCAGCAATGATGAAAGCGCAAATATACTCCGGCGTTTGCAAAAAGAGTATCCGTTTATTAAAGTTGTAAGTAAAGAAGAATATTTTTCCGCCCTGTAGGGCAGAGGCGATTTGAGGGAATAGGTAATAGTGAATAGTGAAAAAGTTAAATAAAATCTTGTAGGGCAGGGGCCCCGTCCTGCCGCAAACGCAGATAAAAACTGATTGCAAAAACGGAAAGAGCAAGCCCTTTCCCTACAATATATATCGCAAACCATTTTCAAAAATACACAAAAAACCGCCGCTATGGAAAAAACAGCGGCGGTTTTTATTACTTACATGCCTTTTGCGGCATAGGCACCAAAACAGGCTGACCGGGATAAATCAAATCCGGGTTTTCAAGCTTGTTTAACTTTATCAGAAGTCCGAGCGGAACTTTATATTTCTTTGCTATCTTCCAAAGGCTGTCGCCCTTTTTTACAAAATACACGCAAACCCCGTGTCTTTTGTTTTTTGGCTCATCTTGCGCCGGCTCAATTTCGCTCACAAATTCCTTTTCATATGTATCCGTTGCAGACACGCACACATCAAGCGCACATCTTATCTCAATTTCTCCCGAAAGCGTTATGTTATACGAGGATGAATTAACCTTTGCAGCAGCCGAACATATGCAGTTTTCGTTTATCTGATTTGAATTAACGCTAAGCGAAAACTCCACAGATGACATTGCGCTGAAAATCGGCATGTTTTCCTTGCTGCTTAAATACAAAGCATAACAGTCGCAGCTGCCCTCTATGTTTATCTGTCCGTCCGACACGGTTGTTTTTTCGATATACGGCTTAACCAGAATATTGTAAACCGTTTCAACCGGGGGCATGTTTTCGCCAAGCACTATGCTGCCCTTTATGTCTTTTCTTAAACATTCGCTGTAAACAAGTTTTTCAAGGTTTATTTTCTTTTGTTTGCAAACTGCGTTGTCGCTTACGGAAAAGCAATCGGATATTAATTTTATTTCGCTTTGCTCATATGCCAAAACCTCGGCGGAAAAAAGCATCTCAAGCTCCAAAAGCCTCATATCTCCGTCAGAATCGGCGCGAAGCCTTGCCGACGATACACACACTCCGAGCGTTAAATCGCAAATACTGTTTTCATTAACGCCCGAAGCGTCAATCACCTCCGTAAACGGTATTTCGTGGTTCACAAATTCTATTTTGCCGTTGTCGCCCACATATAAGCAGCAGCTTTCAACGCTGCCCTTTACTATGATTTTGCCGGTTATTATATGCGTTTGATAATCCATGAGCCTAACGTCGGTTTTTAAAACCGAAACCGCACCCGGTTTTCCGCTCGGAAAATCCAAAACCTCCTCGGCTGTGAATTTTGTGTTTTTAAAATCAATCAAAGAAAAAATTTTCGCACTGTCGTCATAAACTTCAAAGGAGCTATCGTCCATTGAAACAACAAAATCCTCCTGTTTTAGTCTTATCACGTGCAGATTTAAGTCGACCAGCGTTTTTGCGCAAAGCTTTCTGGAGTTTAAAAGATTAAATTCTATATTATAAACATCCGCCTTGCAAACAGCCTTTACTCCCTCCGTAAGGCGCGAATCTTCTATCTGCGTTTCAAAAGGTATGTCCGTTACTATCGAGCAAACGGGCTGATTTTCGTTATTTTCCGGAACATATAAAATTGTGAGATATATTTTGCCGTCAATTTCTATATGGGATCCGGTGTAGGTGCAGCTTTCCACAATTGCGTCTGCATCAAGGCGCAGAACCTTTGCAATATCGCTTTTCACATCCGGCACAATAATATCCGAACTCACAAGCACTTTTTCATTTGTTCTCATAACAGTTTCGCTGACTGTTATCGTTTCTTTTTTTATATCCATACATATTCGCCTTTCCGTCCGCCGTAATAAAGCTTTTTGGCAGACCTTAAGATTTTTAAAACTTTCCTTTGTAATATATATGAGATATATTTTGCCGTTATGCATAAAAAAAGCCGGGGGCGCACCGGCTTTTTGCGCCGGCGCGCCCCCGAAAAAAGGGAAGGGATTTACTTTGTTGTAACAACTACTGCGTTGTCTTTAAGTGAAACTTCTGCCTCATCTCCGTATAAAACTTTAAACAAAGAAAGTGTAACATATGTTTTGCCGTCAATAATCATCGGTGTGTGGCCGATTTTCTGCACTGCAACGCCAATATCCAAGCTTACGTCTTTTCCGCCTTTTGAAAGAACGATGCTCTGCGTTTCGCCAACCCAGGAAACATCATAGCCCAAAGCTTCGCAAACCGGCCTTAACGCAAATCTTGCAGTTGGGTTTTCGCCGAATTCTTCTTTTTTTTCAAAGTTAAACGATACCTCATATGTTTTATCGTCAACAATAATTTTTTCAACATCTGCCGCAGCCGTATCCTGGGCAAGGTTTACAACCGTGATTTTCTCGGGTGCAACATATGCCGGAATACTAAGACCTACAGTTTCTGCAAAAGCAAATATTTCAGAACCCGCGGGAATATCTTTTGCCATTATTTTTATTTTTGCTCTGTAATGAGCTGTGGGGGTATCGTCTGAGATAATAATTTTGTTCTGATTATCTGCAGACATTATCTCTTTGCCGTCATTTGACAAAACCTTTGCATATATCGGCGCTGCCGAAGAATTTTTGGTATTAACCAAAATGTAGTATGCATAAGACTGAGCCGGTATGCTCATTGTTGTAACCGTGTCTGCAACAACCGTTACGCTGTCGCCTGCCTTTATGCTCTCATAAGGCATAAAGTCGTAGTCGCAAACAAGAGTGCTTTCATCATAGTTAAGCTGAATTTTTTCTTCCTTTAATGTGATATAACCTTCGCCGGCTTCTTCAACAGTGCCGTTATATGTAACGCTGTCGGTATCAGCAGGTTTTGAAATTGTTATATTTTCTGCGCCTTCTGAAGGCTCTTTTGCTTCTTCTCCCATGTTTATTACAACAATTTTCTCTGCGGGCACATATGCCGGCATGCTAAGACCTACGGTTGTCGCAAATGCAAATATTTCAGAACCCGCGGGAATATCTTTTGCCATTATTTTTATTTTTGCTCTGTAGTGAGATGTGGGAGTTTCGTCTGAGATAATAATTTTGTTCTGATTATCCGCAGACATTATCTCTTTGCCGTCATTTGACAAAACCTTTGCATATATCGGCGCTGCCGAAGAATTTTTGGTGTTAACCAAAATGTAGTATGCATAAGACTGAGCCGGTATGCTCATTGTTGTAACTGTGTCTGCAACAACCGTTACGCTGTCGCCTGCCTTTATGCTCTCATAAGGCATAAAGTCGTAGTCGCAAACAAGAGTGCTTTCATCATAGTTAAGCTGAATTTTTTCTTCCTTTAATGTGATATAACCTTCGCCGGCTTCTTCAACAGTGCCGTTATATGTAACCTTTTCTATATTCTGCACGGGTGCTTCCGAAGAATCCACCGGAGCTGAAATCGGTACAGGTTTTGAAGAATCCACAGGCGCCGAAATCGGTACAACGCCGTTTTCTTCATCTTCTGCAAAAGCAGTAAATACCATTGATGAAAATACCATTGCTGCCGTTAAAGCAATTGAAATAATTTTTTTCATTTTCATTCCTCTTTTCCTTTTATGAATTTTTTTAGGTGTTTTACCCTTTTCACTTATAATACATTTTAAAAGCCCGAAAAGTTGCATTAAAATAAAAAAATTTTTTATTTTTTTTATTTTTTTCTTTTTCTTCCTATTTAATAAATAATAATTAAAATTTTCCCGTAAGACGTTTTTTTTCGTTCATTTTGCCGCTTTGCAATAATTTTTGTTGAAAAACGCTTTTGATTGTGATAAAATGTTTTTGATTATTATTTAAAGAGGATAAAAAATGGAAAACAAAAGCTATTCAAACAAAGAACTGATAATGCGGTTTTCTCCGTATTTTAAACCGTATGTAAAAACATTGATTGCAGATTTATTTTGCGCGTCGCTGACAACGGTGTGTGAAATAGTGCTGCCGATGATAATTCGCTACATAACAAACACCGCCTTAAAAGACACGGCTCTTTTAACCATGCAAACCGTTTTGTCGCTCGGTTTTTTATATTTTGTTTTAAGAATTATCGACAGCTTCGCAAACTACTACATGGCAAGCACGGGTCATATCATGGGCACAAAAATCGAAACGGATATGCGCCGCGATGCTTATGCGCATCTTCAGAAGCTGTCCGATTCATATTTTAACAACACAAAAGTAGGGCAGATAATGGGGCGCATAACAAACGATTTATTTGACATAACAGAGTTTGCCCACCATTGCCCGGAGGAAATTTTTATCGCCGGGGTTAAGATAGTTTTTTCGTTTATAATACTTGCAAACATAAACTTTCTTTTAACGCTGATGATATTTATATTTGTTCCGGTTATGTTTATTGTATGCAAAAAAATAAATAAAAAAATGCGCAGCGCCTTTGCAAAACAGCGCTATCAGATAGGCGAGCTTAACGCGGATATTGAAGATACTCTTCTCGGGCAAAAGGTTGTTAGAGCTTTTGCAAACGAGGACTTGGAAATTAATAAGTTTGAAAAAGGAAACCAAAATTTTTTCGACATCAAACAGCACACCTATAAAATAATGGGGCTTTTTCAAACCTCAACGCGCGTGTTTGACGGACTTATGTATTTAGCCGTAATTATCGGCGGCGGAATATTTCTGGTAAACGGCAGTATTTTGCCGGGTGATATGGTTGCATATGTTATGTATGTTTCAACGCTGATTACCACAATCCGCAAAATAATAGAGTTTACCGAGCAATTTCAGCGCGGTATGACGGGAATAGAAAGGTTTTTGCAAATAATAGACTCCGATATTGAAATTTTTGATTCGCCGGACGCAAAAGAGATGGTATCGCCAAAGGGAAATATCGTTTTTAAAAATGTTTCCTTTGAATATCCCGACGATCACAATACGGTGTTTAAAAACTTAAATCTTAGCGTCAGCCCCGGCGAAAAAGTGGCAATAGTCGGTCCGTCGGGTGGCGGAAAAACAACCCTTTGCAACCTTATTCCCCGTTTTTACGACACCACCGGAGGAACCATTTTTATCGACGGTCACGATATTAAAGAATTTACGCTAAAAAGCCTTCGCCGAAACATCGGCATGGTTCAGCAGGACGTTTATTTATTTTCCGGAACGGTTTTTGAAAATATTTCTTACGGAAAACCGGGTTCTTCTTTTGAAGAAGTGAAAGAAGCGGCACGCCGCGCCGGCGCAGATGAGTTTATATCAAAGCTAAAAGACGGATATAACACCTATGTCGGCGAAAGAGGCGTAAAGCTCTCCGGCGGACAGAAACAACGCATAAGCATCGCGCGCATATTTTTAAAAAATCCGCCGATTATCATTTTAGACGAAGCAACGAGCGCTCTTGACAACGAAAGCGAGTTTGAAGTTGCAAAATCTTTAAACGCTCTTGCACAGGGGCGCACAACCATCACCATTGCGCACCGTCTTTCAAGCATAAAAAATTCCGACAGAATTTTGGTTTTAACCTGCGACGGCATTGCCGAAAGCGGCACTCATGATTTTTTGATGCGCGAAAACGGAATATATGCTAAATTTTACACTATGGCAGACAGACTTAAATAATAAATTTTATGCATTTAAAACATATTTGCAGATAACTTTTTAAGTTATCTGCAAAAAACAGAATTAGAAGCTAATTTTTTGTTGACATACAGGCGTCCCGGTGCTATAATAAACTAAACATAGTGAATTAGTAGTATTTAAAAAAGGAGGCGCTGAATATGAAAAAGCTTTGTATGACATGTGGTATGTGTTTTATGGATATGTGCATGGATACATATCTTTTTGCAGCGCGTTCTATCATATAATTATTTCATCTTTTTAATAATTTTGATGAATATTATTTTGGCAGGAGCGCAGATATCCTGCCGTTTTTATTATACGGCAACTATATTTGGGGGAGTGAACAAACTTTGATTAAACTACAAAACCTCACAAAGGTTTACGGAAGCGGCGAAAACAGCGTTGAAGCAATCAAAGATATCAATTTAGACATCGAAAAGGGCGATATTTTCGGGATAATCGGTTTGTCGGGCGCCGGCAAGAGCACGCTTGTACGCTGTATAAACTATCTTGAAATTCCGACCGGCGGAACGGTTGTTTTTGACGGCAAAGACCTTTCAAAGCTTTCAAAAAAAGAGCTTTTAAAAACAAGACAGTCTATGTCAATGATTTTTCAGGGCTTTAACCTTTTAGCGCAGAGAACCGTTTTAAAAAACATATGTTATCCGCTTGAAATTGCAAAAGTACCGTCGCACGAAGCAAAAAAAAGAGCAAAAGAGCTTTTAGAGCTTGTCGGACTTTCGGATAAAGCAAATTCGTATCCGGCTCAGCTTTCCGGCGGACAAAAACAAAGAGTTGCCATTGCAAGGGCGCTTGCAACAAATCCGAAGGTTTTGCTTTGCGACGAGGCAACAAGCGCGCTTGATCCTAACACGACACGCTCGATTTTGCAGCTTTTAAAAGATATCAACAAAAAAATGAACGTTACAATTGTTGTTATAACTCATGAAATGAAAGTTATTGAGCAGATATGCAACAAGGTTGCCGTTATAGACAAAAGCCACATTGTTGAACAGGGAAGCGTTAAAGAAATTTTTATGCGTCCGAAATCGCAGATTGCAAAAGAGCTTATCTTGCCGAAAACCGAGGCAATAGAGCGCATGGCGGGCAAAAAGTGCATAAGAATTGTTTTCGACGGCGCCTCCGCCTTTGAGCCGACAATTTCAAACCTTGCGTTTGAATGTCACGCGGCGGTAAATATTTTGGCGGCAAACACTCAAACTATAGACGGCATAGCTTACGGACAAATGGTTTTGCAGCTGCCCGAAAGCGAGGAGGATTCAAAAAGGGTGCTCGAATATTTAAAAAACAAAAATTTAATCTACAAAGAGGAGGAAAGAAAAGATGACACAATCAATAATTGATTTGCTTATAAACGGCGTTTTGGAAACGCTGTATATGGTTATCGTTTCAACAGCTTTGGCATATGTTTTCGGTCTTCCTTTGGGCATTATATTATATATAACGGACAAAGACGGAATTTGCAGAAACAAAATAATAAACACTGTTTTGGGCGTTATAATAAATCTTTTGCGCTCGGTTCCGTTTATCATCTTGCTCGTTGCGATACTTCCGTTCACGCGCTGGCTTATCGGCACAACCATAGGCTCAACGGCAACAATTGTTCCGCTTGTTATAGCGTCGGCACCGTTTGTTGCAAGAATGGTTGAATCATCTTTAAAAGAGGTTGACTTAGGCGTTATAGAAGCTGCGGAGTCGATGGGCTCTAATGCATTTCAGATTATTTATAAAGTGCTTATTCCCGAGGCAACGCCCTCTCTTATAACGGGCGCTGCAATTGCCATTACAACCATTTTGGGTTACTCTGCAATGGCAGGCTTTGTAGGCGGCGGCGGTTTGGGCGCAATAGGCATTAACTACGGTTATTACCGTTATCAAAATGATGTAATGATGATTACGGTGCTTTTGCTGGTAGTCATTGTTCAAATATTTCAGGAGTTGGGCATGGCGCTTGCCAAACTGTCCGACAAACGAATAAAATAAAAAGGAGATGTTTTAAAATGAAAAAATTATCAAAGGTATTGGCAGTTGTATTGGGAATAGTTATGATTTTCTCATTTACAGGCTGCGGCAAAAACAGCGCTTCAAAAGAAAAGGTTATCAAAGTCGGCGCAAGCGTAACTCCGCATGCTGAAATTTTGGCAGCTGCAAAAGACGCACTTGCAAAAGAAGGCTACACTCTCGAAGTTGTTGAGTATAACGATTATGTTCTTCCCAACACGGCAACCGAAAGCGGCGAGCTTGATGCAAACTACTTCCAGCACTTGCCCTATCTTGAAGACTTTAACAAAAACAACAACACACATCTTGTTTCCGCAGGCGCAATTCACTATGAGCCGTTCGGTTTGTATGCCGGAAAAACAAACTCTTTAGACGCTTTGGCAGACGGAGCTAAAATTGCTATCCCCAACGACGGAACAAACGAAGCAAGAGCGCTCTTCCTTTTAGAGTCTTTAGATCTTATAAAGCTCCGCGAGGGCATTGGATTCACGGCAACCGTTCTTGATATTGCGGAAAATCCGAAAAACCTTGTTATTGAAGAAATTGAAGCAGCGCAGCTTGTTCGCGCTTTGGCAGACGTTGACATGGCAGTTATCAACGGTAACTATGCTATAGGCGGCGGACTTAAGGTTTCGCAGGCTCTTGCAACAGAAGACGCAAACTCCGAAGCCGCAAAACGCTATGCAAACATAGTTGCGGTTAAAGAAGGCAACGAAAACAGCGAAAAAACCAAAGCTTTATTAAAAGCTTTGCAAACAGAAGAAATCCGCAAATTCATAGAAGACAAATATGAAGGCGCTGTTGTTGCAATATTTTAATTAAATCCTTAAAAGGGTGTGCGGCATATTTTGCTGCGCGCCCTTTATTATATTTTTAGTAAGGAGGCGGCTTTTTTGACAGAAGTTTTAAACATAACTTCCGGCACGGTCAGCATATGCATATTTTGCGAAAACGAAAACCGACCTGAAAGCGCGGGAAATATCAGCCTGAGCGAAAATTTTAAATGCGAAAAAAATTATGCGCTATACCAAAGCGGAAAGTATTTTCTTTATCTTAACAAAAGCCCGGAAGATAGAACCGAGCTTTTGTTAAACGGAAATCCGCTGGCTCTTACAAAAATTTTTTCCGGCATATACTGCGCCGGGATAAATTTTCTTTCAGGAATTAACAGGCTTGAATTATATATAAATTCCTCTCTTTACGGTTATGCCGAACTTGAAGCGTTTGCAGGCATGGATTCATATAAAGAAGATTTGCACGCCATGCTTTCCTTTATCGGAAAATATGCAGACTCGCAAATCCGCAAGTTTCTTGACGATTGCGGCGCATTAGACGGTTTAAGCTTTTATAATGTGAAAAACCACAAAACGCCGTTTTATATATATGATCACTTAAATACGCTTATTTCGTCCGTTAAACCGCGAAGCTTTAAGGTTTCTGACAAGTCGTTAAAATTTTTAAAACCGAAAAGCAGACGAAAATTTGCCGCTGTGTTTTCAAAAAGAAATGCCGCACCCAAAAGAACCTTTAAAGGCTATAAAATAATTGATGCATACAACACAGAGAAAAACAAAAATTTAAAGCAAAATATTTTAAAGACCATAAACCTTTTAAATGAATTAAAAGTATTTTACCCCGGTCTTTGCGATATGCTAAAAAACATACCGCTTCTATCAGCTCCGCTTTCTTTAATAGATGATATCAAAGCTCAAAACACATCTCTGTTTTATTTTTGCGGGTTAGATAATGCCGATATGCTTTATAAATTCTGGTGTTTTGCAAAAATAAACGATATGCTTTTAAAGCTCTGCCAGAAAGTTTGTTTAAATATTTTTACTTTTGATGAAACAAAGTTTTTTGCGGATATAACAAAGCCATGCGAAACAAAATTTGTAAACACCAAAGCAAACCTTGCAATTTCGGTTAAATACGATCCGAAACCTGATTTGCCGTGCATTTTCATAAGCGTTAAAACAAATGACGAACGCGCATCGCTTTTAAACATTTATGCATTTGACGCCGTTTATAAAAAAGCTCCCGATAAAACGGATATTATTAAAACTTGCGCATATCCGAATCTTTTAACAGGCAAAACGAGCAAACGCCGCATTATTTCAAAATGCAGTCTTTTCTATTTTGATGACAAACATTCGGAATTTGAAAACGCAATCGCGCTTTCGCCCGATTACGATTCGGATTTTGATAAGTTTTTAAAAGAAATAACAGGCGACAGCGACGATTTAAAATACCAGAACGTTTTTTGCAGGTTAAAAAACAACATGATGTTTGAAAGGAAAAACGTTTTGACGGGCGTTGTGAAAACAAGGGCGCAATTTGAAATAAATATATCAAAAAATTTTTACTATATACCGCAAAAATATGTTTTTAAGGAAAATCTACCGGTTAAATATGTTGCAATATATCAGTCAAAATCACTGTTCGGAGCCGAAAGCGGCATTTTATACTACGGCGAGGTTGCAAAACAAACGCTGACTGAAAGAAGATATATAAAAGAAATTTTTAAAGACTCCCCCGAGCTTTATTACAGGTTTGACATAAAACAGTGGCAAAAGCTTGAAACTCCGATAAAGCCTAAGGATTTTGCCGATGTTTGCATGTTTACGAATATGTTTTTATTAAAAAATGCACAAACACTTCCGGAGCTTTATATTAATTCCGAAAAAGAATTTATTTTATATTCGTGTATCAAAGATTTCTTTGAAAAAGAAGATGTTTGCGGATTTATATATTATCTAAACTATTTAAAGTTTGAAAAAGAAACAATAACGCTTTACGGTGAAAACGGACAAATCGCAAAATTCAAAAAATCGCAATACTGCTCGGATTTGCTTGCCCTTACGCGCGATATAATGAAAATAATATAAAACACGCACAGATTACATCTTTTTAATTCTTAAAACAGCATAAAACAATGCAAATATATAAAAAATCGGTGTGAAAAAATTCACACCGATTTTTTATATCAGATTATTTTTCTTCTATAATTTCCTTACCGCCCATATACGGTCTTAAAGCTTTAGGAATTTTTACGCTGTATTTTTTGCCGTCAAAGCAAAGATTGTTTTCCAAAAGCGCAATAAGCATTCTCGGAGGCGCAACAACCGTGTTGTTTAAGGTGTGTGCAAGATATTTTCTGCCGTCCGCACCTTTAACTTTTATGCCCAAACGTCTTGCCTGTGCATCTCCCAGATTAGAGCACGAGCAAACTTCAAAATATTTGCCTTGTTTCGGCGACCATGCCTCAACATCATATGATTTAACTTTAAGGTCTGCAAGGTCGCCCGTGCAGCACTCAAGCGTTCTTACCGGTATATCCATTGAGCGGAAAAGTTCAACGCTGTAGCTCCACATTTTATTAAACCAGTCCATGCTTTCTTCAGGCTTGCATATAACAATCATTTCCTGTTTTTCAAACTGATGTATTCTGTATATTCCTCTTTCCTCTATACCGTGTGCGCCTTTTTCTTTTCTGAAGCACGGCGAATAGCTTGTAAGAGTTAAGGGAAGGTCTGCCTCGGGAGTCATAGTGTCTATAAATTTACCGATCATGGAGTGTTCGCTCGTACCGATAAGATACAAATCCTCGCCTTCAATTTTATACATCATTGCATCCATTTCTTCAAAGCTCATAACGCCTGTAACAACGTTGCTTCTTATCATAAACGGAGGTATGCAATAAGTAAAGCCTTTATCTATCATAAAGTCTCTTGCATATGCCGTAACGGCGCTGTGAAGTCTTGCAATATCGCCCATTAAATAGTAAAAACCTTCACCCGCAACGCGGCCTGCCGCTTCTTTATCAATACCGTTAAACTTTGCCATTATATCGGTGTGGTAAGGAATTTCAAAATCAACTTTTGTTTTTTCGCCAAACTGCTCAACTTCAACGTTTTCTTCGTCGTTTCTGCCAACCGGCACCGAAGCATCAACAATGTTCGGAATTTTCATCATAACGTCTTTAAGTTTTGTTTCATACTCGTTTTCTTTTGCCTCAAGCTCGCGAAGTTCATCTGCCTGGGCATTTACAAGCTTTTTAAGCTCCTCAGCTTCATCGCGCTTGCCCTGTCCCATCAACGCGCCTATCTGTTTGCTGTATTTATTGCGGTTAGCGCGAAGGTCGCCGGCTTTGCTGTTTGCCTCTTTTTTAGCGTCGTAAAGCTTTATTGCCTCGTCAACCAGCGAAAGTTTTTCGTCTTTAAACTTCTTTTTTATATTCTCCTTTACAATTTCGGGATTTTCTTTAACAAATTTAATATCTAACATACCAACTATATCTCCTTATTGTTTCTTTAAAGAATAATATATCATATTTTGTAGTATTTATCAATGTTTTTTTCAAATTTTTTTGATTTTTGCCGTAAATTTAGTAAATCATATTCATATAATATGCTCTTTTCAGGCTTTTTTCATTTGAATATGCCGAGCGTATGGTTGAAATTATGCCGGTATCTGCCCCGATTGCATTAAGCTCGCGCTTTAGATTTGAAATAACGTTTTCAACTTCTCCGTCGCATGAAGCCTCAAGCGAATTTATTCTGCTTGTGTATTTTGCGCCGATGCTCAAAAGTGCGGATGTATCCTTTTTGGTAAGTCCTTTTGATTTTGCTTCGCCCTTTGCCGATGAAACAACTCCTTCAATATATCCGATATATTTTCCCTCAAGCGCGTAAAGCTGCGAAACATATTTGCTTATTATTGACTCGGCAGTGGGGGAGTGGTCGCTTTTTGATGAGTTATTTGCGCCCGTCTGCGACGGTTTTCCTATAACAACTATCTCGCCGCTGCTGTTTGCGTCTTTTGCGGGTTTTGGAACCAAAACATCGCTTGTGTCGACGCTCACTTTAACGTTTGGATTTATTTTCTTTTGTATTTGCTCTATTTTTTCATATATTTCGCGTTCTTCATCTGTCATATTTTCTTTGTTTTCAAGCTCTTCGCTCTTTTCCGACAAAATTTTTGCAAGAACCTGTTTTTCGCTTAATTCGCCCGATTCAATCTGTTCTTTTTCTTCGTCCGTATATTCTCTTATTCCTTCGGGGAAGTATTTTTCTATTTCTTCTTTTAACTGTTTATCATTTTCAGACATCTGTGCCAAAAGCTCTTTTGAAGAATATTTTCTTGACAGTATAAAGGCTTTTATGTTATCTTTTTGCCAGATTGCAGCGCCGGAAACGACAGCAATCAAAACCGCAAAAACCACGCATATTATCTTTGCCGCTTTTCTTTTTCCTTTTTTCATAAGCTTTTACACACCTTCTTTTATTTTTATGCTTTTTTATATTGTACCATTTTAATTATTTGCGGTCAACGTTTTTATATTCAATGTAACAAAAAATTTTCAACTATGAACAAATAGTTAAAACTACAAAAAAAATATTGACAAATACGAAATATATGGTAGAATTATATTAGCACTCGTAAGATGAGAGTGCTAATAATTTTGTATATACTAAAGAAAGAGGATGTTATAAATGGCAAAACAATTTAAATCCGAGTCGAAAAGACTTTTGGATATGATGATTAATTCAATTTATACGCATAAAGAAATTTTTTTGCGTGAACTTATTTCAAATGCAAACGACGCCATAGATAAACTCTACTATATGTCGCTTTCGGATGAAAACATTGAATTTAACCGCGATAATTTTTATATAAGAATAAGCGCCGACAAGGAAAAACGCCTTTTAACCATTACCGATACGGGTATCGGAATGAGCGAAAAGGAGCTTGAAGAAAACCTCGGCACAATTGCAAAAAGCGGATCGCTTGCTTTTAAAAAGTCGAATGAGCTTTCCGACGATATCGATATTATAGGTCAGTTCGGTGTTGGATTTTATTCGGCATTTATGGTTGCCGACTGCGTCAGCGTAGTAAGCCGAAAATTCGGAAGCGACGAAGCTTTTATGTGGCAGTCTAAAGGGGCATCGGGATATGACATAACGCCTTGCAGTTATGACACAAACGGCACACAGATTACTCTTTCGATAAAGAAAAACACGGAAGACGAAAATTATGACGAATTTTTAGACGAATACAAAATCCGTATGCTTGTTAAAAAATATTCCGACTACATTAAGTATCCGATAAAGATGCTTGTTACAAAAAGCCGCAAAAAAGAGGGCAGCGAGGATTTTGAAGAATATCAGGAAGATGAAACTCTTAACAGCATGATTCCTATATGGAAAAAGTCAAAATCCGAACTTAAAGACGAGGATTATAACAATTTTTACCGCGACAAATTTTATGACTATGAAACTCCGGCAAAGGTTATTCACACAAGCGCCGACGGTATAGTAAGCTATACGGCTCTTATGTTTATTCCAAAGCACCCGCCCTTTGATTACTATACAAAAGAATACGAAAAAGGCTTGCAGCTTTATTCAAACGGCGTTTTAATTATGGACAAATGTGCAGATTTACTTCCGGACTATTTCGGCTTTGTTAAAGGTTTGGTTGACTCTGCTGATTTATCGCTTAATATTTCAAGAGAAATTCTTCAGCACGACCGTCAGCTTAAGGCAATCGCATCAAATATCAAGAAAAAAATCAAAAACGAATTGGAATCGATGCTTAAAAACGACCGCGAAAACTATGAAGCTTTTTATAAAGCTTTTGCCCGTCAGCTGAAATTCGGCATATATGATAATTACGGCGCTGACAAAGACGTTCTAAAAGACCTTATAATGTTTATTTCTTCAAAAGAAAAGAAGTACACAACACTTAGCGAATATGCCAAGAACATGAGCGAGGAGCAAAAATATATCTATTATGCAACGGGTGACAGCGCAGACAAGATTGACAAACTTCCTCAGGTTGAAGCAGCGCGCGACAAAGGATATGAGATATTGTATCTGACCGAAGACGTTGACGAATTTGCACTCAAAATTTTAAACACCTATAAAGATAAAGAGTTTAAATCAGTTTCAGCAAGCGACTCCGGACTTGAATCCGACGAGGACGCTAAAAAGGAAAAGGAAACAAAAGAAGAAAATAAAGATTTGTTTGACTTTATGACAAAAGCGTTAGACGGCAAAATTACAGCAGTTAAAGCAACTGCAAGACTTAAAAACCATCCCGTTTGCATAACAAGCGAAGGAGATTTATCGGTTGAGATGGAAAAAGTGTTAAATAAAATGCCGAATGATAATAAAGTAAACGCTCAGAAAATTTTGGAAATTAACATTAATCATAAAGTTTTCGACACTTTAAAAACTCTTTACAATACCGATAAAGATAAGCTAACAAAATACACAAATCTTCTTTATTCAAGTGCATTGCTTATTGAAGGACTTAATATCGAAGATCCTGTTGAATTTTCAAACAACCTCTGCGATTTGGTTGATTAATTTAAAAATGTTTCACGTGAAACATTTTTACCCCCATATATTTAAAAACAACAAATGTTTCACGTGAAACATTTGTTGTTTTTTTTATTACACAGCCTGTTGTTTACAAAAAGTATATTTAGTTTTTGACAGTTATATTTATGTTTTCAAACACTTTTTTAAATTTTTCTTTACTATTTAATATAAATGTGCTAAAATAGTAAGTGCAATAAATAATGAAAGGACGCTTACACATGGCAAAAGTAATTGCTGTAGTAAACCAAAAAGGCGGAGTGGGGAAGACCACAACCTCCGTTAATCTGTCCGCAGCATTGGCATATAAAAAGAAAAAAACGCTTCTTGCAGATGCGGATCCGCAGGGAAATGCCACAAGCGGAATAGGCATTAACCGAAAAGATATAAAATATTCAATATATGATTGCATAATAAATGAAGCACCTGTGCAAAATGCAATTTGCAGCACAACTCAAAACAATTTAGACTGTCTGCCTTCAAATATTTCTTTGGCGGGCGCCGAAATTGAATTAGTCGGCATTTCCGACAGAGAATCAAGATTAAAAAAATCTTTAAAACCTGTTTTAGACAATTACGATTATATAATTATCGACTGTCCTCCGTCACTCGGACTTATAACCTTAAATGCATTTTCCGCAGCAGACTCGGTTTTAATTCCAATTCAGTGTGAATATTATGCACTTGAAGGACTTTCACAGCTTACCGGAACAATAAAACAAGTTAAAAAAACAATAAACCCCTCTCTTTCACTTGAGGGCGTTTTGGCAACAATGTATGACTCAAGAACAAATCTTGCAATACAGGTTTTAGACGAGCTTAAAAAATATTTTCCGGACAAGCTTTACGCAACGGCAATTCCGAGAAACGTGCGTTTAAGCGAAGCTCCAAGCTTTGGCGAATCAATTTTATCATACGATATAACGTCAAAAGGCGCCGATGCATACCTGGCTTTGGCAAATGAAGTTATAAGCAAAAATAAAAATATTTAACGCAAAAATTTAATCTAACCTGTAAAAAATCAAATTACCCTCATAAATTTTTATAAAATCAAAAAATCTCTTATTATTTTTTCTGCGGATAAGAGAATTTTAATTACTGTTTATGCCGGCGCAGAACGGCAGAATGGAGATTATTATGGCTAAAAAAGGACTCGGAAAAGGACTTGGAGCTCTTTTTGATACAGAAGATTCAAAAGTTTTTTATCCGGAAAAAGATAAAACATCTGAAAATGCTGTTGTTAATATAAAAATTTCTTTAATAGAACCAAATAAAGAACAGCCAAGAAAAGTGTTTGACGAAGAAAAACTTAAAGTTTTATCTGATTCAATTAAAACTTGCGGCGTTATACAGCCGATAATAGTGAGCGAAGCTGATAACGGCTACTACCAAATCATTGCCGGCGAAAGACGCTGGAGAGCATCAAGGCTTGCCGGGCTTAAAGAAATTCCGGCAATAGTTCGTTCATATGAAAAACAGCAGTCAATGGAAATTGCATTGGTTGAAAATCTTCAAAGAGAAGATTTAAATCCGATTGAAGAAGCTTTAGGGTATAAATCGTTATTAGATGAATTTTCGCTGACACAGGAAACCGTTTCGCAAAGAGTCGGAAAAAGCAGAAGTGCGGTTGCAAATTCGTTGCGTTTGCTCTCACTTAAAGACAATATTCAAAAAATGATTTCAGACGGACTTATTTCCGGCGGACATGCACGCGCAATTCTTTCAGTTGATGAAAAATATCAAGACGAATTTGCAAATCAAATAGTATCTGCCGGGTTAAGCGTTCGCCAGGCTGAAAAAATGGCTCAAAAGCTGCGCGAAGAAAATATTAAAGAAAAGAAAACCGAAAACAAAGACACCGCTATTGAAATGCAGCTTAAAGAAATTCAATCGAGGTTATCAACAAAATTAGGCACAAAAGTGAAAATAATATCAAAAGATAAAAAGGGGAAAATAGAAATAGAGTATTACGGTAAAGATGATTTTGAAAGAGTTTTAAATTTATTAAACTTGTAATATTTTGTAAAATTATTGAGTATTTTTCTTAAAAACGCCCTTCGTGTAATCAATTTTCAGAAAATTTTGATATACTTATGCGTTTTAATCAGTTTTTTTAATACAGCGCATTTTAAAGGTGTTTTACATGATTTTAAAATTTTGTATTTTTTAAAGGAGATTTTAATATGAAAAACAAAAACACAAAGCAGATGTGGATTTATGCAGGCATATTATTTATAATTGCAATTGCACTCATAAGCATAACAACAATAACTCAATGGAAGCTTATTCCGGAAAACGGAAATCTTCAGGTTTTAAAAAGTTTTTCTCAAAATTCAAATCAGCGCATAGATCAGCTCACTCAGGAAAACGTTGATTTAAAAAATAAACTTGATTCCGTTACTAAAGAATATGAAAATGCAAAAGCTTCAAACGAAGAACTTGTTAAACAATATGAATTGGTAAACAGTGATAAAAATTTTATTGATGCGTCTAATAAAAAATTATTTTCCCTTTTAAACGCTTACCTTTCAAACAACAAATCCTCTGTTAAGCAGCAGCTTGCAAACTTTTCAAAAGAAGAGCTTGAAGCCGTTTTACCGGGATTTTATGATAAGGCAAACAACATGAAATAAATAAGATAAAATAAATCAAAATACAGATTTTTATAGTTAATTATGGAAATCTGTATTTTTGTTTGTTTTTTAGTATAATTAAATAATTTATATTGTTTTTTTATTGACTTTTTAATTATAGTTGTGTATAATTAAAACTATAAAGACGCTTTTGGGGGAATAATTTATGCCTTACAAAAACAATATAAATTGCAAATACCTTGATAATATATACGTAAATTTTCTCTCCGGTTCGTTTACCCATTGCTGGGCAGGCTGGAAATCAATAGATTATGTTCCGCAGTATAATAAATTTTTGCTTCCGACCGACGGAGAGGGCGAGATAGTTGTTAATAATGTTAAATATCATTTAGTTCCCGGCAATATTTATCTTATGCCGGCAGAAACCAAGCAGTCTTTTTATCATATTAACGATAATTTTGTTACAAAATACTGGTTTCATTTTTCCGCAAAGGTAGGGAATATGAATCTTTTTAATCTTGTTCACCCGAGATTTTGCATAAAATTAGATGATGACGGCGAGCATATAAAAAATTTGTTTATAAGGCTTATAGATTTAACAAATCAGGAAGAAACCGTTTATAACACTGTTGCAATAAAGGGATTGATATTGGAAATAATATCATTTTATTTAAAAATGGACAGCAAACTTCCAAACGACGGCACGCAGCAATACGAAACAGACTTTCGTAATGTTTTGCAATATATAGAAAAAAACATGGAAAAAAAGCTAACTATTAACGAGCTTGCCGATGTTATGCATCTGCATCCCAATTATTTTATAAGATACTTTAAATCATTTTTCGGTTCTTCTCCTATAAAATTTATAAACAACATGCGGATGAACAGAGCAAAACAGCTTCTTTCCGAGGGAAATATGAGTATTTCTCAAATTTCAAAAAGCGTTGGAATAGGCGATATTTTTTATTTTTCAAAGCTTTTTAAAAAATATAACGGATTTGCTCCGACAGAATATAAACATAAAATTTAAGGGGCTGTTTATTTTTTAAACAGCCCCTTTTTTCTGCACTTTCCGAAGTTTTTTAACATTTTTTTATTTAACTGTTAATGGTTTTTAACGGGAGCGTTATTAAAACCTCGGTTCCTTTATCAACTTCTGAGTTTATTTTTATTTTTCCTTCATGTTTTTCAACAATTTCTTTTGCAATTGCAAGCCCGAGTCCTGTGCCTCCCATTGACCTTGTGCGAGCCTTATCAACCCTGTAAAATCTTTCAAAAATTCTTGCAAGATCCTTTTGCGGTATACCTATTCCGTTATCCTTTATTCTTATATATATTTCATTATAAACGCAGCCTGCATATATATCTATTTTTCCGCCGTCGGGAGTGTATTTTAAAGAGTTTGAAACTATATTTATTATAACTCTTTCTATTTTATCTTTATCTCCCATATAATCGGGAATATCCGTTGTTGATGTGAAGTTAATTGTCTGATTATGCTTTTTGGCATTCATGCTCATTTTATTAACTATTTCAGAAATAATATCCTTTATATTAAACAGGCTCTTTTTAATACTTTCGCCATGGTCAAGACGCGAAAGAGTTAAAAGGTCTTTTACTATTCTTGTCATTCTGTCTATTTCAGAATTTATAACTCCCAAAAAGTTATATTCCATTGAAGTTTTATTTTCCATACCGTCTATTAAAGTTTCAGTATAAGATTTTATTGTTGTTAGCGGGGTGCGAAGCTCATGCGAAACATTTGCCACAAATTCGCGTCTTGATTCGTCGAGCTTTTGCTGCTTTGTTATATCCTGAACAGCCGTTACAACGCCGCCTGTTCTCTTGTTTCCGCTGTCGTCTGATATTTTATAAACAACAAAATAAGCCATTAAAATCTGTTTGTTAAAATATATTATTCTTTCTTCTATCTTGTCTTTGTTAAGATACACTATATCGCCCATATGTATATTAACGTCTATATCTTTAAAAAATCTGTCAAACTCAATAATATTTTCGTCGACAACCGAAAACATTTCTTTTGCCTTATTATTTATATGAACTATTTTTCCGTCCAAATCAAACGCCATAACGCCGTCTGTAAGGTTTGCCAAAATAGTTTCCATCTTTATTTTTTCGTTTCTGACCTGTTCTAATGTGTTAAAAAGCTCAGCCGACATAAAGTTAAACGTGTCTGACAAAATACCGATTTCGTCGTTTGATTTTTTAACGCTGTCGCTGTCTGGCTTTTCGCCCTTTGCAAGCTTTTCGGCTTTTTTTGTTAAGTTTAATATAGGATCGGTTATTGTTTTTGAAATAAAATAACCGAGTATAAACGAAATTAAAACACACCAGCCCATTACCTGCAAAAGTATTAAAAATATGCTTTCTATAACGCCTTTAACCTCTGAGCGGTTATCATTTATATAAACAATATACAAAACCTTTTGATTGCTGTCTTTTACGGGATACGCATAATCCATTCCCGAGGCGGAATAATCCGATTTTTTCCCGATTTCGCCGGTCAGAGCCGTTATTATATTTTCCGTTTTTGTAACGCTTATATTTGTGTCCGAGCTTTCAAGACATCTTCCCGTTTTTCCGTCTAAAATATAATAGTTTCTGTTTTTGTTTATTCCGAGCCGTCCCGAACCGGAATACGCTTTAACAACTTCGGTTAATTTTTCAACGCCTCCGTCGTTTTCAACTGCGTTTAAAAATTCTTTATTTATCTGACTGTCTGAAAAAACAATGTTCATTTCTTCGGAAAACTTTTGCGTGTAAAACTTTCCTATCTGAGTTATCAAAACCGTGCCGGCTATTATCATCATTGCCAGTGCAAGCAGCACAAACATTGTTATAATTTTTAATCTTAAACGCTTTTTAAACATTTACTTCACCTTTATCTTAGGTTTAATTATTTTTATTAAAACAATATCCGACTCCTCTTTTTGTAACAACAAAAGAAGGTATTCCCGGATCGTCTTCTATTTTTTCGCGCAGACGCCTTATTGTAACGTCAACCGTTCTTACATCGCCGTAGTAATCATAGTCCCACACTTTTTCCAAAAGCATTTCCCTTGTAAAAACCTTGTCCGGCTGAAGCGCAAGAAATTTTAAAAGTTCAAATTCTCTTAATGTTAAATCTATTATTTCGCCGTCTTTTTTAACTTCATATCTGTCAAGATTTAAAACAAGACGTCCTCTTTCTATAATATTTTTATCTTTTTCATCTTCTTTATTTTCATAGGGCATGGTTCTTCTTAAATTTGCCTTAACTCTTGCCATTAACTCTCTCGGAGAAAAAGGCTTTGTTATATAATCGTCGGCGCCAAGCTCAAGCCCGAGAACTTTATCTACCTCTTCTTCTCTTGCAGTCAGCATTAAAATAGGAACATTTAGCTTTTCTCTTACTTTTCTGCACACTTCAAAACCGTCCATTTTAGGAAGCATAACGTCTAAAAGTATTATATCCGGAGACTTTTCCAAAGCATATTTATATGCCTGCTCCCCGTCATACGCTTCTATTGTTTCATATCCTTCCTTTTCAAGATTATATTTTAATATATCAACTATAGGCTTTTCATCGTCAACTATCAAAACGCATCTGCTCATTTATATCAAATCCTTTCATAATTTATACATCTTCTTTTCTTATTTTATCAAATAACTTTGGTTTTTGCAACAAATTTATTTACTTTTTTTCCATATATATATCATTGAATTAAATTATAATATATATTATAATTTAATTGCAGCCATAATATTATTATTTTTAAGGAGGGTTTTTATTATGTGAAAGAAATTTTTTATATTATTTTTTGTTTTGATGTCTTTTTCTTTCAGCTGTTACAGCGAAGACATAATTGTTGATGTTGTAATAAACGGAAACTTTGCCGATTTTGATTTATCGTATGCTCATATTATTAATGACAAAACCTATATTCCGCTAAGAAAAATAAGCGAAATTTTAAACAAAGATGTAACATGGGACTATACAAATCAAAGCGCAGAGGTTGAAGATGTTATTTTCTACAAAGATAAAAACTACTATGCAAAAAATTTAAAAAATTATTACTTAAATGACTGTCCCGTAATTAAAGACAACACTTTATATGTCGGCGCAAGAGATTTTTTTGATATATTTGATATTGATTTTTCATGGGATCAGGAGTATTACTGCATAAATATAGATAATGAAAATATAAACCTCTTGCCCTCACAAATAAAATATGACTATACAAACGACCATATTTACTGGCTTTCAAGAATAATAAACGCCGAAAGCGAAGGCGAAACACTTTTAGGAAAAATAGCTGTCGGAAATGTTATATTAAACAGAGTTAAATCAGATGAATTTCCAAACACAATTTACACGGTTATATTTGACACAAAATACGCCGTGCAGTATGAACCTGTTATAAATAAAACAATATACAACACCCCGTCATATGAAAGTATAAAGGCTGCAAAACTTTCTTTAAACGGTTTTAACGTTGTTGCCGACTGTTTATATTTTTTTAACCCAAAAACAGCTTCAAGCTCATGGATTAAAAACAACAGAACTTTTTATACTTCAATAGGAAATCACGATTTTTATTTATAATAAAATTTAAAACGGGATTTGAAATAACAGCTGTTAGCTTTTCAAATCCCGTTTTTCTTTTTAGAAGTTAAAATCTATAACCTTTCTGTCTGTTATAACGCTTCTTACAAATTTACTTACCTTAACATGATTTTCATTTACCTGATATGAATTAAGATCATCTTCATTTTCAAACTCGCAAATCAGGCATAAATCATATGCGGCATCGGAGCTATTAAAATTAATTCCGACCTCAAGACTCTTTATTTCTTTTACAATGCCGACAAGATTTTCAAGCCTTTTCTTTATCTCGGCAGCATTTTCTTTTTTATTTTCATCTTTTAATTTCCATATAACAATATGCTTTACCATAATAATCTCCCTCTTTCTTATTTTTATATAAATTATACACTGTGCTTTTTTATTTGTCAATAAATTTGTAAAATCACTTGATTAATATTTTTATTTTTGATATAATTAATATTAGATGTATAGGCTCATTTTTAATATTTTTCATATTAAAATATAATTTGACAAATTTAATTAAAAACCACAATATATTGTTTTTTTGTTTTACTTAAAATCTTTATACTTATATTTTGCACACTTTTATCCACAATATAAAAAATTCGGTTTCTTTAAGTAAAACGGCAATATTATTTTATAATTAAAAAAGTTATCCACACTTATGGATAACTATATGGATAACTTTTAAACATAAGCCTAACACTACAAATTGTTGCAAGGGGTTTTATAAATGAATATTTTTAATGTTTGGGACGAAGTTTTACAGCTTATAAAACCTGAAGTTACACCTCTTACTTTTAATACATGGTTTGGAGATGTAAAACCTCTTTCCATAACCGAAAACAAAGTTACTCTTTCGGTTTCAAACGATTTAATACTGTCTATGATAAAAAGATATAAACCGCTTATATCAGGGGCATTTGAATCCGTTTTAAAAAACAGCTATGATATCGAATTTGTTATAGGCGGAGCAGAAAACATATCTTTTATTGAAAAAAACGAAAAGAAAAACGAATTAAAAAATTCAAATGATGTGCCTTCATATATAAATCCGAGATACACATTTGACACGTTCGTTGTCGGAAATTCGAATTACTTTGCGCATGCAGCGGCAGTTGCGGTTGCCCAGGCGCCCGCTCAGGCATACAATCCTCTGTTTTTATACGGCGATTCGGGACTCGGAAAAACTCATCTTATGCATGCTATAGCAAACTATGCAAAATCCGCTAATCCGAATTCAAATATAGTGTATATTTCTTCGGAAATGTTTATAAACGAGCTTATTAACGCTATTTCATCAAGAACAACGGCAAATTTTCGAAATAAATACAGAAACGCCGATATTCTTTTGATAGACGATATTCAGTTTTTAGCCGGAAAAGAGCTTGGCCAGGAGGAATTTTTCCATACTTTTAACGATCTTTTTAATTCAAACAAGCAAATAGTTTTAACATCGGATCGTTTGCCGAGAGAAATAAGCACCTTGGAAGACAGACTGCGCACAAGATTTGAATGCGGACTTATAGGCGATATTAAACCGCCGGACTATGAAACAAGAATTGCAATTCTTCAAAAGAAAGCGTCATTTGAAAATGTTGATGTGCCGTATGATGTTTACTGTTATATAGCCGACAGTATCAAATCAAACATAAGAGAGCTTGAAGGAGCTTTAACAAGAATTGTTTCATATGCAAAAATAACGGGCAAAATATTAAATCTTGAGCTTGCAGAGGAAGCTTTAAGCTCTGTTATAGCAAAAGAGGGTGTTATAAGAATTACGGCGAAATCAATTAACGAAACAGTGTCTAAATATTACGGAATACCGATTGAAGATATAAAAGGAAAAAGAAAAACCCAAGATATTTCAGACGCAAGACAGATTTGCATGTATCTTTGCAGAAAGCTGACGGATATGTCGTTTGTCGTTATCGGAAACGAATACGGAAAAAGACATTACACAACCGTTATACATGCTGTTGACAACATTGAAAAGAATATAAAAACAAATAAAGAGGTTGCTTCTGCAATAGAAATAATGACGAAACAGTTAAAAAGTATATTGAAGTAGTTTTCCATAAAAAATATGTGAAAATATGCATAAGTTATCCTAAACAATGTCAATATGTTATTTATGTTGATAAACCGTTTATGTTATCAATAATATATTAACATCGAAAAACACTTTGTATACGGCATCTTTAAGCGTTTTCCACTGTTTTCACATACCTACTACTATTACTACTATTCATTATATATTTATTTTATTATATATAATTATAATAATTTTGAATTTTTTTTTGAAAGGTCTGAAACTTTATGAAAATACTGTGTGACAAAAACATATTAATTGAAGCTGTTAATATAGTTTCAAAAGCAGTTTCTTCAAAATCAACGCTTCCTGTTCTGGAAGGAATTTTAATAGAAACGAAAAACGATAAAATAACTCTTACGGGCAACGACCTTGAACTTGCAATAGAGCACGAATGTACAGTTCAGGTAATAGAAGAAGGAAAAGTTGTTTTAAATGCAAGAATGTTTGGCGAAATAATAAGAAAACTTCCCGATGCACCTGTTTTTATTGAAACAGACGATAAATTCGTTACAAAAATAAAATGCTCAAACGTTAATTTTGATATTTTAGGATTAGACGCTTCCGAATATCCTAAAATTCCTCAGATTAACAAAAACGACAGCATAACAATAAATCAGCGTGTTTTAAAAAGCCTTATAAAGCAAACAATTTTCGCAATTTCAACAAACGATAAAAAACCTATATGGACAGGCTCTTTGTTTGAAATAGAAAACAATAAAATATCTGTCGTTTCAACCGATGGATTTTTAATGGCAATAAGAAATGAAAATATAGAGGAAAACGGCAAAAACATAAGAGTTATTGTTCCGGGAAAAACATTAAACGAGCTTTTAAAAATAATTTCCGATGACGATTTAAACGTTAAAATATATTTCAGCGAAAAGCATATACTTTTTGAGTTTGAAAACTTTACCGTAACGTCAAGATTAAGAGACGGAGAGTATACAAATTATAAAAACGTTATAGAAAAACAGAAAAATTTTGAAATAGAGCTTAAGGTTGATACGGCAAACGTTTTATCCTCTCTTGAAAGAGCGGCTCTTATAATTAATGCCGACAGCGCAAAATCGCCTTTAAAGCTTGACATAAAAGATGATGAAATAAACGTAAACTGCAGCTCGCAGATAGGAAAAATATCTGATGTTATAAACGCTGATGCTTTAAAATCGGGAGAGCTTTTAATAGGACTTAATCAGAGATATTTGTATAATGTCTTTAGAAACTGCGAAAAAAGCGAAGTTTTGTTAGACTTTATATCTTCAAGAAACCCATGCATAGTTCGTCCGGTTGAAGGAGAAGAGTTTATATACATGGTTATGCCTATTAATATACAGTCTCAATAAAAATTGCGAAAACAGGTGAAAAATAAATGCAAAGTGAAGAAGTTAAAATAAATACTGAATATATAAAACTTGATCAGCTTTTAAAATTCAGCGGTGTTGCTGAAAACGGCAGTGACGCAAAAGACATGATTTTAGATGAGATTGTTTTGGTAAACGGCAGCGTGTGCACAATGCGCGGAAAAAAAATAAGACCAAACGATGTTGTTAAAATAGAATTTGAAGATGAAACGCTTTTGATAAAGGTGAAATAATATGTTTATAAAAAGCTTAAGGCTCACCGATTTTCGCTGCTATGAAGAAGCTGAAATTAACTTTTATGATAAAACAAATATTATATACGGCTTAAATGCCGCCGGGAAAACAAACGTTTTGGAGGCTGTGTATTTGTTTTGCACCGGACGCTCACACAGAAGAGCATCGGTTAAAGAATTAATAAACGAAAATAAAAATATGGCAAAAATCGAAATGTCGTTTGAAAGTTGCGGCAGAGATTTTTTCGGGAGCTTTTCTCTTTATAACGATAAAAAAAAGCTTTTTTGCATAAATGAAATCGAAATAAAAAAAATAAGCGAAATTTCAAACTACATAAATGTTGTTATGTTTTCTCCGGAGGATCTTTTTTTGATAAAGGGGTTTCCTTCGGAAAGAAGGCGTTTTACGGATATGGCAATAAGTCAGATAAGGCCGGTTTATGTCGGACTTTTAAACGAATATTTAAAGATTTTAAGTCAGAGAAATGCGCTTTTGAAAAGAATAAATCAAAACGAATGCGGCACGGAAACGCTTGACGTGTGGGACAGTTATTTATCTGATTTGTGCGCAAGAATATGTGTTTACAGATTTAATTTTTTTAAACAGCTTAAAGTTTATCTGTATGAAATTTATAAGGATATATCATCTGAAAGCCTTAAAATAAAGTATTTATGCAATTTTTACGATAATTTTGAAAACGGATGCGATTTATCCGAAATAAAAAAGAGCGTTGAAGAAAAGCTTTTTTTAACAAGAAAAAAAGATATAGAAACAGGCGCTACGCAAACAGGAGTTCATAAAGATGATATTTTGTTTTTTATAAATAAAAGAGAAGTCAGAAGATATGCCTCACAGGGGCAGATGAGAAGCATTGTTTTAAGCTTAAAGCTTGCTCTTTCAGAGCTTATAAAGAACGAGAAAAACGATTATCCGATTATTTTGCTTGACGATATTTTAAGCGAGCTTGATGAAAACAGAAGAAGCTATTTAAACGGCAGCATAAATAATAAACAAACTATTATAACCTGTACGGACAAAGAAAATAATCTTAAAAATAAAGGATTTGTTAAGTATTTTCATGTTTGTAACAGAAAAATAACGGAAGGGTGAAAAAATGTTTTTGCATCTCGGAAGCGACGTTTGCGTGTCTTTAAAAGAAGTTGTTGCAATTTTTGACCTTGAAAGCACATCAATGTCGAAAAGGACAAGAGAGTTTTTGGAGGCATCGCAAAAAAGCGGAGCAGTTATAGACGTAAGCAGGTTTGACTTGCCGAAAAGCTATATTTTATGCGAAGAAAACAAAAAAACAAAGCTTTATATTTCGCCTCTTTCGGCATCAACTATTTTGAAAAGAGCAAATGATAAAGATTATAAATTTTAATAAATGTAAATTATAAAATGGAGGATTTTGTTAAAATGGATGACAAAATTAATATAACCGCAACACAAAACAATTATGATGAAAACCAGATACAGGTTTTGGAAGGTCTTGAGGCTGTAAGAAAAAGACCGGGTATGTATATAGGTTCAACATCAATAAGAGGATTGCATCATCTTGTGTATGAAATAGTGGACAACGCTATAGATGAGGCTCTTGCAGGATACTGCAAAAATATTAACGTTATATTAAAACCGGGTAATGTTGTTACGGTTATAGACGACGGCAGAGGCATACCTGTCGGAATACATCCTAAAATGGGAATTTCAACTTTGGAGGTTGTGTTTACAATACTTCACGCCGGAGGAAAATTCGGCGGCGGGGGATATAAGGTTTCCGGCGGTCTTCACGGTGTTGGTTCGTCGGTTGTTAATGCGCTTTCGGAATACCTGGAAGTTGAAGTTTCAAACGGCGAGCATGTTTATTATCAGAGATACGAAAGAGGAAAGAGCTGCGGCAGCGTAAAAATAATAGGCGACACGGATAAAACGGGAACAAAGGTAACGTTTTTGGCGGATAATTCTATTTTTGAAACGCTTGATTACGATTACGACGTTTTATTAACGCGCCTTCGCGAACAGGCATTTTTAAATGCGGGACTAAACATTGAGTTCACGGATTTAAGAGGAGAAGAAGAAGTTCATAACAAAATGCACTACGAGGGCGGCATAAGAGAGTTTGTTAAACATATAAACCGCAAAAAAGTGCCGATTCATGACGATGTTATATATTTTGACGGTCAGAAGGGCGACTCATATGTTGAAATAGCAATGCAGTATACCGATAACTATTCGGAAACGTTTATGACATTTGCAAATAACATAAACACGACCGAGGGCGGTACTCATGAGGCAGGTTTTAAAACTGCGCTCACAAGAGTGTTTAATGATTATGCAAGAAAATATAATATTTTAAAAGAAAAAGACCAAAATCTTTCCGGCGATGACGTCAGAGAGGGATTAACGGTTGTAATAAGCGTTAAGGTTACCGAGGCTCAGTTTGAAGGACAGACAAAAACAAAGCTCGGAAACAGCGAAATAAGAGGCCTGGTAGACAGAGTTGTAACAGAAAAATTCGGAGATTTTCTTGAAGAAAACCCGATTGTTGCAAAAATGATTTTGGAAAAAGCGCTGACTGCTTCAAGAGCAAGAGAGGCTGCAAGAAAGGCAAGAGAAGCAACGAGAAAGTCGGCGTCTTCGGGCGACAGCTCGCTTTTGGGAAAACTTGCAAAATGCTCTGGAAAAGATCCTGAAAAAAATGAAATATATATAGTTGAGGGTGACTCCGCAGGAGGCAGCGCAAAACAGGGAAGAGACAGAAGCTTTCAGGCTATTCTGCCGCTTTGGGGAAAGATGCTTAACGTTGAAAAAGCAAGACTTGACAAGGTTTACGGAAATGAAAAGCTTTTGCCTATAATAATGGCATTGGGCGCCGGCATTGGCGATGAATTCAATATAGAAAAGCTTAAATATCATAAAATTATAATAATGGCGGATGCCGATGTTGACGGTTCGCATATCAGAACTCTTCTTTTAACGTTCTTTTTCCGTCATATGCGTCCTTTGGTTGAGGGAGGATATATATATCTTGCCCAGCCGCCGCTTTTTAAAGTTGAAAAAGGAAAAACGGTTAAATATGTTTACAATGATAACGATTTAACAAAAGTAACAGAAGAAATGGGCGGCAAATGCGATGTTCAGCGTTACAAAGGTTTGGGTGAGATGACATCTAAACAGCTTTGGGAAACAACAATGGATCCATCGGCAAGAACAATGCGCAGAGTAACTTTAGACGATGCGGTTAAAGCAGATGAGGTGTTCACTGTGCTTATGGGAGATAATGTTGATCCGAGAAGAGAGTTTATAGAAACGAATGCAAAATTTGTTCAAAATCTTGATATATAAAGTTAAAGGAGAAAAAGATATGGAATATGTTTTCACGCTTGAAAAAAATGAATATGTTTGGGGCGGATTGAGCAGATACGGCGACGAAATGCCTTATAAAAACGGTTACAGCAGAAAAACAATCGGAAATAATCATTCAAATCAGTGTGCTTCGTTTTTGATAACAAATATGGGAAAATGCATATACAGCGAAAATCCCTTTGATTTTGAAATAAAAGAAGAAAATATAAAACTATACGGAAATGATATAAAATTGGCTCAGAGCTCAAATAAGACCTTAAAGGGAGCATATTTAACAGCTGTTGAGATAATGAATTTAAAACCCGAAAAATGCGTTGAAGACGAATTTTTCACATCTCCGCAGTTTAACACATGGATAGAGCTTATCTATGACCAAAATCAAAAGGATATAATTGAATATGCAAAAAAGATAAAAGAATTCGGCATAGACAATGCAATTTTGATGATTGACGATAACTGGCAGGAGGACTACGGAGTTTTTAAATTCAGAGCAGACAGATTTGAAGATCCTAAAAAAATGGTTGATATGCTTCACGATATGGGATTTAAGGTTATGCTTTGGACATCTCCTTTTATAAGCCCGGATTGCGAGGTTTTCAGAAGCCTTGAGAAAAAAGGGCTTTTGGTAAAAAAGAAAGGCTCGGAAGATGCCGCAGTTATAAAATGGTGGAACGGATACAGCGCAGAACTTGATTTTTCAAATCCGGACGCCGTTAAATGGTATGATGATGAAAATAAGCGGTTGATGGATGATTACGGTATAGACGGTTTTAAATTTGATGCGGGCGACTGTGAGTATTATAACGGCGATTATTCTTTTTATAAAGAATATCCTTCCGCAAACCACTATACATCGCTTTTCGGAAAGCTCGGCGCAAAATATAAATATAATGAGTTTCGCGCCGCTTTTAACACGCAAAACCTTGCGCTTGTTCAAAGACTTTGCGACAAAAGACCTGCATGGGACGACAACGGAATTGATTCTTTAATAGCAGACACAATAGCTCAGGGACTTATGGGATATCCTTATGTTTGCTCCGATATGATAGGCGGCGGACAGTTTTCATATTTTACGGATAAGGAAAAAGGCGTTGACCAGCAGCTTTTCGTCCGCTATGCGCAGTGCGCGGCTCTTATGCCCATGATGCAGTTTAGTGCGGCGCCGTGGAGAGTTTTGGATAAAAAGCATTGTGATTTATGCTTTGAGGCTGCAAAGCTTCACGATAAATTCAAAGACTACATACTTAAGCTTGCAAAAGACGCTGTTAATACAGGTGAGCCGGTAGTGCGCGCGCTTGAATATGAATTTTCGGGCGAAGGCTTTGAAAATGTTAAAGATTCTTTTATGTTGGGCGATAAATACCTTGTGTCTCCAGTTATAGTAAAGGATCAGACGAAAAAGAAAATAAAGCTTCCGGGCGGAAAATGGAAATCAGACGACGGCACGGTTTATGACGGCGGCTGCGAAATAGAGATAGACACTCCTATAGAGAGAATACCCTATTTTGAAAAATTATAAAGATTAAAAAAACTCTTGAAATCAGGTTTAATCCTGTTTTTCAAGAGTTTTTTTAGAGTCTGTGCAAAATATTATATAATATATTTTTTTGCAACCGGTATTTTAGATATTACAAAATAAACGGCTGTGCTTAAAACAAGATTTATAAAAACCTTTGACGGCACGGCTATGATTTGCGGAAATTTTAAAAAAAATCCGAAATCGGTAAAATTTAAAAATGCAACATGGACAAGGTATATACAAAACGAGGCCTTTGAAATATAAGTTATTAAACCGTTAAAAATTCCAAAGCTTTTAATATTGTTTAATATACCGAAAATTCCGACAGCCGATAAAAACACGCCCAGAGAAAATCCGTTGAAAAACTCGGTGTATAAAAAGTTATATTTTAAAGAGCATAGCACGGTGCCGGAAAATATAATTAAAAATCCCGCTGCGGCGCAAACTGTATAAAAAAAGTTATTTTGACTGTATGTTTTTAAAAAGTATCCCAAAATGCAGTAACCTACCGCAGCATATGCCATTTTAACGGAATAAAGGTTATATATATGTTCAAACGGCATAAGAAAATTCAGCGATATAAATGTCGGAATAATTATTCCGGTTAAAAACCATACCATAAGCGTGTAGAGAAGTTCTTTTTTATTCATGTTATTTACCAAAACTTTTGTAACCGGCAATAAAACATAAACCAAAATTATAATATGCATATAATACATATGAAATTTATGGTCAAACTTTAAAACTTCTTTTGCTGCTTTTACAAGGCTCTTATAAGAAAGGTTATTTTGGAAATAAAGGTCAAGCACTTTGTAGAAAGCTGCCCAGAAAAACATTGCAATAACAAGCCTTAGAAGATATTTTGTAAAAAGTGCTTTAAATGTTATTTGTTTTTTCGGGTTTAACAAAAGTGCTCCGCTACACATTAAAAACAAAGGAACTGCGCAGCGCAAAACAGAGCTTAAAAATATGTTTGTTGTCCATGCGGCTGAATTAATCGGATAAAAATAATTGCATGAATGTATAAATAAAACGCCTATAATTGCAAAAAACTTCACTGCGTCAAGAGATATATCTCTTGACGCAGATTTAATTTTAAACTCAGGCTTTTTTTTAAGCGCAGTCTGCATAAAAATCACTTCGCTTTCGGTTTTTATTGTTTTTCAAAAATAAATACAAAACTGTCGAAATCTTTTTGGTCATGAACCTTTATTCCTGCATTTAAAAGCATATCTCCGCCGTAGAGAAGATTTGAGTTAACTTCTTTATAAACGGCCGTTTTGTCAAGTCCGTGAAGAGTAAGACGCGTTGAAAAATCGTTTGCAAATCTGTGGAGAGTGAAGTAAAATACCATAACGGTGTTTTTATCCTCCGAAATAAACTCAAGCGCACAGTTTTTCATTGTATACGGACTGCGCAAACGATACATATCGCCGTTTTGAATAACATGGCGGTATTTTTTATAAAACACAATCTGCTCTTTCATCTCTTCTATTTCTTCTTCGCTGCATTTTGACAAATCAAGCTCATATCCAAACTGTCCTGTCATTGCAACGTTGCCTCTTGTTTTAAGAGGAGTTATTCTTCCGTTTGATTTCGGAGCCGATGTAACGTGAGAACCCATTGATGAGCAAGGCATAACAAGGCTTGTGCCGTACTGAATAAATATTCTGTCGCACGCATCTGTGTTGTCGCTTGCCCAGCTTTGCGGAAAATAGTATAAAAGTGCGGGATCAAATCTGCCGCCGCCTCCGCTGCATCCCTCCCACAAAACATGAGGAAACTTGGTTGTTAAGCGTTCAAGCACGTTATAGAGTCCCAAAATATATCTGTGATATATCTCCATCTGACGCTCGGGGGGCAAAAGCTCGGAGCCGGGTTCGGTTATATTTCTGTTCATATCCCATTTTACATATGTTATGTTGGCATTTGAAAGCACATCGGAAAGAGTGTTTACAATATAATCGCAAACGTCTTTTCTTGAAAGATCCAAAACAAGCTGACTTCTTGCTTCGCTTCTGTCGCGGTTTTTAACATGAATACACCAGTCCGGGTGTGCGCGGTACAAATCGCTGTCGGGGCTTACCATTTCTGGTTCAAACCACAAACCAAACTCCATGCCCAAATCGTTTATTTTTTTTGCAAGACCGCCCATACCGCTGGGGATCTTTTTGGTGTTTGTTACCCAGTCGCCCAAAGAACAGTTATCATTGTTTCTCTTTCCGAACCAGCCGTCGTCTAAAACAAATAAATCAACGCCTATTTTCTTTGCGTTTTCGGCAATGCGTAAAAGCTTATCTTCGTCAAAATCAAAAACGGTTGCATCCCAATTGTTTGCCAGAACAGGGCGGACTTTATCGCGGTACTCGCCGCGGCAAAGGCGCTTTCTGTATAAGGTGTGATAAATATTAGACATTTTTGAAAATCCGCAGTCGGAATAAACCATAACCGCTTCGGGAGTCTGAAAACTTTCGCCTTCTTTTAAAAGCCAGTTAAAATTAAAAGGATTAATTCCCATATACACGCGCGCAATGTTTGTTGTGTCACATTCAACACCGCCTATGAAATTGCCGCTGTATACCAATGAAAAACCATACACATCGCCGGCAAATTCATCTGCATTTTTAGAAGAAAGCGCAAAAAACGGATTATGGTAGTGGCTGCTTGAACCTCTTTTGCTGTCGATTGAAAGATTTGCGTGAGCAACCGGGCGTTTTTCTATATATCTTTCGCGGTACCATGAACCGTAAAGATGGGTAAAATCGAAGTCATCATTCGGAAAATCAACGCTGAAGCTGAGAACCGATTTTAAGTTTATGTTGTCTTTTCCGCCGTTTATAACCTTAACGCTTCTTGTTATTGCGTCAAACTTTTCAAAAACGCTGTAGTATAAAATTATGCTCATGTTTGTAAGAGCGTCGAAAAGAGTTATTTCAAGAGTCTGCACTTCGCTGTCATCTTCTGCATAGGTTGCGGGCAGACCACATAATTTCGGCTTGCCGTTATATATTTTATGCGATTTATAATATGCTTTTGTTACTGTTGAACCGTCTTTATACTGTGCGTGAAAAGCGGGAGTGCGCAAATCGCAGCTGCCGAAAAACGAATATTCCTGTTCTAAAGAGTCGGTTGAAAAATTGTGGCCGTTAAAGGTTAAATCTTTATCAACAGACGCAAACGAAGCATGCGTAAAATCGCGGTAAAGATAATCCATATTCTCTGTGTTTTCAATTCTTTTTCCGTAGTGGATATGCATTAAAACCTTATCACACAATATTTTGAAAATGTATGATGAAGTTTTTGTTTTAAGATTAAAAATTTTGGATTTTTCGTCAAATATTATTGCCATATATTAAAATCTCCTTTAAAAAAATTAAAATCAAGCATATATTAACATATAACCATGCAATTTGCAAGAAAAAAATGAAAATGACTTGAAATAGTCATATAAATATGGTAAAATCAAAGAAAAAAATCAGAAGGTGCAAAAAAATTAACAAAAAACAAACATATAAAACATTAGATGAAATGAAAAACAGAAATTTTAAGCTTATAGACGCTTTAACGGACAGAGTTTCCGTTTTTGAATATGAATCGCTGGCAGAAGAAAAAAACGGCATTAAAATATGGACAAAAGCCTTTCAGAAAGCTATTGACGAGCATGAAATTGTTTTTATTCCGCTTTAACGGAATAAAGGTTATATATATGTTCACAAACGGCACGGGTAAAAATAATTGCATGAACGTATAAATAAAACGCCTATGATTGCAAAAAACTTCACTGCGTCAAGAGATATATCTCTTGACGCAGATTTAATTTTAAACTCAGGCTTTTTTTTAAGCGCAGTCTGCATAAAAATCACTTCGCTTTCGGTTTTTATTGTTTTTCAAAAATAAATACAAAACTGTCGAAATCTTTTTGGTCATGAACCTTTATTCCTGCATTTAAAAGCATATCTCCGCCGTAGAGAAGATTTGAGTTAACTTCTTTATAAACGGCCGTTTTGTCAAGTCCGTGAAGAGTAAGACGCGTTGAAAAATCGTTTGCAAATCTGTGGAGAGTGAAGTAAAATACCATAACGGTGTTTTTATCCTCCGAAATAAACTCAAGCGCACAGTTTTTCATTGTATACGGACTGCGCAAACGATACATATCGCCGTTTTGAATAACATGGCGGTATTTTTTATAAAACACAATCTGCTCTTTCATCTCTTCTATTTCTTCTTCGCTGCATTTTGACAAATCAAGCTCATATCCAAACTGTCCTGTCATTGCAACGTTGCCTCTTGTTTTAAGAGGAGTTATTCTTCCGTTTGATTTCGGAGCCGATGTAACGTGAGAACCCATTGATGAGCAAGGCATAACAAGGCTTGTGCCGTACTGAATAAATATTCTGTCGCACGCATCTGTGTTGTCGCTTGCCCAGCTTTGCGGAAAATAGTATAAAAGTGCGGGATCAAATCTGCCGCCGCCTCCGCTGCATCCCTCCCACAAAACATGAGGAAACTTGGTTGTTAAGCGTTCAAGCACGTTATAGAGTCCCAAAATATATCTGTGATATATCTCCATCTGACGCTCGGGGGGCAAAAGCTCGGAGCCGGGTTCGGTTATATTTCTGTTCATATCCCATTTTACATATGTTATGTTGGCATTTGAAAGCACATCGGAAAGAGTGTTTACAATATAATCGCAAACGTCTTTTCTTGAAAGATCCAAAACAAGCTGACTTCTTGCTTCGCTTCTGTCGCGGTTTTTAACATGAATACACCAGTCCGGGTGTGCGCGGTACAAATCGCTGTCGGGGCTTACCATTTCTGGTTCAAACCACAAACCAAACTCCATGCCCAAATCGTTTATTTTTTTTGCAAGACCGCCCATACCGCTGGGGATCTTTTTGGTGTTTGTTACCCAGTCGCCCAAAGAACAGTTATCATTGTTTCTCTTTCCGAACCAGCCGTCGTCTAAAACAAATAAATCAACGCCTATTTTCTTTGCGTTTTCGGCAATGCGTAAAAGCTTATCTTCGTCAAAATCAAAAACGGTTGCATCCCAATTGTTTGCCAGAACAGGGCGGACTTTATCGCGGTACTCGCCGCGGCAAAGGCGCTTTCTGTATAAGGTGTGATAAATATTAGACATTTTTGAAAATCCGCAGTCGGAATAAACCATAACCGCTTCGGGAGTCTGAAAACTTTCGCCTTCTTTTAAAAGCCAGTTAAAATTAAAAGGATTAATTCCCATATACACGCGCGCAATGTTTGTTGTGTCACATTCAACACCGCCTATGAAATTGCCGCTGTATACCAATGAAAAACCATACACATCGCCGGCAAATTCATCTGCATTTTTAGAAGAAAGCGCAAAAAACGGATTATGGTAGTGGCTGCTTGAACCTCTTTTGCTGTCGATTGAAAGATTTGCGTGAGCAACCGGGCGTTTTTCTATATATCTTTCGCGGTACCATGAACCGTAAAGATGGGTAAAATCGAAGTCATCATTCGGAAAATCAACGCTGAAGCTGAGAACCGATTTTAAGTTTATGTTGTCTTTTCCGCCGTTTATAACCTTAACGCTTCTTGTTATTGCGTCAAACTTTTCAAAAACGCTGTAGTATAAAATTATGCTCATGTTTGTAAGAGCGTCGAAAAGAGTTATTTCAAGAGTCTGCACTTCGCTGTCATCTTCTGCATAGGTTGCGGGCAGACCACATAATTTCGGCTTGCCGTTATATATTTTATGCGATTTATAATATGCTTTTGTTACTGTTGAACCGTCTTTATACTGTGCGTGAAAAGCGGGAGTGCGCAAATCGCAGCTGCCGAAAAACGAATATTCCTGTTCTAAAGAGTCGGTTGAAAAATTGTGGCCGTTAAAGGTTAAATCTTTATCAACAGACGCAAACGAAGCATGCGTAAAATCGCGGTAAAGATAATCCATATTCTCTGTGTTTTCAATTCTTTTTCCGTAGTGGATATGCATTAAAACCTTATCACACAATATTTTGAAAATGTATGATGAAGTTTTTGTTTTAAGATTAAAAATTTTGGATTTTTCGTCAAATATTATTGCCATATATTAAAATCTCCTTTAAAAAAATTAAAATCAAGCATATATTAACATATAACCATGCAATTTGCAAGAAAAAAATGAAAATGACTTGAAATAGTCATATAAATATGGTAAAATCAAAGAAAAAAATCAGAAGGTGCAAAAAAATTAACAAAAAACAAACATATAAAACATTAGATGAAATGAAAAACAGAAATTTTAAGCTTATAGACGCTTTAACGGACAGAGTTTCCGTTTTTGAATATGAATCGCTGGCAGAAGAAAAAAACGGCATTAAAATATGGACAAAAGCCTTTCAGAAAGCTATTGACAAGCTATTGACGAGCATGAATTTGTTTTTATTCCGAAAAGAGATGAAAAGTATTATATAGATAACTCTCTTATTATAGGCTCAAACAGAAGAATTGAAGCGCAGGACGGAGCCGTTATTTGCCAAAGCGAGGGATGCAGGGCTCTTTTAATGAGAAACGAAACAACAAAAGACGGAACTCATATGCCGATAAAAGACGAAAATAAAAATTTTAACATCAGCATAAACGGCGGCACATGGGAAGAATCATACCGCGAAAGAATAGGCTACGGCAACAGCGGAATGTATGACAAAAACAGAAGTTTTTACGGCGTTTCAACATTTATGTTTTTTAACAATATGAAAAATTTAACGCTAAAGAGGAAAATCTCCTACAATTACCAAGTGGAATTTGCATTTTTACCAATTCAAAAATGGTAATTGTAAAAAAGGGTATACTACCCCCATGCAAAAGAGATTTCAAATTTTGTTAATTCAATTTGTTTCGCAAGTATATTGTATCACGTCTTTTTAAAAAATTCAATAGATTTTCAAAATTATTGTAATTAAAAAAGTTTTATTTTTAATAAAAAAATTCCGCAAGACTTTTGAGCCTGCGGAATTTTGCCAAAATTAATGACGTGTTTTTATATAAATTTATTTAGTTTCTCAAGCTGTGCAGCGGTGCGGGAATTCTTCCGCCGCGCGCAATAAATTCATCGCTTTTATAATTGTTTATATTCATTACCGGACCGCTTCCCAAAAGACCTCCGAACTCTACCGTGTCGCCTATTTTTTTGCCGGGTGCGGGAATAATTCTGACGGCGGTCGTTTTGTTGTTTACCATTCCGATTGCGGCTTCGTCGGCAATTATTGCCGAAATAGTCTGAGCGGACGTGTCGCCCGGAACAACTATCATATCAAGGCCGACAGAGCAAACGCAAGTCATTGCCTCAAGCTTTTCAATCGAGAGCGCGCCGCAAAGCGCAGCTTCTATCATTCCGGCATCTTCGCTGACGGGAATAAATGCGCCCGAAAGTCCGCCGACAAAGCTCGACGCCATAACTCCGCCTTTTTTAACAGCATCGTTTAAAAGGGCAAGCGCCGCGGTTGTGCCGTGCGTTCCGCACTTTTCAAGTCCCATTTCCTCTAATATATAGGCAACGCTGTCGCCGACTGCGGGAGTGGGCGCTAATGATAAATCAACTATTCCGTAAGGAACGTTAAGCCTCTTTGAAGCTTCTTTTGCAACAAGCTGTCCCATTCTTGTTATTTTAAAGGCTGTTTTCTTTATGGTGTCTGCAACCATGCCGAAATCGGCATTTTTTCCAAGCTTTTCAAGAGCGCATTTTACAACACCTGGCCCGCTCACTCCAACATTTATAACACATTCGCCCTCTCCGCTTCCGTGAAAAGCGCCCGCCATAAACGGATTATCTTCAACGGCATTTGCAAAAACAACGAGTTTTGCACAGGCAAAACCGCCGCTTTCTTTTGTATTTTGAGCGGCTTGTTTTATAATTTTTCCCATGTGGCGCACAGCGTCCATATTAATTCCGGCTCTCGTTGTGCCAACGTTTACGCTTGAGCAAACCATGTCGGTGCATGAAAGAGCTTCGGGGATAGAGTCTATTAAAAGGCGGTCGCCTTTTGTGTAGTCTTTATGTACCAATGCGCTGTATCCGCCGATAAAATTCACCTTTGTGGCTTTTGCGGCACGGTCGAGCGTTTTTGCTATTTTTATGCAGTCGTCTGTTGAAGATGCGTTTTCGCATAAATATGAAACGGGGGTTACGGAAATTCTTTTGTTTATAATAGGAATACCGAAATCGCGTTCAATATCTTCGCCGGTTTTAACCAGGTCTTTTGCATAGGTCGTGATTTTTTTATAAATTTTATCACACATTTTGTCGATATCGGGATCTGAACAGTCTTTTAAAGATATTCCCATAGTGATAGTTCTTATATCAAGATGCTCTTCATCAAGCATTTTGATAGTTTCCATTATTTCAAACGAATTAATCAAAAATAACAATCCTTTCCGGTATAAAATTATATTCTGTGCATCGAATTAAAAATATCTTCATGCTGAATTCTGATCGAAAGACCGAGCTCTTCTCCCAAGTCTTTGAGTTTGTCGGATATTTCTGCGAAGCTGACTTCGTTTTTGCTTATATCGACTAACATAATCATTGTGAAAATATCCTGCATTATTGTTTGGGAAATATCTAAGATATTTATTTTTGATTTTGCAAGAATTTGTGTAACGGAATATATAATTCCGACTCTATCTTTTCCTATAACGGTTATAACAGCTTTCATAATTTTACACCTTTCTTTAGTTGATAAAAATTTTTGCAGACATAAAAATTTATTGCCTGCAAAAGATATACGAATATATTATATCATAAGATTTAATATTTTCAAGTGTTTTGCAAAAAAAATAAGGAGCTGTATTTAATTTAATACAACTCCTGTAGTGAATTTAGAAAGTATTTTTTATCCCAATATAAATACATTAACCTGTCTTGAACCGAAGTTTAATGCATCTGATCTTGAATTCATAAATAAGTCAACTCTGTTGCCCTTTATTGCTCCGCCTGTGTCTGATGCTGTGCAGTAGCCGTATATATAAGAACCGTCAACCGATGCGATATAAAGCTTTGTTCCCAAAGGAATAACCTTCGGATCAACAGCAACTGTTCCGTAAGACGGAACGGTTCCTATAGCGGTTTTGGGAGTTGATTTTTTTAGTGTTGCATATGAGCCGTCATATGCCGTTGCACGGCATGTTATAACGTTTGAATAAGAAGATGTGAGCGGGGATGCTTTGTAAACCTTCTTTTTAGTGCCCTTTTTTATAACTTTGTTTACAGAAGCTTTCACAACTTCCCTTGAAACCTCGCTTTTTGATACGAAAGCGCCGTTTTCATAAAGCTCGTTGTACAAAACGGAACAGATTCCGTTGCTTCCTTCGGTTACGGTTTTTGAAGTTCCTTCATACATGGTGTCGTCGTTTTCGTAAACCGTTTCAAATCCGATAACCTCGTTTTGAGCTTTTTGAATTGTGTCTACGTGAGTAAGAGTGATAAAGCCGTTATCCATTGTGATTTTGTCGTCGTCATCATATATGATATTATTCTGATTTAAAATATCATATACATTATCATAAGCGCTTTTTATTTCATAAGGTGCGCAGCTGCCGTTTTTTAAAGTGTATGCTTTGGCGCGTGTTATGTCAACGCAAACGTCTTTGTCCGGTTTTGAAGAAAGGTCCACATTTAAAATATCGTTTGGCTCAAGCGTTATGTTTTCATCTTCAAAAACTTCGGATACAGTGTTTTTTGCTGTTTTAACAACAAATACATTTCCGTTGTCGGAAATTTTGATTTCCTTTTGTGTTGCGGCAATCAATGTTAAACATGTTGCAACAACCATAGCAGTGAGTATACCGGTCATCAAAAATTTTCTTTGGGATATACGGTTTTTTAAAAATCGAAATATCATAATTTACCTCCGTTCTACGCTTTGACAATAATAACATAAAAGCTGCCGTAAAATATTTGCAGCGTATTTTTACCGGGCATTAAGACAAAATATATTTGCACCATATAAAAAGAATACAAAGCCGGTAAAAAAACAAGCGTATTTTTATTTTTTGATTTAGGGCTTCTTTATTTTAAAACATTTTTTGAGATTTGTCAAGTTTTTTTAATAACTTTGTAACAAATTCGAGGAGTTAAAAGGAATAAAAAGGAAAATAAACGACATACTTTTCATGCTTTTTATATATAATATCTACAAAATATAGAAAAATATACGCAGTTTATTTGTAATATATTAATGAAATTTGAGAAAAGTTAAAAAATCAAGACGTCAAAAGGGTAAAAAAAGTATTAAAACAAATGTAATATTTTTATGAAAAAGAGGCTGATAAATGTAACATAAAAAGACTTTACATTAAAAATAAAATGTAGTAGAATGATACCGTATATAGATTTAAATGATTGTAAATTTAAAAATACACACAATATTTTGATTTGAGTTTCAAAATAAAAATGCATTTTATTATGCTGCAGGCTCAGGTTTTAAAGCGTATTAAAATGCGGGTAAAAGGAGAATATCAAAGTGGCAGAAATTGAAAAGAATAAAACAAACAGACGCAGAAGGGGAGCGGCGAAAAAAAGCCATGTCGGAATTATTGTTGCCGCAGCGGTTATAGTGATTGTTGCCGCCGTGTTTTTCACGGTGTCGGCATGCAACAGGGGCAATTCGGCACAAGCGGCGGACGGCGTGATGGTAGGAGATATAAATGTAGGCGGAAAAAATCTGGATCAGATAAAGGAAGCATTAAGCGGTCTTAGCGATGCGTTTGACGAATCTTCCGTTGTGCTCGAAGTTGAAGGAAGAAGCGAAACGGAAAAGATTAACGCAAAAGACATATCGCTGAAGTTTAATGTTGATAAAACTGCCGAAAAAGCATTTAAATACGGCAAAGACTCCTCAGGGTTTTTTAAAAGCAAGCAAAAAGTTGACGTTGGATATGAATTTGATTATGATAAAGAGGCTTTAAAAAGCATAATCGAATCGTTTGGCGTGATTGTCGGAGGAGATTTAAAAGAACACGAGGTTACAATTGAAAGCGACTATGTTTTAATAAAAGCCGGCAAAAGAGGAAACGGCGTTCATGCCGATGAAGCGGCAGAGATTGTTATAAAAAGCTTTAAGCCCAATTCGAGCACGGAAGCAAAGGTTACCATGAAAGAAACCGATCCCGAGCCTATAGATTTAGATATTTTGTATGACACCGTTAAACGGGATGTTCAGAATGCTCAGTTTGCCCGTGAGAACGGAACTATCGTTGTTAAAGACGAAGTTGACGGACGCGAGCTTGACAGAAAAGACGCCGAAGAAAAATTAAAGGGTTTTGGTCCTGGTTCGCCCGATGTTAAGATAAAAATTATTGTGACTCCGGCAGAAATAAAAAAACAGGCGCTTTCGTCAAAGCTTTTTGTTGATGTGCTTGGACAGTATTCTTCAAAATACGCGGCATCAAATAAAAACCGTTCGGCAAATGTTGAACAGGCGGGAAGAAATATCAACGGACAGACGCTTTTGCCCGGCGAGGTATTTTCATATAATGAATCTGTCGGCCCGCGAACTGCGGGGCGCGGTTTTAAGGTGGCATCTGTGTATGAGGCAAACCGCGTTGCAGACGGCATGGGCGGAGGAATATGCCAAACCTGCTCAACTCTTTATCCGGCTGTGCTGTATGCGGATTTGGGAATAGTCGAAAGACATAACCACTCTTTGGAGGTAAGCTATGTGCCTTTGGGGATGGACGCAACGGTTGCATGGAACAGCCTTGATTTCAAATTTAAAAACACAACAAATTATCCTGTTAAGGTTGTTTGCTCGGCAGGCGGCGGAACTGTAAACGTTAAAATTGTCGGAACAAATGAAGATAAAAGCAAAACAGTTAAAATTATAACCGAAAGAACAAGCTACACTCCCTACACAACAAAGGAAATTCCGGACGCATCGCTGGCTCCGGGAAAGAGAGTGTCGGAAAGCAACGGATTTAACGGAAGCAGCGTTAATACTTATAAGGTTTACTATAAAAACGGTACGGAAGTAAAAAGAGAAAAACTCGGAACAAGCGTGTACAGAATGGCAGAAAAAGTTGTGCGCGTAGGGCCGGCGCCGGCAAGCACAACGCCTGCCGCAACGCAGACTCCGCAGCCGACCGCAGCTCCCGAACAAACTCCTGCTCCTTCGGCGCCGGCCGGAGGCGAAACCGAACAAAAACCGGATTCCGAGGTTATAACGCCTCAGGAAATTCAGCAAGAGTATCCCGAGGGAATATAAAAATTTAATATAGATAAAAAAATAATGACTGTGTTTTTGCAGTCATTATTTTTTTCGCCGTACGTCGGAGGGAGAAAAAGTGTATGCTTTTTTAAAAAGCCTTGAAAAATAGTTGGCATTTTTTATTCCGACTTTTTCGGCAATCTGCGATATTGATAAATCTGTGTTTTGAATAAGCTGATAACCTTTAAATATTTTTCGGCTGTTTACAAACTGCATAACGGAAAAACCTGTTGTTTCTTTAAAAATATGTGTAAGACGAGTCGGACTTATGTGCATTTTATTTGCAATATCGGAAATGGTGTATATATTTTCGCAGTTTTTGTCGATGTATTCCAAAGCGTCCTTTAAACGTATGTATTTTCCGGTTCGCTTTTCCAAAACAGCGGAGGACGGGAAAAAATTTTGTTTTTTTGAATAATTTCTCATTAAAAAAAGAACAATTTCGTTTACATAAGTTGTTATTGCAAATCCGCTGTAATCAAAGGCATATGTCAGATCACTGTATAATTTTTCAAAAATTGATTTAAGCTCGGAATTGTTTAATACAACATCATTAAAAATAACATTTTTTATTTCGCTTAAGTTTTGGTTTTCAAAATAATCAAATGCAAAACGGATACAGATATACTTGATATCCTGTGCGCTTACATTTTTTGCACTGTGACAGTATAAGCTGTTTACAATTGCAAGATCTCCCGAAGTGATAGTATATTTTTTAAAGTTTGTTTCAAATTCAGCTGTTCCGCAAACAAGATACCAAAGTTCTATATCGTCGTGAAAGTGTCTGGGGAAAATTGTGGTTTTTTGTTCCGGCGAAAAAGAAGATGTAAAAACATCCATATGTATAGCGGGATCGGGATATATATTTTTTTGATACATAGTGTCAAAATAGGCGCCGTATGAGCGGTTAAAGGATTCCATTTTTTCACCTCGCAAAACGAATTGTTTTTGTTTTATAAATTAATATTACTACATAAAATCAAAAAAGTCAAGCGACTGTTTTGTGCTATTATATGACCTAAAAAGGTATAGAAAAAATTTTTTAATATGATACAATAAAATTATAAAATATAAAGTATTGGAGGAATTTGATTTGAAGAAAATTATTTGTTTTGTTTTATCGTGCTGCATGATTTTGACGGGCGCGTTTAGCGGAGCGGTAATTGCCGCCGACAGCGCCGACAGCAGCAGAATCGTTTATTTTAATGATTTCAACGAGGATATTTACAGAAAAACAACCATCACACCGAAATCCAATTCGATTTCTTTGTATGAGGGAAAAAAGAATGTGAAGGCACTGAAAATTGCCGCAGCGGACGGAAAAGCTGTTGAAGATGCGCTTGTATCTCTTAATGCAAAGTCGGATTTTGAAAAAATTGTTGTTTCAATGGATTTGTCTGTTGAAGTAGGCGGCGCAATGGTTACTTTCCAGTATTGCGACTCGGAAAATAACAGAGGAAAGCTTTTCAAAACGAAAAAAGACAGCAGTGTTATGTCGTCGGCAACAAATGAAACGTTAACTTCTTTGGAAAGCGGAAAGTGGACAAACGTGGCATATGCCGTTGACTTTTCAAAAAACACATACAGTGCGTATATAAACGGAAAAATAGTTGAAAAAGATAAAGAACTTGCAGTTAAAACGGGAAAAACCATCAGCTGGTTCAGACTGTATATGGAAAAAAACTGCACGGGCGACCTTTTGGTGGACAATCTTGCGATTTATGAAGGAGATAAGCCCAGAAATATCGATGAAGAAGTTGCCGCAATGCCGAGCGTTCAACCGACAATCGGCGCAATTGAGTCCGGCACGGGCAAAAACTATGAAATAAATTATGCGGATATGTCAAAACTTGACGGCGCCGTTGCGCTTTTGCTGGGCAGCTCAAACGCATATGCAAAAGGCAGCCTTACGGTTGTGGACGAGCAGAACAAAGAGGTTATGCCTGTTGTTGTAAATAACCGCACGCTTGTGCCGGTAAGATTTGTTGCAGAAAACTTCGGCGCAGATGTCAGCTGGAACGGCGATGAACAAAAAGCAAGCGTTGTGCTTGACGGCAAGGTCATAGATTTTATTATAGACAGCCCGCAGATTATTATCGACGGTACGGCAAGTCAGACGGATGTTGCGCCAACGGTTATAAACAACAGAACAATGCTTCCCTTAAGAGCTTTGGCAGAAAGCCTCGGAAAAGATGTTTTGTGGGATCAGAGAGGCCTTATTTTAATAACGAATTCTTCCGCCGCGCTTGACGAAACGAAAGATCAGAGACTGATAAGCGCAATATACGGATATTTAAAAACAGGAAATCTCGCGCTTAATTATGCAGCGGCTCCGGTGTTTACAAAAGACATCTTAGACGCAGCGTTTAATGCTCCGGATTTTGACTATAACGGCGAAAAGGGAAACACGCCGAACGGCGCAATTGCGGCAAAATCGCTTTATTATTTAACTCTTGCGGCGCACCTTGATGAAACGGCTGCATCAAGTGACGGAAAGCTTGCAAAAGATGAAGCAAAAAGAAGATTAAAAGATTTAATCTCGGGAGGAAAAGAACCCTTTGCCTGCACAGGCGCTTATTGGAGCCATGCTGTGGTTGCGGCGGATCTGGTGCTTATAAAAAATACTCCCGTAATTTATAATGAGCTTACGGAAGGCGAAAAGCAAAGAATGGACTGGCTTATGCGTGCGCTTGCAATAGCCGGCAACTGGGGATTTAACGACGCGAATAATTATTCAACGGGATTTGACCTTTTGGGAAACTTCGGCAAAGGCTGGAATCCTAACTACAGAAATACTTATCTTAACGTGGTAATCAGCGGGGCAATGTATTTCGGCGCAGAAGAGCTTGACAAAATCTTTACAAGCTTCAGCTATGACGAGTATATTAAGAAATTCGAAGAATTTGGATATAAAAATATTTTGTCAACATGGACAGTTGCCGGAAAAGATGTTATGGAAAAAGGCGGCGCGGTTATTCTTAAAGGCGGAATAGGACTCAGCAACATGAAAGAGGGCGACAGCGGCGGAACAGGCTCCGGCGTAAAAATTCCGTTTAAGTATAACGGTATGGGACTCGATAACATAAACGGTATTTTTGCAATGCTTGAAAATTATACTTACAGCGCCGTTGGACAGGATAAATACGGTTCACCGGACGGCGAGTATTATTGTTATATAATAAGCGGCAAGGAGTCGCCGTATAACGGCTACAACGGCATGATGTATGAGTTTGCGGCATCAAAGCGAAGCAGTGCGGGATATTGTTACGACTCAATGATGATTGTTATGCCTATGTATGCTAATTTTAAGCTTCTCTACGGATGGGATTCGACTCAGGACTGGCAAAAGAAGCTGGATTCGCTGATTTATATCGGAACAGAGGATTTGATTTTTAAACTTACAGAGGGTTATCACGGATATTCTTCATCGTCGGGAAGTCACAGCGATGAATTTGAGTATTCAAAAACATCAATGGGATATAAAATGGATAAAGATATATGGAGAAATTTCCATTGTATGGGAAATGAAGAAGTTACAACAGCGGCTAATCCCGATGCTCCCATTGAGCTTTTGCCGGCTCCTGCGGCAGAACCCGAAAACGGAATAACAAAAGCTCCCGCGGGCGCAACACTGCCGACTATTCAGCCGAGCAGCGGCGAATTTTCAAAAGATTCGGCTGTAAGCATCGGAGAATACAAAAAAACATTTGAAAGCGAATTTGATTTAACTTTTGACAAAGACGTGATTTCAAGTACGTTTGACGGTGTTGTTATATTCGACGGCAGCGGTGCCAAAGAAAATCCGATAAGCTTTAAAAAGGCAAACATTCTTATTCAGTTTAACTCCGGCAGAATAAACATAAGAAACGGAAATAAATATTTCCAAAGTCAGTTCCCTGTTGCGGCAAACTATAAATATCATTTCAGAGTAAGTGTTGATGTTGCAAATAAAAAATACAGTGTGTGGATTTCGCAAAGTTATCCGACTGTAAGAGAAGAAGTGCTTGTGGCTAAAGATATGGCATACAGAGAAGGTGCGGGCGCTATAAACGATATCGGCACAATCGTGCCTGTGCAGGTAAGCAAAACGGGCGGATACTGGATAGAAAACTTAAAATACAGCGGCGAATAATTAAAATTGCGCGCGGCAATAGTTTATGCCGCGCGCCGTTCTTTAATATGAAACTATACTGTCGGAAAGGCGGCAGAAATCCTCTAATGTGAGCTGCTCGCCGCGAATGTTTTCGCTGAGTCCGATTTTTTGAAATATTATTTTAAATTCGTCTTTTGAAATTGAAAATCCGCCAAAACCCTGAAGTGCATTGAGAAGTGTTTTTCGTCTCTGACCGAAAGCTGCCTTTATGGTTTTAAAAAACATTTCCCGGCTTATGGGCTGTACGGGCGGAGTTTTTAATATCTTAAGCTTTACTACTGCGGAGTCAACTTTTGGCGGCGGCGAAAATGAATTTGCCCCGACTGTGCAAATCATTTCCGGGATACTGTGATAGTGTACCAAAGCCGAAAGTGCGGAACAATTTTTGCTTCCCGGAGCGGCACAGATGCGCTGTGCAACTTCCTTTTGAACCATAACAACAATATTTTCTATCTCAATAAGATCGTCTTCAAGCAGCCCGGTGAGTATCGGCGTTGTTATATAGTAAGGCAGGTTTGCTGCAATGCTTACTTTGTCACATTCTGAAAAACGGATTTTGATGAGTTCCTTTAAATTTGTTTTCAAAATATCCGAAAAAACTATCTCAATATTCGAATGTTCGCAAAGGGTTTCGTCTAAAATTTCTTTTAACCTTTTATCAAGCTCAATTGCAACCACTTTTTTTGCATGTTTTGCAAGCTCGTTTGTCAAAACTCCTATCCCGGGGCCTATTTCAAGAGCGCCGGAAGTGTCTGTAAGCTCGGCTGATATGGCTATTTTAACCAAAACGTCGCTGTCAAGCAGAAAATTTTGACCGAGAGCCTTGCTTGTGTGAAAGCCGTATTTGCTTTTTATATATCTGATGGTGTCTAAAGATGTTAAATCCATTTGTATGCTCCTTGTGTATAAATTAAGTATATTGTACTATAATAAAACAGTAAAGTCAATTAAATATAGGCTTAAATATATAAAATTACATTATATAATAAGAAGAAACAGCATAACTACAAAATTTTTTAAAAAAAATGAAAAAAAAGCTTGACAAAGGTTAATTAAAGTGATATACTATTCAAGCACCGTGAGAAGCGGCGAAGAAAAGATAAAGCGGAAAGCTTTGGTTGGACATTGAAAATTAAACAGTATATGAATGAAACACAAAA
>CAKSHP010000008.1 GCA_934457145.1 uncultured Clostridia bacterium | reverse complement strand
ACCATTCTGTATTTACCGATAAGTTTTTTTGCATATTCTAAATCTTCTACAACAATAGTATCGCCAACCGCATAATAAAATGCGTCTATATATTCATCATCAAAATCTACAAGATTAATTGCAAAATCAATAACCCCTTTGTCTCTAGGTAACTGTAATCTTGTAGGAGCTTTTTTAATTTTGTTAAGCGGAATAAAAGTTGCACGCCCTGCGTTAGAGGATTTCAAAAGTTCAATTGCAACACCTGCAACATGTTCATCGTCAACGACGATATGAGCCATTCTACCACCAAATGCAACTTCCATTGCAACTGAATATTCTTTATCAACAGTTCCTAATTTAACTAATGGAGCATGAACCCCTCTTAGTTTGGCGTTCATAATTGTATCAACTGCACGACCAAAATTTGAATCCTCTGCCATTTGTTTTTTCGTTTCCATAACGGCAATTTTTCTTGATGCCATTTGGATATTGTAGTTCAAATCATTGATTTCATTTTTTGTTGTATCAAGGTCATGCATTGCATTTTGTTGGATAATCTTGAAATCAGCCATTTCCTTTTGCAATTGTTCTACAAGAGTTTTTTTCAAATCTTGATTTGCTGCAAAATTTGTTTTCATTTCTGTTAATTCAGCAAGTTTTTCTTTCGCATCTTCCAAATCTCTTTGAAGTGTTTTTAGTTCACTTTCAAGTGGAAGTTTTGCTTGAATTAATTTCGTTTCTTCATCTTTTAAATCTTCAAGTTGTTTTCTTAAATTGTTGCGTTTTTCGATATGCTGATCAGCAGTAGCATTTAAGCCGGTCATATCTTCCAAAATCTTTTTAAGCTCAGCTTCACGAGTTTTGGTATTTTCTTTTATGACTGCAATTTCATCATCTTTTAGTTTAATTTTTAGTTTGAAATCTTCAATTTTCTTTTTGAAATTTTCTATACCATTTTTCGCATTTTCAATAGAACGCAAACCATCATGAATTTGTTTATCAGCGTAATTTGTCGCATTTTCTTTGCGGTCAATTTCACCTTTAAGAGCTTCTTCTTGTTTTTTTAGCTCAATTTGTTGGGCTTCACCTTTTTCTTTAACAAGTTCTGAAATCTCTTGATATTTTTGTTTTATAAGATTTAATCTTTCATCTAAATCTTTGTTTTTTACTTCTTCTTCTTTTTTCTTTTTAGTAAACTCAAGGATATTTTCATGTGCTTTTTCAAGGCTTCTTTTTATATCAAAAAAGCGAACTTTGTTTATTTGACCTTCTAATCCTTGTTTTTCATCCCTTAATTTTTGGTATTTTAAAGCGACTTCTCGTTCTTCTTTTAGTTGTTCTAATCTGTTGTCAACTTCATTTAGAATAACCGTTGAGCGTTCAACTCTTTGTTCAACCGTTTCAAGCTCGTTTGTTGCCTGATCTATCCTTCTGTCAAAATCTGCAATACCTGCGATTTCATCAATGATTTTACGACGATTTTTAGGGGTGCAGTTTGTAATTCCCATTACATCGCCCTGCATCATTACGTTGTAACTGTTTGGAGTTACGTTATATTTTTCTAAAATCGCATGAACATTGGTTAAAGTTGTTACACTATCATTGATATAATAAGTACTTGCATAACCTTGAGAAGTCTTTCTGATTTTTCTTCCGATACTTAAATCTTCGCCATTTTCGGTATCACCGAACGTAACTTTTACAAAAGCATCATTCCTTTTGGTATAGGTAGAAATAAAATGAGATAAGTTTTCAGCACGCAGTTCACTTGCGTTTGCAAGTCCAAGTGCAAACAAAACACTGTCAATAATATTACTTTTGCCCGAACCGTTTGGACCTGAAACTGTCGTAAATCCTTTTAATAAGGGTATTTCCGATTTATTGGCAAATGATTTAAAATTGTCTATCTCTAACTGTTTTATGTACATAATTTCCTACCAAGTCTTATTATCTATTGAACAACAACTTTTTGTACATGTCAAAAGGTTAAAGAAATTGTTACGTTTGCTATTTTATGTAGTTATAAATCTTATTCAATAAATCAAGCTCTTTTTTATTTTCTGTAGAATTACTTTGGCTTAACATATTAATTTTATTTTCAAGTTCTGTTTTAAATACAGTATTATGTTTTATCGGAAGGTAATCAGATAATATTGCACAGACTTCTTTTTCATCTCCCTCAAAACTTTTTACGTATTTTGCCACAAAATCAACACTCGTAAGTTCTGGATGATAATCTTCAGCTCCTATTAGAAAGTGTTCAAATTTATTTATTGGTACAAAATCTTTTTCGTTTCTTGGGCGATATTTATGTAAATTATTTTTCATAAATGGAATTACGTCAAAAATATTTCTAATTCCTTCATCTTTAGACAAACCACAAAGTTTATATAATGTAAATGGTTCACTAACATTTCCATAATTAAAATAACTTCCATCTGAATTTTTTGCTTTATCAGGATTTACTATAAAGAATTTTGTATTTGTAACAGAATTTTCCATAATTGGAGGATTGTTGAATTTTTTTAATAACTCTCTAAAATTAGCTTCAGTATGAGCAGAGCGGTTACTAATTGCTTCGATATTATCATTTGGTTTAATTTCAAATGTATTTATATAAGTTTTACTCATTAATAATTGGTTATTAACAATACTTTCTGCAAGATAATAGTTTTTATTTGGAATAGGAATATCGGCATTCTGAAACCTGTCAACCATCTTTCTTATCATTTCAGCTTCCGGTGTATTTTCATTCATTTTATGATAATTTTCTAAAATATATTTCAAAGGTTCATTACCTCTTTCACAAACAATTCCTTTAAAATCTTTATTTTTTAGAATATCTAAAGGCATTGTTTCTGCAAGAGATTTTGTTACAAAATGCCTGTACATATCAGTTCCTTTGTCTGGCTTGTAATTATAAGCTATTTCTCCGGCTAAACTTCCTCCAGAGTAATCTGTTTCGTAATCTACAAATGGAGATGTTAATAAATCGTCAAGTCGCTTTTTTAATGCCGAAGTTTCAGGCATTCTAATTATATCTTTAACTTCTTTTGTAACATTTTCTCGTAATTGTTTTAATTCTTTGGGTGAAAAAATTGTAGTATCACTATCTAATTTGACATATCTCAAACTGTTTTTCTTAGGTAAAACATTCCAAAAACCTGTAAAACTCGGGTTTGAAATGTTTAAATTTTGCATTTTATTTGTTGTTTCTTTGCCGTGCGTGAGCGCAGGTTCTCAAATTCAGGACGGCTTTGTTATTGAGTTTAACGGAAATGCAACAGAATATAAATCCATAATTATAAACAACACACACTATGTTCCGATGAGACTGACTTTTGAAAAAATGGGCGCAGCCGTTTATTACAGAAGCCGCGACGGACAAACACTTGCCCTTTCGCGCGACGGAGATATAATACGCCATTATGCATGGAGCAATGTAGTTGATTTTAACGGAAAACAAAAAACATTTAACAAAACGTCCGTTTTGCAAAACGGCACAACGTACATACCATTGGATATGGTGTATGCGCTTTTTTGCCCCAACAATATTTCATGTGACAACAACAGATTAAACATACAAAAACAGTTTTCATGCACCAATTATCACAAGGCTGTAGGCGATGTGCTAAGCATGCGCACAAGAAGCAATTTTTATCCCGAAAAATTTCAGGCATACATAGGCTATCACACAAGCACGCCGTATTTAAGCATGGACGATATTATTTACAGAGCAAACATGGGATTATACCGCCCGTTTTATGAAAATGTGGCTACTATTGAGCAGCCTTATATGCTTTTGGTTTTGGTTAATAAATATAACAAGCTGCCGTCGGGTTTTAGCCAGTATAACCTTGTTAACATGAACAGAAGCTATACCGTAAACGACGGAAAACAATATTTGCTTGCAAAAGTTGCTTATGAAAAGTTCGTGCAAATGTCGGACGCGGCTAAAAAATCAGGACTTACGCTTAAGGTTATTTCAGCATACAGAACCGAAAACTATCAAAGCAATCTATACAATAACAAATTAAGAACAACCGGAAAAGTTAATGCAGACAATTATTCCGCAAGACCGGGTTATTCCGAGCATCAGACGGGACTGGCTGTTGATATAAACTCAACAAGAACCGCATTTGAAACAACAGCCGAATACAGCTGGCTGCAAAAACACGCATATGAATACGGATTTATTTTAAGATATCCGAAAGGCAAAGAATGGATCACGGGATATGCATATGAGCCGTGGCACTACAGATATGTAGGCACGGATATTGCAAAGAAAATCCATGACGAAGGCATAAACACCTATGAGGAGTTTTATGCAAGATACATGACTGTAAACGAATTTAAATAATACATCTAAAACGCAAGCGGCGGCAAAGTGATTTTGCTGCCGTTTTTTTATGTATAAAACACAAAACAGTCTTAACTTGTTTTCACGCTCTTTAAAATATTGGATTTGGTCTGTTTTTTTATAAAAAAAGTTCTTGTTTTTATGATAAAAAAAATGTTATCATTATATCAGGGTGATTAAATTGAAAATTCTTAACTTCGGTTCATGCAACATAGATTATGTTTATTCGCTTAACCATATTGTTAATCCCGGAGAAACCGAAACTGCATATAAACTCGAATTCTTCCCCGGCGGCAAAGGACTTAACCAATCGGTTGCGGCAGCAAAAGCGGGCGCTTTGGTTTATCATGCCGGATGCGTCGGATATGACAGCGATATGCTTACAGACATATTAAAAGAAAATAATGTTGATATTTCATATATCAAAAAAGTAAGCGAAAAGAACGGGCATGCGGTTATTCAGCTGAGCGAAAATGCGGAAAACTCAATCTTTATTTTTCCCGGCTCGAATGATATGGTCAGCAAAGAATATATAGACAGCGTGATAAATGATTTTGACAGCGAAGATATTGTTTTGCTTCAAAACGAAATAAGCAATGTTGACTACATCGCAAAAAAAGCATATCAAAAAGGTATGCGCATAATATTTAATCCGTCGCCGTTTAACGAAAAAATTGATAAAATCGATTTAAATATGATTACATATCTTGTTTTAAACGAAGTTGAAATGAAAGAAATTTCGGGATTTGAAACCGATTTTGAGGGCATAAATCAAATAAAAAACAAATATCCGCATCTTAAAATTATGCTGACTTTAGGAAGCAAAGGATGCGTTTATACAGACGATAAAGAAAAAATTTACCAGCCGGCATATAAGGTTGACGCTGTTGACACAACTGCCGCCGGCGACACTTTTACAGGTTATTTTGCAGCGGAAATTTCAAGAGGAAACGACATGCGAAAGGTGTTAAAACTTTCCTCTGCCGCAGCCGCCTGTGCGGTTTTAAAAAAGGGCGCCGCTCCCTCCATTCCTCAAAGAACCGATGTTTTAAATTTTATTGACACATCAGACGAATACACTCAAAACAGAAAGCTTGATTTTTATATAAACACAATTGACAGCTATATTAAAGAAAACATTAAAACCGCAAATTTAAAACAGCTGTCACAAATGCTTTCCTATTGCGAAGGTTATACGGGAGAGATTGTTAAAAAAATAAAAGGCAGATCTTTTATAAAAGAACTTCAGGCGAAAAGGTGCGAAGCTGCGGCAGATAAGCTTATCAATACAGACCTGCCGATTTCAGAGATCATAACCGAAATCGGATACGATAACGAAAGTTTTTTCAGAAAAATATTTAAAAATCAATATGGAGAAAATCCATCCAAATACAGAAAAAAGAGAGGTTAAAAATTATGGATTACATGCAGTTTATGAAAAATTTATCCGTGCCGGAAAGAAAGGTTGACGTTGTTTTGGATACCGATGCGTCCTGTGAAATCGACGATCAGTTTGCAATCGCATATCTTCTGCGGTCAAAAGAAAAGCTTAACACCAAAGCAATATATGCGGCGCCGTACTCCGAAAACCCAAAGGACGGAATAGAAAAAAGCTATGCTGAAATTATTAAGCTTTTAGACTTGTTAGATGAAAAGCAAGATGTTTTCAAAGGCTCTGATACTTATTTAAAAGATGAACAAACCCCCGTTATCAGCGATGCAGCAAAGGATTTGGCAAACCGCGCAAAAAAATATTCGCCGGACAATCCTCTTTATGTTATAGGCATAGCTGCTATAACAAATATTGCCTCGGCAATGCTTATTGCGCCCGAAATTAAAGAAAACATTGTTGTGGTATGGCTTGGCGGACACGCTCTTCATTACAAAGACACAAACGAATTTAATATGTGCCAGGATGTTGCGGCAGCAAGAGTTGTTATGAACAGCGGCGTGCCTTTCGTACAACTCCCGTGCATAGGAGTTGTCAGCGGTTTTTACATTTCAAAACCGGAGCTTGACTACTGGCTTACCGGCAAAAACAAGCTTTCGGATTATCTTTCAAAAAACACTGTTGACACAACCGAAAGCTATGCAAAAGGAAAATCATGGAGCCGCGTTATCTGGGACGTTACGGCAGTTGCATGGCTTTTAAACGACGACGAACGGTTTATGGAATCAAAAATTATAAACACTCATCTTCCCACGTATGATAATCTTTATTCGCTAAATGATAACGGACATCCTATGCGCTATGTTTATTACATAAACCGCGACGAGCTTATGTATGATTTAATAAATAAGCTTATAAAATAAAAAATTTATACGCTGTAAAAAATGCCGTAAACAATTGAAATTTAATTGCTTGCGGCATTTTTATGAAAGCTTTTATAAATTATTTTACTACCGGCTTAAGCGTTACGCTGTTAAGATAAGGCGAAACGCTGTCTGTATCGTTAAAAAGCATTATTTTAACTGTTGTATTTTCGGTTTCGGTAATATTTAAGTCAACCGATATTTCATCTTCCGTGTCGGTTGATATTTTATCAGCGCAGGCAAAGTTTATAAGCTTTCCGCTATTGTCATACTGCGCGGCAATAATTGTGAGCGGAAGATTTTTCGTGTAGTTTTCAAGGCTTACAGACGCTGTCAGCGTTCCTTTTTTAAACGACAGCTTTTTAGATGTGTTTGTGCAGGAGGTTTTTATCTCGCCCAAACGATAGCTTGCCGTGCCGAAAGAAAGGTATGTTTCGTTATTTTGGTCATCCGTAACCTTTGCATAAAACGAATTTGAAGCATACAAATCGTCGTCTGCCTCGCTGCCCGATAAATCGGAGCTGTCAAAAAACGAAACCGTGCAGCCTTCGCTTAAGTTTAAAAGGCTTTTTATTTCGCCTATGGTTTTATTTTCATAACCATGAATAAGACCGTTTTTAATTGTAAGCACGTCAGAACTTACGAGGTCTTTGTTTTCTTTTAAAACCACAACAAAGAAACCGGGGTTTGACTCGTAGCGTTTGGTTGTATCTGTCCACGTATCGGATACGCCGAAATTCGGAAGATTTATCTGTTCGTTTGCTTTAAACTCTTTATAAACAAGCCTTTGTCCTGTTTTTGAAAAAATTTTAACATCGTTCGGCGCGTCCTTCCAGTCGTCGGGACGGTTTTGCCAAAGAGCATTTTCAACGTTTACAAAATAAACCGTGCAGTCCAAAGACGATTTAAAACTGTAGTAATAAGGTTCGCCGTTTTTTCCGCTGTATGCACCGGCATACCAGGGCTGCGAAAGCGTGTTTGCTCCGGCATGGTTTTTTGAGCGGTTTATAATAATCTGTTTATCAAACATTGAAGATGTGTTTGAATTTGAAAGAAGCGCCCAGCTTTGCCCGCTCAGATACCAAAGATAAAAGCTACCAAGCTCGATTTTTGAAAGCTCCGATCCGGCATGCGGAGCGTTAAAATCATAAATTCCCTCTTCTATGTAAAAATTAATATTATACGTTTTTGTTGTATCGCCGTTTTTCGCCGTAATAAGAGTGCTGCCCGGGAAAGTGATTTTCTTTTGGGTTACGACAGTGCTTTCATTAAAGCTTACAGCCTCGATTGAAGGGTATGTGCTGTTCGGCTCAAGCGGTATGCTTAAATTTGTTATATTTTTATTAAAATCGCTTACAACCTCACCGTTTACGTATAAAACATCCACCTCTGCTTTTTCGTTTTCTGCATTTGATATAACCGCAGAAGATAAAAGCACGCTGCCGCTGTTCGGAACAACATTTATGTATGCATACGCATTGCCATCCTGTGTAAATACGGGCGCTGTTATATTTTCGCCTGCGCAAATATAAGATACTGCGCTCCAGTCAGACGGAACCTGCGCTTTAACAGTGAGCGGATAGTTAAATATTTTTTCATCGAGCACAAGCGAGTCTGCCGTGTTTTTTTCCATGTTAATTTCAACAAATAATCCGTTTTCATTTTCATATTCGTTTACTGTTGACATCTGGCGCTCACGAATATATTTTACAGCGTCACCGAAAGTCATTGAAACCATTTGTCCTCTGTTTTGATAGTATGAAATGCGGCGAAACATTGCTTCGGCTTCGCTTTCCGTTGCATCGCCCGAAGTTTTTGTAATAGAATGACACATTGTCACAAGCCAGCCTTTGTTTTGTGCAGCTTCGTCAACATATCCGATTAATCGCTGTTTGTTTTTTTCGCTGTCGGAAGATTTTCCGTCGTAAAGACCGCGCATCTTAAGATTGTGCCAACTGCCTTCGGTAAGCGTGCCGACCGTCGGATCAAGGCTTTGCAGTCCGCGGCTGCCGCTTCTTACAGCATAGTAATTTTTTCTCACAATTTCATATGCATCATCCGAAAGAGTGTTGTTTGAAGGCGCAAAAGCCACTATATCGTTATCAAAAAGAGCTGTAAGAGTTGTTTTTGAATCGATTAATTCTTTTTGATAGTTTTCAGCAGTATTATTTTCAAGATATTTTCCGTCGTTTGCTTTTGCCCAGCTGTCCGACGGGAGCACCATATGCGTAGCAGAATGGTTCTGAGCTTCAAGATAACCGTCGGAGAAAAGCGTCTGCCAGCTTTTTATAAGGTTAGTATTTGAAGAAATGTTAGCCGGAAGCATCATTGCACTGCCTTTAAGATTATATATTTTAAACATTTTGTTTAAAAACACAGCCGTGTCATACAAGCCGTCGTCAAAAGTCATTGATATAATCGAATCGGCGCCGTTCGGAGCAGCTGTTATCTGCGCGGTGTATGTTTTATAGTCTGCGGCATTTGCCTTAGTGCGCGGCAGATTTATAAACATAACACATATTACAAGCGAAATGCTTAAAAGTCTTTTTAAAATTTCCATAATAATTTTCATCCTTTCTTAAATGTTTTTTTATATATCACGGCGTTTTGCGCCTGAAAATATTTTTCCAAAGCGAATGTTTTTTCGGACGCCGCTTTTTTGAATTTGCCCACATGTCTATGCGCTTTGTGCGTTCAAGATTTTTTTCTTTTATTCTTTTAATTGTATCGGCATCGGTTTTTTTAACGTTTTTAAAGGCGTACAAAAGAGAGCTTTTATTTTTTTCAAAACGTATACGCGATAAAAATTCGCCGTGATTTTTGCATTTTCCTATATAGTTATATCTGGCGTTATTGTTAAACCAGGGAACCACGCATACCAATTCGTTTCCGCAAAGCGGACAGTTTACATCACACACCTTTTTATCCTGAAATGCAAGTTCTTTTGTTTTATAAAGCCCCACTCTTTTTTCCGCCAGGCCGCAGCATATAAGCTTATAGTCTGACGGCGGAGCATAGTTTTTAATAGCATCTTTTATATTAAGCTTTTGAAATATAAGTGCGGTATAGTATGCATCGTTTAACGCATCATGAAGATGGCGTGCCTCCGACACATCAATGCCGAAATGTTCCATTGCAGAATTCAACGCACACTGCACCGAATTATTTAAAACCTCTTTTGAATAAATAAGCTGTAGGTTATACCAGTTTTTAATTTTATCGGGCGACAGTGAATAAAAGTTAATATTTTGGCGCATAACCGAAATATCATCGCCCCCCCATGTGAAAAAGCAAAAATTCTTTCCGCACCATGTCATAAAGTCTTCAAAAACATCGATAAAGTCGTCACCGTTTTCGATATTTTCTTTGTCAAGCTCAGTAATCTTTAAAACATTTCTGTTCAATTTTTTATAAAATGAAGGATGCACATATCTGCAAAAGCTGTCCGTTATTTGAAATTTGTCATTTAGTTTGTAGGCGCCGATCTGGATAATTTCGTTTGTAAGCTGGCTGCCTATTTTTACATACGGATAGCTGTTTTTGGATATTGGCTGATTCCACTCCATGTCAAAAACAATATAATTCAAAATACACATCTCCGAAGTTTAATTTTTCGTTTCTTTTAACAATACCTTTTAATTATACCAAACGCGGCGGTGTATTGCAAGCTATTTTTTCAGGCAGTTTTTTATTTGTGGCAAAGCTTTCAATTGCAAACAACGCTTTTATCAGCTACAAAGCCGATTTGCACTGATTTTACACTGATAAAACAAGCAAAAAGTACCGTGATATACACAACAGATATCACGGTACTTTTATAATATATTCATTTTTAAAATCTTTTTTGTCATACGGCGCAATCATATCGCACGGATATTTATGTATCAGCCGTTTATGCTATTGAAGATTCAGCTTATTTTTGATAAAATAATGCGTTATTAAAAAGTATGCCGCCGCATACACCGCTTCAGCAACAGCCGTTCCGATTAAAATGATATGCATTGACAGCATTGTATACGGTATCGGGATTATCGCAGCAGGTACGATATAAAATAAAATAATCTGTCCGATAACATAAAGCAAAATATATACGCCGATTGATTTTGCAACTCTGTGTGAATTTGCGCTGTGACCAACGCTTATTGCCGCATAAAACATAAGATTTATACAAAAAAAGCTAACTATCGCTATTACAACCGACTCTATCGCAAATAAAATCAAATTGCCGCTTTCTGTTTTCAGCATAAATTTCCAGAGCAGTTCAAAAAAATCAGTAAAATTTATAAAAAATTTATCAACCGATATAAGCATAAATATAAATACCGAAACTGCATAAACAAGCATGCCCAATATCTGATATGACGAAGCAACAAACATTTTTGCTGTGATATTCTGCGACGTTGTAACAGGCAGCGTATTCATCAAATAACCCTCGGCATCAAACAGATTTCGCTTAAAACGTATGATTGACACAATGAAGCTTAAAAACACTCCTGCCATGATCGACAGTATATACAATACCATTGAAATGGTTGTAAAAAACGATATAAATTTCGGCATATTTGCAGCCAAATCGGCAAATGCCTCGGAAGAAATTCTTGTAAAAATTCCCGACAGCACAGCCATGATAAGTATTCCTGCATACAGCGGCAACAGCAGCCTTCCGCTCGCCTTAAATTCGTATTTTGTCAATTTTCTTAACATTTGAATACCTCCCTGAATAATGAGTCGATGCTCATAGCTCTTTCACTTCTGACATTATCCACCGCATCCTGCATCACTATTTCGCCGTTGTTAATAAAAATAAATTCGTCTAAAATCTTTTCAACCTCGGAAATCAAATGCGTCGATATCACAACGGTGGAATTTTGGTTGTAATTTGAAATTATTGTGTTTAATATATATTCGCGTGTTACGGGATCCACGCCTCCCATAGGTTCATCTAAAAGATACAAATCCGCATCACGGCTCATCGTGAGTATAAGCTGAACTTTTTCTTTGTTGCCCTTTGAAAGCGTTTTCAGCTTTTTAGTGCTGTCAAGATTAAGATTGTTAATCATCTCATGCGCTTTCGGTGCATTAAAATTGTCATAAAACCCTTCAAAAAAGCTGATAAGTTCGTCAATTGTCATCCAATCCGGAAGACAAACGCAATCGGCAAGGTAAGAAACGGCTTTCTTTGTTTCAACTCCAGGTTTTTTACCATTTATAAAGATTCCTCCCGATGTTGGGGTTAAAAGCCCGTTTGCAAGTTTTATCAATGTTGTTTTTCCGCTCCCGTTAGGTCCCAAAAGCCCAACAATTTTTCCGCGGGTCAGGCCAAAGCTGACGTTTTTTAATACCTGTGTGCTGCCATAGTTTTTTGACAGACCGCGGCATTCAAATATGTTTTCATTCATTATCTTTTCCTCCCATATCATAATTTTCAATTAACTGCACACTTTCCTGTTTTGTGTAGCCGAGCTTTTTCATGCTTAAAAGAAAGTCTGCAACTTTTTCATTTGCAAATTCCCTTTTTGCAGACGCTATCAGTTCTGAATTGTCTGTTATAAATCTTCCGCTGGTGCGGTTAGAATATAAAAGACCTTCCCTCTCAAGCTCAGTCAAAGCCTTTTGCATAGTGTTTGGATTAACCCCTGCATTCGCTGCCAGCTCGCGCACAGACGCAATTTTGTTTCCTTTGGCAAAATATCCTGATACGATAAACAGCTTTATCTGTTCAACTATCTGCAAATATATCGCCCGGTCGCTGCTGAATTTCCAGTTCATATGATACCTCCTTTTTGTATTACTGTACTACTTGGCTAATACAATAATACTACACTGCAATCTAAATGTCAAGCCTTTTTTGAAAAAAAATTTTTAAGCATTTGTCAAAATGCAAAAAAATTGATGTTTTTTATTCTTATTTTATCATAATAAATAATTAGTATTGACTATTTCGCTGTATATAATATAATAAAAATTGTCAATAGCATATATTTTTCACATAATGCATAACAGAAAAATGATATTGTCAAAAAAATTTGGGAGGAAGGAAAAATGAAGAAATTTATTGGAATTGTTTTGTGTATCAGTATAGTTTTAAGCTGTTTAACATCTGTGTTTGCAGCTCAGACCGAAATTGGCAGCAAAACATGGCTTCAAACTTTTACCGGCTACGAAAGCGGTGTGCCGGATGAGATGGAGCTCGGAAACATTACAGAAGGTTTAAGCTTAGCAGTCGGCGAAAGCGGACTTTTCGGAAAAGCCGCAGATGACACGGCGTTTGCGCTTAAAATCGACCATGACGAGTCCGTAACCATTACAAATGAGCAGACTTATCCTTATTTTCAATGGACACGCACAAGAACAACCGCAGGAATTGAAAATTTCAGCGAAAATGATATTTTTTGCTGGGGATATGAGTTTGCACTTGACAGTTACTACGGCACAAAAGACATAAGACTTGACGTTCAAAATCAGGACAATCAGAGAAAGTCGTTTGCGCTTGTCAGCATGGCAAACAATTCAAGCGGAAAAACAATGGTAAACGGACAAACCCTTACAAGCTATATTCCGCTTAACACATGGGTAAGCTTTGATTTTGTTTTGCATACCGGCGCAAACCTTTTAGACGTTTACTATAACGGAAGCAAGGTTATAGAAAATATGGACCTGACCGACAAAATCGGCACATCCACATCAAGAGTTAACTTCTACAGAATGTTTATGCGTCCGCAAAAGGTTGACGGAAAATACGCAAAAACCACAAATTATATAGATAACTTCTATGCAAAGGTTGTAACCGAAGAGCCCGTTATAACTCCCGTAACGTTAACATCGCAAAGCAGCGATATTATGATTTCGCAGCAGGCAAAAAGCATAAGCGCTAACGCGGAGCTGAGCGTGAGCGAATTTAAAAATCTTCTTACTGCACCCGAGGGCTGCGAGATAATAGTTGAAGACGAAAGCAAAAACGAACAGACCGGTATAATAAGCGCAGGATACGTAAGAATAAAGACAGCAGACAACAAATATGCCTACTACACCCTTACAACATACACACCGTCGGTTCTTGTATACAACGGTTTTGACAGCCTGCTGGGCAAAACGTTTGAAAACAATCAGACAATAGACGGCATAACGGTTTACAGCTCTGAAGGCGACAGCGCATCGGGCGTTTTGGAGGACGGCGAAACCGTAATAAAAATTAAAACCGCACCAAACGGAAAAACGAGCGCAAGAAAGCTTAACATGCTGCGCACAGATGTCGGCGAAGATTGCTTTGCAATTGCGTTTGACTTTAAAACAGACCGCTGCGATTCAAATGCCGGAATGACAATCCGCTATGAAAACGCTTCCGGCGGACAGCAAAACTACAATGACGTTATTTCTTTTAAAAACGACGGATCAATTCAGTTTTCATACAACAACGTCGGCAGATACGAGGCAAACACATGGTATCATATAACAATTTTTGCCTCACAGGTTACAAAAAAAGCAATTCTTTATATTAACGGCGAGTTTGTGACCGAAATTAACTGGAACATACTTTCAAGCTTTAACAGAATTATAGAAGCTATGCTTCATTCTTACGGTCCTGAAAGCAGCGAAAAAAATACATATTACGATAATTTATGTATAATGCCCATAACGGGTATGAACAGTGTTGACACATCTGTTATGAATATTAACACATCTGTGTCTGAAAAAAATATAACAGATAAAAACGTTATTTCCGGTTACGGTAAAATGACGGTCGGTGATTTTAAAAATATGCTTACCGTTCCGAACGGCGCAAGCGTTATTGCATATATGGGCAAAAGTGAGTGTGATGACGATACGGTTTTAAAAGACGGTATGTTTATAAAGGTTAAGGCTTTAGATAATCGTCACAAAGCGGTTTACTATTTTAAAGAAGCCATGAAAATGAAATCTTCGGTGCTTGTAAATGACAAGGCAGTAAATCAGCTTTATTCGGGCGCGGCAAAGGGCCGTTTTGAAGGATATGTTCAGACGCCTGCGGATATTTATATGGTGATTTCCGAATATAAAGACGGCGCTTTGGTACAGACAAAGGAATTATCAAAAACAGTAAGCAAAGCATTTTCTGAAGATGTTTTATTAGACAGCGAGGTTTTTGAAGCACCCGGAGTTGAGATACGTTTTAATGTTTATGACAACAAAACGGATTTAAATAAATTAATCGACGAAAAAATTGTTGCATATTCGGACAATCTGGAGCTTTCAAGCGAGATTATGGGCGCATACGGCGGTAAGGACGCTATATATTCAATTACTATGGACGACGGATACACTCAGTCGCTCAAAAAATACTACAAGCCCTGGTTTGACAAATACAACCTTGTCGGCTCGTCGCTTTCCATATGCACATGGATGACGCCGGAGTTTTTAGCTGTTGCAAAACCAATGGTCAAAAAAGGTCAGCTCGGTGTTATGAGCCATTCATACACCCACCCTGGCACCGCCGCAGCTCTTGAGGCAAACTTAACAAAAGAAATTGCCGGCTCGCAGAAATTTTTGCAAAAGACTTTCCCCGGCGAAGATGTTTTGTCATACGGACCCGGCGGAGGAGTTACGTCAAACAACATACTTGCAAAGGTAAAAGAAACATACTATGCAAGCAGAACAGGAACAAGAGGATATAACGATTTTAATATATCGGGCGACGCATGGTACGACGTTAATGTTCAGGGCGTTTTGGGTTCAAGCGATAATAACTGGAAAAGCTCCGAAAACAAATATGACGGTGTGAGCGCAGCGACAATGAACGGCTGGCTTGATTACGCCGTTGAAAATAACAAATGGCTTGTTGAAATGTGGCATTCGGTTTGCTGGCCGACTGCCGAAGGCTCAACCACCTACGAATCCGACGGCGGCTACAGACCTATTCCTGCCGATATCGGGGAAGAACATTTAAAATATGCTTCCGCTCTTCAGTCAAACGGGAAAATATGGGTTGCAAAGTTTGACGATGCAGTAAAATATTTAAGAGAGAAAAACAGTTCAGCACTTGTTGACACAGCAACAAAAACTTCAAGAAAAATCACTTTAACAAATGATCTTGACAAAACAATATTCAATCATCCGCTCACAATAAAGAGTCAGATGCCTTCCGACTGGAAGTATGCAAAAATCACTCAGGGCGATATCGTGACATATAAAGAAGTTTTATCTGACGAAAACGGATCATATATTATTTATGATGCACTTGCAAACTTTGATGAAATCGTTATAGAAAAAGCAGACGAGCTTAAAGAAAGCAAAGACATCGAAAAGCTTTCGATCAGTATTCCCGAAAACTTAGAGCAAAACATTCTGGAAGGCGAAAGCTTTGAGGCTGTAAACTTTAATGTTACCTCCGATATTTCAAATATCGATAAAAACGATATAGTCTGGTATGTTGACGCTTCCCCCGCTGCAAGAGGCGAAAGCTTTTCATATACGCCAGGCGGCGATGGCGAAAAGATAATCTGTGCAAGATACGCCGGAAAATACAGCGTTAATCTTCGCGTGAACTCAAGCGTAACAGTGCCTTCGAAATCGGTTGTTATAAGCAATTTAAAATTCAGAGGAAACAGCGTAACTCTTGCAGAAAACGAGCAGGAGTTTGACGCAAACGGAACTCTTAAGTTTATGTGGGGCGATATGTCAAACGAAAAAATGAGCTTCCAGCACGGATGGTTTGCAGCAATTAAAAATATTCCCGAAGCGCTTACCGACGCTAAATTTATGACAACCGGCGCTGATTTTGACGGTACCGGTACAACAAATTACCTTGAGTTTGACGTTGACCGCAGCGTAGTTGTGGTGGGAATGTTTGAAGGAGATGCAACCAAAACCGCACTGGCCTCCGACGGCTGGACAATTTGTTCTTCTTCATTAAACAGCGAACTTTACAACAAATATCATTATATGAGAGGCGACAAAACCTCCTACTTTACCTACATGTTCTATAAAGAGTTTAAAAAAGGCAGCGTATCCATACCTTACAGCGGTGTGAACGCATGGGCAAAGGGCGGCGGATTTGCGATCGTTGAAAAGGCAGAAACCACATCTGTAACGCTTGCTACAACAGGCAGCGCTGTTATTGCAAACGGCGAAAATCTCGGTCCGACGGCAACAAAAGATTATGCTCCCGGACAGACACTTTCGCTTTCCGCACAGGGCGACGGTGCATTTATGTACTGGAAAGACGCAGACAGTGGACTTATAGTTTCCTATAACAAAGACTATGAGTTCACGGTCGGTTCAAAAAGAAGTCTTATTGCAATTTTTGCCGACAGCGAAAAAGCATATGTAACATTCCGAAACATAAACGGCTTTGTATTGGCAGAAGGCGCAGCAGATAACATAACAGTTCCTCAAAATCCCTATGTTTACGGTTACGAATTTGCGGGCTGGTACACAGGCGATAATATAAAAACAAGCCTTAAAGCCGGCGACAGCGTTAACGTTAGCGAAAACACATTGTATTTTGCGGGATTTGCAAAAAAAGACACAACATACACAATAAAGGTTGATACAGATGAAAAAACTTATCTGTATAATGACAAAGTAACCGTAAACGCCGAATCTGAAAAGGACGGAAAAGCTTTCTCTTACTGGGAAAGAGACGGAAAAGCTGCAAGCTATAACACCAACTATTCTTTCTATGTAACCGCAAACAGCACTCTTGTGGCGGTTTACGACGAAAACGTTAACAATAAAAACGTTTTGGTTATGGCAAATCCGGTTATGGCAGATCAAACAAGAATAGCTTTCTTTGCCGAAAGAAATATTGACGACAGCCTAACCGTTATTGAAAACGGCATACTTCTCGGTAAAAACGAGAATTTAAGTATTGACAGCGCAAATGTTATTAAAGCTGTTGCAAAAAATAACACGAAAAACGGTCAGTTTACTATAAGAAAGAAAGATGTTTCTTCAGGCGATGTGTGGTACGGCAGAGCATATGCAATCTGCGCCGACAGCAAAGGAAACACTCAGATTATTTATTCAAATGAAGTATCTATGACTGTTGAATAAAACCGGCGTTAAAACGCAAAAAACAAAACCTTCCGCGATATAAAAACCGCAGAAGGTTTTGTTTTTTTATTCTATTTTTTCTTTGCGCAATTTCTGCTGCACTGCAATTAAATTTAAATATTTTTATCTTACCGTTACATTTACTGCATTGTCTTTTTTATCAAATCCGCATACAAAATCCTGAGTTTTAGCGTTTAAAATGCTGTTTTGCGAATCGCTGTAATCCTTGCCGCTGTATTTTAAAGAATATTTTTCTAACTTTTCAGATATTTCATCGGTGTAATTTGAGTCTTTAACTGCTATATTTTCCGTGAATTTTATGCCGTTTTCGTCATATTCAAGCACGGTCACTTCCCACATATCCTTTGAAAAGCTTTCTTTAAATATATAATTTTTTTCTCCGCCGGCTGCTAAATATATATCGCTTTGAAAATCAGACTCATTTTCAAAAATATTTTCAAAAAACAAATAGTACCCGTTTCGCCTGCATGCATTATCTTCTTTTTCATAAACCGACATTTCTATGCTTCCGTCGTCTAAAATTTTGACTGTAAACATTTCATCTTCGCCGTCTGCATCCATATCCTTTATTTTATAATTCAAAATGCCGTTTTCAAATACAAAACCGCTGCCGGCAGATTTCTGAACTAAAAAGTTTTCATTAAACACTTTTTTGCCTTTTAATGCATCTTCAAATCCGCCAAGGTCAACGCTATCCCGGTTTTGAGATGAAACATTTTCACTTACGGCACCGACATTTTCAATCGGTTTGCCAACATTTTTTTTAAGCAAATCGTCCGTACCGAAAAACACCTTATAAACAAATAAAATTCCGACTACCACAACTGCCGCAAGTATTATAACAACAATCGCAAGCGTCAGGTTGCCTTTTGTCTGACGGCGCGCACCTCTGCGGTATGTGTCACGGTGAAGCTCCGGTTCATACGATATTTTATCTTTTTGCTTTAGTTCATTCATTTCAAACTGCCCCTTATATATTTATCGGAAAAATACCGTTCGTTTCATTTAAAACATTGCCGGCATTTTCCGCTTTATGCTCAATACTTTTTTCAGACACATTCACAATGCGGTTCGCAAAGCCTTTAAAATACACAAGCATGCCTATAACAAGCGCTATGTCTATAACTATTGCTAAAATCATGGCAATAAGAGCCGTGTTTCGAAGCGTAATTTTCTCGTCATCGGACATTTTATTTTGGTTGCCGAAATCTATTGACATATCATTTAATTCAAATTCGTTTTCAAATGATATATCCGATTTGTTTTCTTCGGCATATTTTAAATCGGAAGCCGGCTTAAAACTATCGTATTTAAGATCGTTTCCATTTGTTTTTTGCAAATTATTTTGATTTAAGTTTTCGCCTTTTGATGCTGTTTTTGTCATGGCACTTGCCGGTTTTAAATCCGAAATATTAATTTTTTTTGTTTTACCTAAATCAAAATCGTCAAACTTCATTTTTGAAAACGGAGCCAAATCCTCTTTAAAACCGGAGCTTTTTTCCCAAACCGCAGATTTTTTTTGTTCTGCGGTTCTTTTTTTATCCGCACCTATAAAGCTTTTAAATTCCGCATTTGCACTTTCTTTTTCGGTGATATTTTCGGCTGTTTCTTCAAGTGCCGCGCCGCAGAATGCGCAGATTTTCTCACCGTATTTATTATATTTATTGCAGTTTTTACAAACCAACGTATCCGCCCCCGCTCATTGCCTGTTTAAAACATGTTTTTCAAAATCAATATCCGTATCGGCTTTAATCTTATTTTCGCCAAGTATTTCAATATCGTATAAAAAAGCTTTGCCGCTGCTTGAGAACAGCCGTCCCGCGCTGTACTTCACCTTGCCGGTATCAATTCGGTTCTCATATGAACGCAAAAGATTTTTGTCTTTTGAAATTTCAAAAATCAAATCGCCGTTTTCATACCATGCACCGCATATAAAATCATAAAACACGTCTTCATTTTCCATAACTATCTTTCTTGCTTCCGTGTAAGAATCAAGATATGAATAAAGCTTTTGGTTGTCTTTTGTTAAAGAAGCCTTTTCGCTTTTATATGCCAAAAATAATTCGTATGCCGCCGCTTTGTCGATGTCCGCAGAAGGCGCGGTTTTTCCTATTTCTATAAGCTTTTCGCAGCGTTCATATTCTCCGCTTTCATAAAGCTGATATGCTTTATCGAGCATTTTTGCTTTAAGTGAATTTAAAAGATATCCGCTGTCTTTGTATTCCCCGCAGTTTTCAAACTCCTCATATGCCTTTTCATATTCTCCGTCCGACTCATACTGTTTTGCAATTTTATAAGAACATTCCAAAATCATCTCGTTTGCGGGTTTGTAATCGTCTTTAATTTTTTCAAGCAGTTCTCTTGCTTTAAAAATATCCGTGTCCATAATGCTTTTTGCGTATGAATAATTGCACCAAAGCTCTATTTCGTAAATTTTATCGTCGTTTTTTATATCCCCCATTTGCTCAATCAGCTCAGAGGCTTTTTTATAATCGTCGCTTTCCTGATATTTTAAAAGCAATTTATAGCGGCACTCATAAAGCTTATCTTTTGAGTCGCTGTAATCTAAAACTTTGTTTAAACATTCTATGGCTTCTTCATAATTTTTGTCTTCCATCAGTTTAACGGCATTTTCATACACGCTCTTTTTTGCCATCTGACGGCTGTTTAAAAAGAATTTTATGTGTTCAAACTTTTCTGCCGCCTGCATATATCTTCCGCTTTTTAAATCTGCCTTTGCAGAGGTATAGTATCCGAAAAAGCCGGCAAACGCCAAAAAAAGCGCTCCGAAAACAGCCGCCAAAACAATATATATCTTCTTTGCTTTCTTTTTGCGCGATTTTGCATTGCGGCTTTGCCTTTCGTTCCCCGGCGTTTCATTATATATATTATTTTTATATCTTACGGTTACTCCTCCGTCAAAGGAAGAGCTTGTTTGGGTATCTTCCGTTTTGCTTTCTGCGCTTCGTCCGCACGATGTGCAAAACTTACCTTCGTTTAACTTACCGCAGTTTTCGCATTTCCACATGAAAACTCTCCTTTAAAATTTTTTAATTTTTGACTCGGTCATCTCATCAAAATAGTTCTGCAAAAAAATTCTCACCACAAGCCTTATGCATGCAATCACAACCACGCCCGCCTGCAAACTCATCACCACTATTATTCCGACCGGACTGTGCTTTAAGCTTATATAAAAGCAAAACATAACCGTTGCGCAGACCGTTGCACAAAGCACATCGAATATGTCTGATATTACTCCCCTTTTCGACAAAAAGAAAAACACAATTTCCATCACAGAAGGCATAATATAAAGGATTAAATAGTAAAAAAACCAATAAATTGCCTCTTTGTCACCGTTTTGAGAAAAAAGATTTATCACATAATTTATTCCCAAAATCCAGTGTCCCGTATGCGCGTCAAAATTCATAGGAAGCGCAAGCGATGCAAAACAAAGAATATACATAACAAGCTTAACATATTTTAAAGTTTTAATATTCATGGCATTTGCCTCCCCTAAAAATCACAGCGCCTTATATACAGCCATCCTGCTACATATATATTATACAACATATATGCGCAAAAGTAAAGCATTTAATATATTTGTCATACTTTTACAACATATGCTTCATAATTGCCGGTGCATACCTTATAAGCGCCAAAACAAAAAGGTGGGCCGGATAATAAATATAAAAAAGCTGTTTTATATCTTTTCCCTTTTCTTTATTGTATAAAAAAATCAAACCCGCCGATATAAAAAATCCCGCCAGACGCAAAAACGCAACACTTCCCGCAATCGCTGCAAAAGAAAAAAATCTTCCCTTTTCAATAAACAAAGCCGCCTGGTTTTTTAAAATAAACATAAGTATTCCGCCGCACATTGCCAAAATAATATTTTTTTTATTTTCACCGGCGATATGCAAAAACACAATCAAAAACACACCCGTAAATCCCCAGTCGCATTTAAAACTTAAAACCGCAAGAAAAAAAACTGCCGTCCACTTTAAAATCTGGTTTGAAATATCTTCATATGCTCTAACTGCGAAAAGCCCGAAAAGCAGCGTAAATCCAACATTTAAACCATATGTACTCTTTCCGAACGCAAAAGCATAAGGTATCATGCTTGCCAAAGAAAACAAAAACAGGCGAAGCGCATATTTATTAAAATTTCCCGTGTGTAAAAAACCCTGCGCTATCATAAACGCCATAACAGGAAACGTCACAGCGCCTACAGTGCGCATAAAAAGATACAGCCAAATGTTTGCACCTTTAAAAAACAGCGCGCCTGTATGGTCAACTGTCATTGCAATTATTGCAATAAGTTTTAAATTAAAAGAATCAATAAACTTATATTTATTCATTTTTGCCCTTTCTTTGCCTGTGTAGCAGCGGATAATTTATGTATTTATTATACATATATAATTATTATATATAATTTTTTTCATTTAGTCAATAAAAACTTGCGAACACTATTGACCTTACGGTCCCGGTTTGATATAATAAATATGCAATATAATTTTTATAATATACATATAAAGAAGGTGTGAAAATGCTTTTTAAAGATGAAAAATTCGGAATGTTTGTCCATTTCGGACTATACAGCCAAACAAAATGGCACGAACAGTATCAGATGCGCAAAGGTGTAGCCAAAAGCGAATACGTAAAACTTAAAGACACGTTTAATCCTTATAATTTCAATGCGGAAGAGCTTGTTTTATTTTTAAAAAGTGCGGGCGCGCAGTATCTTTGCTTTACAGCAAAGCATCACGACGGCTTTTGCATGTGGCACACAAAATACACCGACTATAATATAAAAAACACGCCTTATAAAAAAGATATTTTAAAAGAAATATCCGATGCATGCCATAAGCATAACATTAAATTTGAAATATACTATTCATGTCCCGACTGGCACTGTAAACACAGCATAAACAGCGGCGGGGATCACCAGCTTTCATGCCCTAACCCGGGCGATGAGCCAAATGAGGATTTATACATCGAATATGTAAAAAATCAGATAACCGAGCTTTTAACAAACTATGGCACGGTATCTGCCCTGTTTTGGGACATTCCTCCCAAAAGGCGCGACAAATCCGTAAACGAGCTTGCCCGCAGACTGCAACCCGGAATTTTTATTAATGACCGAGGTTATGACACCGGCGATTATTCAACTCCGGAACGCAGCGAATGTATAAAAAATGCAAAGTTTGACCGTTTGTGCGAGGCTTGTCAGTCGGTCGGTATGCAAAGCTGGGGTTATCGCGAAAATGAAGATTATTTTACGCCTTCGTCAATCATAGCTTCAATGTCATCTGTTTTGATAAAAGGGGCGAATTTTATTTTAAACGTCGGCCCCGATGACAAAGGCGTTTTGCCCGCAGAGGCAAAACAAATTTTTGCAGAGGTCGGAAAATGGTATAAGAAAATAAAAGAAAGCGTTATAGATTGTGAGTATATAAAGCTTGGCGAATATGAATTTACTTATAAAAACAACACACTGTATCTTCATTTGCCGCCCGCTTTCGGCTGCAGCGGCGTTGTGTTAAAAGGCATATGCGAAAACGCAAAGTCGGTATGTTTGTTAAACAGCGGCAAAAATTTAAACTACGCTTTAGAATACACGCCAATAGATTATGACGGAAAAACAAATCCGAAACATCTGCATATATTTAATATCCCCGCACAAGAATATATGCCGGAAAATATGGTTATAAAAATGGAGTTTGACAACTTAAACAAGATTTTAAAAAATCAAGACACTTCATATGAAACCATTTTATAAAAAGGAATGATAAATAATGGAGAAAATCATTATTATACCTAATAAAAAACGCGACAGCTCTCTTAGCTTTACCAAAGATGCAGTTAATATGTTTTCAAAAGACTTTGCGGTTTGTATGCCAAAGGATTTTGAAGGTTTGGAAAATGCCGGGTTCTACGAAAACGACCGCCTTTTTTCATGCGGCGCAAAGCTTATTATATCACTCGGCGGCGACGGCACAATTCTAACCACGGCATCGGCAATGCTGCCAAACTGCATACCGATTTTAGGCGTTAACCTCGGTCATTTAGGCTTTTTAACAGAACTTGAATACTCGGAGCTTAAAAATTATTATAATGATATCGTGTCCGGGAATTACAAAATTGAAAACAGAATGATGATTGAGGCTTCGATTATAAGAAATAATCAAACTGCCGGCACATTTTACGCTTTAAACGACATTGTTATCGCGCGCGGCGCGCTTTCAAGAATACTGCATATAACAACCGCAATCGATGATTGTGAATTAAACAGCTTTAATGCCGACGGAATTATATTTTCCACTCCCACCGGCTCAACCGCATACTCGCTTTCAGCCGGCGGCCCGATTATTGCTCCGGAAATAGAGGCAATTTTGGTAAATGCAATTTCTCCGCATAACATGAGTGCGCGTCCGATTGTTATTCCTCCCGACAAATGCTTAAAGGTAAACGCTTTTGACTGCAGCGAAAGCCATGCATATTTAAGCGCCGACGGCAGACACGGAATTAACCTTTTAAACGGCGATTTAATCACAATCAAAAAATCTTTATATAAAACGTTGCTGCTTCGCCTTAAAAATTCAAATTTTTACGAAACAGTCCGAAAAAAACTTAATCAAAGAGGAATTTAATTAATCTCGAAAGGACTTGAATTATTATGAAAAACAAACGTCACGAAAAAATACTTGAAATCATTTCCCAAAGCGATACCGTAACTCAAAGCGACATCACAAACAAGCTGATTGACTGCGGCTTTAACGTTACACAGGCAACCGTATCAAGAGATATAAAGCAAATGGGACTCGTTAAGGTTTCAACCGGTTCGGGCGGCGGCTATAAATACACTCTTCCCAACTCCATAGTCGGCTCAAACGCAAAGCACCGCTCCGTGTTTTCGCAGTCAGTTATAAGTATTGAAGCCGCTATGCACACAATTGTTATAAAAACGCTCACCGGTATGGCTCAGGCCGCCTGCGTTGCAATCGACAGTTGCATAGGCGACAAAATAGTCGGCTCTATTGCCGGTGACGACACTATTTTAATTATAACAAAAGATGTTGAAAAAGCAAAAGAAGCCGAAAAGGCTCTAAACGATATGCTCAAAAATCCGGCATAACCAAAAGAGGCACTGATATGAATATTTTAGGTCACTTTATAACAATAACCAAACACAGACACATGGTAATATACCACGCTTTCAAAGCCGGTATTTTATGGCGCGGACTTTTGCACGATTTGTCAAAATATTCGCCGACAGAATTTATTGCCGGGGCAAGATTTTATCAAAACGGCAAGCGCAGTCCTAACGAAGGCGAACGCAAAGCTTTCGGCTGTTCGTATGCATGGATGCACCACAAAGGTCAAAACCGCCATCATTTTGAATACTGGACAGACTATAACTACCAAACAAAGCGCGTAGAACCCGTGAAAATGCCTCTCGTTTTTGTTAAGGAAATGTTTTGCGACAGGGTTGCCGCAAGCAAAATTTATCAAAAAGAAAACTATACCAACGCCCACCCTTTAGAATACTTTTTAAGGGGAAAACCGAGGCGGCAGATTAATGAGCAAACTTCGGATTTAATCGAAAAACTTTTAACAATGCTAAAAGACGAAGGCGAAGAAAAAACTTTTAAATATATAAAAAGCTTAAAAAGCTACTGATATTTTAAAACGACGTACATTTTAAATTGTTGTACGCCGTTTAATTTTTTTTAAATAATGCACTTTTTTGTTAAAAATTTTAAATACTTATTTAATACTTTATTTGTTGATTTTTGTCGGACGATATATTATAATAGATTTAAGATTTAAATTAATTTACCGGGAGGGTTTTATTTGAAAAAAATATTTTTAAACTCGCTTATTATAATTACTGTTTTTAGCATATGTATATCTCTAAACGGCTGCAAAAAAGATACACTGCCCGCTTCAAACATGACCGAAAATCCAACGCCCGCACCGACACCTTACGTTTACGAAGGCGAACTTGAAGAATACACAGACTGGGTAGAGCATGTGTTTTTTCATCCTGTTATAGCATATCCGAAAATGGCTTTTGATCTTGATTATATGTCAAAAGGATTTGACGATTACTTTGTTACCGCACAGGAATTTTCGCGTATTATAGAGCAGATGTATGAAAAAAATTATATTTTGGTTGATATAAACGATGTATATGAATTCGACGAAGCAAAAGGCAGATACCGCCAGAAAACTCTTATGCTTCCGCCGGGAAAAATTCCGTTTATTCTTTCTATAGACGACCTTAATTACTATGAATATATGATTGCAAACGGCACGGTTCACAAGCTTGTTTTAGACGAAAACGGAGAAGTTGCAGCATATACTGTCGATCCCGACACCGGCGAAGAGCAAATCCGCCGCGACCTTGCAATTGTTCCTCTTTTAGACGATTTTATAAAACAGCACCCTGACTTTTCATGGAAAAATGCAAAAGGTCTTATAGGTGTGACCGGGTATGAAGGCATTTTAGGCTACCGCACACAGTCGCAAATGAAAAATCCCGAAAACCCATCGGGCGACAGAATTGATAATCCAAACCGTGCTTCCGAGATAGAAGCCGTAAAGCCGGTTGTACAAAAACTAAAAGACACCGGCTGGACATTTGCCTCCCACAGCTACGGTCACTACGACGCCGCACGTATAAGCTATGACAAGCTTGAATATGACACACAAAAATGGATTAACGAGGTTGAATATCTGATCGGCAAAACACCGGTCTACATTTATCCTTACGGCAGCACAGTTAAAGTTACCGATCCGAAATTTGATATGTTTGCCGAAAAGGGCTTTAAAATACTCTGCGGAGTCGGAAACTCGGCATACTATTACTACGCTTCAAATGCAGTTGTAACACAGCGCTGGCATTTTGACGGTATCTCTTTAAGATTTCAAAAAGATCAGCTGAAAAAATTCTTTGATGCCTCATCTGTTATGGATTCGTCAAGGCTTGACGTTTATAACGATCCAAACTTCGGCAAGAAAAAATAAAAGCGGTGCACAAACGAATCGTAAGCAATCATATTTTACATGCAATATAAATAAACTGCCGCAAAGTGAAAATCCTCGCTTTGCGGCAGTTTATTTTTTAGTAATACTACTTACATGTTTCCAAACCTATCTGAAGCCCCGTATACAAATCAACATAAACGCTTCTTTCGTCACTCACTCCGTATTCGGTTGAATAATCATATACCAAACACCAGCACAACCGTGCATAACCCTTGTCGCGTATTGTGTAACATCCGATATAAGCGTCTTTAAGCTTTGACACATCAAGTCCCGCAGCGTCTACGGCCTTTTCATATGTAATCTGTTCTTTATCGCTTTCTTCCGTGCGCACGGGCGTGTCAAACACGGTAAGAGAAAGCAGCTTTCCGTCGCTTCCGGAAATTCTCATGCGTACGTCCTGGGAATAGTTATAAACTTTCTTTTCATAATTTTTAACATCCATCTTTTTCGTAAAATCAACTTGCCAGTCCGGCCCGCCGAAATCCATTTGATAACCCGAAAGCTCATACCCTTGCTCTACCGGCAATGCAGCATAATATTTTTTTGCCAGATTAATCACATCGTCTGTCTTATCTGCGGTATAGAGCTTTTCTTTTCCGTCGGAAACTATACTTCCGCTGTCAATTTTCACGAGATTTAAGTTATCCTTTCTAAAAGACACGCAAAACTTTTTGCCCTCCTGCTCAGAGGTCACCGTGTAAAGCTCTCTGAAATTCCATTCGTCGTTTTGGCTGCTTATCTGAACACTTTCAAATAAACATTCATATCCTGCAAGCGAAAGAATATCTTTTGCATTTTTTATCATCTGCAATGTTTTTTCGTTAACCTTTTTTCCGTCGGCATCCTCATAAGACGCATCTTTTAACACAAAATTTCCTTCAGTATATTGCTGTAAATCCACGTTTTCTTCACTTTGCAAATTCTGCACGTTTTCCGAATCAGAATTTGCGTCCCGGCTCTTATTATTGTTACAGCCGCACGCAAAAAATGCAATACAAAATCCCAAAATAACCGATAACGTTTTTTTCATTTTCATTTTCTCCTTTCAGTTTTTAAACAACTTTTTGTTTTTTTTGAAAATCTTTGCCGTACAACATGTAAAAGGCTCTTTGAATTAATCAAAACAACCAGTGCCGCAATTACGCAGCTTATTATAAAATGCCCCGCACATTCGCTGAGCATTATAAAACACTCGCCGAAAATCAAAATCATATTCACATTAAAAAGCCGTATGTTCCATTTTATTTTTATATACTTTCTCGTGTCTGTCGCGCGTATAATAAACATCACAATATAACTTACAAGATTTGCCGCCGCAACACCCATGCATCCGAAGCCCAGTTTTATAAATAAAAACGTTAAAGATATATTAATCGCCGCACCGATAAGCGTTGTTATAAAAGTGTTCACACTCTTTTTTTCAACCATATACACACTTGTTAAAAAGTTTGCTATGCACGCAAAAGTTGATGCAACAACCAAAAACGGCATATATCTCCATGCTTCAAAAAACTCTTTCGACGCAAAAAGGCTTGTTGCAATTTTTGAGCCTGCAATAAGTCCGGCTGCCATTGTAAAGGCAATCGCCTGATACGCGGAGCATACCTTAGAAAAAAATCTTGTCCTTCCCTCTGTTTCCGAAATTGCGGAAATCTGCCATGCTTCACCGAATATATTTGCAACAATCAAAAGAATCGACGGTATCTTACTCGACACCGAATATATACCGTTTGCCGAAACGCTTATCATCGCCGTTATAATAAACCGGCTCGATATATTTATAAACCAGTTACAGATAGTGTTGGGAATAAGCGGAATACTGTAGGCAAGCATCTGTCTTGCAAGCGCTTTACTTATGCGCTTTAAGTCAAAAAAGCGGTAAAGCTTAACAACCAGAATTAAAAACGTAACTGCAATCAGATCGGTTAAAATCATTGCCCACATATAACCTTCAATTCCCATGTCAAATGCGCCTAAAAACAGTATGTTAAACAAAATCGCAAGCACCGTTGCAAGTATTCCGTCAAATGCATACAGCCTTACATACCCTATCGTGCGCACAAACTGTGATGTCAGTCCGTGAAACGAAGCCACAAACACATACATATACATATATGCAGTGTAGCTGTTTATAAATTCAAATTTCCCGACAAGCGGCGAAAACAAAAGTGTAAATGCAAATCCTATTGCAATCACAACCGTACCAATCGTGAACACCGCCTTTTTGTCCGAACCTCTTTCAAGTCCGAAGCGTATGATAGCGTTATTTATTCCGATTGTTGCAATCGGCATTATAAAATTGCTCGCCTGCACTATAAGATCGACAGTTCCGTAACCGTCGGTTTTTAGTATTCTTGTGTAAAACGGCATTAAAACAAACACCAAAAGCTTTGAGCCAAACGATGAAATCGCAAACAAAATGGTGTTTGTCATAAGTCTTTTATATTTATCCATACATCTTTTCCTTTATTTATTAATGATAAAACGCAAAGTAAAACAAAACCGCAACTATTATGCCAACCGCCGCTCCCGCAATAACCTCAAACGGCGTGTGTCCCAGAAGCTCTTTTAAACGTTTGCCTTTTATCTGCGGAGATTCGTCCCAATTTTCTATAATCTGATTTAAAATTTCTGCCTGTTTGCCTGCCGCGCGCCTTATTCCCGCAGCATCATACATAACAACAAACGCAATAACAAAACAAACGGCAAATAAAGTTGAGTTAAATCCCTCCGAAAGTCCAGTGTATGCAGTAAGCGACATTACAAACGATGAATGTGAGCTCGGCATACCGCCTGTCCCGACAAACCTTCTTATGTCTAATTTTTTATCAAACATCAGCACAAATATCACTTTTAAAAGCTGCGCTGCAAACCATCCGATAACGGCGCATATAAGCGCCCTGTTATAAAAAATTCCTACCAAACCCATTTTCTTCTCCGATTTCTTATTTTTTTCTGTTTAACAGATAGTCGGTCATGCAAAGCAAAAACTCAGCTTTTTCCCCGAACGAAACGAGAATTTCTTTTGCCTCGTTTGTGTACTGCTGCAAAAGTTCTTTCGCCTTTTCAAATCCGCACAGCGACACATATGTGTTTTTGTGATTTTTTTCATCGTTGCCGACAGGCTTTCCAAGCTCCTTGCTCGAGCTTGTTTCGTCTAATATATCGTCTTTTATCTGAAACGCAAGCCCCAAAAAATATGAATACTTTTCCAAACAGCAAATATCTTTATCATCTGCGCCCGCTGCACTCGCGCCGCCGCACACAGCTGCCGCAATCAGTGCCCCCGTTTTCTTTTCCTGAAGCGTTTTGAGCGTTTGTATGTCTATCTTTTTATTTTCGCTTGCAATGTCTATAACCTGTCCGCCGATCATTCCGCATATGCCCGAATATTTTGCAATGCGCGCAATAGTTTTCAAAACTGTTTTTTCATCTGCTTTCTGTTCGTTTCCGGTCATAATTTCAAACGCATAATTTAAAAGCGCATCACCTGCAAGCACAGCGTTTGCCTCGCCGAAAACCTTGTGGTTTGTTGGCTTCGAGCGCCTTAAATCCGAATTATCCATAACCGGAAGATCGTCATGTATTAAAGAATATGTATGTATCATTTCAACCGCGCATGCAAACGGCTTTACATACTTTGTTTTATCAGAAAACATTTCATACGAACCTATCATAAGCGCCGGGCGCACTCTTTTTCCCCCGGCAAACACACTGTAGCGCATTGCCTCCAATATCAGCGGCGGTGCGTCACATTTTCGGTTTAGATATTCTTCAAGCCAGCTGTCCGTAAGCTTGATTTTTTTTTGAAATTCTGTATTAAAATCCATATTTATTTTCACTCCGAAATAATTTTATTGCACTTCAAAATCGCTTTGCACCATTTCTGAATCCTTCTTCAAAAGCACCGAAACCTTTTGCTCTGCATCATCTAAAGCCTTATTGCATTTCGAAACAATGCCAACGCCGGTTTCAAAAAGCTTTAACGACTCGTCCAATGATATGCTTCCGCTTTCAAGCTTTTTAACAATCTCTTCAAGTTTTTCGATATTTTGCTCAAAATTAACCTCTTTTTCAGCTCCAACCTCTTTTTCAGGCATTATCACACCTCCGTAAAATATTATTCCTCAACACGGCACTTTTTACTGCCGTCGGATAAAATCAGTTCAAATTCATCATCTTTATTTATATCGTTTACGCTTTTTATAACGTTTTTATCATTGTCAACAGCAATTGAATATCCTCTCGACAGCACCGCCAGCGGACTCATTGCCTCCATTCTTGCGCTGAGCTGCACAAGGATTTTTTTCTTTCGTTCAAACACAATTTTCATGCTTTTTTGCGCCTGTATTAAAAGATTATCGAAACGAAGCCTGTAATCGTCTAAAAGTGCGTCAACATTTTTTAGCTTTATTCTTTCCAGGCTGCTTCTCTTTTTTACAATCACGCTTTTTTGCGCCAAAACCAAGCGCTTTAAATAATCGTTAAATCTGTTTTTAAGCTCTGCCGCCGAGGGCACTGCAAGCTCTGCCGCTGCCGAAGGCGTCGGCGCTCTTAAATCGGAAACAAAATCCGCAATCGTAAAGTCTGTTTCATGTCCCACAGCTGATATTACGGGGATTTTTGAATTGTATATGGCTCTCGCCGTGATTTCTTCGTTAAATGCCCACAAATCTTCTATCGAACCGCCGCCTCTGCCGACTATTAAAACATCTGCCAAATTCTTTTCATTAAAATATTCTATCGCTTCACACACGTTTTTTGCCGCGTTTTCGCCCTGCACGAGCGACGGATACAAAACCACCTTTGCATAAGGATATCTTCTGTTTAAAACATTTATAATATCTCTAACCGCTGCCCCCGTCTTAGCCGTTACAACGCCTACAGTTTTGGGAAACTTCGGGATAGGCTTTTTATGAGATGCATCAAAAAGTCCTTCGCTTTCAAGCTGTTTTTTTAATTTTTCATAAGCCTCATAAAGGCTTCCGAGACCATCTCGCTTTAAATCTTCAATATAAAGCTGATACGCGCCGTCTCTTTCATACACGCTTATTCTGCCCGCCGCAAGCACTTTCATTCCGTTTTCCGGCTCATAGCCGAGCTTATCGGCAACGCCTTTAAACATAACCGCGCGCAAAACTCCGCCGTCATCTTTAAGCGTCAGATAACAATGTCCGGAAAAATGTCTTTTAAAATTCGAGATTTCGCCCTTTATGCATATATTATTTAAAACAGGCGTTTTATCAACCATCTGTTTTATAAATTTATTCACCTGCGATACCGTTGCGGTGTAAAGCTTTGATTCCACACTACCCATCCTTTTTAATCCGCATTTATTATGCTGCTCAAAACGCCGTTGACAAATGAGGCTGCGCCGTCTATATCATAAACTTTCGCAATCTCAACCGCTTCGTTTGCAGAAACGTTATTCGGAATATCGTCTTTGTATTTAATTTCATACACGGCAAGACGCAAAATCGCAAGGCTCACCTTTGAAACGCGCTCTATTGACCACTGACTGGTTAAATTGTTTTTTATAAGCTCATCTATATCAGCCATATTGTCAAACACGCCGTTTGCTGCGTCTACAATATATTTATACTGCTTTCTGTCGTTTTTTTTCATTTGCGCGTTGTCTTCTTCAAATCTTGAAACAACCTCCGGATAGCTGTCCTTCTGAGCTGTTATTTGAAAAACAAGCTTAAATGCCTCCACCCTTGCTTCGCTTCTTGTCATAAATATAAACCCTCCGTTACAGTTGCCCTTTATTTTCAAGAGCCGTAATTTTTTCTATTCTCTTTTCGTGTCTGCCGCCTTCAAACTTTGATTCCAAAAAGTTTTTCACCATGGCAAGCGCAATTTCAACACCCGTTGTTCTTCCGCCCATACACAAAACGTTTGCATTGTTGTGAGCCTTTGTCATTTTAGCATCGTATTCGCTGTGACACAGCGCCGCACGTATGCCCTTTATCTTGTTTGCGGCTATGCTTATTCCTATTCCCGTTCCGCAAATCAAAATTCCAAGTTCACATTTCCTACCTGTTACCTTTTTGCATACCGCCTCGGCAATATCCGGATAATCAACGCTGTTTTTATCATAACAGCCAACGTCTGTAAATTCAATATTGTTTTTGTTTAAATACTCAATAACGGCGCATTTCAATTCAAAACCGCCGTGGTCGCTTCCTATAGCTATCATTTCAAACTCCCCCGTTTTTTTGCTTTTCTTCATATTCTCTTTCAGCCTGGGACTTTCTTAAATATTTCGGCACAAGCGACAAATATGTATCAAACTCTTTATTTTCATACAGCTTTGACGCCGCAACCGCAACAGATGCCGCCCTTTGCATATTATTGTTTACATTTGCAAAAAACGCTCTGTCCCCTAAAGCCTCTTTGATAAACTTCTGATAAACCAAAACGCCGTCGCCCAAAAACACCGCATTTTTACCGCTTTTTAAAATAATATCCGTCAAATCGCTTATTTTTATCGCATCAGTTTCCATAACGGTAGTTATTTTATCGTTTTCAAAACAGTAAATTCCGGTATACACCTGGTTTCGTCTTGCGTCCATAATCGGCACAACATATGTATTTTTATCACAAAAACCAAGATTACACGCCATCGCATAAGTCGTGTCCACTCCGACAACTTTCTTTTTCCAGCCGTGTGCCAATGCTTTTGCTGTTTCCACGCCTATGCGCAGTCCCGTAAACGAACCCGGTCCGTTTGAAACCGCAATCAAATCAATGTCTTCTCCGCTTATTTCGCAATCGTCTGTAAGTTGCTTTATCATGGGCATAAGCGTTTGCGAGTGGGTTTTCTTATAATTTATTGTGTATTCGCCTATAAGCTTATTATCATCGGTTATTGCAACGCTGACAACGTTTGCCGCCGCTTCAATAGCAAGTATTTTCAATGTTTTTCACCGCTTTTTTGTCTATTTTGTATCTATAATGATTTCTCTTTTGTCTTCATTTGTATCGTCTTTTAAAATGTTTATGTTTATAACGTTATCGCCAAGCAATTCTTTAATTCTTTGCGGCCATTCTATTATACAGATTCCGTCCGAAAAAAGATAATCGTCGATGCCTATATCATACATTTCATCAATATCATTTATTCTGTACACATCAAAATGATAAATCATAATATCGGCTTTGTATTCGTTTACTATAGCAAATGTCGGACTGCTCACATATCCTTTATAGCCGAGTCCCTTTGCAAAACCGCTCACAAATGCCGTTTTTCCGGCTCCCAAATCGCCGTTTAAACAAATTATATCGCCTTTTTTAACCGTTTTGGCAAACTCTTTTGCAATCTGCACAGTCTGCTCACGGCTGTTTGAAATATATTTTTTCACAAACATTCTCCTATTTTAAAACAGTCCTATAATTTCACCGTCGTCTTTAATGTCAATTCTCTGTGCGGCAGGCGTTTTTGAAAGCCCCGGCATAGTCATAATGTCTCCCGTCTGCACAACAACAAATCCCGCTCCTGCCGACACTCTGACCTCCGAAACGGTTATATCAAAGCCCTCGGGCCTTCCGAGCAGCTTCGGGTTATCCGAAAGAGAGTACTGAGTTTTCGCCATGCAAACCGGAAGATTTTTAAAGCCCATAGCCTCAATTGTTTCAATTTGTTTTTTAGCCTTAGGCATAATCTTTATGCCGGCTCCGCCGTATATCTCACGCGTAAGTTTTTCAATTTTTTCTTCAATTGATAAGTCAAGCTCATAAATCGGAGCATAATCCGACTTTTCGCTTTCCAAAACCGAAATAACTTTTTTTGCAAGCTCCTCGCCGCCTTTGCTGCCGTTTGCAAACACACTTGCATATGCACACGAAACGCCAAGCTCGCTGCATTTTTTTGCAACAATTTCCTTTTCTTTTTCGGTGTCGGTTTCAAATTCATTTAATGCAACAACAACCGGCAAACCGAACTTTTTCATATTTTCTATATGTTTTTCAAGGTTTGCAATTCCTCGCTCAAGCGCCGGCAGATTTTCTCCTTTCAAGTTTTCTTTTGAAACACCGCCGTTATATTTAAGCGCTCTTATCGTTGCAACTATAACGCACATATCGGGCGCAAGTCCCGCCATGCGGCACTTTATATCCAAAAACTTCTCCGCACCCAAATCAGCGCCGAATCCCGCCTCCGTAACAACATAATCCGAAAGTTTAAGCGCAAGTTTTGTTGCTCTCACACTGTTGCAGCCGTGGGCAATGTTTGCAAAAGGACCGCCATGCATAAAACATGGTGTGTTTTCCAATGTCTGAACAAGATTTGGCATTATTGCGTCCTTTAAAAGCAGCGTCATTGCGCCGTCTGCCTTTAAATCTCTTGCCGTTACGGGTTTTGAGTCATAAGTATACGCAACAATTATATTTCCCAAACGCCTTTTTAAATCTGCAATATCGTCTGCAAGACACAAAATTGCCATAACTTCGGAAGCAACCGTTATCATAAATCCGTCCTCGCGGACAAATCCGTTCTTCTTGCCTCCAAGACCTACAACAATGTTTCTGAGCGCGCGGTCATTCATGTCCATAACGCGTTTAAAAACAATGTTTCTCGTGTCTATATTAAGCTCGTTTCCCTGGTGAATATGGTTATCAAGCATTGCCGCCAAAAGATTGTTTGCAGCAGTTATTGCGTGCATATCCCCGGTAAAATGAAGGTTAATATCCTCCATCGGCACAACCTGCGAATATCCGCCTCCGGCAGCGCCGCCCTTTATTCCCATAACCGGTCCGAGCGACGGCTCGCGAAGCGCTATGGAAGCTTTTTTTCCAAGACGCGAAAGCGCCTGTCCCAAACCGACGGTTATTGTTGTTTTTCCCTCGCCGGCAGGAGTCGGATTAATTGCCGTTACCAGAATAAGCTTTCCGTCTTTATTATTTTTAACCCGCTCAAAGGCCTTGTTTGTTATTTTTGCCTTATACGGACCGTACATATAAAGTTCATCTTTATTTATACCGATTTTTTCTGCAATATTTTCAATAGGCTCCATTTTTGCAGCCTGTGCAATCTGAATATCTGTCAGCATAAAAAACCTCCGTCATTCTATCGTAATTACCTGTTTTTCTCTTCCCGAGCGCAAAAGCGCACACATCACCTTGTGCGTTTCAAATGCATCCTCGCTCGTTACATACATTTTTCTGCCTGTCTTAACATATTCATAAAAGTCAGCAATCTGGCGCTTGTGACTCGAACCCCAATACCCCTTTGCGTTGCCGTAGGATATGTTTTTATCTTCAACCGGCTCAATCACTCTTACCTCGCCGCTGTTATATTTTATATATGCTTTCGATTCAAAAATCTGCAAAACAGCGTTTTCACATTTTATTTCAACCTCAATCTGTTTGTCATAAGGATAATAGTTTGTAAACCAAAAACTGCCGAGCGCACCGTTTTTAAAATAAACAACTCCCTCTGCGCTGTCCTCAACTTCAATGTCATGAGCGCGTGTCGAAATGCTCGCGTCAACTTTTACCGCTTTTTCGCCCGAAAGGTAAAGCATTAAATCAAGAGTGTGTATCGCCTGATTCACTACCACGCCGCCGCCTTCGGTGGCAAGCTTTCCTCTCCATCCGCTGTCGTCGTAATAGCTTTGCGTTCTGTGCCAGTTCACGCACGCTCTTGCGCCCAAAACCTTCCCCGGTCTGCCCGTATCCATTTCATTTTTAAGTGCTGCCGACACATCATTATATCTGTTCTGAAAAATAACAGAAAGTTTTGCATTCGTCTTTTTTGCACACTCAAGCATGTCCGAAGCCTGTTTTTCATCGAGAGCCATGGGTTTTTCGCAAATAACATCTGCCCCGTGCTCCATTGCATATATGCTGACCGGTGCATGAAGCCAATGCGGCAAGCACACATGAACCGTGTCCGGTTTTTCAATTTCAATCATTTTTTTGTAATCAGTATATGCCTTGCAATTATATTCTTCCGCTCTCTTTTTTGCGCGATCTTCCTTTATGTCGCACACAGCCGCAATCTGCACATCTTCTAAAGTTTGTATCGACACTGCGTGCATCGGAAAAATTGCTCCGCAGCCTATTATTACCGCTTTTAACTTATTCATAGTATATCAAAGCCTTTCTGCCCACAAAAAAACAATCAAAAAATCCGCCGTGATTATCCGTGAGCCAAAAAAAATCACACGGCAAAATCATATTTTTAACCCGTTTTGCCGGCGCGCCGTGCGCCGTTTTTTCATTTACAAGTTTATTGCCCTGCATCAAACCGACACAGGGCAACAAACCATATTAACTTAAGCCCAGAACATTTCGCCCGGTTTTTCATAAATCATAACTTCTTTTAAGAATGTTATTGCTTTTTCAAGACCTTCTTTTGAGCTCATAAGACTGTCTTCATGTTCAATGCTTACAGCGCCTTCATATCCCACAAGACGAAGTGTGCTTATAATGTCTTTCCAGTAAGCATAGTCATTTCCGTATCCCAAAGCTCTGAACAGCCAGCTTCTGTTAAGCTCATCGCCGTAATGTCTGACGTCTAAAACACCTGTTACATCACAGTTCGGCTTATAAATCTTTGTATCCTTTGCATGGAAATGATAAATAGCGCCCTTAAGTGCACGGATTGCCTTAGGTATGTCAATTCCCTGCCAAATCAAGTGGCTCGGGTCAACATTTGCGCCAACTCCGTCGCCGACAGCTTCTCTTATTTTCAAAAGAGATGTCGGGTTATAAACGCAAAATCCCGGATGCATTTCAAATGCAACCTTTGTTACGCCGTATTTCTTTGTAAACTCAACTTCTTTTTGCCAGTACGGAATTAAAACATCATTCCACTGATAATCCAAAGTTTCCAAAAAGTCTTCCGGCCACGGGCATGTTACCCAGTTGGGACGGATGCTGTTTTCACAGTCGCCCGGGCAGCCCGAGAATGTTACAACCGTGTCAACCTCAAGTTCGGAAGCAAGCTTTACTGCGTCTTCAAAATCATCGTGGTACTTCTTTGCAATCTCCTTGTTCGGATGAACCGCATTTCCGTGCGCACTCAAAACGCTTATTTCAAGATTGTTTTCCTTCATTATTCTCTTTACATTATCAATCTTATCTTTATGTCCCAAAAGCTCCTGCGGATTAAGATGCGCTTTTCCGGGGCAGCCGCCCGCACCAAGCTCAAGCGCCTGAACGCCAAGACCTGAAAGATATTTTGCAGTTTCCTCAAGGCTCATTGCCCCGAGAGGAACAGTAAGTACTCCAAGTTTCATAAAACAAAACTCCTCTCAATAATTTATTCGGTTTTATTATACACTAATCGCCGTCAAATAGCAAGTATTTTTTATGTTTTTTTCCTTTTTTATGAGCCGATGGCACAACAAAAAAATTTTTATAAAAAAACTATTGACATACGCCTTATTTTGTGTTATTATATTTAGGCGGTCTTGATCATGACCGATTTGCCGCTGTGATGGAATTGGCAGACGTAGCGGACTCAAAATCCGCCGGTAGTGATACCGTGCCGGTTCGACTCCGGCCAGCGGCACCAAAAATCGACAAGTACAATCAGTGCTTGTCGATTTTTATTTATTAATTTTCTTTTATTTATTAATTTTCCACTCTTCAATAAAATTTGTCGATTTTTTGGAAAATAATAAGTAACAGCTTTTGCCGTTTGCTGCCTTTCATTCAAACACAGCCCTTAACTCTTTCATTTTTTTCTCGTCCGGCACTTTAAATTCTTCGCATTTCAGTCCAAGCGCCCTATATTTATTCTCGCCCATACGGTGATACGGCAAAAGCTGTATTTCAAGCGGAGAATACGGCAAAAGAAATTTCTTTATCGCAAGCATGTCTTCTTTCGTGTCGTTTATGTCCCCGATAACCGGAACTCTTATCCAGACATTTGCTTTTAAATTAAAAAGCCTTTTTAAATTTTCAAGTATGCGAACATTCGAAACACCTGTATACTTTTTATGCTTTGCATCATCTGTCATTTTTATATCATATAAAAACAAATCCGTGCTTTCTGTCACTTTTTCAAAGCTTTCCCATAAAACATTTCCGGCAGTGTCAACCGCTGTATGTATGTTATTTTCTTTTAGTCTTTTTAAAATTTTCGAAAGCTCATCGGGATACATCATACACTCTCCCCCCGAAAACGTTACCCCTCCGCCGGAGTTGTCGTAATACGGCTTATCTTTTATCAATACAGAAAAAAGCTCGTCTTCGCTTTTTTCCGTGCCGCAAAGCTTTAATGCCGATTCAGGGCACATAAGCTCACACTTTTGACAGAATGTGCATTTTAAATAATCAATCTTTCCGCAGTCAATTGCGCCGTTTTCGCAAACAAAATTACACTTTTTGCACATTGCGCACTTATCTGTATAATGAAATATATATTTTTTGCCGCTTTGGCTTTCCGGATTATGACACCACGCGCATTTTAAATTACATCCTCTGAAGAACACCGTTGTCCTTATCCCCGGTCCGTCAACAAAAGAATTTCTTTGTATGTCAAACAGTTTATACATAAATAACCGCTCCCGCCTTTTTTCATTAAAATGCCGCCCTGTCGCCGCCGTCTGCAACAACAGTATGCCCGCAAATTATTTCTCCAAAATCGCTCATAAGATAATATGCAAGCTCCGCAATTTCATCTGTGCGAATAAATCTGCCTATGGCATGACGCTCATACGGCTGATTTTCGCTATACGCATACCTTGCAATCATAGGAGTAAACGTTGCTCCGGGAGCAATTGCGTTTATAATAATTTCCTCTCTGCCATATCTGTTTCCAAATGCCCTTGTCCACTTAACTATTGCAAGTTTTGCAGCGCCGTATGAGCCAACAATATCCATACAGGCAGCATTAGACGCTATGTTTAAAATATTTCCCCTGACCTTATTTTTTATAAAATAATCCACAGTGTTTCGCATCATAAAAAACGCAGCTTTAAAATTCACATCTGTTAGTTTATCCCACTCTTCTTCGGTTATATCCCATGGCTCATATCCCCGTCCCGTCAAAGCTCCTGTTCCTATTGCCGCACAATTAACCAGCCCGTCAAAACCACCCATAAGACTGCTTGCTTTTTCAAAATTAATTTCGCTTTGCGATACCCCCGCTATATCCCATTCTATGTAATTTATATTTTTTGAATTTATTTCATCGCAAACATTTTTTAATTTTTCTTTGCTTCTTCCTGCAATAACAACATTTGCTCCGTCTTGAACAAATCTTTTGGCGATGGCCTTTCCTATTCCGCTTCCTCCGCCCGTTATCATCACCTTTGTGCACCTTAGCTTCATACCGCAGTTTCCACCGTCCTTTTTATGATATCATTTTGAAGATCGGTATCAAATTTTGTAAAATACCCGGAATACCCCTTTACACGGACAACAAGATTTTGATATTCCTCCGGTTTTTTCTGCGCTTCTAAAAGCTCATTTTGAGAAAGATAATTTATCTGAAGCTGCATACCGCCGTTTTTCAAAAACGTGTGATACATCTGCGAAAGTTTTGTAAGCTTTTCATCTGAATTAATCATGCTGCGATCAAGCTTTATATTGCTTACAACACAACCGCAAAACTTTTGATAATCAAGCTTTGATATTGAATTTAAAAGTGCAGCAAGACCGTTTTTATCCTTGCCTTCGCTTTGAGCAATCCCCATTGTAAACGCATCGCCGCTGCGCCTTGAGTCCGGAGTTGCAGCCGTCATTTTTCCGAAAATAATATTCGGGTGCGTCGCTCCGACAAACGAACCCACTGCAAGCACATTAATATCATCACTTTTAATTTCGCTTTTTATTTCGTAAATTGTATCAACTATTGATTTTGCAATGTCATCTGCATAGTCATCGTCATTTCCGAAAAATCTGCCTGTGTTTAAAATGAGCTTTCGCTCATCTTCAAAACCTGAATAATTAGCTTTAATCATATCATACATTTTTTGCATTGTAAATATTTTTTTATCAAAAACAAATTGTTTTATCACCGAAAGCGAGTCTACAGCATTCGATATGCTGTTAAACGACATAGTTAACCCGCAATATTTGCATCCCTTATCCGTTATTGTTTTGCCGCTTTCAATACATGAGCGGTTAAGCGCCGAAGTGAGCACGTTTATATCACCTTGTGCGTCATTTGCTAATTTTTTAATATTTTCAGTCATATCTCTTCCCCTCCGTGACACAATTATATGCCGCAGTTATTTAAAAGTAAATACAAAAAGTAAAGCATTTATAATTTTTATCACTTTTTTATTGACATAAATAAAAACCGGTAATATAATAAACATTAAGGATATATAATGCGATTTTTTCACGTCAGCCTTTGACAGAAGGGATATTTTTTATGTTTAAAAACGATTTAATAATAACATCTGTATGCTCTGTTATTCATGTATCGTCTGCAAACACACATAAAATTCATGATTACAGCGGAAATTTTGCACATAATGAGTTGATTTTTAAACTTGACGGCAAAACAACAATAAATTTTGGCACTCATGTATTCACAGATGAAAAAGGCTCGCTGCGATTTATTAAAAAAAGCGAAAATCATACAAAATACACCGCCAAAACACTTGTTTCCGGAAACTGTATAGATATATTTTTTGACACTCTTTATCCCGTATCATGCGATATTTTTTCAATAAAGGCAAAAAACTATAACAAACTTTCCGCATTATTTAAGAAAGCAGAAAATATATGGAAACAGAAAAAAAGCGGCTATAGTTATGCCGCTGTAAGCTGTTTATATGAAATACTTTCTGTCCTGCAATCCGAAACAGAGTATATCCCCGGCAGCAAAGCAAAAAAAATCAAACCTGCTGCGGACTATATATCAGAAAACTTTAATAAAAATATTTATATAGAGGATTTGGCTGATATGTGCCATATCAGCCACACCTATTTCAAAAAAATTTTTAGTACTGTCTATGGTATGACACCAAAGTCATACATAATTTTTCTCCGCATGCAATATGCCTGCGACCTGTTAAAATCAAGAATGTATAAAATAACAGACGTTGCCGATCTTACCGGTTATCAAAATGTTTATTATTTTAGCCAGAGTTTCAAAGCCGCAATCGGTATGACGCCAAGTGAATATATGAAACTTAATCTTTAAAATTTTTTATTATACCCGTGAGCCTTTCTGCAATCTGCGCCGCTCCGTATATATTCGGATGAACTTCATCGGCAGAAATAAACGACATATCGCCTATCAGGTCAAGCCCGTTTATATATTTAACATTTTTTAAATTTAATTTTTTCACATTTGCCTCAATAAGCCTTCTCCACTTTGCAGCTTTTCCTCCGCCGTTAAAATCGTCGCAGCAATACAAAGGCGAAATCACAAAAATGCTTTTTTTAGGATTTTCAGACGCAGTTTTTTGCACCGCATAATATACTCTTTCGTTTATTTTTTCTTCGTCCCAATCAAGAGCGTTTATTCCGAGTCCCAAAGTTAATATGTCCCAGTTTCCATTAACTCCCTCGTCTGCAATATAGTCAATCATTGCCTTTTCCATAAAACAGTTGCCTGCCATACCGAGATTTACCATATCCATATTCAGATTATGCGCCAGAACCGCCGTCCACATATGCGACGCATCAAGCGCATTTGAACCGTGCGTTATTGAAGAACCGTATGCCATTAATGTCTTTTTTGGTAGCTGATGCGCTTTCGGAGGTTCTATATCTCCCTCTATATCAACTATTTCATAACTGCCGCGGTCAAATATAATGCGCACAACCTCGGGCGAAAATTCATATGAAAACTGATCCGATATCTTTTTTAATGTTTCCATATTCTCCGGTCTTGCTATTTCAAATTCACATACCTCGTCGGAGGACACAAATTTATTAACCTCATGATCCTGCCAGCCGCCCTGTATTGCTCCGTAATAAACGTGAAACGTGTTTAAAACGCCCGGTCTTGAAAGCGCTCTCATCTTTATAACAGCCTTATCGCCCCTTATAACAAAACGCAGCTCAACACCCGTAGCATTTGCACATTTTTCCTTTCCGCCGTCGCCGTCAAGACCGTCTCTCACCTTTTCCGGCACACGAAGCCACGTAAACCCGTTTTTTGTCTCAACTATATGCGCCGCATTATGTATTTCAATGTTTTTATAAATCATATCTGTTCCCCTCTCCCATTGTTTTTTTTACTATCTTCTCAGCAATTTTTTTCTTTCTTTTTTAGTTTCTTCTTTTTTTATCTGCTGCGTTTGCCGGCTTTCGTCTGCCTTTTTTTGAATTGTTTCCATTCTCATATCAAGCATCGCTCCTATTTGGGCGCATTGCTTTAAATCCTCCTCTATATTGTCATATCCGACAATATCTTTTTTATAACGGATTTTATGCTCCAGACTTGCCCACCAATCCATCGAAATCGTTCGCAGCTGAACCTCCACCTTCATCATTTTTTTCTTGTCATGCAAAAATATCGGTATTTCAACAATTAAATGAAGGCTCCTGTATCCGTTTTCTTTTGGATTTTCTATGTAATCCTTTTTTTCAATAAGAGTTATGTCGTCCTGCTTTAAAAATGCATCTGCAATCATATAAATATCAGTCTTAAATGAACATATAACCCTCACACCGGCAATATCCGTTATATTTTCTTCAATATCGCTGACCGTAAGATTTAATTTTTTTCTGTTCATTTTATCAATAATGCTGTCGGGAGATTTCAATCTGCTTTTAATGGTTTCAATCGGGTTTCTGTCATATGTTAAAGACATTTCCTCATTTAACACATTAAACTTTGTCACAACCTCCATTATTGCACACTGATAATACGACATAAGCTGTCTGTACGGTGTTGAATACAGCTGTATCCATTCTTTCACATCTTTTTTTGACAGGCTTGCAAGCAATATATTCGACATATGCTTTTTGCTGTAGTTTCCGAAAAAGTCCATTTTTATACTACTCCTTGTTTTTTATTCTTTTTAATTTTCCGCTCACAAACTCAAAACTCTGTTCAAAGCCTTTATGCATTGGAAATGCCGCAATCATAACAAGTATCATAACCATAATGCAGCCGATATTTAAACTGCACATGTTAAAAAATTCCGAAAATAAAACAACGCACGCCACAAATCCCGCTCCCATAAGCACAAACAGCGCACTATGAGCAAAATTAAGCGGACGGCACACCTTTAAAAGCATCATGTATGCCAAAAATGCATACACCACGCACGCCACGGTTGAGGTTTGCGCATAGTCAATTCCAAACGATTTTGAAATAATCATAACACACTCCACCGCTATCACAGCGCTCAGCGCCGTCGGAAAGGCATTATAAAGCACATTTGTTAAAAATCTTCCGCGCACTCTGTTTTTGTTTGGTTCAAGCGCTAAGAAAAATGACGGTATTCCTATCATCATGCAGGAAATAAGCGAAATCTGCGTCGGTTTGAGCGGATAATACGCAACCGCTATAAGCGAAATAACAGTCATTATAAACGAGAATATGTTTTTAACCAAAAACAGCGACGCAGTTCGTTCAATGTTGTTTATAACGCGCCTTCCCTCATCAACTATCTGAGGCATATTTGCAAAATCCGAATTAACCAGCACCAAATCGGCAACGCTTGACGCCGCATCGCTTCCCGATGCCATTGCAATGCTGCAATCGGCATCTTTTAGCGCAAGCACATCGTTTACGCCGTCGCCCGTCATTGCAACTGTATGCTTTGCTTTTTTCAAATTGCGGATAATAAGCCTTTTTTGCATCGGATTAACTCTGCCGAAAACATTATATTCAAGAATTTTTTTGTCGGAAAGCTCCGCATCCGACAAGTTCGACACATCTATATATTTGTCTGCGCCTTCAATTTTTGCAGCCATTGCCGCGGCAGATGCCGTTTTCGCGCTGTCACCCGAAATAACCTTAACGCAAACGCCCTGATTTTTAAAATATTCAAATGTTTCCGCCGCATTTTCGCGTATCGGATTTTCAATCACAATAAACGCCAAAGGCTCTGTATTGCAGCAAAGCTTTGCATTTTCAAACATATCTGAATAGTTTTCTTTATCCAAGGCCTTTGCAAACAAAACCACTCTTTTTGCATCCTTGCTGTAACGCTCAATTATGCTTTTATATTTATCTGTTTTTTCTTTAAGTATTATCTCGGGCGCACCCAAAACATATGCGCCGTCATCAAACGCAGCGGCTGCAAATTTATATGCTGATGAAAACTCCCTTTTTGCCGATGCTTTTTTTATATTTTGCACGCCCGGCGCAAAGTATGCCTTTATTGCCGACTGCGTCGGATTTTGAGTTTGCATATTATACACAAAATCACGTATTTTATTTTTCGTTTCGTCCCCGCCTTTTAAAATTTCAATTTCGCTTACCGACATCTCAGGTTTTGTGATTGTGCCCGTTTTATCAACGCATATAACGTCAACTCTTGCAAGCGTTTCAATGCATTTCATATCATGAACCAATGTCTTTTTGCGCGCCAAGCGCAGTGCGCTTGCCGCAAGTGCAACGCTTGTTAAAAGATAAAGCCCCTCCGGTATCATGCCGATTGCCGATGCAACCGTGTTTTCAACGCTTTCCTTCGCCGTAAGCCCCAACGCATTATACTGATTTATAAACATAACAACCGAAAACGGAATTATTATAATTCCGATAACCATTATCAAAATATTAAGCGATTTCATCATTCCCGGGCGCTGGCGCTTTTTTGTTTTTTGCGCATCGGCGGCAAGCTTCGATGCAAACGAATTTTTCCCGACTGCTTCAAGCCTTGCACAGCACTGCCCCGAAACAACAAAGCTTCCCGAAAGCAGCTTATCTCCGGCAGTTTTTTTAATTTCGTCCGCTTCGCCGGTTACAAGCGATTCATTTACAAACACCTCTCCCGCGCACACGCATGCATCTGCCGGTATCTGGTTTCCGCTTTTTAAAACTATTATATCATCCAAAACAAGATCCTCGTTTTTAACCCTGACTTGCTTTTTATCTCTCACGGCAACGCTTTCCGGATCGGACACAAGTCTGAGTTTGCTAAGAGTTTTCTGAGATCTTATTTCCTGAACAATACCTATAATTGTGTTTGAAAAAATAACTCCCAGAAACGTTAAATTATTATATGAACCGACTATTATCAAAACAACCGCAAACACAAAAAATATAAAGTTAAAATATGTAAACACATTTTGTTTTATAATATTTTTCACACTGTGTGATTTGTCGGCCTCTGTGCGATTTGAAAGATTATTTTTAATTCTTTCATGCACCTGCATGCTGCTTAAACCCTCATTTATATTCGGATTATAACGGTATATTGTTTTCGGTTCGTCTAAATTATTATTTTTCATTTTTTCTTCCGTCTTTCTTAATACTCAATTTCTAAGCTGCATCAAAACAAAATTTGTTTTGATGCAGCTCCTTTTTATTCATATTTCCGCTTTTTTATCAAACTCTGCCCAAAACTTTTCTGTTGCCTTTTCATATTCGCCTTTGTTTATATAATAACTCATTGCGTGATCCGCTCCGGGAACAACCAAAAGCTTTTTTTCAGAGGCACACGCTTTGTAGTTTTCATATGTCATCTCAACCGGCACAAAGCAATCATCCGTTCCGTGAATAAACAAAACCGGTATCTTCGTGCGCTTTAATGCATTTAACGTTGAGTATTCGTCCGATGCCATACTTATTTTGTTTTTGCATATTATATCTGCAATCACGCTTCTTAAGCCATAAGAAATATGCAAATTATTTCTCGCCACATGCCGCCATATCTCTTTAGGCGAGGTAAAGCCGCAGTCTGCCATTATCCCGCGCACATTTTTTGCAAGTTTTAAATCCGCTGCCATCAGAACCGTTGTTGCTCCCATGGATATTCCGGCAAGATAAACAGGCATATTTTCGTTTTCTGCAATATTTTCATTTACCCAGTTTATCCAGTCTATGCAGTCAAACCGCTCCGTCAGTCCAAATCCCATATACTCGCCGCCGCTGTTGTTTTGCCCCCTCTGCTCTGCATATAAAACGCTGCATCCGCTTTCGTGCCAAAAAGGAGCAATCATACCGTAATCCATATCCCACGACGAGCGCCAACCGTGAAATGCCACAATTATTCTTTTTGCGTTTTCGCACGGAAAAAAGTGCCCTATAAGCTTAACGTTGTCATGCCCTGTTATTCTGACCGTTTCGTGATTAAGACTTTTTAAATTTTCTGCCGCCTTTGCGCACATTTGCTCAAACTTTTCATCTTTTCTGCCGCCGGAAATCATCCCGCTGCGCTTTTTCATTATTTTCGGCTGCTCGCGGTCAAGCGCTGTTTTAACGAGCAGCTTTGTTGTTAAATATACTCCTGCTCCCACGGACGCTATCATCGCCGCAGATGATGCCGCAGCATATTTTATCCATTTTCCTCTTTTTGTTTGCATAAACAAAATCCTCCGTATAATCGTTTTATATTTATTATTTATTTTGTTTACGCATTTCATGCATTTTTATTTAATCTGAATTTTTATCATATGTTCCTAAAACATAACAGCCCCGTCCGTTTTGCTTTGCTTTATACAAAAGCTTATCCGTCTTATTCATAATTAAAGATACATCAAAAGGAAACTCAAACCGGCACGCACCTATGCTGCAACTTACTTTATAATAATTCTTCAGCGTGTCCGAAATTTCTTTTAAAAAAACGGTTCAGCGCCGCTTGCATTTCGTTTTCGGATATGTCCTTTTTATCAATCATAACGGCAAACTCATCGCCGCCCATTCTGCCGGTTATCCCACAGTCATAAAATATATCTTTCAAAATTAACGCAACTTTTCTTAAAACCTCGTCCCCGACAGCATGCCCGCATGTGTCGTTTATTTTTTTAAAGTAATCCACATCCAAAAACAAAAACCATCCATACCGGCACTTTTGCACCTCAGTCCGGTTTTGCGCCTTTTTGCATCAGGTAAGAAAAAGTCTCCTTCCCATAACCCCCGTAACCGCGTCAAGCTCATTTAAAAAGTTTTTGTATGACGTGTATTTATATCCCATAACCAAAAGCGCATGCACCATAGGCATAACCATCGAGAAAACCTCTATCCACGTTTTTTTATGTACTGATTTTTTTGCCGCAGAAAACGCAAGACCGCTCAGAAAACCGAACAGCGTTCTTGTTATGAGCGATAAAACAACGCAGCCAAATGCATTTCCGCTCAAAAACGGCGAAAACATCATGTCTGTCGGCAATGCATAAAACACATTTGATTTATACATGCTTGCAAACCCGAACACCACTCCAAGCAGCGTTGAATGTGCAGTATTTAAAACACATGCCGCAATCAAAATCGGAATGTATGCAAATGTTACCGAAACCGGTGATATATGAATATATCCCAAAAACGTAAACGAAATTAATATTTCAAAAGCTACCAGAATTAAAAAAACATATTTATCAAACAGCGATGATTTTTGTTTCCGCTCGCTCATAGTGTCCTTCCCCCGTTTTACCTGTTTTTTCATTCGATAATGTCACAATTTCTCTGCAAGACTTGCGCATATATTTTATCCTGTGCATATATCATATCATGAATAAAAATGCTTGTACTACAAAACTTTATGCATACATTATATCATATCTTGTTTTCATCATCAATAAATACATCTGCATTTTAACAAAATGTATACAATTTCAAAAATTTTTTCAGCAAAAACCGCATATTAAAAGCAAGCGGCGCATTATCTGCACCGCTTGCCCTTAAAACCCGATTTTTTTAATGCCCAGTATATTGCTAAGTTCAGTATCAAAACCAATATACCTATCCAAACACCGTTTAAAAAACGCAAACACATTGAGCCGGCCGAAGCAAAGCTGTGGCAAAAAGTGTTAACCTGCGAAGCCAATAAAACCGCAGTTCCCATAGCACACACGCCCTTAAACAGCGTGTTTTTGTTTTTTGAAAAATAAACAAACCCCATAAACGCCGGAAATCCTATTAAAATTTCCTTTGTTCTCGGCCTTGCAATTAAAATATCCGACAAAAGGTTTCTTAAATAAGTTTCAAATGCCGAAATTTTTGTGTTGCCGCTGCGAACAACATACACCCCCGCAACAAGCAAAAGCAAAACAAGCACTGCCGCATTGCACAGCTTAATTTTTTTTAAGCTGCCAAAAGAAAAACTGTTTCTCTCTTTTACATATAACACAAAAACGCTGTATATAACCGGCAAAACAAGACAAATTTTCACTCCGCGAAATACATACTCGTTTACATAATACAAATTTCCGCCTAAAATTGCCGCACAAACCAAACAACACAAAAACGAAGCCGTAATAACAATTGCCGCGCAGCTGCCAAAAAGCTTTATAAAAGAAAACTCATCTTTTTTTGCATCTGCAAACGAAAACGCCAAAGTCAGCAAAAAGCACGGCGCCAAAGCCGCAAAGAGAGTTGAATAATTCATTATGGCGCTTACAGGCAGTATACATGCGCCAAAAATAAGCAAAGCCGCAAACAAAGCGCAAAGCGTAAATACAAAGTTTTCGTGTTTTTTTAAAATAAAATTTAAAATATATGCGCACATAAGAGCAATTAAAACCGCCATTGCCGCATAAGCAGTCCTGTTTGATACATTATAGCCTTTAAAATCCGCAAAGTTATCTTGCCTGTACCCAAGGCTTTGCATTTTTTTGCAAAACAACGAAATGTTTTTTTGAGTAAACTTTGCATTTTCGTATATATCGTCTGTTTTATTTTGCTGACTTATTTTTATAAATTTCGTGTTTCTTCCGTATGCCGAATTAAGCATTTTATGATATGTTAAAGCATAATCGCTGTCTTTTAAAAATGCATCTTCTCCCGTTTCATAAACGCGCATATTTCTGCCGTCCGCAGCGGAAAGCAGCAAATCCTTTTTATAAAAATTTTCGTTTGAAAGCTGATTTTTGTTTTCCGTAAGCAACAAAACGGTATCGCTCGTTTTTAAAAACTGCGCAATCGTTTCCATTGTTTCGTCTGTCGGATTATCCTCTGCCGCACGCGGATTTAAAAAACGTATGCCGTATTTTTCTAAAAGGCTGCACAAATCCCTCGCGTCACTTTCCAAAAAAGAACTGTCCGCATCAAACGAAAGCGCAATTTCAAACCCCATATTTTTCGCGCTTAAAATTGCATTTTCATCAAACTTGCCGTCTTTTCTTTCTATAACAACGCTTTTTGCGCCGCTTTCCTTATAATCTTTTAAAACGTCTAAACATTCGCCGCCGAAAATTTCTTTTATCTGATTATAGTCAACCGCCGCCGAAAAAGAATTGTTTTTATTTTCGTATTCTATTCTGCCTATAAGCGGTACAGATAAAATAATCAAAGACAGCAATGCCAAAACCAAACAGAAAACATATCTTTTTTTCATCACATTTCCTTCTTATCAGTGTTTTTTGAAAACATACTCTGCTTTGCCATTATCTGCTTTACCTCACCGGTTACTGCCAGGCCTGTTATATAAACCGCCCCGCAGCACAAAAGCAAAATCAAAAACCCGAATTTCCCCGAAAACACGGAAAAGTTTGCCGCTTTGCCCGCGAAAAACACCAAAAGCGCCGCTCCGCCGGACAAAAGTATTTTTAAAATATTTTTAATTAAATCTTTTGTTATATAATTTCCCGCTGTTTTAGCCATGGCAATTCCGATGTTTACCGCATACAAACTAAACAAAACAGTTGTGCTGACTGCAATTGCAATTATTCCGAAATATTTCACAGCAAAAATATTCACAATTATTTTTAATAAAATAACAGCTAAAGTGCCGATAACAGTGTATTTATATTTCGAATCAAGATAAAGTATTTTATTAAAAAACTCCTGACAAACATAGCCGAATATGCCAAACGTATACACAGCCAAAAGCGTTGCCGTTGTTTTTGTAAGCTGCGGCGTAAACTCGCCTCTCTGATACAGAATTTCTATAAGATTTTGTCCAAAACAGCTCACCGTAAGCACAATCGGAACAAAAATCGCAAACAAAACAATTATAATATACTGTATTATTTTTCTGACAAATTCCTCGTTTTTCTCTTCAAAATTTCTGCAAATGGACGGATATGCCACATTGCTCATTGCAACAACAAAAATGCTTGATATAGTTATAAATAAATTTGTTGCATAGTTAATTGTCGTTGCCGCTCCGCCCGAAAAACTTGCATAGGATTTGTCAATCAGAAAGCAAATCTGAAACATCATGCTCGAAATAAAAATATAAAGCACTTCGGGATTTTTGTTTTTGCCCTCTCCTTTTAAACCTGACTTTCCGAAAATCCGGTATCCTTTTTTATAAAAGCCCGGCAAAAGTATTAAAAGGTGCGCAACCCATCCCAAAGTTGTAAGAACGCTTAAAGCGTGAAGATTTATTCCCTTAAAGAAAAGAGATCCGATTATAAGTATGTTATAAGGAAGGCTCATAACCGATGTTATAAAATACACACGGCAGTTTTGCAAAACGCCCGAAATAATATATGCCACAATAACAAACAAACAGCTCGGCAGCATGATATACATCATCTCAAGCGCCATACCCGAAAGCTCATCTCTAAGCCCCGGCAAAAGAAGCATCAATATCGGTTTTGCAAATGCATAAAGCGCAAGCGTTGCCAATATAACAACCATCGCGGTTTTCATTATAAAAGACGAAACATATTCTTTTTGCCTTTTAACGTTTTGGGGCTTGTTTAAATTTTTTATAACAAGCGTTGCAAGCGCACCGCCTATCCCCGTAAACACAAAGCTTGCCACGCCGAAAACCTGAAAATATATATCCGTGTATTCATTTGCGCCGAAAACGGAAGCAAAAACAATTTCTCTTAAAAATCCGAAACTCTTTGCAATAAGTATTCCGACTACCACCATAACATAAGCAAAAGTGTTCATTTATACCCTCCGTTTCGCAATGTATACAACTAAATTTTAAGCAATTTATAAAATAAAAATACCCATCTTCCGACGGGTATTTTTATTTTGCATCTAAAGACCGCCTGATAATATAATACTATATCTTTTCCGATTAGTCAATATTTTTCAGGCTAAATATTAAAATAAGTCCATTGAAAACACTCTGTAGCCATCATCGCTGTATGCGTCTTTTAAAACAAGCTTTATCTTCTTTGCATAAACATCAACGTCATGCTTCTGCACTCTTTGATAGTTGTTGTCGTTTGACGCTATAACCTTTTCGCCCTCCGGCGTCTCAGCTATAATATCATATGCGCGCACAAGCGTTTTCGGGGTTCTGAAGTTCGGCTGATAAAGCGGGTAATTGCAGGGCATGTTATGCTTCGGACGGTTTAAGTTCGAGTCAAACACCAGTCTTACCTGCGATATATGCTCAAAATCGTCAAATTCATAGCAAACACTGTCGCCTTTTTTGCCGCAAAAACCGTTATACTCATCACCGTGCGCTCTGTCATGGCCGTTTTTAAGCTGCGGTGTTTCGGTTTTGGCTTTCTTTGTAAGAGGCGAAAGCTCTCTTGTGAGTCCCGGAAGATAACAGTCGTCCTCCATAAGGTGCTGCTGAAGCTTTTTAACATCAATTTCACGGATTTTTTTGTTGTCGTTTACTGCAATTGCAGCCGCCGTTCCGACAGCCTGCCCCAATATCGAGCATGTCGACATAACGCGGCTTGAAGAAAGCGCCGCATGCGTCACGCTTATATTTCTGCCCGCAAAAAACAAGTTCTCAATATTTTTTGAATAAACCGATCTGAACGGCAGTTTCCACGGAGACGGCGCCGGATGATAAATAGTCGGGTGACCGCCTTTATAGTAAAATCCTTCCGGGAAGTGATCGTCCATCGACCAGCCGCCGTAAGCAATAACGTCTTCAAACGGACCTGCAGCCTCAACATCATTTTGCGTAACAATATAATCTCCCACATATCTGCGGCTTTCTCTTTTTCCGGGCAAAAATCCAATCCAGTCTATTTCCCAGTTGTCAACGCCGTGGTCGCCGTAGTTTTTCATATGATCCCAAACGCCGAAGGCAATCTTTAAAAGCTCGTCGCGCATTTGTTCGGTATCGTGTATACTGTCCTGATCTCCGCCAAGCTCTATCCACCAGAAGTTTGTAATCGTATCGTGCGGACGTTCTTTAAGCATTTCATCCGTTTCATATTTATATGCCCACTTCGGCGGTATAAATTTAACCTTGTGATCGGTTTCTCTTATCTGAAACAGACAGCTCATTCCCATTGTTTTTTTGTCTGCCACATCCGGAGGTATTCTTTCGCCGAAATCCTTTTTGGCTTCTCTTCCGAGCATAAACTCCGCTCCCGTGAGCGGCGCAAGTATCGAATCTCCCGAGCAGTCGGCAAAATATTTTGCATACACCGTGTGATATGTTTCGCTTGTCAGCTGCCAGCCCGTAACGCTCTTTATAACTCCGTTTTCGCATTCCGCCTTTTGACAGGTGCAGTTTAAAAGCATAACTTCAATATTTTTTTCAAAACGCACCATACCGTAAACCACGCTGTCCCAAACCGTAAAGCTGAGGCTGTCGTTTCTGTAGTAGTTTTCAAGGCATAATTCCTCATGAAGTCCCGTTTCGCGGTTATCTGCGCCATGTGCTCCGCCGGATGCCATTCTTATTTCACTTGAAGCATTTCCGCCGAACATCGGTCTGTCCTGCATGATTGCAACTTTAATTCCGCGTCTTGCAGCGCTTACCGCCGCACAAACGCCCGCCAATCCTCCGCCGACAACGCAGAAATCAACGTGATACTCTTTTTTCATCATTTTTAAAACACCTTCCTTGTTTTTTGCTTTTTACAATAGTATAATATAGTATTTTAAAAAAATCAATAAAAAACCGTGCACAAAAATCTATAAAATAATGCACGGCTTTTAAAATTATTTGTTTTTTTCTTTAATTTGCTTTTTATATTCTCCCGGCGCAATTAAGTTATGCTTTTTAAACACCCTTGTAAAATAACTCATGTTTAAAAAACCGCACCGCATAGCAGCCTCCGACACATTCATATTCTGAAACGCTATAAGCTTTTTTGCCCTCTCAACTCTGTAGATATTAATAAATTCAACAATGCTGCAACCCGTGTATTTTTTAAAGCAGCGGCACATATGAAACTTGCTGACGCCGAGAGTTTTTGCAATTTCGTCTATATCGATTTTTGATTCGAAATTTTCATATATATATTTCATAATTCCGCGGCATATCAAAAACGCAGCTTCGTTTCTGCTTGTATGCATATTGCTGCTCACACGGTGGTATTCATAAATTCTGGCTCCTATAAGCGACACACATGCAAGACACTTTGTTTTATAAAGAGCTGTTCTTTTATAAAAAAACTCGCTGAGATTATCTATATATTTAAAAAGCGTTTTATCTGTCAGCTTTTCTTCAAACGAACAGTTTTCAATGTCAATTCCGTTATTCTTTAAAAAATCGCTGTCGATTATAAGGCAGTCATAGATTACCTTTTTACTAACGGAATCAACCTTATGAAACACTCCCGAATTAATAATTGCAATTTCGTTTTTTTCATAAATACAGTTTTTTCCGTCAAGCGACACCTGCGCCGTGCCTTCCTTTATTCTTAAAATTTCAATATTTTCGTGCCAGTGCGGAATAAAATTTTCGCTAAACATCGGATTTTGCGCATATGCCGTTTCGTATTTAACATCTGTGTGAAAAAATATCGGAAATGTCGGATCGGCATAGCTGTGTTTTTCATAGCCGCCCGGCTGTATAAAGGTTTTTTTGCTTTCTATGTTTGCAAATTCAATCTGTTTTTTATCCATAATCCTTCCCCTTTATTTTTTAAAGGATTTTAAATATTTTGTAACCGCCTGATTAATTTTAGCACATTTTTTTATATAAATCAATGAATTTTGTATTTTTTATCTACTCACGGTTACCCAAATGAGCAATATTGTGTTAGAAAATAGCAACATTGGGTATTTACATATTCTAAAGTATATTATATAATATCGGTAGTTAATATTTTAAGGAGGTTTTAACTATGTATAATTTTCCTATAGGCGTTATACTTGACAGTTTCAGAGAAGATTTCGACTCGGCTTTAAAATCAGCGCGCGAGCTTAATGTGAGCGGTTTGCAGATGTATGCAACGCGCGGCGAATTTGCGCCGGAAAACTTAAGCGCGTCAAAGCGCAGGGAAATATTAAAAAAGGTAAAAGATGCGGGACTTTGTTTTTCTGCCATTTGCGGCGATTTGGGCATGGGCTTTGGAAACAGCGAAAAAAATCCCGAACTTATAGAAAAATCAAAGAGAATTATGGAGCTTGCAAAAGAGCTTGAAACCGACGTTGTAACAACTCACATAGGCGTTGTTCCGTCCGACTCAAATCACGAACGCTATAAAATAATGCAGCAGGCATGCTTTGAGCTTGCTTCGTTTGCCGATTCAATGGGTTCGCACTTTGCAATTGAAACAGGTCCCGAAACTTCATCTGTGCTTAAAGGCTTTTTAGACTCTTTAAACAGCCGCGGCGTGAGCGTTAATTTAGATCCGGCAAACCTCGTTATGGTAACGGGCGACGATCCGGTCCGCGCAGTGTATAACTTAAAAGACTATATTGTTCATACCCACGCAAAAGACGGCGTTAAATTAAGAGAGTCAAACCCGGAGTATATTTATAAAAGCGTTCATCCCGTTCCGGAGGAATACTTTGGCGTAAAATACTTTGAAGAAGTTCCGCTCGGAACAGGCGGTGTGGATTTTAAAGCTTATCTTGCCGCTTTGGAGGACATCGGTTATAAAGGATATTTAACAATTGAGCGCGAAGTCGGCGAAAATCCGAAAAAGGACATTAAAATTGCAGTTGACTACTTAAATTCAATTATAAAAGGCTAAAGGAGAGATTATAAATGATTAAGGTTGCACTCATAGGATGCGGAAATATATTTGAAGAACATATCGCCGCATATAAAAAATGCGAAGATGTAGAGGTTGTTGCGCTGTGTGATATAAACGAAAAACGTTTAAAAGAAAAAGGCGAAAAGCACGGCATCAAAAAGCTTTACACCGACAAAAACAAAATGTTTGAAGAAAATAAAATAGATGCCGTAAGCATATGCGTTCCTAATTATGTACACTGCGAATGCACTTTGGCGGCTCTTCATGCAGGCTGCAACGTGCTTTGCGAAAAGCCCATGGCATTAAATGCCGCTGAGGCTCAGCTTATGGAGGACGAAGCAAAAAAAGCCGGCAAGTTTCTTATGATCGGCTTTGTGCGCCGTCACGGAAACGACTGCAAAATTTTAAAAGAGTTTATAAACTCCGGATATTTCGGCGATTTATACTATGCAAAAGCAACATACCTTCGCCGCCACGGAAATCCGATGGGCTGGTTCGGCGAAAAAGCAAAATCCGGCGGCGGTCCGCTTATAGACCTTGGCGTACATGTGCTTGATCTGGTTCGCTATCTTTTCGGAAATCCGAAACCCGTTTCGGTTTACGGAGTAACATTTCAAAAACTTTTTAACCGACCGGACATAAAAGGCTATGACCGCTATATTTCAGCCTCTTCAACTCCGGACGATGTGTGTGACGTTGAAGATTTAGCGTCGGTAATGGTCAGATTTGACAACGGCTGTGCGCTTTCGTTTGAAGCAAGCTTTTCATTAAACATAAAAGAGGACACCGGCACAATCGAACTTTTCGGCGACAAAGGCGGCGCAAAGCTCTCACCCGAACTTGAGCTTTTCAGCGAGGTAAACGGTTATATGTGTGACACAACTTTAAAAACCGAGACTGCACTTTCCTTCGACGGACTTTTCTATAACGAAATCCGCCACTTTGTAGACTGCGTTTGCGGCAAATGCGAAACCATTGCTCCCGCACATGACGGCGTTGAAATCATGCGTATATTAGACGCTGCATACGAAAGCGCAAGAACCGGCCACGAAGTTGTATTGGATTAGGGAGGATTTATAATGAAAATTTCAGTAAGCTCATACAGCTTTAATCAGTATCTTAACAAAGGACTTTTAGACATCTGCTCTCTGCCACAAAAGGCAAAAGAAATGGGATTTGAGGGAATTGAATTTATAGACATAACCGAAAACAATCCTATTGAAACCGCAAAAAAGATAAAAGAAAACGCCGACAAATGCGGCATCAGTATTATCGCATACACAATCGGCGCTAAAATGTATCACGAAACCGAAGATTCATGGCAAAAAGAATTCGACCGCCTGAAAGGTCAGATTGAAATTGCAAAGGCTCTCGGCGCTCCGCTTTTGCGTCATGACACATGTTTTGAATTTGCAAAAAACGTAAGAAGTTTTGATTTAATGCTTCCGAACATGGCAAAACACACAAGAAAGTTTTGCGAATATGCCAAAACGCAGGGCATAAAAACCTGCAGCGAAAATCATGGTTTAATAGCTCAGGACAGCGACCGCGTTGAGCGTTTGTTTAACGCTGTAAACCACGAAAACTATGGTCTTTTGGTTGACTTCGGCAATTTCTTATGTGTCGATGAGGACAGCGTGCACGCAGTATCACGTGTTGCGCCGTATGCTTTTCATGTTCATGCAAAAGACATGGTTATCCACCCCGATAAACCGGAAACGCAAAACTTTATAATGACGCGCGGCGCAAACCGTCTTGAACCTACATATGTCGGCGGCGGTGACGTAAACGTTTTTCAGTGCCTTAAAATAATGAAACGCGCCGGCTATGACGGATATGTGTCAATCGAATTTGAAGGCGCAGGCGACTGCATAGAAATGATAAAAAAAGGCAGAGACAACCTAAAAAAATATCTGTCTGAAATTGACGGTTAATTACCAAAGGAGAATGATAAAATGCGAATAGTTTATTGCAAAAATTATGAAGACTTGTCCAAAAAAGCCGCACAGATAGTTTTAAGCCAGGTTATTTTAAAACCGAATTGCGTGCTCGGACTTCCAACAGGCGACACGCCGCTCGGAATGTATAAAAACATTGCAAAGGAAAATATTGATTTTTCCGGCGTTACAACGTTTAACCTTGACGAATATGTCGGTCTTAAACCGACCCATGATCAAAGCTATCATTATTTTATGAACAAAAATCTCTACAGCAAGGTAAACTTAAAACCCGAAAACACATTTGTTCCCGACGGATTTTGCGAAGATTTAGAAAAGGCGGGAGAAATATATGATAATAAAATCGCCGCACACGGCGGAATTGATTTAATGGTTCTGGGCATAGGCGCAAACGGCCATATCGGTTTTAACGAACCTGCACCGGCTTTGGCAAGCGGTACACACGTAGTTAACCTCACGCAAAACACAAAAGAGGCAAATTCGCGTTTCTTTGTGGGCGAAAGTGTGCCGGATAAAGCAATCACAATGGGCGTCGGCACAATTTTAAAATCAAGAAAGGTTTTGCTTTTAGCGGCAGGCGCTTCAAAAAAAGATGCCGTTATGCAGCTTCTTGAGGGCAATGTCCGCACCGATAATCCTTCAACTCTCCTTTTAACCCATATTGATTCAACTATCCTGATAGATGAAACTATTTTAAAATAATAAAAAAAATAAAAGAATATCCCCGGATGCATTTTAGTTTATCTGCTTCCGGGGATATTTTTTTACGCTTCTTTAATATATTTTTTCCACGCGTTTTTAAAAGCAAAACACAAAACCGCTCCGCCAAGCGCAATTGCAGCCCAGAGCATAATCGTGTTTTTCCAGCCGTAATCAGCAGAAAATATTGCAATTGCATATGTTGAAACAGCGCTTCCCACATATGTGCATGAATTTATAATTCCCGAAACCAAAGAAACTTTTCCCTGCTTTGCAAAATACGGCGGCACAACACATACCAAAACAAAATTAACAGCATGCATACAACCGATTAACACAGCTGATAAAAACACCGACAATGCAATGTTTTTATCGGAAAACACACCCAGTATCAGCGCACACACAACCGTGAGCGAGAACACAACTCCCGAACACACAAGTTCGTTTTTTAATATTTTGCTGCTAACTATTTGCGTTAATTTTAAGCTGAACATTGCAAATATCGGCATAACAACGCCGGTCAAAATTGAAACCGCACCGTCCAAATTAAATGTTTCCGATATGTAAGACGGCATCCATGTTGTTATTCCGTCACGAAGCGCCCCCTGAAAAATAACGCTTATCATTATCGCAGCAAGCACAATTATGCTCATGGCCTTGTTTGCAGACGACAAATTTTTATTATCCGTTATTTTTACCACGCTGCCGCCGTCTGTTTTCCATTCCTTCCGGCGCAGTTTTTCAAACCACACTTTCCATATCAGTCCAACCGCAAGTGCGACAGATCCGCAAAATGCAAAAACAGACTTAAATCCAAACAAGCTTATAAACACCGGCGAAAACAAATACACGGCAATTGTTCCCGACGCACTGCCGTAGCTTACTTTAACGCAGGCGCTTTGAAATTCGTCTTGTGAAAAAAACTTTGTCATAATACGCATCATCGGCGGCCACATAAGTGCCTGAGCAAACCCGTTTATTGCCCAGAACGGTATAAGAAGCGTGCTTTCTTTTATCAAAAACACGCCGAAATTCATTGCTGCCGTAATAATAAATCCAACAAAAATAACCGACTGCGGCCGGCATTTATCACCCAAGTATCCGCTTATGATCTGCCCCGCTCCATATGTAACGCTGCTTGCCACAACAGCCAGCGATGCTATGCGGCGGTCGGCAAAGCCGCTTGAAATAATTTCAACCAAAACCGCTCCTAAATTTATTCTTGAAATATAGCTTGTAAAATATACAAATGCCAACAAAAACACAAGCGCACCCACTTGCCTTTTATATGCCTTATCTTCCACTTTCCTCTCTCCCCTTTATAATATCTAACCCCGATTTTTTATATAGATTATAGACTTTGCCGTCAAGCGCACTGTCCGTAACATAAGTGTATTTTTTTGAAAGATCAAACGACTTTATAAACGCTTTTTTCTCAAACTTTTTGCTGTCTGCCAAAATAAACACTTTGTCCGTGTTTTTTACATACATTTTTTCTATTTCCAAAAATTTATACTCGCTCTGATACATCGACATACCAAACTCCAAAGAAATTGCCGAAGGAAATATAAACGCTTTGTTTGTGTATATGCTTTTTGCCATTTCCATTGTCATAACTCCGGCAAAGGCATTTTCCTCTTTCACATATTCTCCTCCGCACAAAATTATCTCTATTTTGCTGTTTTGCGAAAGTATGTTAAACACATCCATGCTGTGCGTCACAACCCGCAGCCGCAGGTTTTTATTCAAAACAACCTTTGCAAATTCAATTGCCGTGCTCCCCTCGTCAATTGCAATCGTATCGTCGTTTTCAAGAAATTCGCAGGCATACTGCGAAAGCTCTCTTTTTTCTGCCGCAAAGCTTTTAACCCTTTCTTTAAGAGGGCGAAACATTTTTCTTTTCACTGTGCACACCGCTCCGCCGTGAGTTCTGACAAGCTTTTTTTCCTTTTCCAAAAACATTAAATCTTTGCGCACCGTTTCCGTCGAAACATTAAAAGTTTGTACAAGCTCTGAAATTGTTACATTGCCTTTTTCATTTAATATTGCAAGAATTGCTTCATACCTTTCTATCGCAAACATTTCAAACCACTCCAATCGAAACCCATTCTATCACAACCAAACCAATTTGTCAACAACTTTTTTGACAAAACAAAAAAGCCCTGAAAACTTCTTTGTTAAGAATTGTTTTCAAGGCTTTGATCTTAATATTTTTTTAAAGTTTTATAACGCTTTTTGCATATTCAACCGCTTTCTTTGAAATCGGCTTTTTTTCGCTGTTTTCGCTGCTTGTATTGCTGCATTCAACAATATATGTGCTTGCGTCGCGGCTCACAACTATATGATGCCAGACACCTTTTAAAACGTTATACATGTTTTTCTTTTCAAGCTTTGTTATTTCAATATCCTCGCTCGGCGAAGACGCATTTCCTCCCGTGAGAAGATATGCGCTTCCTTCAATAAGTCCAAACACCTCGTCTGTCTCGTTATGGCGTTCAAATTCACATAAATTTGCTATATCAAATCTGTCCGAATGGTTTAAAAATGCCGTTGTCCATTCTCCGAATTCAAACACCCGCCAATAGCCTTCCCCTTTATTGCTTTCGGTTTTTACATAATCGCTCATATCAATTTCCTTTCAGTACACAAAACAGCCGTCAAACCGACGGCCGTTTTATATTTTTTTAATAATTATAACCCAAATCTATAACCTTTAAGTTAACGTCAAAAAGTTCGGGCTTTTTAGCAGGAACACATTTTTTAAGTCCCTCTTTCATTTCATCGTAAGACAAAATGTTTGTTTCCTTTATAAGCTTACCTAAAATAATCATGTTTGCAAGCTTTGGCGTTTTGTTTTCCAAAGCCATCTGCGTTGCCGGGATATAATGAACCTCAACGTCATCTCTTTTTACTTTTCTGTCAATCAAGGAGCTGTCAACAAAGATTTTTCCTCCGCTCACAACCAAATCTTCAAATTTATCAAGAGAAGGCTTATTCATAGCAATAAGCACGGTAGGATTTGTTATAATAGGCGAACCTACCGGTGTTTTAGAAATAATAACATGACAGTTTGCCGTACCGCCGCGCATCTCGGGGCCGTATGACGGAAGCCATGAAACCTCATGTCCGCTCATCAAACCGCCGTATGCCAAAACTTTGCCCATAAACAATATGCCCTGACCGCCGAAACCTGCAATAACCAATTCGTTTGTCATTATTTGTCGCCTCCTTTATCCTTATACACGCCGAGCGGATACACATCTTCCATGTTATTTCTCAGCCACTCGAGCGCCTCCACCGGGGAAAGTCCCCAGTTTGTCGGACAAGTTGAAAGCACTTCAACAATCGAAAATCCTTTGCCTGCAATCTGATATTCAAAAGCCTTTTTTATAGCTGCCTTTGCTTTTTTAATGTTTTTAATATTATCAACGCTGACACGCTCTGCATATGTGGTTCCGTCAAGCGTGGAGAGCATTTCGCAAACCTTAATCGGATAACCCTGTGTTTCAACTTTTCTTCCGTAAGGCGTGGTCTGCGTTACCTGACCTACAAGCGACGTCGGCGCCATTTGTCCGCCCGTCATGCCGTAAATCGCATTGTTTACAAAAATCACGCTTATATTTTCGCTTCTGGTTGCCGCATGAACTGTTTCCGCAGTACCGATTGCAGCCAAATCGCCGTCGCCCTGGTATGTAAACACCACGTTGTCGGGATTTGCTCTTTTTATGCCGGTTGCAACTGCCGGCGCACGTCCGTGAGAAGCCTGCTGCATATCACATTCAAAATAATTATATGCAAACACGCTGCATCCAACGGGAGCCACGCCAATAGTCTTTCCCTCAATTCCAAGTTCATCTATAACCTCTGCCACCAGTCTGTGTATAATACCATGTGTACAGCCGGGACAGTAATGTAAATTCACATCGCTTAAAGCGTGCGGTCTGCCAAATACTTTAGTCATTATTTAACACCTCCGGCAATTTCTTTAACTTTATTTATTATCTCCTGCGGCGACGGTACCATTCCTCCGGTTCTTCCGAAGAAGTGTACCGGCTTTTTGCCGTTTACTCCGAGGCGGACATCTTCAACCATCTGTCCCATACTCATTTCAACGCTCAAAAATGCCTTTGCCGTGTCGGCAGCTTTATTAAATATATCATAAGGGAACGGCCAAAGCGTTATAGGACGGATCAAGCCTGTTTTTATTCCCTCTTTTCTGAGCTGTTCGATTGCATTTTTTGCAATTCTTGCCGTTGTGCCGTATGCTGCAAGTATAAAATCTGCATCCTCTGTTTTATACTGCTCATACATAACCTCGTTTTTGCGGACAACGTCATAGCGTTTCTCACGCTCAATAACAAGCGCCTCCAGTTCATCGGGGGTAATATATAAAGAGTTTATTATGTTTCTCTTGCGCTGCATTTTTGTTCCGGTTGTTGCCCATGTTTTCTCGGGTACCTCGCGTTTTTCAACATTTTCAAAGCTTATAGGCTCCATCATCTGACCAAGCATACCGTCGCCCATAATCATAACCGGCATACGGTAAATCTCGCCCAAATCAAACGCAAGCGACGTTAAATTAACCATTTCCTGAACGGAGCTCGGTGCCAGAACTATCATATGATAGTCGCCGTGTCCGCCGCCCTTTGTAGCCTGAAAATAGTCCGACTGCGCAGGCTGAATTCCGCCGAGTCCGGGGCCGCCTCTTACAATATTTATAATAACACACGGTAAATCAGCACCTGCAATATAGCTTATACCCTCGGATTTAAGGCTGACTCCCGGGCTTGAAGAACTTGTCATAACTCTTGCGCCCGCTCCGGCTGCGCCATATACCATATTTATCGCGGCAACTTCGCTTTCTGCCTGCAAAAACAAACCGCCGATCTTGGGCATCTTTTTTGCCATGTATGCCGCAAGCTCAGTCTGCGGTGTTATAGGATATCCGAAGAAAAGTCTGCATCCTGCCTGCATAGCAGCTTCTGCCAATGCTTCATTGCCTTTCATTAAAACTTTTTCTGCCATTTTTCATACCTTCCTTCCTAATCTTTGTATACCTCAATAACACAATCCGGACAAATTGTCGCGCAAAAAGCACAGCCGATGCATTTTTCCGGTTCTGAAACATGCGCCGGATAAAAACCTTTTGCATTCATTTTCTCTGTACTCATACAGACAATTTTTTTCGGACACACAGTTGTGCAAAGCTCACAGCCCTTGCATCTGTCCACATCAAAAACTACCTTTGCCATATATAAACATCCTTTCTTAAAATTCTGCCCGGTAAGGCATAAGTTATATTGGGAAATAAAGCCTTAAAATTCAGGCTTTAAAAACCTCTCTAAATAAAATTTTTCCATACAGCCGTAATTATTTAAATCTATATTTTCCAAAAGCTTTTTCTCTCCGCTTAAAAATGCATAATCAATTTTTGTTTTACCGCAAATTTTTCTCACTTCACGGTCGCCATGCAAAATATCTTCCTCGCTTGTCTCACCCGCAAGATTAGAATTATTTACTATATGAGTTATATTAAGCCTTGAAGCATTTTCAATCTCAGACATATACACCAAAATATCGTCTGCCGTTTGCGTAAGCGGCCGCCGGGTGTTTACAACAAAAAACATCTCATACCCTTCGCGGTCAAAAAACTTTTTATATCCGCCGAGAGCAAACGCTCCGTCCTCATCTCCGCCAACGTCAAACACAACCTCGCTGTCTTTTTGCTCAAATACAGATAAAACATCGCTTGTCATCATCTGCATTTCAAGATTTGTGTTTGCAAACACAGGCGCTATCACCCGTATACCGCAGCTGTTTAACTGTTTTTTTGCATCGAGCGTGCGAAAATAAGTGTTTACAATATCGCAGTCCACAATTGTTGTTTTTTTGCCCGAGGCGGCAAGCTTCATAGCATAGTTAATCGCAATTTCAGTTTTTCCGCTTCCGAAATGTCCGGTGAAAATGTGTATTCTTTTATTCAAGTTAAAGCCTCCGAAATTTTTTTAACTGCACTTTTATATATCATACCACATTTTTTATCTCAGTGCAACACTTTACTTATGTTTATATCGTGTTTTTCTTTATTTTTAAGCCTTTTTTCCGTAACTTTGACAACTAAAAAGAAAAAAATAAAAAAACGGCAGCAAAAAATGTTATAAAAAAGTGTTTATAGCACACATAAACTCTCTTGTGTCCGGCTCTTACATACAGGCTGTGTATAAAAAAATTCATCGGAGTCGCACTTTACAGCTCCGATGAATAACTTTTATAAAATTATACTTGTGCACACAAATTCCGAATTTTCGTCATATTCGCCCGCTATAACCACATGATCGCCCTCTTTAACCGATTTAAGCGAAAGCTTTGCAGCATCTTCATATCTTATAACAACAACCGATGTGCTGATTTTTATATTCATTTGCTCATCCCCGGTATCAAGCGTCATTGTATTTTCCGATGCGTCAATTTTTTTAACGGTTCCCGAAAAGCTCGTCGGCGCAACATACTTTGTGTGGCGTACAACAGCTAACTTTCCTTTTTCAAATTCAGGATTAACGCTGTCGCCTATACGCAAATCATATATCGATTTTGTATTGCCTTCTTCATCGGTAAACCTGGTGTCGCTTTCAATTTTTATTCTCTCGCTGACGCCGCCCGACAAAACAATGCTGCTTTCCTTTTTGTCTATAACAATTTGCTCCACAACTGCCGAATCCTGTTCAAACGTGCTGTATACGCCGATGTTTTGTATCACTTCTTTATCCGCTTTTATATACATAACAGACTTGGGCTTTAACTCTTCAAGCTCTGATGCATATCCGTTCTGAGTGATTTTCGCGTTTTCGCCAACCTCAAACTCCTGCACAAATCCATACTCATCTTCAAACTTTATTTTCTTTGAAGGAATGGTTGATATAGATAAAATCTGTGCCTTTTCATATTCGCATATCGTTCCCGTACCTTCTATTGAACGCACAAACCCGTTTACTGTCTGAAGCGTGACCGGATTGTCAAAATTCATTTCCTCAATCTTTTTTTCTTCAGAATTTTCATGACACATCATAAACGCCGATATTCCGAATTCTCTGCCGTCGCTTAGTATTATGCCTGAGCTGTCAACTCGCGCCACTTTTCCTCTGACCGTTTCAAAAACAAGCTCGCTTAAACGAATAACGTCTGCAAACCACACTCCCATATCGGTGCTTATAATTGTAATATTATCGCCTGTTTTAACATCACTAAGTTTTGCCGGTTTGCTGTTTATTGCAAACAGCACCGAACTGTCAAATTCATATTTGTTGCCGTCAATATCAATTGCGTTTTCATCTTCGTAAACATTTGTTACGCTGCCTGTTTTATACGATATATTAAGCTTGTTAATAACGCGGTCAAGCATTATTGCAATCTGTGCGCGCGTAACTTCTCCGTACGGCGCAAAGCTTCCGTCGCCCATGCCCGAAATTATGCCCATATCCTTTGCAAACGCAACGGCTGCGCGCGACTCTGCCGGAATCTCATCAGCGTCCGTAAAATCAAGCGCATATGACGCATTTTCATCAAAACTGTTTCTGATATTTAATATTTTTGCAATAAGCACTGCCGCCTCGTGACGAAGCATCGGTTTATCTTTATTTGTCTCCGACAAATATGTGTCGATTTCATCTTCCTTTAAAAGCTTTCTTTCAAGCATCAGGCAAAGCTCTGCTTTTGCATATGTGTTGTATTTTGAAGCAATGTTTTTATATTCATTTTGATTAAATTCAACCGTGTAGGCATTTTGAAAGTCATTAACACCTACCGCTCTTGAAAAAAGAGTGAAAGCTTCCTGACGGGTTACCTGTTTTCCCGGCCCGTATGTACCGTCCGAATAACCTCTTATAACGCCGTCGTCTGCCAGTTTGTTTATAGTGTCTTTCGCCCAGTCATAGCTTCCGTCCTGCAGGTCTGTAAAATATGCTGCATTTGCTCCGACTCCCAAAACAAGCATTGCCGCCGTAATCAAACAAATAATTTTTCTAAGCATTGCACATCCTCCTTGTATGTTTAATTTACTGCCTGTTTTTATTATATATCATATTTACACATAAAGTAAATACTTTTTTGTAAATTATTTTAAAATTATTATCTGAATTCACGAAAATTTTTCGTTTGAAAATATACCTTCATAGTTTCAAAAAAAGTGTATACTGCCGCTGATAAGACACCGTGCGTCAAAAGCGGTAAAAAAAGGGGGATTATATCGGTCAAAAGAAATTGCCGGCAAGAATTAAAACTCCCGTTATGGCGCTATTAATGCCCAGAAGCGATAAAACCGACGGCAAAACCATATCCGTTTCAATTATGAATCCCACTGTAGGCGAAAGCGGAGCTGTAAAGCTTATTATCAGAAACCCTAAAGGCAATAACTTTTACTTTGTATCTCAAAACACCGAAAAAATTAAACTTTCATATACAAAAGACGGCGATGATTATATTTTAAATATCCCAAGTATAATGCCTTGGAGTATGGGAAGTGTATTTATAGAAAAATGATATTTTAAAATAATAAATAGCTAAAAATCGGCAAGCAACTTTTCATGCTTGCCGATTTTTATTGGATTTTGCGTTTATTATAGATGCGTACAATCATTTTTATTTGAATTATAATACATTTGCAAAACAAAATATTTTTTCTGATTTTAAACTCGCTTTTGCGAGTTTGCATCACATTTCTTGACTTTTCAAAAAATCGGCATACATAATTCCGATGTAGAGTGAATAGTGAAAAAGTAATAAGTGAAAAATCGACAAGTACATTTGTACTTGCCGATTTTTCTGGTGAGCCATCCGCGATTCGAACGCGGGACACCTTGATTAAAAGTCAAGTGCTCTGCCGACTGAGCTAATGGCCCTTATTTGGTTGGGATGGCAGGATTCGAACCTACGAATGTCAGAGTCAAAGTCTGATGCCTTAACCGACTTGGCTACATCCCATTAAGAAAATTTAATGGGGTGGATAGTGAGAGTCGAACTCACGACCTCCAGAGCCACAATCTGGCGCTCTAACCAACTGAGCTATACCCACCATATCAAGATAAAAATAATTGGCGTGCCTGCAGGGATTCGAACCCCGGACCTACTGCTTAGAAGGCAGTTGCTCTATCCAACTGAGCTACAGGCACATGTTTTAACTTATTTTCAAATTAAAACAGTGGAGCGGGTGATGGGAATCGAACCCACACAATCAGCTTGGAAGGCTGAGATTCTAGCCATTGAACTACACCCGCAT
>CAKSHP010000007.1 GCA_934457145.1 uncultured Clostridia bacterium | reverse complement strand
ACGATTGAAAAAAATGCGGTTGTGTGCGGTTTAACGGTGGAAAGTCCAAAGTTTTCGAATTTGTTTACCGATATACCGAAAGGACACAGCGACTATTACTGGTATGATTTGGGACTTTTTTGCAACACCAACAACGGCGTTATCGATTCTGTTACGATAAACGGAGCAAACATCAGTCTTGTTGCAAGAAAAAACAATGTTAACGGCAATATATACGGAGCAAAATATTTCGGAGTTGTTGCAAAAGAAAACAACGGAAAGATTTTAAACTCTTATATTGACGGAACGCTTAAGACACCGGACGCTAACAACATAGCGGGAATTGTGCATCTTAACAGAGGAACAGTTGCAAATATAAGATCAAAGCTTAACATGGATCTTGCTGAATGGAGCGGATACAGTTCACCTGACGCGAGAGCGTTTTCACTCGGTGTTAGCGAAAACCGCGGCAAGGTATACAATATCTGGACCGAAGGTGACATAACGAAGAGCACATGGACTATAAAAAGCGGAAGTGAGTTTAACGGATATATTTGCGCGTACAGCTACGAAGGGTCAAGCGTTGAAAACTGCTATTACAAAAAATCTTCAGCAGGGGATTTTTTATCAAAGGCAGTCGGACAGGATTACGGCAGCACGGAAAATGTGAGCGAAGTTACGGGCATTGATAATGCTAAATATAACGAAGTGTCGGACGCGTCGGATATTGAGGGAGTGAAAAATCTTTCAAACACATCGGCACCTAAGATTATATTGTTTAAAAGCGACGATTCGACCGTGGAGAAAACGAAGATCACGTATGCCGCAAGCGTGAAGCTGCCGTACAGTGTGAACGATAATTATTATTGCGAAAGCTGGAAAAGCTCGGAAAATAAGACGGCTGCGTCAAATTCGAGCTATGCTTTAACGGGCAGCGTTGACTTTGTGGCACAAAATCTTTTGGGAAAATACTATCCGGCATATGACGGAGAGAGGTCTATTTTGCCGACAGTGACTTCAATTCCGCCGTATGATTATAAATGGAAGCAATACGGTTCGGACGATTTTGTGAGCGCTCCTTCGGAGGAGGATATTTTAGCTGCGGGAGAAATAAAGAGCTATATAGTAAGAGTCGGTACATGGAATATGCCGGAGGACAGAGATTTTAAAGAAAGCTATACCGGAACGATTGCGGCGGGCAACAGATTTTGCTTTCGATATGAAGTTGCAGAAAACGAAGGCAAGATAAAAAGCGGCATATTTAATATGTATGCTGACAATTCGAGCCGCGTAACGAGCGCAAGCTATAAAGTGAGCAAAATAACGATTGATAAGACGAATTTTGCAGATTATATAGATGTTACAATTCCGGGCGGACAAAAGTATGCAGCGGACAATTCATATACATATCCTTCGGCTCAGGCGAGAAGCGATGTTTCGGTAGCACCGACGGGAGAATTGACGATAAGCTATCAGGACTTGGACGGAACGGATTTAAGCGAAGCGCCGACGGCAGTCGGAAAATACAAGGTTTTGCTTTCTGTTGCAAGCGATACGAATTTTAATGCGGCAAGCAAGATTGAAGCCGGCGAGTTTGAAATAGAAAAATGCGGCGTTATTATAAAGCCGACTGTTACACCGGAGAGCGCAGTGTTTGGCGATACGGTTAAAGTGTCGGTTGATGTTGCGGCAAACAAGGGAGCGGCTGATGAAAAAATAAGCGGCGGTACGCTTAAGCTTTTCGCAAACGGATCGCAAATCGGAAACACTGTGGATGTTAACGGCGAGACGATAGAATTTACAATTCCGAACGCTTTGGTCAGCAATTATGTTTGCAGCTTAGAATACAGCGGCGATGACAATTATAATTCGGACACTACGGCGTTTTACTTTGATGTTAACAAAAAGACGCCGACCGTTACACTGGAGAGCGACAGGGACACGGTTTTTTACGGAAACGACGTTACGCTTTATGTTACGGCACCGGACAAAGAACATATTATGTTTACGGACAGCGAGGATTCCGATATAAATTCAAAGGTTAGCTTTGTTTCGGAAGAGGACGGCAAGTTTGTTTATACATATAGGCTGCCGATTGCCGGGGAGCATAATATAAGCGCAGTGTATACGGAAAATGAAAATTACACAGGGGCGGCAAGTTCCGGCACAAATATTACAATAGTTAAAATCGGGGCAAACATTGAAGTTTCCATAGACAGCAGCGTTACATACAAAGACACAATTAAGGCAAGCGTTTCGCTTTCAGAAAGAACAAATACCGTTTCGGGCATAGGTAATCTGAGCGTGTATCTGCTTGACAAAAATACAAGCAACCGTGCGGCGATGGCGAAAATAGATAATCTGGCATTCCCCGCAGAAAATGTTAACATTGAGTTTAATGATGTTGACGCCGGAGAATATTATGTTGCGATGGTATATACATTTGGCGGAAAGTCGAGTATAAGCGATATTGACACGACGTTTTACGACAAGACGGTTTTAGTTAATAAAAAGACACCGCAGGAAAGCGACTTTAACTATACAATTCCTACGGATGATACGTTTAAAGATGACGGTTCTTTCAATGCAGTGGCGCAAGACAAGATAGAAATTACGCCGGCGGACGCATCGATGGGAACGGTTGAGACGCTTTATTCCAAATTTAACGGCTCGGACTGGGAGGACGCAACGGCGGACGCTCCGGTAGATGCCGGAAGATACAAGGTTATAGCAAAGGTTTCGGAAAACAAAAACTATGTTGACGGCAATTATGTTCTTTCCGAGGACTATGTTGTTTTACAAAGCGAGATTACGGCGGCGGATATTATATGCAAAATAGACGGAACAGACGATCGCAGCTTTGTATATAACGGAAAGAGAAAGCCGGTAGGTGTTGCGGTGAAGAAAACGTTTGCAATTGCCGGCGAGTTCCGCTACAGAAAGGAAAATGCGGACGGCAGCCTTGGAGAAATGACCGATATTGCACCGATTACACCGGGAAAATATCATTTATATTTATCTGTATATGACGATAACGGCAACTACAAAAGTAATGACGAGCTTGAGGTTTGCGTTTTTGAAATAACAAAAGCGAGTGCTCGGTTTGATAGAGTCAGCACAGTTTTTGATATAGAATATGAAGATGCTGCGCAAATCAGCGGACAGATTATGGGAAGCAGCGAAGAAGAGGCAGCAATGCCCACAGGTACTGTTACGGCGATGCTTTATGATAACGAAAGCAATACATGTGTGGCAATTGTAAAGACTGAGCTTGAAAACGGAAGTTTTAAAATAATCCAGGATAAGCAGGTTGCAGCAGACAGAGAGTATAAATTTAGGTTAGTTTACAACGGAGATGACAATTATAAAAAGGGAGTTGCCACATCGAATCTGTTTAAGATTAACAAAAAGAAGGTTACGTTTGACGTTTCGGGCACGGAGCAGCTTTATGCGCCGGGCGAGGAGAAAAAGATAAGCGTAAAGGGCAGCAACACAAAACTTCTTTCAGACGATGCCATAACGGTTAAGTATTACAAGGTTGATGAAAACGAAGATAAGCTTGTGTCGATGGTGTCGAGCGCAAAGACAATTGCGGCGGGCAGATACTTATATGTTATTTCGATTGACGGCGCAGAAAAAGAAAATTATGAGCCGGCAAACGAATATATTGTAAACAGCTTAAACATTCCGGACTTTAACCTTTATAAAAACGTTGGGTTTATGGATATAAAGGCCGGCAGCGAGGCTGCGCAGAAGCCGATATATTTTGCCAAAGGCACTGTAAACAAAAAGACGACCGACGCAAAGTTTACAAACGCTCTTACAAATCCGAACGCAAGCACGGTTACATATCAGTCAAGCGATGAGGATATTGCAGAAGTTGACGGTGCGGGCGAGGTTACAATAAAGAAAGCCGGCAGCGTTACGATTACTGCAACGAGCGAAAAGACAGGCACAACGCCTGTGTATGCAAGTTATGTGTTAAACATAAGCAAAGAGGAAATTACCATAAAGGCTAAGGCAGATTCTGTTACATACGGAGAGGAATATACAAATGCTGCGGCGATTTTCCCCGAGGGACTTTCGGAGGCTGACTTTGGCGGCACGCTTTTGTTTAAGACAAACTACAGCGCGGGCAAGAAGGTTGGAGTGTACAGCATTGAGCCTTACGGCTTGGAGTCTGACATATATGAGATAAAATATGAAAGCGCAGATTTAGAGGTTAAGGCAAAGGTGCTTTCAGAGAGTGACTTTACGGTTACTGCTCAGGATAAGACATATGACAAAACCGAGTCGGCTGTTTTAAATGTTACCTGCGAGATTGAAAACATTAAGGCATCTGTTTTCGGAAAATTTGAGGACGCAAATGCCGGCGACGACAAAGACGTTATTTATGAAATTTCTGAAATTACGGGAAAAGACGCTGAAAACTATGAGCTTTCGGGCGGAAAGATAACGGGCACCGTGAAGGCTTCGATTAAGAAGGCAAAAGTAGCCGTTATATGCGCACCGCAGACAGTTAAGACTTATGACGGCAGCGCACAGGACGTTTTGATTTCCGCTATGTCAAACGGCAGCGTGTTTACAGAATACAGCGTAAGATACGAAAAGGCAGGCATAGAATGTGAGCCGATTGACGTTGGAACATATGATGTTGTGATTGTTTTGGATGATGAAAACAATTATGAGCTTACAGGTTTTTCTGCGCAGCTTATAATAAAGAGCGCGTCTCAGGAAGTGTTTTCAATTGAAGATGTTCCGCAGACGGTTTACTACGGAGATAAGTTTACGGTTTCAACAATCGGCGCGCCCGGCGATGTTACTTATGAAATTGAGGGAAATGCGACGATTAACGAAAACGGCGACGTTGCCGTTTTGGGAACAGGAAAAATAACAATTACTGCAACAAGCAAAAAGGCAGGTTATGCAGACAAAAAGGCTGCAAAGACATTTACTGCAAACAAGAGAGTGCTTGAGGCTGCGGCTGCTGCGCAAAACAGAGAATATAATGCAAAAAGCGACGTTTCGGTTACGATAAACTTATCAAATATTGTAAATTCCGATGAAGTGTATGCAACGGGATTGGGAGCAATGGTAAATTCCGACGCCGGAAACGCAAGAATAGTTTATGTTTCAAACATAACACTTTCGGGCGAAAAGAGCGATTTATACACGCTTTCTTCAAACAGTATTCAGACGACGGTTGATATATTTAAAAAGAAGATAAACGGATTTTCATTTACCGCAAGCGACAAAAAGTATGACAAGACTTTGGCGGCACAGACTCAGATTACATCTATCGACGGAGTGCTTGATGAGGATAAGGATTTGGTGTTGATTGCGGGCAGCGCAGAATTTGACAGTGCAGATTCCGCTGACAATAAAACTGTTGTTTACATGGCGCACTCGCTTACGGGTGCAAAGAGCGCAAACTATGAATTTTCATCCGAACAGGCAAAGGTTTCGAGCGCGCTTGCTTCGATTAAGCCGATAGAGGTGTCGTTTGATTTGCAGAATACAACGTTTACCTATGACGGAAATGAAAAGAGAGTGTCGGTTTCGGCAACTGATGAAAACTCAAATGCATTTACGCTATACAGCATAAGCTATGCTGATGAAAACTCAAACGAGCTTTCGTATGTTCCGAAAGATGCCGGAAATTACAAGGTTAAAATCGAGCTTTCAGACAAGCAAAACTATAAAACAAGCTTTTCGGTAAGCGATATGCGCATAAACAAGGCAAAGGTATCCGTTATATGCGCACCGCAGACAAACAAAATCTATGACGGCAGCGCACAGGAGGTTTCGGTATCTGCTATGGCAAACGGCAGCGTGTTTACGGCGTATAGCGTAAAATACGAAAAAGCGGGCATAGCATGTGAACCGGTTGACGTTGGCACATATGATGTTGTGATTGTTTTGGATGATGAAAACAACTATGAGTTAAACAGTTACAGGGCAGTTTTGGTGATAGGAAGTGCATCTCAGGAGATTTTTGCGATTGAAGATGTTCCGCAGGTTGTTTACTACGGCGATCAATTTACGGTTTCGGCTCCCGGAGCACAGGGCGACGTTACTTATGAAGCAGAAGGAAATGCCGAAGTTAACGAAAACGGCGACGTTACTGTTTTGGGAACAGGAAAAATAACGATCACGGCGACAAGCAAAAAGACAGGTTACACAGATAAAAAAGCTGTAAAGACATTTACTGCAAACAAAAGAGTGCTTGAGGCGGCTGCTGCTGCACAGGACAGAGAGTATAACGCAAAAGATGATGTTTTGGTTACGATAGACTTATCAAATGTTGTGAACTCAGATGAAGTGTATGCAACGGGACTTGGAACAATGGTAAATTCCGATGCCGGAGACGGCAAGATCGTTTATGTTTCAAACATAGCGCTTTCGGGCGAAAAGAGCGATTTATACACGCTTTCTTCTTCGAACTTACAGACGAGCGTTAATATTTCAAAGGCAAAAGTTACGGGCTTTGAATTTGAGGCATATGACAAAAAGTATGACAAGACGGCTGCGGCAGCGGTTAAGGTTACTGCGGTTAACGGAGTGCTTGATGAAGACAGGGATTTGGTTTCGGTTGCAGGAAGTGCGGAGTTTGAGGACGAAAATTCTGCCGATAACAAGACGGTTACATTTACGGCAGAGTCGCTGACAGGCGCAAAGAGCGCAAACTATGAATTTTTATCCGAACAGGCGAAGGTTTCAAGCGCTGCGGCGTCGATTAAGCCGGTTAAGGTTAACTTTACTGTAGCAAACACAGCTTTCGTTTATGACGGCGATGAAAAGAGCGTTTTTGTATCGGCATTTGACGAAAACTTAAATGTGTTTACGGATTTTGATGTTGTTTACACAGACGCTGATGAAAACGAGCTTTCATATGTGCCGAGCGAGGCGGGAAGCTACAAGGTTAAGGTTGATATTTCAGACAAAGTAAACTATATAACTGATTATCAGAGCGCTGACATGACGATAAGCCCTGCAAATCAGGAGCAGATAAGCATTATAGGTTTGCCGGGAACGGTGTCTTATAAAGATGAGTTTGAAATTTCGTCCGCAGGCGGCAGCGGAGACGGCGGATATATTTGGGAAAGCGACAACTCAGATGTTGACGTTGAGGCTGATGGTGAGGATGCGTCTAAAGCGACGGTTAAAATAAACGGAGCTGTTGGCGAGAAGGTGACGATAAGCGTTAAAAAGCTTTCGGACGGCAACTTTGAAGAAAAGCAGGCAAAGATAATGTTTGTTCCGCTTAAGAAAACTGTTGGATTTGTTATTTCGGATCTTGAGCAGACATATGACGGCAGCGAAAAAGAAGTTATGATTGACTGCGATGATGACGAGGCAAGCTACAGCGTGAAGTATAACGGAAAAGATGAAATTCCGACGCAGAGCGGAACGTACAGCGTGAGCGTGAGTGCAAACGGAAACTACACGGGCTCGGCATCTGCAATGCTTAATATTAACAAAGCGCAGTTTAGCGGACTTAGCATAAGACAGGCAAATGCGGTTTACGGAAGCGAGCTTGCAAAAGCTGATTTTGACAGCGCACCGAACGGCGCGGACGTTAAGATTAAATATTCGACGGCAGACGGTCTTGCACCGAGAAATGCCGGAAAATATACGGTGAGCGCAATTTACAGCGGCAAAAACTATGAAACATATGAAACAAGCTGCGAGTTTGAAATAGAAAAGAAAGAGCTTATTGTTAAAACAAATAACGAAAAGCGCGCATACGGCGAGGCAAATCCCGCATTTACTCTTATTTACGAGGGATTTGTTTACGGAGAAGATGAAAATTCACTTCTTTTAGAGCCTGCGGCAACGGTTAAGGCAAATGCACTGAGCAACGCGGGAGAGTATCCTATTACGATTTCGGGAGGAAGAGCCGACAACTATAAGTTTGTTTATGACAATTCGGCGGTTCTTACTATAACAGGTGCGTCGGGAGGAAGCTTCTATATAACGGGTGCAAACAAAAATGTGCTTGTGGGAGACATATTCACGCTGCGCGCGTACTATGGAAATCAGACTCCTAAGGTGAAGTGGTCAAGCGATGATGAAAACATTGCAACGGTTGACGAAAACGGACTTGTTAAAATTATAAGAAGCGGAAAGACAACAGTAAGAGCTGAGATTGACGATACTAATTATGCAAGCGGTATCACGGCGGAATTTGCGCTTGAGGCAGACAAAAAAACTGTTATGCTTACGGCTTCCGATTTAGTAAAGACGTATAACGGTCAGGTGCAGCAGATAGCTTTGACATCGGATAATGAAGATTTTGTTCCGGTGCTTTCGGGCGAAAACAAAAATGTTGATATAACTTACACGCTTGTTACTAACGCCGCTGTAAACGAGGCTAAAAACGTTGGCGTGTATGCTGTAAGCTACAGCATTTACGCAAGCGACGATCGCTTCAAGGGCAGCGGAAATACAACAATGTATATCAACAAGGCAAATGCAACTGTAACGGCTAAGGACGCTCAGAAAACATACGGCGAGGAAAATCCGGACTTTGTGCTTGAGGGACTTTTTGAGTCTGACATGGCAGACGAGCAATATAAAAACAAGCTTTATGAAATCTTCGGAGTTTCGACCGAGGCAGACGCATTAAACAAAAAGGCTCCTGCCGGAGAATATGAAATGACGATTTTCGTAAAGGACGGAAAATCGCTTACAGAAGATAGCAATTATAACTTTATTATAAGCGAAAACAAAGCTGTGTTTACGATTAACAAGGCTTTGCTTGTGATTAAGGCATTAGACGTTACGCGCGAGTATTTGCAGGCAAATACGGCGCCGAAGTATGAGTATACAGGATTTGTAAACGACGAGGACGAAAGCGTTTTGGATGTTTTGCAAAAATATGAGTACAGAAGCGACGTAAACGAAGAAAGCGCAGTCGGAACGTATGAAGACGCTGTGACAATAAGCGGTGCGCAGGATAATAACTATGAAATATCTTATGAATATGAAAACGGCAGCGGCGCAGACGTTACAATAACAAAGCTTGCAGTTAAGCTTTCAGACCTTGAGGGCAAGAAAACATATTTAAAGATTAAGCTTGATAAGCCGATAGCAAATCTTACAAAAGATGACTTTAAAGTGACGTTGGACGGCAAGGATGTTGAGATAAGCGATGTTTCGGCAAGCAAGGACAACACGGTTTACACATTAAGCGGTGCTTTTCAGGCAAAGAAAGAATACAGCGTGCTTGTGAGTGCAAACGATAATTATGAGCTTAAAAACAATCCGGTTGTAATTTCGTTTAAGTCATCATCGGTAGGCGGAAACGGCGGCGGATCTTCATCATCGGGCGGCGGCAGCGGTGTGTCGGTCGGCAGCGCTTATGTAAGCGTAAGCTTTGAGACAAACGGCGCTGCAGGTATTGCAACGCAGAGCGTTAAAAAGAATGAAACAGCTGTTAAGCCTGAAAATCCCGTAAAAGAGGGATATGAGTTTGCGGGCTGGTATACAGACAAAGAGCTTACACAAGAATATGATTTTGAATCCAAGGTTACAAAGAGCATCACTCTTTATGCTGCATGGACTAAGGTTTATACCAAAGAAGATCAGGTTATTTTGACGATAGGCGAAAAAGAGGCTTTGGTGTTCGGAAAAGTTGAGGTAAATGATGTTGCTCCGATAGTTGTAAACGACCGCACGATGCTTCCTGCTCGTTTTGTTGCAGAAAATTTAGGTGCAGATGTTTCATGGGACAACGAAAAACAGCTTGTTACAATCACGGGTAAAAACGGCGGTGAAGATGTTTTAATACTTATTTATATCGGTTCGGATATTGCATATGTGAACGGTAAAGAAGAAAAATTAGACAGCGCTGCGTTTACTCAAAACGACAGAACATATACTCCGCTCAGATTTATTTGCGAAAACTTAGGCGCAGATGTTTCATGGCAGGCAGAGGAAATGAAAGTTATAATAACAAAGCTGTAATAAAAAGATAATAAAAAATGATGGCAAGCTGCTGTTTGCCATCATTTTTTTATGTTATTTATTAATGCTTAGAATTATCCGTTTAGCCTTACTACCTCCACGCCGGAATAGTAGGTTTTAAGGATTTCTGTGAAGGTTTTGTTTTGACAGGCAAGATAGTTTGCGCCGTACTGGCTCATGCCGACACCGTGGCCGTTGCCGGTGACGTTTAAGGTGACGGTGTCGTTTGTTATGTCAAAATCGATATGAGTTGAGCGCAGAGAGAAAATATTTCTTAGTTCGCTGCCGCTTAGGGTTATGTTTGCGATATTCATAGTAATTATACCGCCGGCTTCGCTGCGCACCGCATCGCCTATGAGGTTTTCGCCGTCTTTCCAGTAAATATCGGGATAGGCGGATTTAAGTTTTTGTTTAAATTCGTTAATACTCATGGCGGTGCTTGAATGATACCTGGGCGACAGCTCGTCGCCGAAGCTTGCGACCGAAACAAGATACGGAACATCGCCGCCCCATACGTCGCGCGCGCTTTCTGTTTTGCCGCTGCTTGTGGAATGAAAGAGGGCATTTACTATTTTACCGTCGTAGAGCATAACGCAGTTTTTTGTTTCATCGCAGCACTCGCAGATTTTTGCATAGAAGCTGTCAAATTCATCTCCCCACTTTTGCTTTAATTTATCGGGGGGCAGATATGCTTTGCAGTGGGACGGATTGTCGCAAACGTCTGCGCCGTTTTCGTGTTTGGTGCCTGACTGCATTTTGGAAAGAATGTAGCTTCTGGCGGCTACTGCCTGCGCTTTTAGGGCTTCTTTTTCAAAAGCTGCCGGCATTTCGGCGGCGACAACGCCTTTTATATAGTCTTCAAAATTTATTTCGCAAACTTCGTTTTTATCCGTGATATATGATTTGAGCGTTTCGGGCTCGCGGTAACTATTTGATACCAAGACAGCTTCGTTTTCGTTTTGCGCATCATTTGAAAAAGCATTGCTTACCGAAGGCAGCGCGCCCGGGTTTACAGGCTTTAAAAAAGCGCAGAAACAGTATGGTATCAAAAGCATAATCACACAAAAAAACAAAATCAGCGCCGTTAGTTTTTTTAGCATATTTATTAAACCTTTCTTAGGCGGACGGCAGAAGTCAGCCGTCGTTATCATCGAGCAAAATATAAAACAGCGAGAAAATCAAAGGCCAGTCCGGTTCATCGCTGTTTTTTATAATCATAAAGATTAAAACCATTAAGATATAGTCGTCGGTGTCGAGAGATTTTAATTTGTTTTTTGAAAAAAGCGAGAAAAGTGATGGGGCGGAGGAGTGATTTGATAAAACCGAAGGAGGCGGGAGGCTTTCGCTTTGAGGCGCATGAGAGGTTTTTTGGCGGTGTTTGCCGTATGAGGAAAGCATGGGATCTTTATAGCGGTAACTTTTATTAGACATTTTTTATCTCCTTTGGGTTTAGATATCAGAAGTAAAACCGCATGGAGTTTTACTTCTGATACCTGTCTTAAAACAAATCTTTAAGATTTTCAAGCATTGGTGCGTATTTTAACATTGCGGCGATTTTTATGGCTTTATCTGCGCGTGAATTCTTTTTTGTGCCCAGATACGGCTTTAATGCGCGCAAAAGATCCGTTCGGGGATCGGGAGTTTTTTCGCATTTTTTTAATGCCGACATTATTTTAATGATTTTTTGGGGATCTATATCTTTTAAAAAATCATCAGAAGAAGGCAGTTTTTCACCGGCGGAGGAGTCTCCGGAGAAGATGCCGGGATCAAAATCGCTGCCGGACATAATGTCTAACGCCTGCGATATTTTTTCTTTTGCATCGGGACCGGAAAGAAACTGCTGAAGCATTTCAAGAGCTTGGGATGCGTCCGGCATAGTATTATCACAACCTTTTTTGTTTATTGCCTTAACGGGCGTTTTTACAAAGCATTACAAAGAATATGCCTTTTAAACTGCACAGGGATTTACTTTCTAATGCTTATCTTTCATAAACTGATTTAAATTTTTAAAATCGATGTTTTTCATTCCGCCGGCAAGACCTTTTTTTATGTCGTCGGAGGAAAGGGAGGAAAACATTTTCAAAACCTTTGCTTTATCTATATTGCCGAGGTTTTTTGTTATTTTATCGGCTTTGCCGGATTTTACAAAATCTTCGAGCATTTTTTTCGTTTGCGGATCTATTTTGTTTTCACCGGGGTTATTATTCATAGAGATATTCAGCCTTTCTGCCGTTTTTTGGCTAAAAATTTGCAAACGCTAAAACGTTTGTTTGTACCATTGTATGACGAAGGGGAAAATTTAATGCTTGTACAAATAAAAAAACGCTCAGCGCTATGATACGCCGGGCGTTTTTTTATTATAAAACTTAATTATTTATACTGCGCAGCCGTTTAAAAATATGTTTATGAGTTAAGATTGCGCAAAGATTTTTTAAACCTAAAGTAAAAGAGGACTGCCGTGAATGTGACGGCGATTGCGTCGGCTATGGGTTCTGCCATATATACACCTGTTACTTTGTCTGAGATGATATTCGGCATAATATATATAAGAGGCACCAAAAGCACAAATTTTCTTGTTACGGCAACGATTATCGAGCAGACGGCGCTGCCTATTGAAACAAATGCCATTTGACAGGCTGTTTGGATACCGAACATAAACAAAACCGCACAGTAGATGCGAAGTGCGCGCGCAGTGAAGGCGATTAGGGCAGCGTCTGTGCTAAACAGTTTTGCATAAAAATTCGGAAACAGCATTATACTTGCCCAAAGAATGAAAGAATAAGTAAGGCTGGCGGTCAGCAAAAGTTTGTAGCTTTTTTTGATGCGTTCGGAGATTTTTGCTCCGAAGTTATAGCTTATAATCGGCTGTGCGCCCTGGCCGATACCTTGCAGAGGCAAAAGCGCAAACTGCATAACGCCGGAGAGAATTGTCATTGCGCCGACGGCTATGTCTCCGCCGTATTTTAAAAGCGAAGAATTAAAGCAAACGGAAATAACGCTTTCGCTCGACTGCATGACAAACGTTGAAAGACCGAGAGCAATACAAGGCAGAACAAGTTTACTGTTAAGGCGAAAGTTTTTTGCTTTAAGGCGCAGAGTTGTTTTTTTGCCGGTTAAGAAAAACAGCACCCATATGCATGAAATTCCCTGTGATATTACGGTGGCAAGAGCTGCGCCGCTTACGCCCATGTTTAAGGCAAATATGAATACGGGATCTAAAATGATGTTTAAAGCTGCGCCGATTAAGACCGTTATCATAGATGTTTTTGCAAAGCCCTGTGCGGTTATAAAGGCATTTAAGCCTAAAGTGAGCTGAACGAAGATTGTTCCTGCACTGTAGATTTTCATATAGGAACAGGCAAAGGAAATTGTGTTTTCGCTGGCACCGAACATCAAAAGAAGGTCTTTGCTTTTAAAAAACATAACGGCGGTTAAAACAAGCGAGAGACATATTTGCAAAAATGCGCATGAGCCGAGGATTTTTTCGGCAGTGTCTGTGTCGCCTTTGCCCATGTATATTGATGCGCGCGGTGCGCCGCCTGAAGCGGCAAAGGACGAAAATGCGGAAATTATCAGGATAAGCGGCAGACACACTCCGACGCCCGTGAGCGCCAAAGAGCCGCTGTTTGGAATGTGGCCTATATATATTCTGTCGATAATATTATAAAGCATATTTACAATCTGCGCCACAATTGCCGGGATTGCAAGTTCAAACAAAAGTCTGCCGACGGGTTTTGTGGCTAAAAAGGATTTATCGTTTTGCATTTGATATTTTCTGCCTTTCTTAAGTTTTTTATATTAATATATGTATTAATGAGAAACTGCGTTTGTCAGCATACTTTTTATTTTAGCATATTTTATAGCTTATGTCAAACCTTAAGGTTTGACATAAAGACAGGTTTATGGTATTATAAATTATAAAATAAACCGGCGTGGGCAAGGATATGAATATTGAAAACGAAAGCTATAAAATAGAAGTTGAAAACGGAATAATTAAAAAGCTTTTCGCAAATGGCGGGACGTTTAATTTTGCAGATGAGCGGGGAAAATGCGGGGCAGTGTGCTTTACGCTTAAGACGGACGACATTAAAACGATGCCGCACGAGGAATTTGAAAGCTATCACGAGCGGATTTGCGAGTATGACATTGAGCAAAAGACGGCGGAAAACGAGATATTGTGCAAAGACAGCAAAAACCTTATTAAAACGCAGTATATATTAGAAAAAGACGCTTTGGTAATATCGGCGCAAACCGAAAACGAAAATATTTCTGAGTTTGCGGTGAATTTGGATTTGAATTTTTTAGGGAAAAAGGGCAGCGACTACAAAGAGCAGCTTTTGCCGACAACGCCTTACACGTCGGAGGACGGCAAGTATATGTATTTTATAATGGCAAAAAGCGAAAATCCGATACCGAGAAGAACGATTTTTCCGAAGGCACAAAACGGGTTTGCGCCGTATCATATATATAAATCAAGCAGAGTACAGGAGCAGTTTTTCGGAGTGTCGATACTGTTGGAGGCATATAAGCTCTACAAAGACAAAGAAATTTTAGAGTATAAAAACGGATTATAATAAAATCTGTTTTTATAGCCTTGTGTTTTTTAATTTTTATTAAGAATTTTACAAGGAATAATACATGGCATTACGCGTTTGAAAACGGAGGATAAAAAAGGTATACTTAATTTTACCAGAGGGGGGTGGTAAGTATTGGTGCGGACGAGACAAACGGCTTAAACGATTTGTATCGTGAGATGGGTAACGTTATAGGCTAAGCTATTTGGGCGCCGGCTTTACCGTTATGTTTGATGACAGCGGCATAGATCACGTTATTTTAACGGACACAAGAGTTGCAACTCTGTTTGGAATAAACGCGCATATGTCTTATAAAACGGCGGCCTCAAAAATAGCCGATAAATTTACATATGCTACGGAAGAGGCGGGCGCCGGAGGAACATACACTGCAAGTTTTAGAAAAAACGGCACCGATGATATGCTTGCGATTGATTATGACACCGACAGCGAATATGTAACGGTTGTGACATATATAAAAGACGGTTTGGCAGGTTATTAATAAAAAATCAAAAAAGGCTGCGGCAAAAATATTTTGCTGCGGCTTTTTTTGCGGCATGAATAAAATGTAAAAGACAGGTCAAAATAGCAATAAAAAAAGATAAGGAAGTTACGATATGATTTCTTTTGTTTTATCGATTGCGGTTTTGGTTTTGGGATATGTTTTTTACGGAGGTTTTGTGCAAAAAATATTTTCGCCGGATAACAGAAAAACTCCGGCTCACACAGTCGGCGACGGGGTGGACTTTGTGCCGATGAAGAGGGGAAAAGCGTTTTTGATACAGCTTTTGAATATTGCCGGTACGGGGCCGATTTTCGGAGCGCTTATGGGAGCTGTGTTCGGACCGGTTGTGTTTTTATGGATAGTTTTCGGCTCGGTTTTAGGCGGAGCGGTTCATGATTATATGACAGCAATGATGTCGGAAAGAAACGGCGGCGCTTCGATTGCAGAGCTTTCGGGAAAATATGTCGGCAAAAAAACGAAAGGAATTATGAGAGTTTTTTCTGTTATACTTTTGGTTTTGGTGGGCACTGTGTTTATAACAAGCCCTGCGGCGCTTTTGGCCAACATAACGCAAAACAGAATTTCGGCGGGATTTTGGAGTGCGGTTATATTAATATATTATCTTCTTGCGGCGCTGATGCCGATAGACAAAATTATAGGCAGACTTTATCCGGTGTTCGGGATAGTTTTAATAGTGATGGCGGCGGCAATTATCGGTGCAATTGTTTTTAAGGGGTATCATATAGCGGAGGTGTCTTTAAAAAACATGCATCCGCAGGGGCTTGAGATATGGCCGTTTATGTTTGTGACGGTTGCATGCGGAGCGGTTTCGGGATTTCATGCGACGCAGTCGCCACTTGTTGCAAAGTGCATACAAAATGAGTATGAGGGAAAAAGCGTGTTTTACGGGGCGATGATAGCGGAGGCGGTTATTGCGCTTATATGGGCCGCGGCGGGCAGTGCGTTTTACAAAGACACTGCCGGTTTAAACAATGCTATTTCTTTTTTGGGGCAGTCGGGAACGGTTTATGAAATTTCTAAGGGGCTTTTGGGAGGTATAGGCGGAATTTTAGCTGTGATAGGGGTTGTTGTGTGTCCTGTTACAACGGGAGATACTGCGTTTCGCGGAGTTAGGATTATTCTTGCGGAATGGACAAAGCTTGACCAGAAAAAAATAAAAAACCGCCTTTTGCTGACCGTTCCGGTTTTGGCTGTGGCGGCGGTTCTTATGCAGACGGACTTTGATATTTTGTGGCGGTATTTTTCGTGGAGCAATCAGACGCTTGCGGCGATTTCGCTTTGGTGCGTTACGGCGTATCTGATAAAGGAAAACAAAAAATGCAGCTTTCTTGTTTCGGCAATACCGGCTGCGTTTATGAGCGCCGTTTGCGTGACATATATTCTTATGGCAAAAGAGGGATTTCGTTTGCCGGCGGCATTTTCCTATCCTTTAGGAATTATAGCGGCGGTTTTATTGTTTTTGCTTTTTGTTTGGCAAAGTGCAAAAACGAAAAGCAGACTTTAAAAAATATTTTATGCGTTATTTTAATCCGCAGGCGCCGGCAGGAAAAACAGCCGGCGCCCATGCTTAATTGTTATTGACTTTATATGGCTTGTGTGGTATAGTTTATTTGATGTTTATTTGAAAGGCTGAAATTACATATGGATAAAGATTATGATATAAAAATAAGAGACGATTTTTTTGATGATGACGATGACGGCGGTAATTTTGATTTTGACGGCGAAAACGGTTATGGCGAACAAGACGGCCGCAGCGGATATGATGATTATGAAGACCGCCCCGTAAGACGCAGAAGAGGAGATTACCGAAACCACAAAAGAAATCACAGGCATGAAGATGAAAATTATGACAGACGCAAAAATTATGACAGAGCGCAAAGACCAAACGGCAAAAAGAAAAAAAAGAAAAACAGGGCAAAGGGCTGTTTAACGTTTTTTATTGTTTTTGCTGCTGTTTTGGCGGCTTTGTTTTTCCTTATTTCGCCGCCTAAAAAAACCGTTTTTCTGATTGCGGGAACGGACGCCGGAGGAACGAGAACAGATACGCTGATGCTTGGCGTTTTAAAAAGCGGAGCGAAAAGCGAAATTGAGCTTATATCCATTCCGCGAGATACGCTTGTTTCAGTGTCTGACAATACTTATGAAAAGATGTGCGCAGAATATCCGCAGCCTTCGGGACACGGCATGAAGATAAACGAGATTTATCATTTTGCGGGCGAAAAGATGGGCATGAGTCTTTTGATAGATGAAATTGAAAATAAGTTCGGAGTTAAGATAGACTATTATGCAAAGGTTGATTTTGACGGACTTCATGCAATTGTTGATTCCATAGGCGGAGTGGAGTTTTATGTGCCTCAGGATATGGACTATGACGATCCTGTGCAGAATTTGTCTATTCATTTAAAAGAGGGTAAGCAGGTGTTAGACGGAAGCCATGCCGAGCAGCTTCTGCGATACCGCGCGGGTTATGCAAGAGCTGATTTGCAGCGCGTGGAGGTTCAGCAAAACTTTATGAAAACGCTTGTTTTAAATCTTGCAAAGCCAGCAAACATTATAAAAAACAACAAAGCGTATCTTGACTTTTACAACAATCACGTTGACACAAATTTAAGCTTTGTGTCGGCTGTTAAATATGTTAAATGTGCGTTTTCTTTAAAGGGAGAGTCGATTAAAACGGATACCATGCCCGGACAGACAGGCACAAAATTCGGCAGAAGCGGATATTTGGCAGACGTTGAAAAGTTTAACGAGCTTTACGGAGCGCTTTACAAATAAAAAATATTGAAAGGTACAGAATATTTATGAAAAAGCTTATAAAACTGTTTTTGGTTTTTGCAAAAATCGGCGCCGTTACGTTTGGCGGGGGATATGCTATGCTTCCTATTTTGCAGCGCGAGATTTCGGAAAAATATAACTGGGCAAGCGAAGAAGAGATACTTGACTATTTTGCTATAGGGCAGTGTACGCCCGGGGTTATAGCCGTTAACACGGCAACATTTGTCGGCTACAAGCAGTGCGGAATGCTTGGCGGAATATTTGCAACGCTCGGGGTTATTTTTCCATCGGTTGTTATTATAACCGTGCTTGCGGCGTTTATTTCAAATTTTGCGGATTTTGAAGCAGTGAGATATGCGATGTGCGGAATAAGAGTTTGTGTGTGTGCACTGGTGGCGAGCGCTGTGGTGAAAATATGGAAAAAGGCGATTGTTGATAAAATATCGCTTGTGATTTTTTTGATATGCTTTCTTCTGGCGGTGTTTGTTTCATCTGTACCGACTGCGGCGATTGTTGTTTTGTCGGGCGCTGCCGGATTTGCGGTTTCGCGCATTAAAAAGGGCAAAAAGGCGTTTAAGGAAGGAGAAAACAAATGATATTTTTGGTTTTGTTTTTTACGTTTGCAAAAATCGGGCTTTTTGCAGTCGGCGGAGGGCTTGCAACGCTGCCGTTTTTATATGAGCTTACTTATACGACAAACTGGATTACGGTTTCGGATATTGCAAATATGATTGCAGTTTCGGAGGCAACGCCGGGACCGCTCGGGGTTAATATGTCGACATATGTCGGATATTTGCAGAGCGGAGCGTTCGGAAGCGTTACGGCATCTTTGGGATTGGTGTTTCCGTCGATTGTTATTATTTTGATTGTGGCAAAGTTTTTGGAAAAGTTTAAAAAAAGCGAGGCCGTGCAGAGCGTGTTTTACGGATTAAGAGCGGCATCGGCGGCGCTTATTGCTGCGGCGGGAGTGAGCCTTATAAAGATTGCGTTTTTTAAATCGGAGGCGCCGCACTTTTTCTGGCAGGGAATGATTTTAGCTGCGGTTGTGTTTATTATGATGCAAAAGGTTAAAAAAATTCATCCGATAGTGTATATAGCGGCGTCGGCTGTGATAGGAATAGTGTTTAAGTTTAATTTTTAGAAGGGGTATTTTTGGAGCCGAGAGATTATATTGTTGATAAAATAGAGGGAGAATATGCAATTTTAAAGGAATGTCAAACGGGAGAGGAGCTGTTTATTGCTTTGGCGCTCCTGCCGTTCGGAATTGATATAGGAACAAAGCTTCACTATGAAAATCTGGAATATGAGATAATATAAAAATTTAAACCGGGCGAAATGCGAACCGATTTTGGCTTGCATTTCGCCCGGTTTTTTGTTATTTTGTATGCTGCGTCCGGGAAATAATTTCGTCTTGCAGACCTTCGTTTAAAAATACGAAGTAATCGGAAAAGCCGGATACTCTGACTCTGAGACTTTTATATTTATCGGGATCTTTTTTTGCGTTTATAAGATCCTGTTTTGAAACATATGTAAGCTGAAAATGCGTTCCGCCGAGCTTGAAATATGTTTCTAAAAGATAAACAAGCTTTTTAAAGTTTTCATCATTTTTTACAAGACGGTCGTCAAGCAAAATGTTTGTAACGCTCGGGCCTGTTAAAATACAGTACGGATCACAGGCTGCAACGGAGTTTAAAAGCGCGGCGAGACCGCCGCGGTCTTTTCCGTTTATCTGACCTATGCCGAATGTGAGCATTTCGCCGTTTAAACGTCCGTCGGGGGTGGCTTTTGTGTTATTTCCGAAAAATTTATGGTGTTCATTATAGCCGACAAGGTTTCCGAAAATAAGTTTTTTATTTAAATAGTTATCGGCTGTGTTATGTTTATCAAGGCTTTTAAAAAATCTATGGGCAATATCGTTTGAGGACTGTTCGTCGTTTCCGAAAAATTTGCCGTTTTTTAATATATAGGCTCTTAATTCTTCATATCCGTTCCAGTTATTTTCCAAAGCGTTGGCAAGCTGCGCCATTGTGACGCGTTTTTCGTTAAACACTATTTGATTTGTTACAGACAAAGAGTCGATTACATTTGCAATACCTATAAGCAGAGCTACGGCGATATATTTTTGTGTTCCGCCGCGCGTTACGCTTTTTGCGTTTTCTATGCAGCCGTCTATAAGTATATTGCTTACAAGGTTTACATCGCGGCTGCGCACTGCCTGAAAGCCTTTGCCTATTTTGTCGGCTTCTTCTAAGTCGAAAAACATTTCCTGTTCAAAAATATCGTAAAACTCATCAAAGGTTTTGGCATTTAATATGTCGGACTTGCGCTTGGAAAAAGTGTTTGAAACGCAGCGGAGAATGTTTAAAGGGTCAAAGCCGAAAACAATTCCGCCGGGCAGAGCGATTTCGTTGCAGCCGATCATTGTGTAGTTTACGGCTTCTTTATGAGAAACGCCGGTATATTTTTCAAGACCTCTTATGCGGGGTTCGTCGTTTACGAAAGCTATGCGCTTGGCAGAGTCTTTGCGTTCGCAGTCTAACACATAGGAAAAAACTTCGTGCGAAGTTTTTTTAGTCCAGCGGAGCGAAATCTGCGGAATAAAGGTCGGAAGTTCGGTAAGAGAGTCGATTATCAGCTTTGAAAGCTCGTTAAAACCGTCCTCGCCGTTTTCAAGATAACCTCCGATGCAAAAATGCGATTCGCCGCCTCTGTAAAATCTGTCGGACGATATGCGGGTTTTTGCCTGAAGCATTAAAAAAAGTTCCTGCAAATAACAGCGCACCTGTTCATCTGTCAGCGTTTTATTTTCGATGTCTTTTTTATAATAAGGATACAGGTATCTGTCGATTAGGCCTATACTGTCGGGAAGGAGGCTAAAGCAAATGTATAACGACAATACTGCTTCGTAAAAGCTTGAAGCCGGGTTTTCGGGAACTTTTTTAAGAGCGGCAGACAGCTTTTTTAAATTTTCTTTGTATTCTAAAGAGGACACCGTTTTTGAAAAATCATCTACCATATCCGAGCACTTGTTTGCCCAGAAGATAAGAGCGTTGCAGATATCGGTCTGCGTTTTTAAAAACTCGAGCGCTTCGGGGTTATTTTTATGAACTTCTTTGGATTTTTCTATGTTTTCTTTTATACCCGAAAGACCTTTGTTAATAATTTTTCCGAAATCGCCTGCGGAATGCTGCCATTCAAAGGTTAAAAGGTTATCGACGGGTTTGTTATAAAAATTTTTCATCATTTCGGCAAAGTTTTTGTGACCTGTTCTGGAAAAAACATCGCCTTCAACGCTGCCGTCAAAGTTAAAAACTCCCGTAAAGCACATTTCGGGCGTCAGCATAGGCTGTTGATTTTTTATATATTCACACACCCGTTTTGCAGACATTTGTACGGGCGTTAAAAACAAATCGCATCTGTCATAGTTTGTTTTTACCGGTTTAACATACATTTCGCCGGCGAGGGTTTTTTTAGTTAATATTTCTATTCTTTTATCCATTTTATTTTCCTTTCGGCTTATTATAAATTAGTTGTATTATATATTGCAAAGGATAAAATGTAAATGTTTATAAAGGACGAAAATTTGTTTAAAACGGACATTTTTATTTGATTTATTATAAGAAATATGGTATAATAACGGCAGGCAGCAGCAAATGGGGCATATTGTGCTTTATTTTCTGATATTAAAAAAAGATTAAAGGCGGTGCGGCGATGAATAACATATATACCGACGACGCGGTGTTTTTTTATGATACAATTAAAAAAGGCAGACCGTATGTTTCAAAACTGCCCAGAAATCATGAAAGCTTATGTTTTGTTACAAAAGGGACGCTTGAATATGAAAAAGAGGGGACAGATGAGCTTATTTGCGAAGGACAGGTCGGATATATAGCGCGCGGTTCGGTTGACAAAAGCAGCGCATACGGCTGCGAGCAGGCAGAATATATTGCGGTGAATTTTAATTTTGACAAAAAAAGCAAAATACCAGAGCCGAGCTTGTTTTTTAAAACGGCTTGCGCCAAAGACGGCACATACAAATATGAAAAGCTGTTTTATACGGCGCTTGAAGAATGCAGCGCGGCTCTGCCGGGGAGCAATTTGGTGTGCAGCGGAATTTTAAAACAGATAATAGGAATGATTTATAACGGCTCGGCATTTGAAAAAGCAAGCGGAGAAAAGAAAGAAAAGATTAAAAATGCTCTTGAATATATAAAGAAAAACTATCGGCGCGCGGATTTGAAAATAAGCGAGCTTGCAAAAAGCGCAAATATCAGCGAAAAGCATTTCAGACGTTTGTTTTTTGAAGTGTATAACAAAACGCCGCACGAATTTATAAGAGATTTTAGATTAAGCAAAGCGGAGATACTTATAAAAAACACGAACAGAAAAATTTCGGATATTGCATGTTGCTGCGGATTTTCGGATGTGTATTCGTTTAGCCATTGTTTTAAAAAGATTTACGGCACGGCGCCGAAAAATCTTCGGTGAAAATATTGTTTGTATTGACTTTGCGGGTAAATGATGTATAATTATTATAGAAGTGATTAAAGCGGAGGTGTGAAAAATGGATTTGATTAAAAAGAATTTCGGTTTCGGATGCATGAGATTGCCGATGAACGGCGCGGAGGTTGATGAAGCTGAATTTACTAAAATGGTTGATTATTTTCTGGAAAACGGCTTTAACTATTTTGACACTGCGCACGGCTATATTGAGGGCAAGAGCGAAAAGGCGATAAACAAATGTCTTGCGAGCCGTTATCCGCGCGAAAAATATATACTTACGGACAAGCTTACGGCGCCTTATTTCAAAAAGAAAGAGGATATAAGACCTTTTTTTGAAAATCAGCTTAAATGGTGCGGAGTGGAGTATTTTGATTTTTATCTTATGCATGCTCAGAATGCGGAAAACTTTGAACATTTTAAAAAGTGCCGCGCATATGAAACGGCATTTGACTTGAAGAACGAGGGAAAGATACGCCATGTCGGAATATCGTTTCACGATAAGGCGGAGGTGCTTGATAAGATGCTTTGCATATATCCGCAGATTGAAATTGTGCAAATTCAGTTTAACTATGTTGACTACAACGATCCGGCAATAGAAAGCAAAAAATGCTATGAGGTGTGCAGAAAGCACGGAAAACCCGTTATTGTTATGGAGCCTGTTAAGGGCGGAAATCTTGTTAATCTGCCGCAGAGCGCAAAAAAGGTTTTAGATGATTTAAACGGCGGCAGCACGGCAAGCTATGCCGTTAGATTTGCGGCAGGATTTGAAGGGATTGTTATGGTTTTGTCGGGCATGAGCAATATGGAGCAGATGGAAGACAACGTAAGCTATATGAAAGATTTTAAGCCGCTTAACGAAAAGGAAAAAGAGGCTGTCGGCGAGGTTTGCAAGATATTTTCTTTGATGAATTTTATTTCATGCACTTCGTGCCGCTATTGCGTGGAGGGGTGTCCGAAAAAGATAAAAATTCCGGATTTGTTTGCATGCATGAATGAAAAAAAGGTTTATAACGACTGGAACGCGGATTACTATTACGGCGTTCACACCAAGGAGGGGGCAAAGGCTTCAGAATGCATTAAATGCGGAAAGTGTGAAAAAGTTTGTCCGCAGCATTTGAAAATCCGCAGTCTGCTTGAAGATGTTGCAAAAGAATTTGAAAAATAATGCTTTTTAATACGGAGTTATAAGAAAAAGCAAATAAAATTACCGAGGAGTAGGTTAAATGATAATAGGAAAACTTCCCTTTTACGGAGTTTGGAAAAGAAGCGGAGCAACAGCGCTTAAAAAAAGACGTTTTGAAAAAATAATGGAGCTTGCAAACCTGCCGAAAGATAAAAAAATTAAGATTTTGGAGGTTGGCTGCGCAAACGGAAAAGATTTTATACAGTTTGCAAATGATGAAAGATATGAGATAAGCGCAGTTGATATAAACGACTGCGATATAAAGCAAAAAAATGTGACCTTTTATAAGGCGGACGCTGCAAATCTGCCGTTTGAGGACAAAAGCTTTGATTTGGTTGTGACGGTCGGGCTTTTAGAACATATTGAGCCTGTGGAAAAGCTTTGCGCCGTGATAAAGGAACTGGACAGAGTTGGAAAACATCAGGTGAGCGTGGTGCCGTCGGTATCAACGATTATTGAGCCGCACTGCGGAAAACTGTTTTTTTCGCAGAGACTGCACAGGAAGCTGTTTTCCGATCAAAAGGGAGTTGCGCTTCATTTAAACTTTTTTACTGAGCACACATGGACAAAATTTGAGGGCTTTTGGGGATGTGACATAAAAAAATTATATTATCTTTTTCCGATTATAAAAAACACGGTTATATATAAATAAGCATGGATAAGTTAAAAGATATGCAAAAATAAAAAAGAGCAAACTTTTTTTGCTGCGGGGCTTGGCGTAAAGATGCGTCAAACCCGGCGGAAAAAATCGGTTTGCTCTTTTTTTAAAGAGAAATGAAAAAATTTTTGTTAATTTGCAAGCGCCTTGTGATGTTTTAAAAGCGATGCGGCAAGCGAGCAAACGGCAAGCTTTATTATATCAAACAATATAAACGGAAAAACACCTGCCGCCAGGGCTGCGTAAAACGAAGTATGCATATTAAACGCAAGGTAGGCAGAGCCGGCGATGTAGCAGATTAAAAGCGATGGAATCTGACACAAAAAGTTTATAAAAATGTTTTTTGTGTTTGCTTTGCCGGCTATAAACGAGCAGGCAAGCGCCATTAACGGATAGCTTAAAACATAGCCGCCGGTCGGACCGAAAAGCGCGCCGAGTCCGCCCATAAATTTTCCTAAGACGGGAAGCCCTGCCGCGCCGAGCAAAATATATGCAAGCTGCGTAAAAAACGCATATTTGGGCGAAAGAACAAATCCGCACAGAAGCACAGGAAGTATGCTTAGGCTAAACTGCACGGGGGTTGTCGGGATAATTAGCTGTGCAAAGATGATTGTGAGTGCGCAAAAAAGCGCACATAAAACGAGCTGTTTTGTTTTCATTTGTAAAAGTTCCTTTCAGAATAAAAATTTAGCATATTTATATTATCACATTTAAAAGCAATTGTCAACCTAAAAATGAAATTAGGGTGACAATTGCTTTTTTTGATAATTATTTGATTGACAGCAAGGTAAATAAATGGTAAACTAAAATTAACAAAAAGGGGGGCAGACGGATATGGAGAAGATTTTTTGCGTTGAAGACGACGACAGCATAAGGGAGCTTACGGTGTATGCTTTAAATACAGTGCAGTTTGAGGCAAAAGGTTTTGAAAGCGGAAAACAGCTTTTTGAAGCTTTGCGAAAAGAAAAATGCGATCTTATACTTTTGGATATTATGCTTCCCGATATGGATGGGTATGAGATTTTAAGAACACTTAAAACAAATCCGCAGACAAAGGATATTTTCGTTATAATGCTTACGGCTAAGGCAGAGAGAATGGACAAGATAAAAGGTCTTGACAGCGGAGCGGACGATTATGTTACAAAGCCGTTTGACATTTTGGAGCTTACGTCGAGAATAAAGGCAGTTTTAAGGCGCGGCAAAACAAAGGACGCTGCCGGCGAAGTGATAAAAATAAGGGATTTGGAGATTGATTATTCAAAAAGAAAGGTTTATGTTTTAAACAGGGAAATAAGCCTTACATATAAAGAATTTGAACTTTTATATCTGCTTGCCAAAAACAAAGGGAAAATATTTTCAAGAGACAAGATCATGAGCATTGTCTGGGCAACTGATTTTGAGGGCGAAACGAGAACGGTTGATGTGCATATCAGAACGCTCAGAAAAAAGCTTGAAGAATGTGCAGACTATGTTAAGACCATAAGAAACGTTGGCTATACTGTTGAGTAGAAAGAGAGGTTTGGAGTATGTATAAAAAAATATATGCTACGATTTGTTTTGCGACTTTTCTTTCTCTTGCAGTGACGTTTTTGGCGGTCACGGCTCTTACATATACAAGCAAAAGCTCTGATTTTAAAAACAGTGTGCGGCAGATGGCATACATGGCAGAGCAGTTTTTAAACGAAAATCCCGGCGAAATTCCGCAAAGTGACGCGCGCCACGACTGGCGCATAAGCATAATCGACCAAAGCGGAAACGTTGTTTACGACACGAGCAATGCTGCCGGCGACCACAGCAACAGACCGGAAATAGCGATGGCAAATCAAAATAACATCGGCGAGGCGGCAAGATATTCGCAAACTGTTAAATCAAAGGTGTATTACTGCGCAATAAAGCTTAATGACGGGCGGATTGTGAGAGTGAGCCGGAATTTTTCGGAGGTTTGGAAAGACTTTTTTGCATTTGCATTGCCGGCGTTTATAATTGTGTTTTTGGTTTATTTGTTATCAATGATAATTGCAGTCAAGGCGGCGGCGGGGATTGTGCGCCCGGTAGGCGAGCTGGCAGACGGCCGCGCAGAATACAGCGAGCTTTCGGCTGCGGCGGACAAAATAAACACGCAGACAAAGAAAATCCAGGGACAAAAAAGCCGTTTGTCTGCGCAGAAGCTTCAGCTTAAATTTATTGCAAAAAGCATGAATGAGGGGCTTTTGGTGCTTGACAGGAGCGCAAACGTCGTTTTAATTAACGAAAAATGCGAACAGATATTTAAAATAAACGGGGAAAAAAACAAAAACTTTTTTGATGTTTCAAAAAACGATGCTTTGAAAAATGATTTTGAGTGTGTTATGAAAAACGAGGCGAAAACCTCGGTTTTAAAAATAGACGAAAAGATGTATGAAGTGCTTTTTTCGCCCGTGACGGAAGATGGCGGCGGATGTATAGGCGCGGTTATGATTTTTGTTGATATTGATGATAAATACAAGGCAGAAACAGTGCGCCGGGAGTTTTGCGCAAATGTGTCGCACGAACTTCGGACGCCGCTAACATCAATACTCGGCTATTTGCAGCTTATAAACAACGGCATGGTAAAAGAAGACGCCGAAAGAGAATTTACACAAAAAGCAGAGACGGAAACAAGGCGCATGATTGAGCTTGTTAAAGACATTACAGAGCTTTCAAAGCTTGACGAGGGCGGCGGTTTTGAAACCGAAAAGGAAAAGGTGGCGCTTTTTAAGACGGCGAAGGAAACGGCAGAGCAAATAAAAGATATTGCAGGTAAAAAGAACGTTTCGGTAACGGTCAGCGGAGAAGAGTTTTTTGTTTGGGCAAACCGCTCGCAGATAAAAGAGATGATGTATAATTTATTGGAAAATGCGGTTAAGTATAACAAAGAAAACGGAAGCGTTATAATAAATGTTTATCCGAACGGCTTTTATGTTGCAGACAGCGGAATAGGAATTGACAAAGCGGATTATGAAAGAATATTTGAAAGGTTTTACAGAGCCGATAAGAGCAGGTCGAAAAAAATCGGCGGAAGCGGCCTGGGACTTTCGATTGTAAAACACATTGCAATGCTTAACGGCGCAAAAATAAGCGTTGGCGAGGGGATAGACGGCGGCAGCCGTTTTAACGTTTGGTTCGGAGGAGATAAAAAATGAAAGTGTTTGTTTCGATACCGGAAAAGTCGGATGTTTTTAATACATTTATTGACAAAGATGCAAGAAAGTATCTTGAAAAAAGATTTGAGGTTTCTTATTTAAAAGGCGAAAAACAGCTTGCAGAAGAGAGCTTTAGAGAGGCGGTTTGCGGTTGCGATGCGGTTATAACGGGCTGGGGACATGCTTTTATTACGCAGGATATGCTAAAAGATACTTTTGTAAAATATATAGCGCATACGGGCGGAAGCGTTGCGAGCCTGGTTTCGCAGGAGGTGTATCAGAAAGGCGTCAGGGTTTTCAGCGGAAATGAGATATATGCGCAGTCCGTGGCAGAAGGAACGGTAATGTATATTCTTATGGGGCTGAGGCGCGCGCCGGACTACATAAAAAAAGTTAAAAACGGCGGCTGGGCGCAAAGCGGAGATTATACAAAAGGACTTTTGAAAAGAAACGTCGGAATTATAGGCTTTGGGGCAATTGCAAGGCATTTGGTGCAAAAACTGGCGCCGTTTGATGCAAAGATAAAAATTTATTCTTCGCATGCGATAGACAAAGATTTTTTAGAAAGGTATAATGCAAGTCAGGTTAGCTTAGATGAAGCTTTAAAATGTGACGTTGTCAGTCTGCACAGCGCTTTAAACGAAAAAACAAAAGGCATGATAGGAAAAGAGCAGCTAAGAAAAATAAAAGACGGCGCGCTTTTTATAAATACTGCAAGGGGAAGAATTGTTGACGAAAAGGCTTTGATTTGCGAGCTTGAAAAGAACCGGTTCGACGCGGTTTTAGATGTTTATGAAAATGAGCCGCTGCAAAAAGACAGTCCGCTCAGAAGGATGGAAAACGTGTATCCGATGCCGCATATGGCGGGACCGACGATTGATTTAAGACAGTATATTACGATAAAGCTTGCGGATAATTTGCTTGAAGCAAAAGACGGGAAAATAACGCCTCTTGAGATAAGCGGAGAATATGCAAAAAGGATGACAGTGGGAGGATGAGAAAATGTATAAACTTTGTTTTTCAACGCTTGCATGCATGGACTGCGATGCAAAAAAGCTAAAGGAGCTTTGCGATAAATTCGGGCTTGATGCTGTTGAAATAAGGCAGAAAAAGGACGGCTCGTTTGTTTATGATGAAAAATTAAACATAACGGATATCGGCACGGGGGTTTGCCTTAAAGGCTATGACAAAAATCAGATATCTGCGGCAAAAGAGGTTTTGGAAAAAATAAAAGACACCTCCGTTAAGGCGATACGCATATTTTTGGGAAACTTTGCGGTTATGAAAAATGAAAAGAAAGACAAGCTTGATTATGACGGAATTGTTATGGCAATAAGAGAAATTGCCGATAGTACAAAAAAACAGATATGGATTGAAACGCATAACGAATTTTCGACGGGCGAGATGCTGAAAAAGCTTCTTTGCGATGTTAAAAGAGACAATGTTTTTGTTATATGGGACGTTATGCATCCTTTTGAAGACGGTGAGCCTGTCAGAAAAACATGGGAATACATAGGCAAATACGTGGCGCATGTTCATATTAAGGACGGAAAGAAAAGCCGCAATTTACAAAAGCATGACTTTGATTACACGGATTTCGGCGAAGGAGAAGTGCCTGTAAGGGAGGTTTTGAAGATTTTAAAGGAAAATAATTATAATGCATATATAAGTGCGGAATGGGAGGGGGCGTCAAGAAAAGAGCTTGAAAATTGCGACAACCGCATTGAAAGCGTTTTGGAAAGGTTTGTTAATTTTATAAAAAAATAAAAAGGAGAGGTTAGTGTGAAAAAGATTTTAAGTGTTATTTTGGCGGTGTGTGTTATTATGTGCGGTTTTTCCTTTGTGGCTTTTGCCGAAGAAGGCGAAAAAACCGAAACGAAAAGACCGGTTATAATTTTAAAGTTTGACGATATGGGTGCGTCAAATATCGAGGGATTTCAAAAAATTATAGACGAGTGCAAAAAGCTTGAGGTTAAGTGTTCGGTTGGCATTATAGTGTCAAGGCTGGACAGGGGGACGCCTTATTCGTATTATGAAAGAGTGAGGTCGTGGTATGAAGAAGGCGTTGAAATCTGGAACCACGGATATTATCATGCGCGCGAGGAGTTTTCAACAAACAGTGCTGAGCAGCAGGCAATAGATTTCGGCAAGGCACAGAAAATTTTAAAGGATTATTGCGGAATAACCGTTACGGCATTCGGTTCGCCTTATAACAATTCAACTTTGGTTACGCAGCAGATGTTAGCTGAAAACTTCCCGGAAATAAAGGTGGTTATGCTTGCAACCGATAAGGAAAACAAAAACCCGAACGCAAAGTATTTATCGGAGAGCGCAAAGCTTGAGTCGGCAACGGGGGTTGTTTCAAAGTTTGAAGATTTTAAGGCAGAATATAAGCAAAAGACTGACCGCGATTATCTTGTTTTGCAGGGACACCCTTCGGCATGGACCGATGAAGACTATGCGGAATTTGAAAAAATTATTGCGCTTTTAAAAGACGACGGCTGCGAGTTTAAAACGCCGACAGAGTATGCCGAAGGGTCTTTGGCGCCTTTGAGCGAGCCTTTGTATAAAGAGATGCCGATTGAGGTTAAGCTTAACAAAGAATATGTTGATTTTGATACGGCACCCGAGCTTTCAAATGACAGGATAATGGTGCCGTTTAGAAAAATATTTGAGCTTTTGAATGCAGATGTTGACTATGATGCGGATACGCAGATGGCAACCGCAAAGAAGGACGGCATTGAAATAAAAATAACAAACAATTCAAACACTGCGTATATAAACGGCAGCAAAGCGGAAACCGACGTTGCGCCCATGCTGAAAGACAACAGATTTTTAGTGCCTTTAAGATTTATTTCCGAAAGCCTGGGATGCTTTGTTTACTGGAATCAGGATATGAAAACGGCAAGCATTATCACAGACGTTAAAAAGCAGACTGTGCCTGAGGGTGCATGGGAAATAAAGGACGATTATTTTAATGATTATCAGTTTGCGGCAGATGAGTTTGGATTTTTCTCTTATGACGGAGATGAAAACACCGTTTGGTCATGCGAGGGAAAAGGAAAATGGATAACATATGATTTGGGCGAGGTAAAAGATGTTTCAAAGGCGTCCGTTATGTGGAACAAGGGCAATGAAAGAATTGCATATTACAAGGTTTATTTATCAGACGACAATCAGAATTTCGAGCTTGTATATGACGGGCAGACGAGCGGAACAAATGCCGGATATGAGGATGTTTCGTTCGGAGAGGGCAAAAAGGCGCGTTATGTGAAGATAGAATGTAACGGAAATTCAAAGAGCAACTGGAATGCGATAAAGGAAATAATTATATATAAATAATAAAAAGTGCTGTTTTGCGCAATTCGCGCAAAACAGCACTTTTTTACTACATATCTAAAATGTTTACAACCTCTATATTTTTTGAAAGTGCGTAGTTAATGGTGTTCTTGGTGCCGCCGGGGGCGCCGCTGTAGGCTGCGATAACTTTTGAGCAGTTGTCGACCATGTAGCGGTTTCTTATTTGAAAACAGCCGGCATAGTAGTGACGGCAGACAAATTTTACAAGGTCGGCACTGTTTAGAATTTCGTTATAAAGCCGTTTGTCACATGCGCTCCAGCGCCTTTCAAAACCGAAAAACGGTGAGGCGCATATAAGCTTTATATTTTCGTTTTCCTTTTTAAAGTTTAAAACGATTTGCCCTGCCCATAGGTCAATTCCTCTTGACATTCCGCAGATAAAGCAGTTAAAGCCGCTGTCTATTGAATTTTTTATTTCTTTTTTTAAAAGCGCTTTTGCCTCGCTTTCGGACACGGTTAATTTTTCGGGACGGTGACCGGTGAAGCAGCAGCGGTGAAGGGTGTTATTTATTATGTCCATAATTTTGTGGCTTCCTTTGTGATAAAAAAATGTGCGGCAGATAAAAAACGTGCCGCACGCAAAAAACGCACGGACTTTGCTTAAAAAATGCTGCCACACAATTTTACAATAACACAGAATTTCAAATGAATTTTATTTTGGTATTAAGTAAAATCGGCGGTGAGGCTATTATAGCACAAAGCAAAAACAATATCAAGCGTTTTTAAAATGAAAAACAAAAGATTTTTCTAAGCTGCGGGCAAACCTTTAATAAACAGTTGACATTTTGCCTTGCGGTGTGGTACAATATATAATACGTATAATTATGGAAAAGCAGGACTTGGGCGCATAAAAAACTGCGCCGGGACAGAGGTTATAATTTATGGATAATAAAAACTATAAAGAATTTTTTGCGATTAATGCATTTTTGCTGCTGTCGATGATGGTTTTCGGGGTGTTCGGATTTGACATTTTAGGTATGGCGTGTGCGTCGGCGGCTGTGTGCTGCTGTATGTTAAAGTCAAACAAGGCGGCAATAATTGTGAGCATAATTTTGGCTTTTGCGGCCGACAGTCTTGTGAATTTATCGTTTAGTTATGTCGGAGGCATTATTATATGCATGAGCGCTTTTTCAGTAAATTTTGCGATAAGGGGCAAAAAAAGCCTTGTGTATATTGTTGCATACGGCTGTCTGGGGATATTTGTGTCCGTTATGATTTTGCTGGCAATCGGGCAGACGTTTGACATAAACGGAATGCGCCCGGCGGATTTAAGAGCGGTTACGGACGCGGCAAGCAGCGAGGTTTTAAATGTTATAAAGCAAAGCGGCGCGGCGGATATGTACACAACGGGTCAGATAAGTCAGATAGTTGATATTGTGTTTATGAGTATGGTGCCGGCTGCGGCAATTACGGCGGCGTGTGTGTATTCGTATGTCTGCGTGGCTGTGGTTAAGAAAATTGAAAAAAAGCTAAAGAGCGGAATGTGTGATTATATTGCGCCGTTTACGAAAATAAAGGCAGACAAGATGTGTGCGGCGGTTATGACAGTTTCGTTTTTGGTGTATATGTTTGCGGCGAAGAACAATGTTGTTGTGTGTGCGTCGGCGCTTTGCATGCTCTTTCTTATAATGATTTTTTATTATGTGAGCGCAATAAGCCTGTTTGCATTTATTATAGAAAAGCAGAGCGGGGCAAAAAAGGTTTTAATGTATGTTATGCTTGTTTTTGCGGCGCTTGTGTTTTCGCCGGCAATGACCGTTACCGGAATTTTTGATTCGTTTGCGGATATGCGCAAAATTGCGGAAAGGAGATAAATAAAAATGAACTCTGACGCAAAAAAGAAAAACAAACAGTTTGTAAACAGGATTTATCAGATGACATCCGTTGTAACATGGGGGATATTAATCTGTGCAGTTATAACATATTTTTTATCGGGCGATGAAATAAGCCTGAAATATTTAGCGCTTGCAGAGGCAGTTTTGTTTATCGGGCTGATTGTGCTTAAAATAATGGAAAAGCGCAGACATATAGCAGATGTTTCAGACTATGCAATGCAGCTTAATACGCATATGGACACGGCGACGAAAGAGTCTTTGGTAAACTTTCCGTTCCCTATGGTTATGGCGCATTTGGACGGAAAGGTGTCGTGGTACAATCAGGGATTTGCAAAAGTCGTTGACGGACAGGTTCTGTTTGAAAAGTATATATCCGAAATTGTGACGGACTTAAAATGGAGCGACGTTTTGAGAATGCATGAGGGCATTTCGATTGACGTAACATATAATGAAAAAGTGTATAAAGTTATGGGCAGTATAATAAAGCCCGACTCCAAAAAGGACGGCGAGTATCTTGTTTTGCTTTACTGGCTTGACGAAACGGAGCAGAGAGAAATAAAAAGAAAGTATACCGATGAAAAAATCGATATAGGAATTATTATGATTGACAACTATGACGATGTTTTAAACGGTATGGAGGATTGGGCAAAGCCGAGGCTTATATCGAAAATCGATCAGAAGGTGAACGAATGGGTAAAGCCTGTCGGCGGAGTTTTAAAAAAGCCGGAGCGCGACAGATATATTATGTTTTTTGAGCATAAAAATTTAGCGGCGCTTATAGAAAAAAAGTTTGAAATATTGGATTGGGTGCGCGAGATAAATGTCGGAAACAAAACAGCCGCAACGATAAGCGTTGGCATAGGAACCGGCGGCGACCACATAAACGTTAACGATGAATATTCGAGAAATGCGATAAATATGGCGCTCGGGCGCGGCGGCGACCAGGCCGTTATAAAAGACGAAAATCAGTTTAACTTTTTCGGCGGAAAATCAAACGAACATGAAAAGAGCACAAGAGTTAAGTCGAGAGTTATTGCTCAGGCTTTAAGACAGCTTATCATAAGCGACGAAAAGGTTGTAATTATGGGGCACAAAAGACCCGATCTGGACTCTATAGGTTCGGCGGTCGGTTTGTCAAGAGGGGTTAAAAACCGCAACAAGCCTGTAAAGATAGTTTGCGGAGAGCATAATTTGTCCGTTGACGCGGCAATTGACGCAATCAAAGCGGAGGAAGACTATGACAACATGTTTATTTCTCCGCAGGAGGCGGAAGAATATGTTGACAAAAACACTGTGCTTATTATAGTTGACGTTCACAGACCTGCGCTTTTGGAAAATGAAAAGCTTCTTTCAATGGCGGGCGAGATAGTGCTTATAGATCATCACAGAAGAAGCACCGATTTTATAGAAAACTGCTCTTTGGTTTATCATGAGCCTTATGCTTCTTCGGCAAGCGAGCTTGTCACGGAGCTTTTGCAGTATATGGACAACAAAGTGTCGCTTACAAAGGCGGAGGCAGAGGCGCTTTATGCCGGAATTTGCATGGACACAAAAAACTTCACGTTTAAAACAGGCGTGCGCACATTTGACGCGGCATCGTTTTTAAGAAAACACGGTGTGGACACTGTGAGAGTTAAAAAGATGTTTCAGATTGATATGGCGCACTATAACAACCGCTCGGAGATTGTCGGCAGTGCAAAATTTGTGCGCAAGGGAATTGCGCTTGCGCTGTGCGAAAGATTTATTGAAGATGTCGGGCTTGTGGTGGCACAGGCGGCAGACGAGCTTCTGGAGATTGAAGGCGTTGAGGCATCGTTTGTTATTGCAAAGGACGGCGAGGCAAATATCGTTAGCGGAAGATCGTGGGGGAAAGTGAACGTTCAGGTTATACTTGAAAAAATAGGCGGCGGCGGACATATGACCGTTGCCGGAGCGCAGATACGCGGAGAATCGTTTGAGGAGGTTAAAAAACGTTTGACCGACGCGATTTTTGAGTATTTTGAAGAAAAAGGCGAGAAATAATAAAAAGCTGCGTTGAAATCTGCGGCGGACAGTGCAGATGATATAAGGCGGCAGGAAAGGGTATGAAGAAAATGAAAGTAATATTACAGGCAGACGTTAAAGGTCAGGGCAAAAAAGGAGATATTAAAGAAGTTTCCGACGGATACGCAAGAAATTTTTTGCTTCCGAGAAAGCTTGCGGTTGCGGCAACAAATGAAAATATAAATTCAATTGAGGGCAAAAAAGAGGCTGCGGCATATCATAAGGGAAAAGAGATTGAAGAGGCAACGGCTCTTAAAAACAAGCTTTCGACTCTCAGCGTTAAGCTTAGTGCAAAGGCAGGCGAAGGCGGCAGACTTTTCGGTTCGGTAACGAGCAAAGATGTTGCCGAGGCGCTTAAAATGCAGCAGCATATTGTGATAGACAAAAAGAAATTTGTTTTGCCGGACGGCGGATTAAAGCATATCGGCACAACGAAGATAGATGTTAAAGTGTATCCCGAAATTGTGGGAAAATTAAATGTTGTGATAGAGGCCGAATAATCGGTTTTCGGAAGGGGATTTTTTGATGGAGGCTGCAATGGGCAAAACAATGCCGTACAGCGCTGAGGCGGAGCAATCGGTGCTGGGCGGAATTCTCATTGATTCAAACTGTATTTCAGCTGTCAGTGAAATTATAAGCGAAAATGATTTTTATTTTGAACATAATAAAACGATATTTTCGGCGATGCAGATTTTGTTTAACTCAAATTCGCCGATAGATATTGTTACTGTTGCAGACCGTCTTAAGCAGGAGGGAAACCTTGAGGCAGTGGGGGGAGTTAATTATCTTTCCTCGGTTGCGGCAGGAGTGCCGACAACGTCAAACATAACGCAGTATTGCGAGATTGTTGCCCAGAAGGCTTTGCAGCGCAGACTGGTTAATGCCGGCGGCTCGATTATGAATTTGGGCTATGATGCGCCGGAGGGCGTTAACGCGGCGCTGGAACAGTCGGAAAAGCTGATATTTGATATTTTGCAAAACAAGGACTCAAACGGCATTGTGCACATACGCGAGGTTCTCGGCGACAGCTTTAACATGATGCAGGAGATGAACTCGAAAAAAGGCAAGGTGTCGGGCGTGCCGACGGGGTTTGGTTATCTTGATCAGATGACATCGGGACTGCAAAGGAGCGATCTTATACTTATAGCGGCAAGACCGGCAATGGGCAAAACGAGTTTTGCGCTAAATATTGCGCAGAATGCAGCAATCAGAAACGGCGTTACAACCGCTATCTTTAACCTTGAAATGAGCAGAGAACAGCTTGCAAACAGAATTATATGCGGCGAGGCAATGGTCAGCGGAACAAAGCTTAAAGAGGGCAGTCTTGACGCCGACGACTGGATAAGAATAGGCGAAAATCTTTCACAGATAGAAAAGGCGCCGATTTTTATAGACGATTCATCGGCTGTGAGCGTGGCGGAAATAAGGGCAAAGTGCCGCCGTCTTAAGCAAAGACATAACCTCGGTTTGGTTGTGATTGACTATTTGCAGCTTATGCAGGGAAATTCCCGCGGCGACAGCGGAAACAGACAAAACGAGATTGCCGATATTTCAAGGTCGCTTAAAATTTTAGCAAAAGAGCTTGACATACCGATTATAACGCTTTCGCAGCTTTCGCGAGGACCGGAGTCGAGAACAAACAAAAGACCAATGCTTTCGGACTTAAGAGAGTCGGGCGCAATTGAGCAGGATGCCGATATAGTAATCTTTTTATACAGAGATGAATATTATAATCCGGACAGTCAGGACAAAAACATTGCCGAATGTATAATAGCTAAACACAGAAACGGCGAAACCGGAACGATTAAGCTTTGGTGGGACGGTTCGCACACTAAATTTATGCATTTGGAAAAGCAGTTTGATGAAGAGCAGTAAGATGTGTTTGGTAAAAAAGGAAGGTTAGCGTGAGACAGTCGTTTAAAGAAGCTTTTGAAAAAAAGATGGCTTCATTTATAGATGAAAACAATCTTATAAAGCCGGGGGGCAGAGTGATTGCGGCGCTGTCGGGCGGTTCGGATTCGGTTTGTTTGCTTTATGCGCTTTACAGTATTAAAAAGTATGATATTGTGGCGTGTCATGTTAATCATATGATACGGCCCGGCGAGGCAGACGGGGACGAACGGTTTTGCAAAGATTTGTGTCAAAAAATGCAGATACCTTTGGAGATTGGAAAATTTGACGTTTTAAAAATTGCAAAAGAAAAAAAGCAAAGCACAGAGCTTGCCGCAAGAGAGGTCAGATATGAGTTTTTAAAAAGTGTTTGCAAAAAGTATAACGCAGACACGCTTGCAACCGCTCATAACAAAAACGACAATGCCGAAACGATGATAGGAAACTATATCCGGGGCAGCGGACTTTTGGGGCTTTGCGGAATAGAGCCGAAAAGAGAAGAAGAAAACATTTTTATAGTGCGCCCGATTTTGTGTATGGATAAAGAGGAAATTTTAACGTATTTAAAAGAATCGAGACAAAAGTTTGTTACAGACAGCACAAATTTAAAAGCGGACTGCACAAGAAACAAAATTCGTCTGGAGCTTATAAAATATATTGAAAAAAGCCTTAATCCGAATTTTGTAAAAACAATTACAAAAAGCGCCGAAAGCATAAAAAACGACAACGACTTTATAGAAAATGAAGTATTAAAGCATACAAAACAGTGCATATTTAAAGATGGAGACAAAACCTTTATTGAAAAAAAAGAGCTTGGGCATTTGCATAAGTCGCTGCGTTTTCGTATAATCCGAAAAGCGGCGGGCGAAGCGTGCAAAACTATGTGCGATATAGGTATTGACGCGGTAAAAAGGGTTGACGGTTTAAAAAGCGGCAGTGTGAACGTGAAAAACGGAATAGACGCATGTTTGCGCGGCGGAAGAATTTATTTTGAAAAGCAAAACGAAAAAGAAAAAAAAGAAAGCTTTGAATATGAATTATGCATAGATAAGCCGCTTTATATAAAAGAATGTCAAATGACAATTTCGGCAAAGCTTTTAGACGCTATGCCGGCAAAGAAAATGAAAAATTCCGCGTATTTTGATTACGGATTTTTAGAGGGGAAAAAGATTTTGTTTCGCTCAAGAAAAAACGGAGATTTTATACACACCGAGGCGGGAAGAAAAAAGCTTAAGGATTTGTTTATAGATTTAAAAATTCCGCTTGAAAAAAGAGACAAAATTGCCGTTATGGAATGCGAAGAAGAAATTTTGTGGGTTTGCGCGGCGAGACGCTGCGATAAATATAAAATAAACCAGAAGACCGAAAAGGTGCTTCAAATAAGTTATACCGGGGAGGACAAAGATGAATATTCATGAGGATGTGGAAAGAGTTTTAATTTCGGAGGAGCAGATAAAAAAACGCATAAAAGAGCTTGCGGCTCAGATTAATGCGGATTATGCCGGCGAAAGCCTTATTGTGGTTACGATTTTAAAAGGCGGAGTTATGTTTGCGGTTGATTTAATGCGCGCGCTTGACCTGCCGGTTGAGATTGAGTTTATGTGTGCTTCAAGCTACGGAGCTTCTTCAAAGTCTTCGGGAGTTGTAAAGATTGAAAAGGATCTGGACTGCTCAATCGAGGGAAGAAATGTGCTGCTTGTTGAAGATATTATAGACAGCGGTCTGACATTAAAGTACATAACCGATATGTTAAGAGAAAGAAATCCGAAATCCTTAGAAATTTGCACTATTTTGGATAAACCGTCGAGAAGAAAAGCAGATGTGGATGTTAAATACACAGGCTTTGAAATACCCGATGAATTTGTTATTGGTTACGGTCTTGATTATGCTCAGAAACACAGAAATCTTCCGTATGTTGGTATACTTAAGCGTTCGGTTTATGAAAATGAAGAATAAATTATGAATATTTTGTGAAACATTTTGGTAAATGATTGTATTTAAACAGCGTTTATGATAATATATGTTTTCATGAAGCGAATGATTTGTTTCATAGCAAGGCAGACGGTGGAGCGGATTGAAAATCGGCAGACATCTTATGACCTTTTAATTGAAGGAGCTGATATTTTTTGAAGGGCAAGTTGAGCAAAATTGTATTTTACGTTGCTGTTTTTTGCGCAATAATTGCAATGATATATATGTTTACAACGCCGAAATCGGTGACAACTGCAAAGATATATTCGGATTTGCAAAAAGAAATCAAAAACGAAAACGTAAAAAGTCTTACAATTACCGGAAATACTGCGCAGGCGCAGCTTAAAAATCCCGATAGTACAATTGAAGTTGAAATACCTAACATGGTTGTTTTTAACGAGGATTTGGGAGAGGATATAAGAAATCAGGTTGAAAAAGGAGATCTTAAGTATGACACGAAAGCTCCCGAGACACAGCCGTGGTGGGTTTCAATTCTTCCGATGCTCGGAAGTATGCTTCTTTTGATATTCCTTTATTTCTTCTTTATGAACCGCGCTCAGGGCGGAGGAAAGGCAATGAGCTTCGGGAAAAGCAAGGCAAAAATGCTTTCGGATAATAAAAACAAGGTTTTGTTTTCCGATGTTGCCGGAGCGGACGAGGAAAAAGCCGAGCTTTTTGAAATTGTGGAATTTTTGAAAAATCCGAAAAAGTTTACGGAGCTTGGCGCAAGAATTCCGAGAGGTGTGCTGTTGGTAGGCCCTCCGGGAACAGGTAAAACACTTTTGGCAAAGGCTGTTGCGGGTGAGGCAAAGGTGCCGTTTTTCAGCATAAGCGGTTCGGACTTTGTTGAGATGTTTGTCGGAGTCGGAGCGTCGAGAGTAAGAGATCTTTTCGAACAGGCAAAAAAGAACAGTCCGAGCATTGTGTTTATAGATGAGATTGACGCTGTCGGCAGACACCGCGGCGCGGGTCTTGGCGGCGGACATGATGAAAGGGAGCAGACTCTAAATCAATTGCTTGTTGAGATGGACGGATTCGGCGATAACATGGGAGTGATTGTTATTGCGGCAACAAACCGTCCGGATATATTGGATCCTGCGCTTTTAAGACCGGGCAGATTTGACAGACAGGTGGTTGTCGGTGCACCGGATGCAAAAGGCAGAGAAGAAATTTTAAAAGTACATTCAAAGGGAAAACCGCTTGCAAGCGATGTTGATTTGTCGGTGGTTGCAAAATCAACTGCCGGATTTACAGGTGCGGATTTGGCAAACCTTATGAATGAAGCGGCGCTTTTAGCTGCAAGAAACAACGAAAAACAAATTCACAGCAAGGATTTGCAGGACGCAATGATGAAGGTTGCGGTCGGAACGGAGAAAAAGTCAAGAAAAATCAGCGAACACGAAAAGAAACTCACGGCTTTCCACGAGGCGGGGCATGCGGTTGTCAGCAGATTTTTGCCGACTCAGGATCCGGTGCATGAGGTTTCCATTATACCGAGAGGTATGGCGGGAGGCTATACGATGCACATTCCAAAAGAGGATATATGGTATTCGTCTAAAAAGCGCATGAATGAAGATATTGTGGCGCTTTTGGGCGGAAGAGTTGCTGAAAAGCTGACGCTAAACGATATAAGCACGGGCGCTTCAAACGATATTGAGCGCGCAACCGAAATTGCAAGATCTATGGTTACGCAGTATGGTATGAGCGACGTTATAGGGCCTATAAAATACGGTTCGTCGCAGGAGGTGTTTTTGGGAAAAGACTTCGGTCACACAAGAAACTACAGCGAAAACGTTGCTGCGCAGATTGACAGCGAGATAAAGCGCATTGTGTGCGAATGTTTTGACCGGTGTGAAAAGATTTTGTCGGAAAACATTGATATTTTAAATCGGGTTGCCGAGTATCTTATGGAAAACGAAAAGATTACGGGCGAGGAATTCGATGCGATTTTTAATAATAAGATAGACGAATATAAACAGCTTGTTAAAACAAGAAAAGAAAACGAAAAAAGAGAAGAAGAGGCAGCTGAGGTGCGCAGAATTCAGCAGGAAAATGAAGCAAAAAGACCGGAATTTTCGGTTTATGCTGATGGAAAAGATTCTTCGGAGAGTTTAAATCAGATGCCGGCAGACAGCTTTTCGACAGACACCAAAGATAATGACACAGATGAAAAAAAAGATGAACAGTAAATAAATTCTTAAAAAAGAATTTAAAAATAAAAAAAGGATGGGATTAACTATGATTACAAAAGACATGATTATTGCACAAATACTTGAAATTGACGAGGGACTCGGCGAGTTTTTAATGAATATGGGAATGCACTGTCTGCATTGTCCTTCGGCTATAGGCGAATCTTTGGAAGACGCCTGCGCGGTACACGGTGCAGACTGTGACGCTATGGTAGAAAAAATGAATGAGTATCTGAAAAATAAATAATCAGTACCGAGATGTGAAAACAAGAGGGCAAAAGCGCAGTGCAAAAAATGTTGCAGTGCGCTTTACGGCTAATTGTCCGGCTTGGGTTTTACACTCCCGGGGAGGTTAATATGAACGGATTTTTTAACAGAATAAATCTGATGGTTTCAAGGTACTTGTCGAACCGTTTGCTGATGCGTGAGCAGGGAATTTTGCTCGGGATTATGGCATGTATGATTGCGGCGGTTTCATTTTCTTCGGTTTTTGTGAATACGTTTTTATACGGGGGAATGCAAAAAAACATACTTTTAAGCGACGGAATATATGCAGTTGTGAAATATAATATGCTTTCGGCAGTGAACATGATTGTGTTTTGTTTTGTGATATCGATTATTGCAAAAAAACTTACATACAGAGTGTGTATGGCAATGGGCGCGGCTTTTCACGTGATGTTTTATGCGGTTTTGATTGCGTTTCGTGCAGAAATTCAAAATTATATTCCGCTTCTTGCGCTTCTGTCCGGGATAAGTACTGCGTTTTTTTATATTTGCTATAATTCGCTTGTTGATGTTATGATAAGCGGAGGAACGAAAAAGCAGTATATTATGTTTCAAAGCATAATTTCTGTTGCGGCGGGAATTGTTTTACCGGTTATTTCAGGCGCTGTTATAATGGGCGGATCTGTTGTGGGATACACGATTGTGTTTGCCTTATGTGCGTTTTTTTGCGTTTTTTGCTTTTTCTTATGCGCGATGCTGCCGAAAATGCGGGGGCAAAATAAAAAGAACTATTTTGCGGGCGTTTTGATAAAATCGCTTACCAATAAAAGATATTTTGCGGTTTCGCTTTTTGATGTGTTTCGCGGGCTTAAGGAGGCTACGGTTGCGTTTTTAATTCCGGTTGTTTTAGTCAGGCTTTCGGCGGGCATGCTCGTTATAGGGCTGTATGTTGCAATGTGTGCGGCACTCGGAGTTTTGGCAAATTTTATATTTGCAAGATTTAAGATTGCGCAGTATCCGTATACGGCGATGGTGTTTTCGATAGTTATTTTAATTGCATCGGCGATTATGCTTGTTTTCAGACTAAGCGTTTTGAGCGTGTTCGTGTTTGGGGCGGTAAATGCGATTTTGCTTTCGGCGTTAAATGTTCCGCAGCATTTGACATATTACGGAGTGCTTTCCGATATGGGCACGGCTTTTGCCAAAAAAACTTTGGAAACGACAAGTGTGAAAGAGATTTATTTTAATTTCGGGAAAATACTTTCGATAGTTATTTTCAGCATTACAATGAATAACACGTCTGTTACAATGATGGCGATTGCGGCAATTTTTGCGCTGCAGTTTGTGTGCTGGGGAATTTGTGTGGCATGCAGAAAAGGTTCTGTTTGACAGATGCTGATATAAGAGTTATAATTAAAGAAAGGATATGACTTAAAATGCTTTTGAAAAATGCGGTTATTTTAAATGACAAGTTTGAATATGAGGCCGCTGATGTTTATATAAAAGACGGGAAGTTTGAAAAAATAGGAAAAGATATTGATATTTGCGGCGAAGATGTTTGTGATATGAGCGGCAAAAAAATTCTTCCCGGACTGATAAACATACATATGCACGGTGCGGTCGGATATAATGTTACAAATGCAAACCACAAAGCGTATAACGAAATAGGAAAATATCTTGCATCAACGGGCACAACGTCGTATCTTATGGCACCGGCAACCTATTTAAAAGAAGACCTTATACATTATGTTAAGCTTATAAACGACAGCATGAAAAAGGGCACAGAGGGCGCAAACCTGTTGGGAATAAATATGGAGGGGCCTTATCTTAACCCGGATTATAAAGGCGCTCACAGAGCAGACTGGCTTCGTACGCCGAAAGAAGTTGATTTTGATGAAGTAAATGAAGCGGCGGGAGGAAATATACGTCTTGTGACACTTGCGCCCGAGCTTGACGGAGCAATGGAGTTTGTTAAAACGCATAAAGACAAGGTTAAAATATCTTTGGGGCATGGCGGAACAGATTATGAAAAGTGCCAAGAAGGGTTTGAAAACGGTGCAACACAGGTTACGCATCTTTTTAACGCGATGCCTTCAATTCATCACAGAAAGTTAAGCCTTATTGCGGCGGCATTTGAAAGCGGCGCTATGGCAGAGCTTATATGCGACGGGCTTCATGTTGATAAGACGGTTGTTATGATGGCATATAAAATGTTTGGTGCAGACAGGCTTATTGTTATAAACGATTCGGTTATGGCGGCCGGACTGCCTGACGGAATTTACAGCGAGTGCGGCAGTGAGATAATTGTTAAAGACGGAATTGCGCTTTTGAAAAACGGCACAATATGCGGAGGAACAGCTCCTATATTTAAATGTGTTAAAAACCTTATTTCATGGGGAATTTGCGAACAGGATGCAGTTAAAATGGCAAGCTTTAACGCGGCAAAAGCGATTGACGAGAAAAACAAGGGCAAAATTGCTGAAGGCTGCGATGCAGATTTTATTGCAGTTGATAAAGAGTTTTCGCTTACAGATGTGTTTATAGGCGGAAAACGTTTTGAAAATTAAGTTATAAGATAAATTAAACCTGCAAAAAAATAAAAGCCGAAGCAGGACGGCGGAACGGAGAGTTGTTATGGCAGCTAAACAGGAAAAGAGCAAACTTTTTATTTACAAAGATAAACCTTTGGTCAGACAGGGGGATTACATTTTTTACGGAAACCCCGGGGACAAATATATTGTTTCTTTTATACTAAGCGATTTTAAGAAAGTCGGAAACATAGATGTTGCGGGAAAAGTTGTTATTTCGCTGCAACAAAACGATTCATATATGAACATTAAAAACAAGCCGATAAAAAAAGCGCAGAGGGATAATTTGTGGTCGGCGCTCGATATCGGAGTGTTTTGGCTTGAAGACGCACTTTCATATGCAAATAACTAAGCTTTCGGAGGAAGATGACAATGGAACTTGCAGGAAAGAAGATTAACTTTTTGGGCGACAGCATTACAGAAGGACACGGAACAAGCAGCGAGGATAAAATTTATCTTAATTTGATAAAAGAAAAATACAATCTTTCGTGTGCGCGAAATTACGGCATAAGCGGAACTCGCATCGCAAGGCAGACAAAGCCCTCGGCAGAGCCGAGATTTGACCTTGATTTTTGCCGCAGAGCCGATGAAATGGAAGACGATGCAGACGTTGTGGTTGTGTTTGGAGGAACAAACGATTACGGCCACGGCGACGCACCTTTAGGAACTTTTGACGACAGATGTGACAACACTTTTTACGGAGCGTGTCATGTGCTTTTTGAAAAGCTTATAAAAAAATATCCGAAAGCTGAGATTGTTGTTATGACGCCTTTGCACAGAGTTGATGAAAACAATATGCGCGGCGATTGCGAAAAAGCATACAATGTTGCAAAACTTGAAACATATGTTGACATAATAAAAGAGGTTGCAAAGTATTATGCTTTGCCGATTCTGGATTTATATTCCGTAAGCGGTATTCAGCCGAATGTTGAATTTATAAAGGAAAAATATGCTCCCGACGGACTTCATCCGAATGATGACGGGCACGTTAAGATTGCAAAAAGGCTTGCCGCATTTTTAAAGGCACTGTAAAATATTTTTTTGAAAGGTTTGATGTTTATGAAAAAGTTTATTTGTGTTTTACTTAGCATAGGTATGCTTGCAGCGTCGGCGCCGGGAATGGCAGATGATATGAAAGACAGTGGCATAAAAGTGACATTAAACGGCGAAAAAATAGATTTTGATGTTTCCCCGGTTATCGAAAACGATAGGATTTTGGTTCCGATAAGGGCGATTTTTGAGGCGTTGGGCTGCGCGGTATCGTATCAGCGTTATGACGGGAAAGGGTATGTTTGTGCAGATAAAGGCGATAACTCCGTTATTTTGGCGATAGGCGAAAAAGAGATGTTTGTCGGCGGAAAACAGATTGATTTAGACGCTGCTGCAAAAATTGAAAATAACCGTACATTGGTGCCGTTAAGAGCGGTGTCGGAAGGATTGAACTGCGATGTTGCTTGGAATAGTGACACGAAAACGGCGGAGATTTCAAAAAAGAGCGGTCAATATGAGATAAAGAGCGGAAATCTGGATAGTACATATACGCTTGATAACGGAACAGACCTTATGTATATAAGTTGCAGTTACCCTATAATTCAGGGCGGAAGCGAGCTTAACTCATCTTTTATTGAAACGGTAAATGAAAGCTACCGCACACAGGCCGAGGACTATATAAAAAAAATAACCGACGAATTTGCGAAGGATGCAAAATTAATGTACGGCGAAATGAAAGATGAATACAGACCTATGAATTTTTCTTTGTCATATGAAGTGACAACGAACAGAAAAGATTTGCTTTCGATTACAACATATGACTATGAAAATGCAAGCGGTGCGCATCCGACGCAGATGTTAGAGTCTAAAACATTTCAGATGATTTTGTGTAAAGAGCTTTCTTTAGAGGATGTTTTTGATAAAGATGATATTGAAAAAAACGTGGCCGATGCGTTTTATGCGCAGTTTGAAGCAGACAAAATCGAAATCACGCAAGAGATTAAAGAAAATGTGGCTAAAGAGGCTGAAAATGTGAACTGGTATCTGACGGACGATTCGCTTGTTATGTATTTTAATCAGTATCAGGCAGGACCTTATGCTTTAGGCAGACCGCAAACCGAGATTTTGTATACAGGCTCTGACGGCGCTGTGAAACTGGATTTATCGGAAGCTGATATGGAAGAGTTTAATTTTGAGATAGAAGCCAATCCGACAACGGGATATAACTGGGAAGTTTATCAGACGGACAGCAGCAAAATCGAAGTTAAAAGCGAATATGTGGCAGATGATGCAGGAGAAGAAATTGTCGGCAGAGGAGGAAAGTGCAGATTTTCGGTAAAGGGAATCGGATCCGGAAATGCGGTGCTTTCTTTAAGATATCGCCGAAGCTTTGAAAGTGAAGAGTCGGCGATACATGAACTGACGTATAAGCTTTATATTTCAAAAGACAATAAGATTACGGTAATAGACAGGATTTATAAATAAAATTATCCGGCAAGGTTGTTTTTACTTTGCCGGATTTTTTATATAGAAATTACAAAACAAGTTCATATAATTCGTATTTTGTGGTGCCGGTGTCTTCATAAAACATATCTTTTGCCTGAACAAAGCAAAAACCGGCGCCGGTGTATAAACGGCGGGCGGCAGCGTTTTTAGCAAGGATATCAAGACGCAGCGCCTTTTTTCCGGCTAAACGGGCAAAGTTTATTATTTCAGACACCAGCTTTTTGCCGCTGCCGCTTCCCTGATATTTATATGCTACGGCAAGGGCGTGCAAAACTAAAATTTCGTTTGAAGAAAAGTTTGTTTTCCAGCAAACGTTTTTATATTCTTCATTGCATGAGGAATTTAAAATAACGCATCCGGCGATTGCGCCGTTATCGGTTAAGGTATATAATTCGCCGTTTTCAAGGGCAGACATGATAAGCGTATCTGACGGATATATGCCTTTTTTCCAGCCTATTTTGTTGTTTTTTGCCAAAAGAAAGGCTCAGTATTGAAAATGTGAAAAGATTGTAGTATAATAAGGCAAAAAATAAAACAAAGCGGAGCATGGGGGAAGTTTTAATGAAGAAAACATTTGTTACGGTTATGCCGAATCACATAGGTGCATTTTTAAAGGCGAGCCGCTGTTTTGCGGAGTTTGGCGTAAATATAACGAGAGTCAGCTATAACAAGGCAGTTGATTCGCATATGCTTTTTATAGATGCAAAGGGCACAAAAGAACAGCTTGACGCGGCGGCAAAAAAGCTTGAACAGATAGGGTATACGGGGTGCGGCGAAAATGCAAAAAATGTTATACTTATGGAGTTTAAAATCCGCGATATTCCGGGGAGCGTTACGGATATTCTGGATTTGATAAGCAAATTCAGTTTTAATATTTCTTATATAAATTCACAGGAGAACGGTTCGGACTATCAGTATTTTAAAATGGGTGTTGTGGTAAACGATGCGCAAAAAATTGATGAATTTTTAAAAGAGGTAAAAAAGCTTTGCGAAGTTCGGGTTATAGACTATAATCATGCGGACAAAATTTATGACAACAGTATTTTTTATATACATTTCGTTGATGAGCTTGCGTCGCTTATGCAGATTTCAAGCGATTCGCGCGAGGCGCTTATGGTGAACACAAATCTTTTGATGCAGCAGCTTGATGACTCGGATGTGTCGCCGTATCGCACATTTGACAGCATAAGCCGCTTTTGCAAGCTTTTGGCGCAGGCAAGAGGGAAAAACTATTTACCGAGAATTTCTATGCACGAAATCAATGAAGAAACGGGAGTTATTTTAATTGAGCCTCCATGCGGAAGCAACTGTGCGATAATTTTGAGCGAGGGGAAATGTTTGTTTGTTGACACGGGGTATGCATATTGCGCGGATGAAATGAAAAAGCTGTTTTCAAAGCTTATACCGGAATTTGAGAATATGAAAAAAGAGGTTTTTATAACTCATGCAGACGTTGACCACTGCGGACTTTTGCCTTATTTTGACACGGTTTATGCAAGTGAGGAGTCGGCAAAGTGTTTGAAGATGGAATATGAAACGGGCGGCGGTTTTCGCGAAAAAAATTCTCTGCATAAGCCATACATTCAGATTTGCAAAATACTGACTTCATACAAACCGGTTGATCCGAAAAAGATTAAGACGGTCGGTAAAAGCGGCAGCGGCAAAGAGGTTTTGGAGCGGACGGGATTTTTTGATTTCGGCAATTTGCATTTTGAGCTTTATCAGGGAATGGGCGGACATCTTTTCGGAGAGTCGGTTTTGATTGATTATGAAAACCGCATAGTTTTCAGCGGAGACATATTTGTAAATATTAAAGACATGACGGAAAAGCAGGCTGAATATAACCGTTATGCGCCTATATTGATGACTTCGGTGGACACGGATCCGAAGCTTTGTGCACAGGAAAGAAAAGCGCTTTTCTCGCGGCTCGGTGCGGGGGAATGGAAGATATTTTGCGGACACGGGGCAATGAAAAAATATGTTTTAAAGCCTGAAGAATAAAGCGGCTTTAAAACCCCTTTTTTGAGGGAGTTTTAAGCCGCTCCGGCAGATTATTTTGATATCAGAATTTCTGTGTTTTCGTTATATTTGATAGGTATAAAGTCGATTAAATATGCCCGTTCGGTATCTTTCATGGAGCTTTTTACAATTGTGTTTCTCGGATGAAAGAATTTTTCTTGAATTTCTATTTTACACGGGACATTGCAGCTAATGTGCCAATTTTCAATTTTTACGGTGCTTGAGTTTAATATTTGAGGCTTTAGCCTTGTAACAAATCTTTCGGCTGCTTTGAAAGGCAGCAAATCGGTTATTTTTATTTCTTTATTTGAAAGCTGAAATTTTCGGGTGATTTTTTTATTTGGTTCGTATGCAGCAGACAGGTCAAGCGCAAAACAGTTTTCGGTTGCTTCAAGCAACACCGCATAGCCTGCATCACCTGTGATTTGTTCTTTATTATCAAACGAAAACACACTGTGCCCAAGTGAGGAGGCGCATAGATTTTCATAGCGGACATCGGGGCTGAAATAGTCTTTTTCATAGACGGGCCAGCCTAAGTCGTCTATTATATATTTGCCGTTGTCATATAAAATGAATGAACCGAGGTCGTTGTGATTATGAGGTTCGTTGTTGTTTCCGCCCTTTGCGGCAAATGAGTAATTTTCTTTTTTATTTATATACCACATTGCATCGAGGTAGCAAAAAAATCCGGTTTTATCACGGCTTGCGGGCAGACTTTCGTCGTACCAAAAAAAGTCGCGTATCATGTGGCACATTCTGTATCTTACATCATCTCCGAAAAGACTTTCGTTGTCAAAGGACGGCAGATGCGTGCCATATTTTTTGCTAAGCAGTGTGAACAGACCTATATTGTAATTAAGCTCGTGGGGTGCGTCCGAAAAGGGAATGGTGTGATTATTTTTTAAAAAGATGTTTTCTCCGAAATGCGCAATGTTTTTAACTTTTTTTAAATTAAAATAATTTGTTTTGCCGTTTGTGTATTCGTTTAAAAGCTCGGCAAAATAGCAAAAAAATCCGAAGCCGTATACCCAATAGAGCGCGCCTTCCTTGCAGCAGCCGTCATTGTCATAGCTTTCTAAAAAATCGTCGATTGATTTTAAAAGTTTCGGCTTTGCTTTTTCGAATTCATCATGCATTTTAAAATAAATCATTGAAATGCCTATAGATGAAGCGCAGACGCCCGACCAATTGTTTTTTGCCCATGTTAAATTTTCTGACAAATATGGATTTATAATACGCCTTTCTACTTCGCTTTTTACTCTGTTGTGCACCATAGAATCAATTCTGTCTTTTACAAGATAAACTGTTTCGCTTAAATAAAATGCAGTTTCTGCGGCAAAAAGGTCGATTGCCGTTTCAAAATCAGAGATAGTTTTTTTACCTTGCACAACATATGTGTGTGCAGGCAAACACCATGTGAATTCGTCGCATATTGCCCAAAGAATATCGCAAAGTTCTTTTATATAGATTTCGTCGGGCGAGTAGAGAGCCATTATTAAAAAGACATTCAGACGCTTTCTGTGTTCTATATATATTTGCTCGTATGCTAATCTTTCGCCGGTTTTAAGGTTGTTTGCATATACGGAATATTTAAGGGATTGTATGGGTGAATTAAGATAAGAGACGGCAGCTGTTTTAACGTTTTTAATAAGCTTTTCGGTGTGTGAATTTTTAGGAAGTGTTTTAGAAAAATTATTATACATTTTTTATCCCCGCTTGCATGATATTTATGTAAAAATAATATCATATTACATTTTGCTTGTCAATAATCTATAGCCGGTGTCTGAACGAAACTCTGCGATACGTTGATTTACAAAGCGGTGCGTGTGGTGTATAATGAATACGAAAGGAGAAATCACAAATGGAAAACATAGGCGCTTTGATACGAAAAAAGAGAACAGATAAAAACATGACGCAGCTTGAGCTTGCAAACAGGCTGTTTGTCAGCGACAAAACAGTTTCAAAATGGGAGACGGGAGCGGGAATTCCGGACACGAAAATGCTGCCGCTAATAGCAGACACGCTCGGCATTGACGCACAGAGCCTTATAAGCGGAAGTATGAAAACGAATAAATACGTTAACGGAAATCTTAAAAATGTCAGGTTTTATATGTGTCCGGTGTGTAAAAATATTATTTGGCAGATAGGAGAGGCAAACATCAGCTGCTGCGCGGAAAAGCTTTGTGCGCTTGAGGCAAAGCCTGAAGATGATGAGCACAGCGTTTTAGTTTTAAAAGACGCAAACGAATATCTTATTGAATCGGTACACGAAATGACAAAAGAGCATTATATTTGCTTTGCGGCATTTGTTACAGGCGACTGCGCGGTTGTTAAAAAACTTTATCCCGAACAAGATATGACGTTTCGTTTGCCGTATTTTGCACGCGGAACGCTGTTTTATATGTGTATAGAGCACGGACTTTTTTATAAAAACGTTTAAATAAACAGGGGCAAAATGAAAAAAATATACATTTTGCCCTTGTTTATTTTTTTATTTCCGAAAAAATGGGGAAAAGAACAAATTGTTCTTGCAATATATGGCGGTTTAAGGTATACTTATAATAGATAGGTATGAAAAGAGGAATTTAATTTGTATTTGCCGGACTATGTTAAAATGGCTATAGATACGCTTTGCGAAAACGGGTTTGAGGCATATGCCGTCGGCGGATGCGTGAGAGATGCGCTGCTTTTAAAAAATCCGCATGATTATGATGTGACAACGTCGGCGCTGCCGGAGCAGATTAAAAAGTGTTTTAAAGGTTTTAAGGTTATTGAAACGGGAATCAAACACGGAACCGTGAGCGTTGTTACAAATAAAAATATTATAGAAATAACAACTTATCGGATTGACGGAGAATATGAAGATAACAGACACCCGAAAGACGTTAGCTTTACAAACAGTCTTAAAGATGATCTTTGCCGCAGAGACTTTACGATAAATGCAATGGCATATAACGAAAAAGACGGACTTTGCGATTTTTTCGGCGGCAGAGCGGATTTGGAAAGCAAAATAATAAGGTGCGTCGGAGAGGCGGAAGAGCGTTTTGAAGAAGACGCGCTTCGGATTTTAAGAGCGCTGAGGTTTGCGGCTGTTTTGGGATTCAAAATAGAAAAACAGACAGAAAAGGCAATTTTAAAAAAGAAAAAGCTTTTAAAAAATATATCTCAGGAAAGAATACGCGAAGAGTTTTCAAAACTTATAGTTTCAAAAGACGCGGCAAAAATTATTGAAAGGTATTCCGAAGTGTTTGCGGTTTTTATACCGGAGATAGAAAAAACGAAAGGCGTTTTGCCTTACAATGAAGCACATATATATGATGTGTTTATTCATACGTTGAAAGCGGTGGAGTATGCAAAGCCGAAACTTTGCATACGGCTTTGTATGCTGTTTCACGATATCGGAAAGCCTTATTGTTTTACACTTGACCAAAAGGGCAGAGGGCATTTTTATGCGCATCAGAAGATTGGGGCAAATATTTGCACAAAGGTTCTTACAAGGCTGCGCTTTGATAATAAAACGATAAAGAAAACGGCAATGCTTGTCAATTATCACGACGGAAGAATTTTTGCAAATGAAAAAAGCGTGCTGCGCTGGCTGAGAAGAATCGGCAGCGAAAATTTAAAAGACCTTCTGGAGGTAAAAAGAGCAGACGCTGCCGCACATGAGAAAAGCTATGCGCTGCAAAGGTGTGCACAGATTGATGAAATTGACAAGATTTTAGATGAAGTTATCGAAAAAAATCTATGCTATAATTTAAAGATGCTTGATTTTAAGGGCGGAGATGCAATAGAGCTTGGCTTTACGGGAAAGCAGACGGGGCACTTGCTTAATTATTTATTAAATGCGGTTATAGAAAAAAGATGCGAAAACGAAAATGAAAAACTTAAAAGTTTTGCAATAAAATACAAAGAAAAAAATGATATTTAGGAGGAAAAGAGATGGAAAAGGTGTATGCACTTGAAAACTTTTTGCACATGGCGCACGGAGGAGATTATAATCCGGATCAGTGGAAGGAGTATGAGGGGATTGTTGATGAAGATATTTTGCTGATGGATAAGGCGGGATGCAATGTGTTCAGCGTTGGAATTTTTGCATGGACGCTTTATGAGCCGGAGGAGGGAAAGTTTGATTTTTCTTATATGGATATGGTGCTTGACAAATTAAACGCCGCGGGGAAAAAAGTTATCATGGCAACACCATCGGGAGCAAGACCGGCATGGCTTGTCAAAAAATATCCGTCTGTTATGCAGACGGAGGAAAACGGACAGCGTATGATGTATTCGCATCGCCATAACCATTGCTATTGCTCTGAAATATACAGACAAAAGGTTAAAATTATTGATGAAAAGCTTGCGCAAAGATACGGAAATCATCCGGCGGTTATCGGGTGGCATTTGTCAAACGAATACGGAAGCAAGTGTTATTGCGAAGACTGTGTGAAGGGATTTCGCGAGTATTTAAAAAAGAAATTTAATTCGGATATTAAAAAATTAAATGCGGCATACTGGACATATTTTTGGAGCCATGAGTTTACTGACTGGGATGAAATTGAGGCGCCGGGATACTGCGCCGGCAGAGAAAACAGCTTTATGGGGCTTAATATTGACTGGGACAGATACTGTTCGGATATGCAGCTTGATTTTATGAAAATGGAAAGAGATGCGGTGAAAAAATATGCGTCGCAGCCTATTACCACTAATTTTATGGAGAGCGATTTTGATAAGTATAATTATGCAAAGTGGGCAAAAGAGCTTGACTTTGTGTCCTGGGACAGCTATCCTGCGTGGCACAGCGGCGATGAAAAATATACGGCGGCGCGCGCGGCATTTAATCATGATTATATGAGAAGTATGCTTAAAAAGCCGTTTTATTTAATGGAAAGCACGCCGAGCTTAGTGAACTGGAAAGAAGTAAACCGTTTAAAAAAGCCGGGAATGCACATGCTTTCTTCCATGCAGGCGATAGCTCACGGCGCAGACAGCGTGCTTTACTTCCAGTGGAGAAAAGGCAGAGGCGGTTCGGAGAAGTTTCACGGTGCGGTGGTTGACCATTGTGCCACGGATAAGACGAGAGTGTTTAAAGATGTGGCAGAGGTTGGAAGTGCGCTAAAGAAGCTTGACGGACTTGTCGGAAGCCGGGTTAAAAGCAAGGTTGCAATAGTTTTTGACTGGGAAAACAGAATGGCGCTTAAGACATTTGTAGGATTTAACAACATACAAAGAAATTATGTTAACACTTGTATCGAGCATTACACTCCTTTTTGGAAAAACGGAGTAAACGTTGATATTATAAGCGCAGATGATGATTTTAAAAATTATGATTTGGTTATTATGCCAATGCTTTACATGATAAAATCAGGTATTGAAGAAAAGATTGAAAGCTATGTTAAAAACGGGGGAAACGCTGTTATGACATATCTTTCGGGAATGGTTGACGAAAACGATTTGTGCTATACGGGAGGATTTCCGGCAGGAAAGCTTAAAGATGTTTTCGGAATCTGGGACGAGGAAACGGAAAGCTTCTGGCCCGGACAGAAAGTGACAAATTCGATCGGATATAAAGGAAATTTCTATAGGGCAAAGGATATGTTAGATATTATACATCTGACCTCGGCAAAGGCGATATGTTCTTATAACAAGGACTTTTATGCCGGAGAGCCGGCTGTGACGGTAAATGAATACGGAAAAGGAAAGGCATATTATATTGCTATGCGCGACGAGGGCGGAGCGTTTTTGAATGTGTTTTACAGAGAGCTCATTGATGAGCTTGCACTTGAACGCGCTTTGGGAGATTTTGAGCCTTATGAATATTTGAGTGCGCACACAAGAGAAGACGATGAAAACAAATATTTATTTATAGAAAACTACAGCCCGAGCGAGTGCACGATAGAGCATCCGCATATTAAAGGAACGGATATTTTGACCGGCGAAGAAGTCGGAGAGTATATTGAAATGGGTTCATACGGAGTAAAAATTATAAAAATAAAAAAATAAACAAGGATGGTTAAGGCTATGTTAAATGAGATTAAGGATTTTGTGTTAAAAAAACAGAGATTAAACTGCGAGAAAATCGGCGATTCTTTTCCGCACTGCACAGACAATAAAAAATATGACAGAAGTGAAAATTGCGGCTGGACAGGCGGATTTTACACCGGAATAAATTATCTTTGCTATGAGATGAGCGGAGATGAAATTTTTAAAAATACAAATGACAAGCTTTTGGTAAAGCTTGAAAAGATTTTAGACGAAAAGGGAAAATCTTTGGGACACGACATAGGAATGCTTTTCTCGCCTTCGGCATATGCTGATTATGCGCTCTTTAAAAATGAGCACTCAAAAGAGATTTGCAAAAAAGCGGCGGATGCGCTTTGCGAAAGATTTAAAAAAGACGGCGGGTACATACAGGCATGGGATCAGTGGGGAGAAAGCGAGTTTGGAAAAAATAATTTATACAGAATGATTATTGACTGCATGTATAATTTGCCTCTTCTCTGGCGCTGTTATGAAATGTTCGGCGATAAAAAATATTATGATGTGGCATATTCGCACGCAACGGCTGCACAGAAATATCTTGTAAGAGATGATTACACAACGGCGCATACATTTGTGTTTAATCCGGACGGAACACCGCGCTTTGAGCAAACTCATCAGGGATATTCTGACACTTCCTGCTGGGCAAGAGGTCAGGGCTGGGCAATTACCGGTTTTGCGATGGCATACAGATTTACAAAGAATGAATTGTTTTTGCACACATCAAAGGGCTGTGCGCAAAAGTTCTTAGAGCTTACGGAGGAAAACCTTATTCCGAAGTGGGATATGATATTTAAAGGAAACCGTCAGGTGCCGAGAGACACATCGGCAGCGGGAATAATTGCAAACGGCTTTATGGAGCTGTATGATGCAACGAAAGATGTGCGCTACAAAGAGACAGCACAGAAAATTGTTGAGGAACTTTATAAAAATTACAGCTCCAGATATGAATATGAAAGCGAAGGAATAATAACCGAAGCAACAGGACACATGCCAAACGGAATTAATATTAATGTGTCGCTTATTTACGGAGATTATTATTTTGCGGAGGCGCTTTGCAGAATAATGGGAATATCCAAAGGATACTGGTAAAAATTTGTGTTTTTTAATTAATGCGACTTGAGGGGATGTGGATTTTTTGAAAAAGTTTTTTACGGCATTTTTTATGATGTTCGTTTTCGGATTGATGACGGCAAGCGCAAAAGAGGCGGCAGTGGAGATACCGAAGATGCCGCAAATGGTGTATGAACTGGCGGAGGCAGACAATTTAGACGCTGCGCGAAGCGAGCTGATTGAGGGAATAAAAGCTTTTAAGGAAAGCATAAACCTTAGCCGCTATAATCTGACGCTTGAAGAATATCAGTTAATTGCAAGCAACATAGTTTATGATAATCCGGAGCTGTTTTATGTGAGCGCGCGTTCGTTTCCGTGTTCATACATACCGAGCACAAAAATAGTTGTTGAGGCAAGGCCGGTGTATCTTTTTGAAAAAGAACAGGCGAAAGCAAAAAAGGCATTTTTTGAAGATGAGATACAGAAGGCTGCGTCCTGTGCAAAAGACGAAATGAGCGATGCGGAAAAGGTGCTTAGCGTGCACGATTATTTTTGCACGGAGTTTTCATACGATACCACATATGAAAAGTATACGCCGCTTGAGCTTTTTGAAACGAAGAGCGGAGTCTGCCAGGCATATTCGATTGCGTTTAAAGCGGTTATGGATAAGCTGAAAATAGAGTGTGACTATGCGGTAAGCGAAAATATGAACCACATGTGGAACATTGTTAAGATTGACGGAAAATGGTATCATGTTGATGTGACGTGGGACGATCCGCTGCCGGACAGCGCCGGCAGAGCAATGCACAATAATTTTTTAGTTACGGATGAAGGTATAACTGCTGCGGGACATTACGATTTTCAAATGAAACACACTGTGAGTGACACGGAGTTTGAAAATGCGTTTTGGTCTGAGGCAAAAAGCAAGATACCGTATTACAACGGAAAATGGCTTTTTATTAACCAGACTGAAAAAACGATTGAAGCATATACATATTCAAGCGGAGTGCGTGAGAGTGTTTACAGCTTTACGGACAGGTGGAGCGTGGCGGATAAGCCGGGATATTTTTGGAGCGGAGTGTTTAGCGGACTTGATGTTTACGGCGGAGAAATATATTTTAACACGCCGGATAAAATATGCAAAATTGATTTAAATTCAAATGTTCAGACCGTGTACAGCTACGAAAGCGGCGAAAAATCTATTTACGGATTTAAAATTGCGTGTCAAAAAGACGGCGACTATGTGTTTTTTGAATTAAGGAGAGGCGCAAACGACGAAGAATCCGAAATAAAAAAGACTGCTATTGCAAAAATGAGCGCAAAGGCGGCAAAAAGCGGAGATAAGTATAACATAACGGCCTGCTTTTCATCGCTTGCGGAAAACAAAACAGCTGTATTTGCCGTGTACAATGCGAAAGGAAAGTTAATCGAAGTGAAGACAGCGAAGGTTGAAAACGGCAGCGCAAGTGCGAGTGTTTTGCAAAGCGGAGCGAAAAGCGTTTATGTTATGTGCTTTGGAGATTTGGAAAATATTATGCCTGCTGTTGATATGTGCAGGGCGGTCATTGAATAAAAATGAGTTTTTAGAAAGTTGTACTGTTTAAAAGGGCGTTGCGGCAAAATGATTTCGGTTTGCCGCATATGCCCTTTTATTTTTAATTAATCTGAGATTTTATAACGTCTGCAATTGACTTTGACGCATATGATGCGCATAAAATTGCTTCGTCTAACGTGTTGCCGTCGGTGCCGACTTCGATAATCATTGAGCCTTTTGTGGCATGGGTGTTAAAACGTTCCGTGCGAAGAGAGAGCGGACGGGCAATTTTGTTATAATCGGAATTCAGCTTGCTTTGAAATTTTAAGGCAAGTTTTAAATTTTCCTGCCAGTCGGGGTGCGGCAGACCGCCTTGAGAAGTGCCGGCAACTATCATAAGCTGCGCACACTTTTTGCCGTCTATTTCGGTTGAAACTTTATATTTGGTTCCGTCGGAGGCGGTCATACTGTCGCGGTGAACATCCAATACTATTTGTATTGACGGATACTTTTTTAAATAATCTTCAATAACGCCGAGAGTTTTTTTGTAAGAGCCGTTGTAGGAAGGATAGTCGTTTAAAGAGGTGTCATGGATAACATTTATGCCGTTTTCTCTAAGCCCTTTTTCAAATTCGTCTCCGACTCGTATTATATTATAATTTTTATCGGTGGTACGGCTGTTTGAGGTTGGGGTGTAGTTATAATTTTGAGATGGTGTGTAGCTTTCGGTTGAGTGAGTATGTACTATTAATACAAGCGGGTCCGAACCGGGCTGTTTTATTGAAAAGGGCGCGTTTAACAAGGCTGAGGTGTCTATGGTGAAATTTGTTTTGTTATCTACAGAAACTGCGGCATACTTTCCCGAAAAGGTTTTTTCTACTATATTTGAATTGTCTGTAACAGGCGGTGCGCTCGGTGACGGTGAAGGTGAGTCGGCAAGAGGAGTGTACGGCAGAGAGTCCGGAGCAGATGGAGCATCTGTATAGTTTTCATAAGAAGTGTATGGCGAAAATATTTCAAGCCCGGCGGCGCGGACTGCTGTTTTTGCAAAAAAGTTAAACTCTAAATCGAGTTTTTGATTTTTAGTGCGTGGGACCGACAGGTCAAGGGCAATGTCTGCAATTTTTGAAAAACTGTTTTCGTTAAGGCGCGGCAGAGAAATGTGTTTTGAAAAATACACAGCTGTGCCGATACAAAGAATCAGTGCAAAGAATTTTATAATTGAAGATTTACTTATTAATACTGCATGAAATTTTTTTTGCTTCATAAAATTTACCGGCTTTCTTTTGAAAATGGTTTTATAAGGAGAGGCTTATACAGTTATATTTATATGATGCAGAGCGGAGGTATATGAAAAGTACAGGACGAAAAAGTCTGTTTACTGTTTAGTTTTTAGCAGCAAAATAAAAAATAAGCAAAAAACAGCAATAAGACACAACAGTAGCGGATAAAAAACACATTGTGCAAAATATACAAAAATTTATATAAAATTTCGTGAAAAATTTTATATAAATTTTCAAACTAATTTTGCAAAAAAGCTTGATTTATATAGGAAAATGCGGTATAATAGATAGCGTTGTGACAAGGCATACGATGAAACAGGAGGTTGCAGACTGTAAAGTTTGGTTTTTCTGTGGAGAATGTCCGATTCTTGAAACCGGGCGACAAGTCACGCTGCACTAATAGTATACACCCTTGTGAGAAAAAGAGCGCTCAGCGATGCTGCGCTGCGCTTTTGGTGCGTGTTTTGCCCAGGTTATGCCCGACAGGCGGGAAATCTGGGTTTTAATTTAAAGGGATACGGAAACACCCGGCAGGGTGTAAATTAGAAAGTGCGTGCTGTCGTATGGAACAACTAAATTTTAATCGTTTAAGGAGGTAAAACTTATGGCAGCAACTCAGACAATCAGAATCAGACTTAAGGCTTACGATCATGCTTTAATCGATCAGTCGGCAGAGAAGATCGTTGAAACAGCCAAGAGAACAGGCGCAAAGGTGTCGGGACCTATCCCGCTTCCCACAAAAAAAGAAGTTGTAACAATTCTTCGCGCAGTTCATAAGTACAAGGATTCGAGAGAGCAGTTTGAGATGAGAACACACAAAAGATTAATCGATGTGCTCGTTCCCACTCAGAAAACAATAGAAGCTCTGACAAAACTCGATTTGCCGGCAGGCGTTGACATCGAGATTAAGTTGTAACAGTAATTTGCTGTTGCGGGTCAAGTTTGCAGACCTTACTGCAAACCAATAACCTATAAGGAGGACGAAAGGAATATGAAAAAAGCAATTTTGGGAACAAAAATCGGTATGACGCAGATTTTCATGGAAGACGGAAAAGTTGTTCCGGTAACTGTTATCAGCGCAGAACCGAACGTTGTTGTTCAAAAGAAAACTGTTGAAACAGACGGTTATGACGCCGTGCAGGTTGGTTTTCTTGCTAAAAAAGAAAAGCTTGCAAACAAACCTATGAAAGGTCATTTTGCTAAGGCAGACGTTCCGATTAAGAGATTTTTAAGAGAGTTTAGATTAGATGATGTAAATGCTCTTAATGTTGGCGATCAGATCGCAGTAGACACATTTGCCGCAGGCGACAAGATTGACGTAACAGGTATTTCAAAAGGTAAAGGATTTGCCGGTTCTATAAAAAGACACGGTCAGCACATCGGTCCTAAGGCACACGGCTCCGGTTATCACAGAGGTTCCGGTTCAATGGGCGCATGCTCGGATCCTTCAAAAGTTATGAAGGGCAAGAAGCTTCCCGGACACATGGGTGTTGACAAGGTAACGGTTCAGAACCTTGAAATAGTTAAAGTTGATAAAGAAAACAATCTCATTTGCATAAAGGGCGGTATTCCCGGTGCAAAGGGCGGATTGATTGTTATAAAAAATTCGGTAAAGGCGTAAATGCTTGAAGAAAGGAGGATGTAGGTAAATGGCTACATTGAATTTATACAACATGAACGGCGATAAAAAAGGAACTATTGAAGTTAAAGATGAAATATTCGCTGTAGAAGTAAATAAATCAGTGCTCCACGACGTGGTTGTAAATTACCTTGCCAATCAGAGACAGGGCACACAGAGTGCACTTACCCGTACGGAAGTTCGCGGTGGCGGCATTAAGCCCTGGAGACAGAAAGGTACAGGCAGAGCAAGACAGGGAAGCATTCGCGCTCCTCAGTGGACAGGCGGCGGTGTTGTTTTTGCACCGAAGCCCAGAGACTATTCTTATCGTTTGAATAAGAAGGTTAAAAAGCTTGCTATGAAGATGGCTCTTACAACAAAAGCGGCAGAAGACAACATTATAGTTGTTGAAGATCTTAAGTTTGACGAGATTAAAACCGCAGCTGCTGTTAAAATGCTTGCTGCGCTCGGCGTGAGTGAAAAAGCGTTGGTTGTAACTGCACAAAACGATAAAAATGCTTACTGCTCAATTCGAAACATTAAAAATGCAGACGCAAGCTACGTTGGAGAGCTTAATGTTTATGATATTTTAAACCACAAAAAGTTTATTGTGGCAAAAGATGCTATTGAAAAAATTGAGGAGGTGTGCGCATTATGACATTTGCTCATGATATAATTATAGCGCCTGTTGTTACAGAGCGTTCGATGGATATGATGGCAGACCGCAAGTACACTTTCAAGGTTGCCAAAGGTGCAAATAAAATTCAGATTGCAAAAGCAATCGAAGAAATTTTCGGAGTAAGCGTTATGAAAGTTACCACCATCAATATGGACGGTAAGAAAAAGAGAATGGGCGCTAACGAAGGAAGACGCGCTTCCTATAAAAAGGCTATCGTAAAGCTTAAGGAAGACAGCAAAACAATCGAATTTTTCGATGGTATTGCGTAAAGTGAAAAAACTGATATTTAACAGATAAGGAGTGAAATTAGGATGGCGATTAAAAAGTATAATCCTACTTCTCCTGCAAGAAGATTTATGACAGTGTCGGCTTTCGAAGAAATTACGACAAATACTCCGGAGCGTTCATTGTTAGAACCTATTAAAAAGAATGCAGGCAGAAATTCATACGGCAAGATTACCATACGTCATCGCGGCGGCGGAAATCGCAGAAAATACAGAGTAATCGACTTCAAAAGAGATAAAGAAGGCACAGCTACTGTTTTGACGATCGAATACGATCCTAACAGAAGTGCAAACATTGCCCTTGTACAGTACGAAGACGGCGAGAAGAAATATATCATTGCTCCTCTCGGCTTAAAAGTGGGCGATGTGCTGCAAAACGGCAACGGTGCTGACATTAAACCCGGAAACTCAATGTTTATTGCAGATATCCCGGTTGGTACAATGATTCACAATGTTGAGCTTTGGCCCGGCAAAGGTGCGCAGCTTGTAAGAAGTGCAGGTGTAGCAGCGCAGCTTATGGCTAAAGACGGAGGATATGCGCAGGTTCGTTTGCCCTCCGGTGAAGTAAGAATGATAAGACTTGACTGTAAGGCAACAATCGGTCAGGTTGGTAACCTCGATTATGAAAACATAAAAATCGGTAAGGCCGGAAGAAAACGTCATATGGGTTGGCGACCTACTGTTCGCGGTAGCGTAATGAACCCGTGCGACCATCCTCACGGCGGTGGTGAGGGTAAGTCTCCTATAGGCAGACCTTCTCCTGTAACACCCTGGGGTAAACCGGCGCTTGGTCTTAAGACAAGATCTAAAAAGAACAAGTCCAATAAGTTTATTATCAAGAGAAGAAACGAAAAGTAATTTGGCATAAAGTTTTATGTTGACCGGAAGGAGGAAATCGAATGGGAAGATCCATTAAAAAAGGCCCTTACGTTGAAGAAAGATTAATGAAAAGAATCGTTGCAATGAATGAGGCTAATACGAAAAACGTAGTAAAGACATGGTCAAGATCATCAACTATATTCCCTGAAATGGTTGGTCATACAATAGCAGTTCATGATGGCAGAAAGCATGTGCCGGTATTCATTAGTGAGGATATGGTAGGTCATAAGCTTGGCGAATTTGCTCCTACAAGAACCTACAAAGGTCATGCAGGCGCTAAATCGTCGAAGTAATTGAGTTTTTTCGTCATCAGATGAAAGGAGGAAACAAATAGTGGAAGCAAAAGCAATATTGAAGTACGCTCGTATTTCAAACCGCAAGGTTGCAATCGTACTTGATTTAATAAGAAATAAGCCGGTCGGCGAAGCTATGGCTATACTTAAGCATACTCCCAAGTCGGCTTCGATATTGGTAGAAAAATTACTTGCATCTGCAATTGCAAATGCACAAAACAATTTCAACATGGATGAAAGCAAGCTATACGTTTCTGAGACCTATGCAAATCAGGGTCCTACACTTAAGAGAATCAGACCCAGAGCACAGGGCAGAGCGTTTAGAATCATGAAGAGAACAAGTCATATTACAGTTGTAGTAAAAGAGAAGGAATAAGAGAGGAGGTTACTCATGGGACAGAAAGTTAATCCACATGGACTCAGAGTTGGTATTATTAAAGATTGGGATTCAAAATGGTTTGCCAAAGACAATGTTTTCGGCGACACATTGGTTGAAGACTATAAAATAAGAAAGTTTTTGAAAAAAGAGCTTTACGAAGCCGGTGTTTCGAAGTTCGAAATCGAAAGAAAAAATAACAAGATTATTGTTAATATTTATGCGGCTAAGCCCGGTATTATTATCGGAAGAGGCGGCGCTGAGATTGAAAAGCTTAAAGCAAAGCTTATCAAATTGACAGGCAAGAAAGATATTAATGTTAATATTGTTGAGATTAAGGTTCCTGATATGGACGCTGTATTGGTTGCTGAAAATATTGCATCGCAGCTCGAAAGACGTATTTCTTTCAGACGTGCAATGAAACAGTGCATGGGCAGATCCATGAAAATGGGAGCAAAGGGTATTAAGACTGCTGTTTCCGGACGTTTGGGCGGTGCAGAAATTGCAAGAACCGAACATTATCACGAGGGCACAATTCCGCTGCAGACCTTGAGAGCCGATATTGATTATGGTTTTGCTGAAGCAAACACAACATACGGTAAAATCGGTGTTAAGGTTTGGATATATAAAGGTGAAATTCTTCCGGAAAATAAGAGAGCGAAAAGAGCGGAAGGAGGCAAATAATAATGTTATTACCTAAAAGAGTTAAATACAGAAGAGTAATGCGCGGCAGAATGAAAGGTAAAGCTACACGCGGTAACTTTGTAAGCAACGGTCAGTATGGCTTGCAGGCACTTGAACCCGCTTGGATTACAGCAAACCAGATAGAAGCAGCCCGTATTGCCATGACAAGATACACAAAAAGAGGCGGTCAGGTTTGGATAAAGATTTTCCCTGATAAGCCTGTAACAGAGAAACCTGCCGAGACACGTATGGGTAGCGGTAAAGGTTCTCCCGAGTATTGGGTAGCTGTTGTTAAGCCGGGCAGAGTTTTATTTGAAATCGACGGCGTAACAGAAGAAATTGCGCGCGAGGCTATGCGTCTTGCTATGCACAAACTTCCTATCAAGTGTAAGTTTGTAAAGCGCGAGGAAGAGGAGGCGTCTGCAAATGAAAGCAAATGAGATTAGAGATTTAACAAACGAAGAATTGAATCTTAAATTGGGTGAGCTTAAAGCAGAGCTTTTCAACTTAAGATTTCAGAATGCTACAAACCAGTTAGAAAATCCCGTTAGAATTGCAGATGTTAAAAAGAGCATCGCAAGGGTTATGACTATTATCCGCGAAAGAGAACTCAATTAGTTTTTTTAGCATTGTTTTATAGTGTGAAAGGAGGAAATAACTGTGGCAGAGGTAAGAAATCAGAGAAAAGTCAGAATAGGCACGGTTGTCAGCAATAAGATGGACAAGACAATTGTTGTTGCTATTAAATATAATGTTAAACACCCTCTTTACGGTAAGATTGTAAAGAAAACTTATAAGCTTAAGGCTCATGATGAACATAACGAATGTGCAATAGGCGATAAAGTACAGGTAATGGAAACAAGACCGCTCTCCAAAGAAAAACATTGGAGATTGGTAACGATTGTTGAGAAGGCTCAGTAATGAGATTTTTTTCACAGGAAGGAGGAAGTTTTCGTGATACAACCACAAACAAGATTGAAGGTTGCCGATAATACAGGTGCAAAAGAAATTATGTGCATCAGAGTTTTGGGCGGCAGCGGCAAGAAGTTTGCAAATATAGGCGATGTAGTAGTTGCCAGCGTTAAAAAGGCAACACCCGGCGGTGTTGTAAAAAAAGGTGACGTAGTAAAGGCTGTTGTTGTAAGAAGTTCTAAAGGTGTGAGACGTAACGACGGTACACACATTAGATTTGACGAGAACGCAGCTGTTATAATCAGAGATGATAAGAACCCCAGAGGTACTCGTATATTCGGGCCTGTTGCAAGAGAGCTTCGTGATAAAGAGTACATGAAGATTTTATCATTGGCACCTGAAGTATTATAAGGAGGTGGCGAGAAAATGAATAATAAACTTCACGTTAAAACAGGCGATACAGTAATGGTATTGTCCGGTAAAGATAAAGGTAAAAAAGGCAAAGTGCTCAGCGCAAATCCCGCTCAGCGCAAGGTTGTTGTTGAAGGCGTATCCGTTGCATCCCGTCATACAAAACCGAGAAGACAAGGCGAACAGGGTGGAATACTTAAAAAGGAAACGCCGATTTATGCATCAAAGGTTATGTTTGTTTGCCCTAAGTGCGGAAAAGCCGCAAGAACAGGTTACAAGTTCTTAGACGATGGCTCAAAGGTTAAATATTGCAAAAAATGCAACGAGACGTTAGAGAACTAATCTATTGTAAAAGGAGGTTAGACAATGGCAAGATTATATGAACTTTATAAAAAAGAAATAGCTCCTGCTATGATGCAGAAGTTCGGATATAAAAGCGTTATGCAGATTCCGAAGCTTGACAAGATTGTTGTAAACATCGGTCTTGGCGAAGCTAAAGACAATCCTAAGGCAGTTGAGAGTGCTGTAAACGATTTGGCGCTTATAACAGGTCAGAAGCCGATTATCACAAAGGCAAGAAAGTCTGTTGCAAACTTCAAATTAAGAGAAGGCATGAACATTGGCTGCAAGGTGACGCTCAGAAGAGACAAAATGTATGAATTTTTAGACAGATTTTTCAACGTAGCGCTTCCGCGCGTACGTGACTTCAGAGGTATCAGCGCAAACTCTTTTGACGGCCGCGGCAACTATGCAACGGGTGTTAAAGAGCAGCTTATCTTCCCGGAAATCGAGTATGATAAGATTGATAAACTCAGAGGTATGGACATTATCATTGTAACTACCGCTAAGACGGACGAAGAGGCTCGTGAGTTATTAACCATGTTTGGTGCTCCGTTCACCTCTGCTAATTAAGGAGGTACACTATGGCTAAGAAAGCAATGGTTTTAAAACAGCGTAAAGCTCCCAAATACAGCACACAGGCATACAATCGCTGCAAAATCTGCGGTAGACCTCATGCTTATTTGAGAAAATACGGTATATGCCGTATCTGCTTTAGAGAATTAGCTTATAAGGGTCAAATTCCCGGTGTTAAGAAGGCTAGTTGGTAAAAAAATATCCGGCAGGTTGACAGTTAGGTCAAAACCGCTAGGTATCGAATTTTGGAAGGAGGTAAAATAATGCAAATTACAGATCCTATCGCAGATTTGCTCACACGTATTAGAAATGCGAATTCTGCAAAACATGAAACGGTAGACATTCCGGCTTCCAATATGAAGAAAGCTATAACAAAGATTTTATTGGACGAAGGATATATAAAGGGTTTTCAGGTTATAGATGATTCAAAGCAGGGCATCATCAGAATTACCTTAAAATATGGTGAAAACAAAGCTAAGGTTATTTCCGGCATAAAGAGAGTTTCGCGTCCGGGACTTAGAATTTATTCAGGTGTTGAAGAGCTTCCCAGAGTTTTAAAAGGCTTGGGTATCGCGATTATTTCAACATCAAAAGGTATAATGACTGATAAACAGGCTCGTGCAGAGAAAATTGGCGGCGAAGTATTAGCATTTATTTGGTAATGCGGCGCCGAAGAATTAGGAGGTGTAACACAAGATGTCGAGAATAGGCAAAAGCCCTATTGCAATACCTGCGGGTGTTGAAGTAACATTAGCGGCTGAAAATGTAGTGACAGTTAAAGGCCCGAAAGGCACTTTATCACAAAAGCTGCACAAAGATATGATTATCGAAAAAGACGCAGCAAATATTATAGTAAAAAGACCTTCTGACGATAAAGATCACAGATCTTTGCACGGACTTACAAGAACCTTAATTAACAACATGGTACTTGGTGTTACAGAAGGATTTTCAAAGACTCTTGAGATTAACGGTGTTGGTTACAGAGCAGCAATGCAGGGTAAAAAACTTGTATTAACATTAGGTTATTCTCATCCGGTTGAAATGGAAGCTCCGGCAGGTATTGAAATAGCTGTTCCGGCTCCGAACCAGATTATAATCAGCGGCGCTGACAAACAAAACGTTGGACAGTTTGCTGCTGTTGTAAGAGAAAAGAGACCGCCTGAACCTTATAAGGGCAAAGGTATTAAGTATGCGACTGAGACAATCAGACGCAAAGAAGGTAAAGCCGGCGGTAAAAAATAAGAAAGGAGTGGATAAATTATGGTAAGTAAAAAGTCGAGCAATAAAGCAAGACAGAAGCGTCATCTTCGCATCAGAAAGAAGATTTCCGGTACAGCTCAGACACCGAGATTGAGCGTATTTCGCAGCTTGAAAAACATTTATGCTCAGTTAATCGATGACGTAAAGGGTGAAACAATTGTATCCGCTTCCAGCCTTGAAATAGAAACTTACGGCGGAAATATTGACGCTGCTAAAGAAGTTGGTAAATTGGTAGCACAGCGTGCAAAAGATAAAGGCGTTGAATCTGTTGTGTTTGACAGAAGCGGTTATCTTTATCACGGAAGAGTTGCTGCATTGGCAGAAGGCGCAAGAGAAGGCGGCTTAGATTTTTAATAGAAGGAGGGGATACCATGCAGGAAAGAATTGACGCATCAACACTTGATATAAAAGAAAAAGTTGTTAATATAGGTCGTGTTGCAAAGGTTGTAAAAGGCGGTAGAACATTCCGTTTCAGTGCGCTCGTTGTTGTTGGCGATGAAAACGGTCATGTTGGTTACGGTACAGGTAAGGCTGCTGAAATTCCGGATGCAATCAGAAAGGGTATTGAGGACGCAAAGAAGAACATGATTACTGTTCCGTTGGTTGGCGGCACAATCCCGCACGATGTAATCGGTAAGTACGGTGCAGGCACAGTGCTTATTAAACCGGCTGCAGAAGGTACCGGTGTTATTGCCGGAGGCCCGGCAAGAGCAGTGCTTGAACTTGTTGGAATCAGAGATATCAGAACAAAATCTCTTCGTTCCAATAACCCCAGAAACGTGGTAAGAGCCACAATTGCAGGTCTTGCTTCGCTTAAATCCGTTGAGGAAGTTGCAAAGATGAGAGGCAAGACTCCTGAAGAGTTGTTGGGTTAAGGAGGAAATGAGAAATGGCTAAATTAAAAATTACTCTTGAAAAGAGTTTGATTGGTCGTAAAGATGATCAGATTGCAACCGCTCATGCATTGGGACTTAAAAAAATTCGTGCAACGGTTGAACAAAACGATAATCCTCAGATAAGAGGTATGGTTAACAAAATTTCTCACCTTGTTAAGGTAGAGGAGATTTAAAACTCGAATAATAAAGGAGGTGCAGCAAATGAGACTTGATGAACTACAACCTGCAGAAGGTTCAAAGTTTGTGGCTAAAAGAAAAGGCCGTGGCCCGGGAAGCGGAAACGGCAAAACAGCAGGTAAAGGTCACAAGGGACAAAATGCTCGTAGCGGCGGCGGTGTAAGACCCGGATTTGAAGGCGGTCAGATGCCTATTTACAGACGTTTGCCGAAAAGAGGATTTACCAATATATTTGCAAAAGAATATGTTACTGTAAACGTTGAGGTACTTGAAAAATTTGAAGCGAACACTGAAATCACAGCTGACGTTTTGAAGGAAGCAGGCATAATTAAAAAAGTGAAAGATGGTGTTAAAATTCTCGGCAGAGGTGAAGTAACAAAGCCGTTAACTGTTAAGGTGGCTAAGTTTACCGAATCTGCGGCAGCTAAGATTAAAGCGGCCGGAGGAAAGGCTGAGGTGATTTAATTGTTAAAGACATTAAGAAATGCCTGGGCAATTACTGATTTAAGAAAAAAGATGCTGTTTACAATATTTATGCTTATTGTTTACAGATTCGGAAGTGCAATCCCGGTACCCGGTCTCAGCGCTGACGCAATGCAGGGACTTATGGGTGCGGAAGGCACAATGGGTGTGTTCTCGCTTTTGGACACATTTACAGGCGGCGCGTTCTCAAATGCAACCATATTTGCAATGGGTATCACACCGTACATTAACTCGTCAATTATTATTCAGCTTTTGACGGTTGCCATCCCCGCTCTTGAAAGATTATCCAAAGAGGGCGAAGAAGGCAGAAAAAAGATAAACAGTATAGTTCGTTATGTGACAGTGATTTTGGCAATAATTCAGGCTGTTGGTTTGTATTTCACATTGAAAAACCTCGGTGTTGGAGTTATTGAAAATCCGGGATTCTGGACTTGTGTTCAGATTGTAATCACGTTTACGGCAGGTACTGCGTTTGTTATGTGGATTGGTGAAACAATCACAGACAAAGGTATCGGAAACGGTATTTCACTTATCATCTTTGCAGGTATCGTTGCAAGAGGCCCGCAAATGATTATGACTCTTTACAACACATTCTTAGGCGATAACTTCAGTGTTTGGACAGCTATTGCATTGATTGCTGTAATTGCGGTTATCATACTTGTTTTGGGATTCGTTGTGTTTATGAACAACGCAGAAAGACGCATTCCCGTTCAGTATGCAAAAAGAGTTGTTGGAAGAAAGATGTATGGCGGTCAGAGCACAAACATTCCGATAAAAGTTGCTATGGCAGGCGTTATTCCGATCATCTTTGCAACAAGCATTTTAGCATTCCCGACAACTATCGCACAGTTTTGCGGTGTGAATATTAATGAGCCCGGATTCTGGAGAGGAATTTTAAGATCTATTTCCTACGGCGGTTGGGTATATGCTGTGCTTGATTTCTTGCTTATTATATTCTTTACGTTTTTCTATACTTCGATGCAGTTCAATCCGATTGAAATGTCAAATAATATAAAGAAAAACGGCGGATTTATTCCCGGTATCAGACCGGGTAAACCGACAAGCGATTATATTGCTAAGGTTTTGAACAGAATTGTTATAGTAGGTGCGTTTTTCCTTGCTGTAATTGCTGTTTTGCCGATGGCATTTTCACATCTCGTACCGGGAATCGCTCTCGGCGGCACATCGCTTTTGATTGTTGAAGGTGTTGCGCTTGAAACGGTTAAGCAGATTGAGTCTCAGATGATGATGCGTCATTATAAGGGATTTTTAGAGTAAGATTTTGGGCTTTGCGGCAAAGATGCGATAAACTCTTTGCCGCCGGCAAAGCCTGTTGTGTGCGAAAGCAGACAGAACAATTAATGAAATTTTCTTAAATAAAAGGTGGGTTTTAAAATGAAATTGGTATTTTTAGGCCCTCCGGGTGCCGGTAAGGGTACACAGGCTGCATTTATTGCAGAAGCTGCGAAAATCCCCACCATTTCAACCGGAGCAATGCTTCGTGAAGCAATAGCTAACGGCACGGAGCTTGGAAAAACCGCACAGGCTTTTATAGAAAAAGGCGAGCTTGTGACAGATGAAGTTGTGATAGGTATTGTTAAAGAAAGACTGCAAATGCCTGATTGTGCAAACGGATACATTTTAGATGGTTTTCCGCGCACGGTTAAACAGGCAGAAGAGCTTGACCGTATGATGCCTGATGCAATTGATGTTGCACTTTCGTTAGAGGTACCGGATGAGGTTATTATTGAAAGACTTACAGGCAGACGCGAGTGCCCGAAATGTAAGGCAACATTTCATATTAAAAATAATCCTTCAAAAAAGGGCGATGTGTGTGACAAATGCGGCGAAAAGCTTATAATTCGTGCGGATGACAGCGTTGAAACAATAAAAAATCGCATGAATGTGTATCATGCACAGACCGAACCTATTAAGGATTATTACAAAGATTGCGGCAAACTTAAGTGTGTTTTGGGTGTCGGCGATGTAAGCGACATAACAAAGGCGCTTTTTAAGACGTTAGGTCTTTAGGAGGCAAAAAATGATTACGATAAAGTCACATAAAGAAGTTGACTATATGCGTAAGGCCGGAAAAATCGTGTCGGGAACATTTGATGCGTTAAGAAAGGCTATAAGGCCCGGAATAACAACGAAGGAACTTGACCGTATTGCATATGAGTACATTAAAAGCCATGACGCAAAGCCATCGTTTTTAGGGTATTCAGGATTTCCGGCTTCGATTTGCACATCCGTAAACGAGCAGGTTATACATGGTATACCGGATAACACAAAGCTTCATGACGGCGATATAATAAGCATAGACATCGGGGCTTGCTATAAAGGTTATCACGGCGACAGCGCAAAAACTTTTCCGGTCGGAAAAATAAGTGCTGAGGCACAAAGGCTTATTGATGTTACAAAGCAGAGCTTCTATGAAGGCATTCAATATGCCAAAAGAGGCAATCGTATTTGTGAAATATCGAAAGCGGTGCAAAGTTATGTTGAGAAAAACGGTTTCGGAGTTGTAAGGGATTACACCGGACACGGCGTTGGAGCAGAGCTTCACGAGGAACCGAGCGTGCTTAACTATGTTACCAGAGTGAAAGGACCGAGGCTGCTTTCGGGAATGACGATTGCAATTGAGCCTATGGTTACGGCAGGGGACTATGATGTGTATGTTGAGGACAATGACTGGACTGTGTGCACATTTGACGGTTCGCTTGCAGCTCATTATGAACATACTGTTCTGATAACAGACGGCGAATGTGAAATTCTTACGAGATAATTTTTGAGGTGATTTATTTGGATATTGGTATAGGCAGCATTGTGTGTTCAAAAGCGGGGCGTGACAAGGGAAACTTCTTTGTGGTTGTTTCTGTTGAGGGTGCGTATGCTTATTTATGCGATGGAGATATACGTAAGTTCGATAAACCCAAGAAAAAGAAAATGAAGCATTTGGCGCTAACTAACGAAATTTGCGGAGCAATTAAAGAAAAATTAAATTCGAGCGGAAAGGTATCCAATGCCGAGCTTAGACGAGCACTGGCAGAGTTTTGTCAAAAAGATATTTAAGTTTAGGCGGGATTTGTTTTCGCTTTTAAGACAGTGCATAAAGCTGTGCGCTGCAAGGGCGATTTTATAATTGCCGAACAGTACAAAAAAGGGGGTTTTATCCTTGGCAAAAGACGATATGATAGAAATCGAAGGTACTGTTGTTGAAGCATTACCTAATGCAATGTTTCAGGTTGAGCTTGAAAACGGTCATAAAATATTGGCTCATATTTCAGGCAAATTAAGAATGAATTTTATACGTATTCTGCCCGGCGATAAGGTTACGGTTGAATTATCACCTTACGACTTAACAAGGGGAAGAATTACATGGAGAGCAAAATAAGGCTTTCTATGGGTGTAAAAATTGAGTTATACAGACGAAAGTCTGTTTAATTAAACTGCTAAAAGCAGTGAGACCAAAGAGTGAAGGTTATTTCACACTTAAGGATTTTAAGTGTAGGCTTTTTGGAAACTTTAATAGTCGGCGCTTTTTTGTAAAGGCGCACAAAGGAGGTAATCTACATGAAGGTTAGACCATCTGTAAAACCCATTTGCGAAAAATGCAAAATGATTAAAAGAAAAGGCAAAATCATGGTGATTTGCGAAAATCCCAAGCATAAGCAAAAACAAGGTTGATTAGTCCGAGAAAAATCCATGTGCTCAAAAGTACGCATACTAAATTGTGTATAACTTGCTGGAGTGCGGCTGTATCCGAAAGGATAAACTTGCGCAGGTTTTGAAGCCTAAGGATATTAAAATGCAGTGGCTTCGCATTTTAGTGTAGGGCTATATTACGCCCGACAGATGGGCAGCAGCGTTTTTTAAAACGCAAAGCAGTATCAAAAAGAAATTTTTTAATCCCAATCAGGAGGTGTAAATTGTATGGCAAGAATAGCTGGTGTTGACTTACCAAGAGAAAAGAGAGTTGAAATCGGACTCACATATATTTTCGGTATTGGAAGAAGTGCATCTAAAAAAATACTTGCAAAAACAGGTATAAATCCCGACACAAGAGTTAGGGATTTAACAGAAGATGAAGTTGGTAAGCTTCGTGAGGTAATTGACGCAGAGTACACGGTTGAAGGTGATCTTCGCCGTCAGGTGGCATTAGACATAAAAAGACTTATGGAAATCGGCTGCTACAGAGGTATAAGACACAGAAGAGGTCTTCCGGTTAGAGGTCAGAGAACAAAAACTAATGCAAGAACCAGAAAAGGTCCTGCTAAGACTATAGCAAACAAGAAGAAATAATAAAGGAGGGAGTAAGCTAAATGGCTAAAGCAACTACAAAAAAGACTACCCGTACAAAGCGTAGGGATAGAAAAAATATTGAAAAAGGCGCAGCTCATATCCGTTCTACATTTAACAATACAATTGTTACAATTACAGATATGGCAGGTAATGCAATTTCGTGGGCAAGCGCAGGTGGCCTTGGCTTCAGAGGCTCTCGTAAGAGCACACCATATGCAGCGCAGATGGCAGCTGAAACCGCTGCAAAGGCTGCTATGGAGCATGGCTTAAAAACAATTGAAGTTTATGTAAAGGGACCGGGTGCCGGCAGAGAAGCTGCAATTCGTGCGCTTCAGGCAGCAGGTCTTGAAATTAACATGATTAAAGATGTGACACCGATTCCGCATAACGGATGCCGTCCTCCCAAGAGAAGACGTGTTTGATTTATTGGTTTTGTTTTAAACAAAAAAGGTAATCGGATAACCCTTTATATATAAGGGTAAGAAATTAATGGAGGTGTAATTAATTACATGGCTAGATATACTGGTGCAGTTTGCCGTCTTTGCCGCAGAGAGGGACAGAAGTTATTCTTAAAAGGTCAAAGATGCTATACAGACAAGTGCAGTGTTAAAAGAGGAGCACCGGGCCAGCATGGTCAGAGCAGACGTAAGATGTCTGAATACGGTGTACAGCTTAGAGAAAAACAGAAGACAAGAAGATATTACGGAGTTTTGGAAGGTCAGTTCAGAAAGTATTTTGAAATGGCTAACAAAATGAAGGGTGTTACAGGTGATAACTTGCTTGCTATTTTGGAGAGCAGACTTGATAACGTAGTATTCCGTTTGGGATTTGCAACATCAAGAGCAGAAGCAAGACAGCTTGTTTTGCACGGACATTTTAATGTTAACGGCAAGAGAGTTGACATTCCTTCATATCTTGTATCCGTAGGAGATGTAGTATCGGTTTGTGACAAAGCAAAATCATCTGCAAAGTTTAAAGAGATTTTGGAAATCACAGAGTCCAAATTAATACCGAAGTGGTTAGAATTAAACCGCGACGCACTTGAAGGTAAGGTTACAGCTATGGCAGAAAGAGAAGATATCGATTTGCCTATCGAAGAACACTTTATCGTCGAGTTGTATTCAAAATAATAAACCGACAGGGCAAGAAATATTTTGTGTTTTTAAAATACAGTTATTGTCTTTTCAAAGCGGCGTGATTTGCCGCACTGTTTGAAATTGTTTTGGATTAAAGGTATTATAAGCCCGCAGAACGGGCAAGGAGGGATATTACATGATTGAGATAGAAAAACCAAGAGTGGAATGTGTTGAAGTACGTGAAGAGGATCATTACGGAAAATTCGTTGTTGAGCCTTTAGAGCGTGGATATGGAACAACCCTCGGAAATTCTCTTAGGAGAATATTGCTATCTTCTCTCCCGGGTGCTGCCGTTAATGCTGTTAAGATTGACGGCGTGCTGCATGAATTTTCCGTTATAAAAGGCGTTAAAGAAGACGTGACGGAAATTGTGCTGAATATAAAAAGCATAGTTGCAAAGCTTCACTGCGATACACCGAAAGTTGTATACATTGAGGCGCAGGGCGAGGGAGTTATAACAGCGGGAGATATTAAAGCTGATTCCGATGTTGAAATTTTAAATCCCGATTTATACATTGCTACATTAAATTCCGATGCAAAGCTCAATATGGAAATAACGCTTTCAAAAGGCAGAGGATATGTTGCGGCTGACAAAAACCGCGAACAGTCACAGCCGGTTATCGGTGTTATTCCGGTGGATTCAATTTATACGCCTGTTAAAAAGGTTAATTATAAGGTTGAGCCTGCCAGAGTCGGCGCAGTTACGGATTTTGACAAGTTAACCATTGAAGTTTGGACAAACGGCACACTTAAGCCCAACGAGGCAATAAGCCTTGCTGCAAAGATAATGAGCGAACATTTGTCGCTGTTTATTGATTTGTCCGACGATGCAAAAAATGTAGAGATAATGGTTGAAAAAGAAGAAAGCAAGAAAGAAAAAGTACTTGAGATGACGATTGAAGAGCTTGATTTGTCTGTTCGTTCATACAACTGTTTGAAACGTGCCGGAATCAACACTGTTGAGGATCTTGCAAATAAAACAGAGGAAGATATGATGAAAGTGAGAAATCTTGGACGCAAGTCGTTGGAAGAAGTTATGAACAAGCTGAGCGCATTAAATTTGGCACTCCGCAAGGAAGAAGAATAAATAGCTTAGCTTCTTAACGAAAAGCTTATAAGAGGAGGTAATAGATATGCCGGGTACAAGAAAGTTAGGTCGTCCTACAGACCAAAGAAAGGCAATGCTTAGAAATCTTGTTACCAGTTTTTTAGAAACAGGTCGAATTGAGACAACTGTTACACGCGCCAAAGAGACAAGAAGTATGGCTGAAAAAATGATTACTTTGGGCAAAGACGGTTCTCTCCATGCAAGACGTCAGGCTTTGGCTTATATTACAAAAGAGGCAGTGGTTGCAAAATTGTTTAACGAGATTGCTCCCAAATATGCTGACAGAAACGGCGGTTATTGCAGAGTTATAAAAGTTGGTCCCAGACGCGGTGACGCTGCTGAGGTTGCAGTTTTAGAACTTGTTTAATTAAAAAATTGCGATAAGGATGTTTGCTTTGGCAAATGTCCTTATTTTTTGCATTTAAAAAAGATTTGTGGTATAATATCTTTATAGGAGCTATGCTCAAATTGGTGTTCTGCGGCTTGAAAAATTAAAAATTTGCCTATTAGGACATTGACGGCTGTATAAAATGCCCCTGCAAGTATTTTTACTTATTGGTGTAATAAATTAAGAGAAAAACGGCGGTGCGAGATAGTGAAAAAACTTATAGTTATTGGTAGCGCGATTTCGGCTTTAGGCGGAATTTTAAGCGTGTTGATTTATAATATATGCGGTTCGGTTTTGGCTTTTTCTTTGGCAGTGACATTTTTTACAACGCTTTATCATTTTGTTATGCGCATTTTGGCGGCCCGGCTTGTGGTTATTGCAAGAAAAAATAAAACAGACGATAAAAATTTTAAAATATCAGAAGCAGAGGAAAAATTTTATAAAATAATAGGGATAAAGAAGTGGAAAAAATATGCGCCGACATATGATACACGCCAATTTTGTTTAAAAGATTTAACGCATGATGAAATTATTCACAATATGACAAATGCTGAGATCGGGCATGGGGCAATTGTTGTTTTAAGCTTTGTACCGATTTTGTTTTCAAAGGCGGTCGGCGGGTTTTGGGCATTTTTGATAACGTCTGTTTTAGCGGCGGTTTTTGATTTGCAGTTTGTGTTAATTCAAAGGTTTAATAAAAGCAGAATGAGCAGGATTATGGAAAAGGAAAAGAAAAAAAGATAGAATTAATGTATAAGTTGTAAATAAAAAAATTGATTTTATGCCGGGGACTTCTCAAACCAAAGCTAAAAATAAATATAATGCTAAAGCATATGATCGCGTTAATCTAACCGTGTTAAAGGGTAAAAAAGGCATTATAAACGAAATAGCAGAAAAGAAAGGGAAGGCCCCCTTAACGGATATATTAAAGCAGCTATACAAGCGCAAATAAAAGCCGATACGGGCGAAAATGTGGAGCTATAAGAAAACAAAAAAGGCGAAGTTTGAAAACTCCGTCTTTTTTACTGCCACACATTAAGAACATATGTATACAATATGCTATTTTTAATGTTTTTTTCTTAAATAGCGTATAATTAAACTAAGATTTCCTGTTCAAGCTCAATCATTTTTTTAATGCATGATTTTATATAGTCTTGCTTATTTGGTACGCTTTCAAGTTTGTTAATTAATTCCATATCGGTATTTTTGTTTAGTTTAATGCGATAATGTACCGCCGTTTTAGCATCGTAACGCTGTTTAGCTGTCATTTTCTTTTCTGTCTGCATGGTTTTAACCTCCTTTACGTGTATAAACATACTAAAATAGATAATATTTATACATTTTTGCTATCGACTTTGGCGTTTTTTTCTATCCAATCCGTCAATATTAAGCCCACAAAGTCGCTTAGTGTTCGTCTGTCCTTTTCCGCAGCTTTTTGTAATGTCTCTTTTACTTCTGGCTCTATCCTCATTCTGATGTATTCACTCTTTGCCATTTTAACACCTTCTTTTAAAATTTTCTTGACTATGCTTTTATATTATGGTATAATGCATACAGGGCAACTGTTAAAAGCGGTTTACCTAAACGATTTTAGTGCAAATGTACTTTGACCGTCTTGTTGCGACCAGGGCGGTCATTTTTTAACTTTTTTACAAGAGTTATTAACAAAACGATTAATACTATGTATTCAACGTTTGCCATATAACATAATCAAAGACCTAACTTTAGGGTTACGAGGTAAACCGCTTAGACTGTTGCCCAAGTATGCAATTAATACCGTCAGCATTTTTGCTTCCCTTGTTGACATTTTCTATCATATCACACCGAAATACGTTTGTCAACGTTTTTGACGGATTTGACATCCTTTTTTGCCCTTGTTACCCTGCAAAAATGGGTGATTTTAATTTTTTTACAAAGTTTTAATGCATTAAAAGCGTGAAAAAAGCCTGTGAACATCGGTTTTTACAATGTTCACAGGCTTTAATGATTTTGGATTTTACGTTCATTATAGATGCAGGTTGTTTTTGTTTTCACTATAACACATTTGCAAAACGAAACATTAAAAAAATTTCAAACTCGCCACTGCGAGTTTGCGCCACACTTCTTCGCTTTTCACTATCACCTGTTACTTTCAAAAAATCGGCATACATAATTCCGATGAAGAGTGAATAGTGAAAAAGTGAAAGTTGGAAAGTTGTATAATAAAAAAGGACAGTTCAAAGAGTGAAAATATGATATAATATTTTTAGGAGAGTGAACTGTATGA
>CAKSHP010000006.1 GCA_934457145.1 uncultured Clostridia bacterium | reverse complement strand
TTGTTTGATTATCTCCTTCAAGCTTAGTTATAAAAACCACAGCCATATTCTTTTGACATTTACTGCAAAGCATAATTTTACCTCATTATTTATTAAGTGTACGGAAATTTATATACCTCCGCATTAAACAAGTATAACACATATTAAATAAAAACACAAAGCTTTTTTTAAATATTCACATTTTTTTAATATGTACCCGACGGCACATACCCTTTCGGCACCTCTCCCACTATCACGCTCTGCGCTATCGGCACGCTCGTTTTAACCTCTGTTGTAATATCGCCAAGCATGCTTATAACGCCAAGCTCCGCCGTAACCGATATGTCTATCTGATGTTTGCTCTGATTTATTCCGGCGCTTTCAAGACTGCTTGAAAAATCGGCATTAACGCACCCTGTCGACAGCATTTCAAACTTAATTCTCGGCCCCAGACCCGTTAAAAGCTCCAAATCAAGCATTGCCCCGAGAGGAACTTTAACTTCTATTGTTTCATAATCTTCAAGTTTTTCTTGTATACGTTTTAATATCTGCGCTTTTACGGCATTCATTTTTGCCGTATTGGTGCTGATGCTGCTTATTTTGCCATCGTCCGTTTTTTCAATACTCACAAAGTCGCTGTATGACAAGCCGGATATTTCAATCTGCTCGGAAACAGCTTCGTTTATAACATAAACCATAACGTCTCCGGCGCGATTTTGCGCCATGCTGATAATAACCGGTTTTGCGCATCTCAGTGCCCACGATGCTATAAAGGCAATAAATATAAGCACCGCACCCAGCCCAATACACACATACACCGTAAAAATTCTTTTTTTCTCCTGCGGCGGACGGCGCTTTCCCGGCGTTTTTACATCAAAACCCATTCTCAAAAAAAGCTCCCCCTTTCACATAACAAAATATGAAAGGAAAAGCTTTTTTGTTAAATTATCTTATAAAGTTTGTTTTAATTTTCGGTTCCGGCCCGGCGTGGCAAATTCCGTTTTCTTTGCCTAATTTGATGCATTTTAACAGCCATGCCATATTGTTTGCAAGATTTCTGCAAATCTGCAATCCTTCTTCATCTTTTTTAACGTCCTGAGGACAGGCTCCGTGAACCATAGGCCAGTAATTTGAGGACACTACAGGCATATTTGAAATCGTAAAGTATTTTGTTATCTGCTCCAAAGCAGCCGTTGTTCCAGCGCGCCTTGCGCTCACAACAGCCGCCGCCGGCTTAAAAGCAAGCTTATCCGAACCCGAAAAGAACGCTCTGTCCATAAACGACGTTAAAATTCCCGAAGCTGCCGCATAATGCACGGGCGACGCAAACACAAATCCGTCGGCACTTGCTGCAAGCTGCAAAAACTCGCCAACCTTTGCCGACTGCACACATTTTTTTGTTTTCGCGCATCCGCCACATGCAAGACAGCCGTTAATATTTTCTTTGCCGATATAAAAAATCTGCGTTTCAATACCGTTTTCGTTAAGCACCTTTTGTGTTTCGCAAAGCGCCGTATAAGTACAGCCGTATTCTTTGGGACTTCCGTTTACCAATATAACTTTCATAAACAAACACCTCCATGTAACAGAAGCTGCGGCAAAATAAACAACCCTGCCGCAGCCCGTTTTTTAATCTTCCATTCGGTTTACCATATCTTCAAGTCTGTCTAAACCTTTTTTAATATTTTCCATGCCCGTTGCATATGACCATCTGACAAAATCGTCCGCTCCGAAACCGCTTCCCGGAACAACCGCAACCTTCTCGCCTTCCAGAAATGCCAAAGAAAAATCGTCCGATGTATTTATCTTAATTCCGAACACTTCCTTGCCCTTAAGCTTTGAAATATTCATCATAACATAAAATGCACCCGCGGGAAGTTTTGCCGAAACGCCGTTAATTTTGTTCATGCGCTCAACCATATAATTTCTTCTTTCCATAAATGCTTTGCGCATCATTTCAATCTCTGCATATCCGCCCGAAAGCGCTGCAACCGTTGCATACTGTGCAATCGAGTTCGGATTTGAGGTTGCATGGCTCTGAACATTAGACATCACCTTTGCAATCTGCGCAGGTGCAGCGCAGTATCCGATTCGCCACCCTGTCATAGCATATGTTTTAGAAACACCGTTTATAACTATAGTTCTGTTTTTTATTTCTTCTCCGAGCGACGCTATGCTCACATGCTTTCCCTCATAAATAAGGTGTTCATATATTTCATCGGAAATAACATATATATCTTTTTTAACCGCAACTTTTGCAATTTCTTCAAGCTCATCTCTCGTGTAAACCATACCTGTAGGATTGCTCGGCGAATTCAAAACCAAAACCTTTGTTTTGTCTGTGATTGCTTCTTCAAGTTCTTTTGCCGTAAATTTAAAGTTATTTTCCTCGCTTGTATTTAAAATGCGCGGCACACCGTCTGCAATTTTAACCATTTCCGGATAGCTTACCCAGTACGGCGCCGGAATAATAACCTCGTCTCCCGGATTGCAAAGCGCCATAAACGCATTTACCAAAGAATGTTTTGCGCCGTTTGACACAACAATATTTTCGGCAGTGTAGTCAAGATTGTTTTCATCTTTAAACTTTTTAACAATTGCCTTTTTCAAATCCAGGGTTCCCGAAGCCGGAGTGTATTTGGTTTTGCCCTGTTCAATAGCCTCTATTGCAGCTCTTTTTATATATTCGGGCGTGTCAAAATCAGGTTCGCCCGCACCGAATCCCACAACGTCAATCCCCTGCGCCTTCATTGCCTTTGCTTTTGCGTCAATTGCCAGCGTTGCCGACGGACTTATATTCAAAGCCTTAACGGAAATACCACTCATAATACGTTCCTCCCACATCATGTTTAAGTTTTGTTTTTGAATTATTTTTTTGCAAAACTTTCATTATTTTGCTCTAGACACTTGTTATTATAGCATATCCGTTATGTTTTTGCAAGAATTATTGTAAAAACTTTTAAATTTTTTAATAATTTTCATACCAGACTTTAAAAAATACACTATTTTGAATAATTAACAGCCATAATTTTTGAAACCTTTCCATGATTTAACCATATAAATGCATAACGCATATCTCTTTTATCAAAATTTTCGCTGTTAAAATCAATATTATCGTCGTCATCTTTCGGAAAATCCGACTTATCTATGTTTAATATATTTTCTTTTTTAAATCTTGTGTACTCGTTTTGCCCGTACGCATCATACACAATTGCAGAAAAGTTCTCATCTGTAACAAACACCTGCGAATTGTCTGCTTTGCCGTCGCTTTCATACATCGTAAGGCTCACTTTTCCTCCCGACACCTTTATGTTTGCAATATATCCGAAATACAGCTCGTTTTTCGCATCGTTTTTATCTGCGTAAAGATACCAGGCTGCACTCTGAAACGCCGACATTTTGCTTTTAAAAGTTTCGTTTTCGTTTGTATCTTTTAAGTTGTCCAGACTTGCGCAAACATGCAGATAGCTTGCCGTATCCGCTTTTCGGATATAAGGCACTATGCAGTCGCCGCATTCCAAATCTTTAACCGAGCTTTTAACTCCGCCAACAGTGCAGTCTTTGGTGCACACAAGCGGCTGCTTTGCTATAGCTGCGTTCATTTCATAAACTATTTCGTAAACTTCCTCATTATCTTTTATCGCTTCCCTCACTTCAACAACCGTTAAAATATCTTCTAAGTTTCTCGGTTTTTGATTTTGCGTATCGGAATATGTCTTTTTAACGCCTTCGGAATACTGCTTTAATGCATATTCAAACATGCTTTGCGCATAAACCGGATTTGAACAAAATAAAATTCCAAGAGCCGTAAGTATTGCCGTTATTTTTTTCATTGCCTCAAACCGCCTTTCATTTGTTTTATATAACTTTTTTCACATATGAAATAAAGTTTTCTCCCATAATTTTTTTAACCGTTTCTTCTTTGTAATTGAGTTTTAAAAGCTCCTGAGCTATTTTATAAACATCTCCTGCTCCGCTCATATCCTCCGGCAAACAGTCCACTCCGTCAAAGTCGCTTCCCAAGCCTAAAATATCTTCGCCGCCTAATGACAAAACATATTCAATATGGCGTATAATATCGCAGATTTTTGCTTTTCCGCTTTCGTTTAAAAACACCGGATAGTAATTTATTCCCATAAATCCGCCGATTGAAATAAGAGTTTTTATCTGCTCATCTGTTAAATTTCTTTTGTGCGCACACAGAGCATATGCATTGGAATGGCTTGCCATAACAGGCGCTTTGCTTATTTTAACACAGTCAAAAAATGTTTTTTCGCTGCTGTGCGACAAATCTACAATCATCTTTTTTTCGTTTAGTTTTAAAACTGCTTTTTTTCCAAATCCGCTCAGTCCCCCATCATCTCCGGCAGCACCGCCGACCGCATTTGTATAATTCCACGTTAGTGTAACGCACCTTACAAAATTGTCATAAAGATAATCTATATATCCTAAATTCTCTCCTATTATGTCCGCTCCCTCAACTGACAAAAGCGCACATACAGGGGTTTTGATATTTTCTATATCATCTGCCGATTTTATAAGCGAAATACAGTCTTTGTGTTTGTTTATCTCATAAAAAAGATTTTCGCTCACCTTTTTAAAATTGCTTTTCAGATTGTCCTTTCCCGTTTTAGGATCTGCCCATGCGGCAAAAATCTGAAAATACTTTTTATACTCTTTTGCGCTCTCTAAATTAAAATGCGCCTTTCCGGAATATAAATCAAATTTTCCGTACATTTCCGAAGCCGTGTCACAATGTGCATCGCAAACAGCTAAATCTTTTCTTTCTAACACTCAAACGCCCCCTCTATATAGTTGATTTTCTTCACTTCATACCCTCCGTCAGATGTAATTTTATGAAAAACCTCGCAAACATCAAAGCGAAAATTTGACAAAACATTCTTTTCTTCTATATAATTATATGCCGTGCGTATAATCTTTTGCTGTTTTTTTATGTTCACTGCCTCACAAGGTTCGCCGTAGTTTATATTGCTTCTGGATTTTACCTCGCAAAAAACAATGTATTCGTCTTTTTTTGCTATGATGTCGATTTCGCCGAAGATGGTTTTGTAGTTTCGCTCCCTTATTTCATAGCCGCAGCTTTTCATATACTCCGCCGCAGCGTTTTCGCCGCATTTTCCTATATAGATATTATCCGTCGGCTTTTTTGACATACTCTTTAACTCCCCTGAAAGTTTTTCTGTGTATCGGACACGGCCCGAATTTTTCAATCAGCTCTCTGTGCTCCTTAGTGCCATAGGCTTTGTGTTTTTCAAAATTGTAGCAGGGATACAGCTTTGCCATTTTTGTCATATATCTGTCACGCGACACCTTTGCAAGTATTGACGCCGCGGCAATGGATGCGCTTTTTGCGTCGCCTTTGACAATGGTTTCATGGCTGATTTGCATATTTTTTATTCGGTTTCCGTCTATGATAACAAAATCGGGAGTGATTTTAAGGCTGTCAACCGCATTGTTCATCGCTTCAAATGTTGCATTTAAAATGTTTATCTCATCAATGCGTTCTGCCGACACGCTGCACACACTGTAGGCAAGAGCTTTTTTTGTTATTTCGTCAAAAAGCTCCTCGCGTTTTTTCTCAGACAGCTTTTTAGAATCGTTTAATCCGTCTATCGGATTATTTTTATCAAGTATCACAGCTGCCGCATATACATCTCCCGCAAGCGGGCCTCTTCCGGCTTCGTCAACTCCCGCAATAAGCTCATACCCTTCGCCGTGCAATCTTTCTTCAATTTCATACATGTTCGTTTCGCTTTTCAATATGTTTCGCCTCCCAAATAAAATTTTATCACATTTTTTTAATTTATGCTACACTTTTTTTTAAATATGTGGTATACTATTTTAGGAAAACCGCTCAGATTAAAACTGCGATAGTAAAAAATTTTTATTTATCAAATATAAGGAAGGCACAAACAATGAAACATTTTTACAAAATCGAAGATTCGCTTGAAATTAAACTTATTATTTTATACACCTTAAGCAAAGCCGAAAAGCCGCTCACCATCGCCGAGCTGACACACATAATCTTAGGCAGTGCGAAAATTAACTTTTTCGACATACATAAGGCAATGGACTTTTTATCCGAAGCAGATGAAGTGTATGTTCAAACAGATGAAAACGAAAATATTTTCTACGCTCTGACCGATGAAGGCAGAATTTGTGCAAACCATTTTTATGACATAATTCCTCTTGAGGTTCGCACATATATCGAGCAGTGTCTGCAAACGCTCTTTAAAGAAGAAAAACAAAAACGCAGTCTTTCGGCACAGATTGAAGCCGTGGATTATGACAAGTTCTGCGTCAAATGCTCTCTTTCCGACAACGATATTTCGCTTTTAAATCTCTCGGTTTATGCCGGCGATGAGGAACTTGCAAAAAAAATGTGCAAAAATTTCAAAAAAAATGCAGCCGAGCTTTACGATATAATCTTAAAAATGCTGACAAAATAAAAAGGTGATTTTAAAAACTCCAAAAAAAAGAAAGTAAAAGAGCTGTTTAAAAAGTCAATTGACTTTTAAACAGCCTTTTTACTGCTCCATTGGCTTTAGCTTATCTAAAACCTCTTTAAAATAATCCGGCAAATCAACCTCAAAGCTCATCTGCTTTTTCGTTGCCGGGTGAATAAAGCTTATTTGTTTTGCGTGAAGAAGCTGACCGTTTAGCTTAAACTCTTCCTTTTTTATGCCGTATGTTTTATCTCCCACCACGCTGTGGCCTATATATGCCATATGCACTCTTATCTGATGTGTTCTGCCGGTATGCAGCTTGCATTTAACCAATGTGTATTTCCCGTATCTTTTAAGTACCGTAAAATCCGTTACTGCCTCGCGGGAATTTTTGTTTGTGACACACATTTTCTTTCTGTCTTTTTCGTTTCTGCCTATCGGCTGATTAATTGTTGCGCTGTCCTGTTTTATATTTCCGTTCACCAGTGCATAATATATTCTCGAAAGGCTTCTGTCTTTAAGCTGCTCTGCCAAAAACCTGTGCGCATCGTCGTTTTTTGCAACTATAATAAGCCCCGAAGTGTCTTTATCTATTCTGTGCACTATTCCCGGCCGCAGCACTCCGTTAATACCGGACAAATTGCCGCGGCAGTGACTCATAAGCGCATTGACAAGCGTTCCCGAATAATTTCCGGGCGCCGGATGCACCACCATGTTTTGCGGTTTGTTTATAACAATTAAGCTGTCGTCTTCATAAACTATATCTAATTTTATGTCCTGCGCCAAAACGTCATATTCCACAGGCTCCGGCACATTAACCGACACACAGTCGTTTTCGTACACTTTGTCTTTTTTATTTGCAGTCTTGCCATTTATAAAAACTGCTCCGCTCTGCGCAAGCGCTGCCGCTCTTGAGCGCGAAAGCTCGTCTGACACCGCCGACAAATATGCATCAACTCTCGCAGCGTTAAATTCATTTGAAACTTTATATTCAAGCACTCTGTTCAAACCACATATCACCTTTATTTCTTTTCCTTATCGGAAAAAAATATTAAATATATAACCAGTATAAATCCTCCTACGCACACAAAAATGTCCGCGGCGTTAAAGATCGGAAAATTAACAAATAAAAAGTTTAAAAAATCCACAACATATCCGTATTTGATACGGTCGATTAAATTTCCAAGTCCGCCCGCAATAATCAAAAGCGTTGTGAGTTTTAAAAGAAAATTTTTGTTTTTCGATTTTGCAAGCACCGCTATAAGCACAATCATCATCACAATCGGCAAAACAATTAAAGCAATTCTTTTGCCCGAAAACGAACTGAACGCCGCCCCATCGTTTGTAGTGTAGTAAAAACCGAGTATCTTCGGTATGATAACAACGCTTCCGCTGCCCATTAAATATTTTACAGCCAAAAATTTTGTAATCCGGTCGACAGCAACAAGCACTCCTCCCGCCAATATCCACAAAATCACCGATACCATTTTTATTATCTCTCCGATTTAATTATTTTTTCTATTGCATTTTTCATCTGCTGAAATGTAACGTCTGTAAATATATCAGCTTTTCCCTCTCCCACCGGCAGCACAAAGTTAATCTTTGAGCCGGTTTTCTTTTTATCATTTTTCACATAATTCAAAATTTCGTCAATATCTGCATTCGGAATTGATGTTAAAAGCCCAAAACAATTTTCGGCTTCCAAAAGCTTATCCAAACAGCTTTTTTTAATCATATTTCTTTCAAGCGCAATATTCATGGCGCAAATCATTCCAAGCGCCACACATTCGCCGTGAAGATAAGAAAATTTTTGAGCGCTTTCTATGCCGTGGCCTATGGTGTGGCCGAAATTTAAAAGCATTCTCATGCCTTTTTCGGTTTCATCGGCGCAAACGACATCTGCCTTTGCCTTACAGCAAAAGTATATCATCTCTTCCAAAGCAGCGCTGTTTTTTTCCTTTATCGCAGCGCAGTTTTTGCAAAGCCAGTCAATAAAAGCATAGTCTGTAATAAACGAATACTTTATAACCTCTCCCATGCCTGCCGCAAACTCACGCGCATTCAGGCTTTCGAGCGTTTTTGTGTTAATATAAACCAAATCCGGCTGTTTAAATGCTCCGACTATATTTTTCACACCGCCGTAATCAATGCCGACCTTTCCGCCGACACTGCTGTCGGTTTGTGCCAAAAGGGTTGTCGGAATCTGTATAAAGGCTATTCCCCTCATGTATGTTGCAGCAGCAAATCCCGCCATGTCACCGCATACACCGCCGCCGAGCGCTATAATAACGCTTTTTCTGTCTAAATTATTTTCAAGGCATGCATCGTATATTTTTTGTATTGTGCAAATATTTTTGCTTTTCTCTCCCGCCTCAAACACGCACACGCCTGTTTTTTTCGTTTTTGTTTCAATTATTTTTTTTATCTCGTTTGTATAAATCGGATAAATATTGCTGTCCGTCACAATAAGGGCTGCCGTATATTCTTTTTTTATGCACTCCGCCAAGCTGTCAAAACCATCCGATATACAAATATCATAACTTCTTTTTCCAAAGTCAAGACTAAGTGTTTTCATTTTTTCACCGCCCGAATTTTTTTAATCTAAAAAAACTAAGCCCCTGACAACTTAAAAAAGGTCGCCGGAGCCGTTTATTACTTCTCTTTTGTATCCTTAGTGTTTTCAACGGTGCTATCAAATTTACCCTCAACCATTTCATCAACTATATCATCTATAGATGATGAAAGATATTTTTTAATAACATCTCTTTTCTGCGCTATCTTTCCTCTCATTTCAAGATAGCAATTGTTTAATCTGTCAATTTCTTCATTTGCGTTATTTATAATATTTTCTCTTTCTTTTTTCGCATCGGAAACAATTTTATCAGCCTGTTTTTGCGCTGCTGATATAATTTCATTCGCCTTTTCTCCGGCACCGAGCACAATCTCGTCCGTTCTTTTTGAAAACTCCGCAGAGTCTGCGTTATAACCGTTTTCCTGAGCTTCTTTTTTTTGCTGTTCACTCTTTTCGATAATTTCATCTAATCTTTTTTCGTTGTTTTTAATCTGTGCGCGAAGCTGTGCGTTTTCAGTATAGAGCTTTTCATAATCATTTAAAATAAGCCCCATAAAATCTTCAACATCGTCACGGTTGTAACCGCCCATAGTTCTTTTAAATTCTCTGTTTTCAATATCCAATGGCGTTAACATGGCTTATCCTCCCTTTGCAAACACAAATAACGCATTATTTTATGACTGTTTATTCACACATACTTTAAAACATCTAAATAAAATCTGTCTTTTCTTGATTTTCCCGCAATTTTAACAAATCTAATTCTTCCATAGCCTCTCACGGAGATCAGATCGTTTTCATCTATTTTTGCGTCGGATTTTGTGCATATTTCGTAATTTCTTTTAACGTTTTTGCCCTCAATCAGCTGCGATGCAATTGTTCGCGAAATGTTATACGACGCGCTTATAAACGCATCTAACCTAAGCGACGACACATTAACGCTTGCCTCTTTACATCTTTTTTCGGTATATTCTTTTATATCGCCAAAAAATTTTTCGCACACCACGCCCGTACGCGCTATCTTTGTTAAATTAAGCACTATAAAATCGCTTATCTCACTTTTGCAAAATAAAAGCGCGCTGCTGTCTTTAACCAAAATATCGCCTATAACGCCCCGTTCTATTCCCAAAGCAAGCACACTGCCGAGATAATCTCTGTGCGTCAGCTTTTCTTTGCCGGTTATATTTATTTTTATACACGACACTGCGCAACCGCTTTCGTCTTCCCATTGCGGCATCGCTGCAAACACGCACCGCTCAGCATCTTTGTATCCTCCGTAGAACACACACTTCGGATCGCCCGGAAAGAAAACATTGCGCTTTACGTAAATAACTTCTGCCGGATCCAAAAATCCGCTTTCGCAAACGCTGTTTCGCTTTTGGCAAATATTTATTATATCGTTTATTTTTGAAAGCAAAAGCTTTCTTTCATCACTGTTTGTTTTCATTTTAAGGTATCTGTATAAATCCCATCGACAGCTTTAAATGCATAAACAATTTTGTCACATACCACATAAGAACATATGCCAAAAGTGCATCCAAAGCAAACGATATTTCTTTTTTTCTGAAAATCAGCTTTATTATATATGAAAACACCGCCGTAAACGGTTTGGCAATGCGGCAGATAAGCGCATAAAATCTGTTTTCCTCTTTAGTATAAAAGCAAGAAAACAAACACACTGCCATTAAAAGAAGCCTTGCCGCTCTGCATATCCATAAAGCAATTTCAATCAGCACTGCCGCCATCTTTTGCTCCCCTTATCTATCAGGAATTCCAGCTGCTGAAAAGTCCCTTGTTTTTAAGCTCGTCTTTAAAGTCGCCCATAATGCTTACATTGTACGGAGCAATAAGGAAAATTCCCGCCGAAACCTTTTGAATATTTCCGTCAAGTCCGTAAACAGCACCGCTCAAAAAATCTACAACGCGGCGCGCAACATCTGTTTCAAGACCTTCAAGATTTATTATAACGGGCTTTTTGGTTTTCAAATGATCTGCAATACCTCTTGCGTCCTCAAAGCTTTCGGGCTGCATAACAACAACCTTTAACTGAGTTGTCGCATGAATATTTACAACCTTGTTTTTTCTGCCGAAACTTCTTGGCTCTTCCTCTTCTCTGTCATAGTCATCGGTTAAGATATCATCTTCATCGTAATCGTCCTCGCCGAGTCCTATAACGTTTTTCATTTTATCCATAAATCCCATTTTCATTTCCCCCTCGTATTATTTAAGTAATATATATTTATGCACTATGCTCTTTTTCCGAAAATCGCACTGCCGACACGCACCATATTTGCGCCGCACAGTATCGCCTCTTCAAAATCCGAACTCATGCCCATAGACAAACAGTCCATACTTATATTATCATATTTATTTTCTTTTCTGTCAATATAGAGCTTGCGTGTGTTATCAAAATGTAACATGGCAGTCACATTTTTGACATATAGCGGAGCAATTGTCATCAGACCGCGAACGCGAATGTTTTTACATTCGCTTGCGCAAAACAAAATATCGTCAAGCTCCTCGGGCGAAGCGCCGAATTTTGTTTCTTCTCCGGAGGTATTTACCTGAACTAAAATATCGCTTACGATTTCTCTTTTTTTTGCCTGTCTGTCAATCTCTTTAATAAGCTCTTTTGAATCGGCAGAATGTATTAAAGAAACTTTATCTATAATATGTTTTACCTTGTTTTTTTGCAAATGACCTATAAGATGCCACTGCTTTGGATGCACTTTTTCATACTTTTCGCAAAGCTCCTGAACTCTGTTTTCTCCGGCAATTTCAATGCCGTGCTTTAATGCATACTCAATATCGCTTGCAGGAAAGTTTTTCGTTACTCCCACAAGCGTAATCTCGTCCGGGCTGCGGCCTGCCTTTTGACAAGCCTTATAAATTCTCTCTTTTACTCTTTTAATATTTTCCTGTATTTCATATTCTCTTTCATTCATTGCCGCACCCTCATTGTTTTACTGTTTTTCCGTCATATATCCCGTCGCGGTCAAGTATAACACTGTCATACATTCTTATCATTCCGTAAGCGTTTATATTTTCCGCAATTGCCACGCTGTCGTCGCTGTAGAGCAGATTAATTTTTTTAAATCTTGCAATGCCGTTAGAATTGATAAACACTCCGGGCATACCCTCACTGTCAAAACGAAGCGCATTTACGGGAATCGAAAGTCCGTTATATGATTTTTTTATAATTTCAATCTCTGCCACTCTGTCGGAATACGCGTTTTTTACAGCGTCGCCGACATCTAAAACACATATGAAATTTTCATTGTCATCGCTTTCAAGCCTTATAACCTTTGCGTTTGCCTCCTGGTCATCTGCGGAGAGAATTCTTATTTTAACCTGCATGTCCTTTTTTATGCCGTAGGTCATATCTTTTTTTAACACACATGCAAGCATCCATTCCGAATTTCCGACAGTTTTGCACACGCTGTCGCCGGCATTGTAATTTATAACCTCATTTGTTTTTATGTTTTTTGCCGTATTAAGACAATCTGTAACCTGATTTATTGTGATATCGTTATAATTTTTTGCCGAAAACATATTTTCGTATCCGTCCGCAAACGGAATGAATATACCTGCTTGAGATGCATAAATCTTTTCTCCGGCAGCCGCAATTGACTGCTCTATCGTGCTGCGCCTTGCGCTCAGCGAATTTATCGTTTCTTCAAGCGCTTTTCCGGCTTTCGGGCTTGCCGCCTCATCAAGGTTTATCTTTACCACTTCAAGCCCCGTCAGATCTCTTTTCTGCGAAAGCTTTACAATTTCTTCAACACCCTTTTTTATCTCGTTTTCAGATGTGTTGATATCGCTTGAAAATGAAAACGACGAATTTGAAAGCTGTTCAAATGTATCAAGTCTGCTGTTGATTTCTTCAATTTCCTGTTTTGCCCTCTCATCAAGACCTGACGCATACAGCGTTGCAACATGAGTTCCCGCCGGCACCTTTGTATTTGCGCTCACGCGCCCCAAAAGCATACCTCCGCTTTTACAGGTGTATACGCTTTCGTTTCTGACATACACCGCCGATACCGAAACCTTATCTTCAAATTCGGTCATACGTGCAATACTTACCGATACTTTGCCGCCGCCGAAATATCTGACAATCCACGTTATAACAACAGCCGTTATTAAAATAAGTATTATCCATCTGCGCACAGGCTTTCTGCGCTTTTTTCTCACGTTTTTTCACCTACACTTAAAAAGTTTTTAATAAATCTCTTGACTGCCGCACATAACTGTGTTAAACTGAAATCTATAAACAGATTTTTATTAAAAATTTAATTATATTATATTTTATCACACATACTATATAAAAATCAAGCTTTACGGCAAGTTTTTTTATATTTTTATCGTGATAAAGAACGGAGATTTTATGATTTATAAATCATTTGGCAAAAACTTAAATGTTTCATCCATAGTCTTAGGCTGCGACGTATACGGTTCGGATCTTAGCGAAAAAACTTCCTTTGAGCTTTTAGATTCTTACCTGTCGCTTGGCGGAAACACCATCGACACTGCCAGAATGTACGGAAACGGCGCAAGCGAACAAACTATAGGGAAGTGGCTTTCTGAAAGGAAATGCCGCGACAAGGTTATAATTTCAACAAAATGCGCCCATCCGCCGGTTGCTGATATGAAAAAAAGCAGGCTGTCTGCAAAAGAAATTTTTTCAGATGTTGACCAAAGCCTTCTTGCTTTAAATTGTGACTATATCGATATTTTATGGCTCCACAGAGATGACGAAAGCCTTCCGGTCTGCAATATAATCGACAGCTTAAACGCGCTTGTCTTGGCAGGAAAGGTGCGCGCTTTCGGCGCATCAAACTGGCATGCGGAACGCATCAGACAAGCGAATGAATATGCCGCAAAAACCTCTCAGCAAGGCTTTTCGGCATCACAGATAAAGTGGTGCATAGCAGCTTCTTCTCCGCAATACCAGGACGATCCCACATTGGTTGAAATGAATAAAACCGAATATGATTTTTATAAAAAAAGCTGTCTGGGCGTTTTTGCATATGCTTCGCAGGCAAAAGGCTTTTTTTACAAGTATGATCAGGGCAAAGAAAACGCGCTTTCAAAAAAAGCCCGTCAGCGTTATTTGTGTGAAGAAAACATCAAAATTTATCATGAGCTTAAAAAGTTATGCGAAAGCGATAATATAAGCCTGACAAGCGCTGTTATATCCGCGCTCACCTCAAACACCGATTTTCCCACTGTTGCGATAGTCGGCTGCAAAGATACATCGCAGCTTAAAACAACGTTTGAAGCTAACGATACCGTAATTGACTACAAAAAAATTCTTAAACTCTTAAAATACTAAAAAAAGCCCGCGCGGGCTTTTTTTAGTATTTTAAATATTTTTTCTCCAAACCATTTTGTCAACCACACCTGTATACGACTGAATTATTTTTATAACCTTTGCTGACACGTTTTCTTCAACATAGTCGGGAACCGGTATGCCGAAGTCTTTGTTTTTGTTCATTTCAACCGCCACATCAACAGCCTGTAAAAGTCCTTTTTCATCAATTCCGGCAAGCACAAAACAAGCCTTGTCAAGCGCCTCCGGGCGCTCTGTGGACGTTCTTATGCAAACCGCCGGGAACGGTTTTCCTATGCTTGTGAAAAACGAGCTTTCCTCCGGCAGCGTGCCCGAATCCGACACAACCGCAAAAGCATTTTCCTGTAAACAATTATAATCGTGAAATCCCAAAGGCTCATGCGCTATAACGCGCTTGTCAAGCACAAACTTTTCGCTTTCAAGTCTTTTCCGGCTTCTCGGATGACAGGAATATAAAACCGGCATATCATACTTTTGAGCCATCTTGTTAATCGCATTAAAAAGACTGTTAAAGTTTTTGCCTGTATCAATATTTTCTTCTCTGTGCGCCGAAAGCAAAATATATTTTTTCTTTTCCAGGCCGAGTTTATTTAAAATATCGCTTTTCTCAATATCTTCAAGATTTTTGTGCAAAACCTCCGCCATCGGCGAACCTGTAACATAGGTGCGCTCCTTCGGAAGTCCGCATTCTGCAAGATAGCGGCGCGCGTGCTCTGAATATGCCATATTAACATCCGAAATAATATCAACTATCCTTCTGTTTGTTTCCTCCGGCAGACATTCATCCTTGCAGCGGTTTCCCGCCTCCATGTGAAATATCGGCACATGAAGCCTTTTTGCCGCAACCGCTGATAAACACGAATTTGTATCTCCCAAAATCAAAAGAGCGTCGGGCTTTATCTGCACCATAAGCTTATACGAGCAATTTATAATATTTCCGATGGTTGAACCTAAGTCATCTCCGACCGCATCCATATACACCTCAGGATTTTCAAGCTTTAAATCCTTAAAAAACACACCGTTTAAATTATAGTCATAGTTTTGTCCGGTATGCGCCAAAATGCAGTCAAAATACTTTCTGCATTTATCTATAACAGCCGCCAGACGAATTATTTCAGGTCTTGTTCCGACAATTATAAGAAGTTTTAGCTTTCCGTTATTTTTAAAGCTTATATCGGAATAATCAAGTTTAATTTCCATTTATCTTACCGCCTCTCCGAATGTATCAGGTTTGTTTATATCAAACTGCTCATTTGCCCACATAAGAGTAACAAGCTCATCTTCATCAGACAAATTTGTTATACTGTGCGTGTATCCCGGCAGCATATGCACCGCCTCGATTTTATCCGACGACACATAAAAATCAAGCACTTCGCCGCTCCCGATTTTTCTTTGCGATATAAGAGCTTTTCCGGACACAACAATAAAAAATTCCCACTTGCTGTTGTGCCAGTGCTGACCTTTTGTTATTTTTGGTTTTGAAACATTCACGGAAAACTGACCGCAGTTTGCCGTTTTTAAAAGCTCTGTGAAGCTGCCTCTTTCGTCAATATTCATTTTCAGCTTGAAAGATACTTTATCTTTCGGAAGATATGAAAGATATGTCGAGTAAAGCTTTTTTGCAAAGCTTTTGTTTGGAATTTCAGGCATCACAAGGCTTTTCGGCTGATTTTTAAATTCGTTTAAAAGATTAACTATCTCACCTAATTTCACCTTATGCGTCACAGGAGCGGCGCAGAATTTTCCGTTATCGCAAAACACGGCATTCAATCCGTCAAACTCGCACCTGTGGCTTTTGTTTTCCAAAGCGTCAAGCATTTCACAAACCAAATCGTCTATATATAAAAGCTCAAGTTCAGCCTCCGGATCATTTACGTTTATCGGTAAATCATTTGCGATATTATAGCAAAATGTTGCAACAACGCTGTTATAATTCGGTCTGCACCATTTTCCGAACAGATTAACAAATCTGTACACCAAAACCTCCGCTCCGGTCTGTTTTGCATAATCAAAAAACAAATTCTCGCCCATCAGCTTACTTTTTCCGTAGTCGCTTTCGCCGTATCTGCCGATAAGCGTTGCCTGTATAGACGATGCAAGCATAACCGGACATTTGTTGTTTGCCTTTTTTAAACACTCCAAAAGCTCGCCTGCAAAGCCGAAATTTCCTTTCATAAACTCTTCGTTTGCTTTCGGTCTGTTCACTCCTGCCAAATTAAACACAAAATCCGTCTCATTGCAGTATTTTTGCAAAAGCTCCTTTGGCGTGTCAATATCAAATTCAAACACTTCTTCAATTTTAACAGACGGTCTTGTGCGGTCTTTATTATCTTTTATGTTTTTTAACGCCGCCGTTAAATTTTTGCCGACAAAACCGTTAGCCCCGGTCACGAGTATCTTCATTTTCTTCTCCCCTTTTATCGCTTCTTTTTATATTTTACCACACGAGCCCTGCCTGTGTCAATCGAACGTTTTAATTTTATATATTGATTTTTTTATTGTTGCGTGTTATTATATTTTTAAACGCATCAGAAAGGAATTGAAAAAAATGAAATTTGTTATAGACAGATTCGAAGAAAATTTCGCCGTTGCAGAACTTGAAAACGGCACCTTTGAAAACATAAGCCGCAATCTTTTGCCTCCCGATGCCGCGGAGGGAGATATTATTGTTGTAAGTATAGACAAAAAACAAACCGGCAATATAAAAAAAAGAATCGAAAATAAAATGAACTCTCTTTTTTCGGACTGATAAAAAGCAAGGTGCGCATACTTCAAACAGCATACGCACCTTGCTTTTTTATTTATCAGTCGATTTTTAAATCCGTTTCGTCAAAAAGTCCAAAGCCCGCCACTTCGCTTGCCGGCAGCGAAAACACAACGCTTCCCGCCTCGCTGTCCGGACCTGCTTTTTTTAGTATTGAACGCATAATTTCGGCTTTTTGTTCAGCCATCGAAACAATAAGCACAATTTCTTTTTCTGCTGCAATTGATATATTATAAAACTTCTGAGCATTTTTTACGCCGCTGCCCTTTCCGTGAAGCACCGTGCCGCCCCTTGCACCCGCAGCACGCGCCGCATTCATAACCACATCGGCATTTCCTTCGTTTGTTATTGCAACAATCAGCTCATATGCACACTCTTTTTTCGGCACATATTTTGCACTCTTATTTTCTCCGCTCAAATATGCCACAGTCTTTCCTCCTCCAACGCTTTTTATCGGCACCGCAACAACAATTCCGTGTCCCGGCACTCCGATATGCAAATATTTTTTCTGCGCCGCAATCAGTTTCTGAGTTTTTACATCATCTGCAAACGCAAGCACAACTCTCTTTTCATCAGACTCTATTCCGAGCAAATCAAGCATGCTCTGAACGGCAGTTCCTCTGCCGTAGAGCGTAACGGTAAGCGGCAGGGACATTTCCGCGCAAATATTAACCAACACATCAAGCGATTTTGCGTCTATAATCGATATAACATAGTTCATGCGCCTGCCTCCTCCCAAAGCTCAATAATATCGTAATCGCCGTATTCTTCTTTAACCCCGGCAACCTTTTCTTTTCTGTCATAAATAAATCCAACAGTCTGAATGGATATCAGCGGCATCATCGCAACCATTGCAACAACGCCGAATGCATCATAAAGCACATTTCCTCCGAGAGCCACGCTCGCTCCGATCACAAACTGCAACATAAATGTTGCAGTCATCGGTCCCGATGCAACGCCGCCCGAGTCGAAAGCAATTGCCGTGTATATATCCGGCACAAAAAATGAAAGTATAAGCGCTATCGCATATCCGGGCACCAAAAACCACAAAACGGATATCTGCGTTATAACTCTTATCGTCGACATCATCATCGCCAAAGCTATCGCAACCGACAAACTAAGCTTTATGGCTTTTTTAGGTATTGCTCCCGCACTCACGCTTTCTATCTGATTTTCAAGCACACCCACAGCCGGCTCTGCCGAAATTATAAACCATCCCAAAACACCTGCAAGAATTATCAAAACGAAGCTGCTTTTTCCGCTCGCAACTGCCGCTCCAAGCTCGGAGCCGAGCGATGAAAATCCAACGTTTACCCCGGTTAAAAACAAAACAAGTCCTATATATGTATACATAAATCCGATTAAAATTTTAACGAGATTTCTTAAACGAATATGCAAACAAAAAATCTGAAATAAAATAAAAATAACAACTATCGGCATCATCGCGGCAGCCATCTCTTTAAAATACACCGGTGCTGCCGACAAAAACGCTTTTCCGATCTGCGCAGTGTTTTCAAACGAAGCATATTCTATATGCGTTACAGCCGCGTCTCCTTTGTAAAAAAAGCCGAGCAGCAAAACCGAAAATATCGGCCCTATCGAACACAGTGCAACAAGACCGAAGCTGTCTGCCTCAGCTTTTTTATCGCTTCTTATGTTCGACACACCAAGCCCCATTGCCAGTATAAACGGCACAGTCATGGGTCCGGTCGTAACTCCGCCGGAGTCAAAAGCTATTCCGAGATAATTTTTATCCGAAAACGCCGCTATTGCAAATATTATCACATAGCAAATAATTAAAATAAATCTAAGGCTTGCCCCCGTCATTATACGAAGCATACAGACCGACATAAAAAAACCTACGCCTACACCGACCGTCAGCAAAAGCACGCTGTTTTTTATATGAGGAACCGTCTGCGCAAGCACCTGTAAATCCGGTTCTGCCACGGTTATTGCAATTCCGAGCACAAAGCTTGCAGCCAATATAAACGGCAGATTTTTCGTTTTTGTAAGCGCCGTACCTATTTTGCTTCCGATTATCGTCATCGACTGTTCAACGCCCAAAGAAAAAAGTCCCATACCCAAAACCAATAAAACGGCTCCTATTAAAAAACATAAAAGTATTTCAGGTTTCGTCGGCGTCTGACTTAAACACAAAAGCGCCACTATAATAATAATCGGTATAACTGACACTGCCGCCTCTTTCACCTTTTCGGCAAGCGCAGTTTTCGTTTTGTTTATACTAATCGCCCTTTTAATAACAATCCCTCCCTTAATCTGATTATGCATTTTTATGTAGCGGGAAATTAAGCATTTCCGGTTACATAAAAAGGTGTGTCTTTGCACGCAGCATTTTATAACACTTTCTGCCCCATTGCAAAAAACACACCTTTAATAAATTCACACAAAAAACTTTAATTTTTCGTATACCGTATTAACTTTATCCGCCATGCGCTTTGTTTTCAGCTTTTCGGCGCACGCCGGTGTGCGTCTTAAGATACAAAACAAAAATTAATCCAAAATAGATTTAATATAATCTGCAATAGCGTCATCTTTGCAGTTTGCAAAGAAATACTCTTTAAATTTCTCACCGCTTACAGCGCCCTTTAACAAATCCTGATCGATGTTTTTAAGTATTGTAAGCATATCTGTGTGAGTAACTTTTTTAACCTCGTCCAATATCTTTTTGTTTCTCTGTTCGGGAACGGCTCTCTCTCTCGGATAACCCTGACCCCACTCTTCAACAAAAAGCTTTTCAAACACATAAGAGAGGTTAAGCTCAGCGCCCCAGCCCCAGCCTTTTGCAAAAGGAATAGCAATTGCATTGCCGTTGTTTACCTGAGTAAACTGATATGCGTCCGTCGGATCAACAACATGACCGCACAAAACGTTCGGGAAACTGTTGCATGCAAGCATAGCACCCTCGCCGGTGCCGCAGCCTGTGATAACCAAATCAGCTGCTTTTGAGTTTATAAGTATTGCTGTTAAAATACCAACCTGAACATATGTAAGCTGAGCTTCGTCTTCAGCTGAATACATACCGTAGTTAAACACTTCGTGTCCCATAGGTTCTACAACCTTTTTAAGCGTATCGCATATAAGCGCATTTTTAGCCGCCTGGCTGTTTTCATTTATAAGAGCTATTTTCATTTTTATAACCTCCGAAATTTTTTATATTATAAACCTAATGATTTTAAATATTCTCTGCTCATTTTTGCCGATTCCATTGCCGGACGTTCGGGCGACTGATCCTGTTCAACTATAACATAATCTGCGCCGGCTTCCTCAGAAGCTTTCAAAATTGCCGGAATATCCTGCAAACCGTGTCCGACAGGTTTAAACATAAATCCTGCCTCATCGCGGCTCTGGGGCTTGTCGGTATCGCCTTCTTTGCCTTCATCGTCAATCAAAGCATAAACCGCACCCATATCAAAGTTTGTGCAAACAAAATCCTTAAGGTGAACTACCGGGCTTCTGCCTGTGTATTTTTTAATATATTCACAAGGATCATAACCCGCATATCTTACCCAGCAGGTATCAACCTCTGTTTTCAAAAGATCTGCATCGATTGTTTCATAGAGCCAGTCCAAAAGGAATTTGCCCTCGAATTTGTTAAATTCAAAGTCATGGTTATGATAAAGCATCTGAATTCCGTTGTCTTTTAAAAGCTTGCCGACTTCGTTAAACTCTTTAACGGTTGTGTCCCAGTTTTCCGAGCCCTTATGCTTTTCAATGCCCATCCACGGAACTGCGCAGTATTTTGCGCCGATTGTCTTTAAGTATTTAACATTTGCCTCAGGTTCTTTTAAAAACACATCATATCCCTGATGAACGCTTATGCACTCAAGACCGTGTTTATCAAGAAGCTCTTTAACTTCTTCGGCTGTTTTGCCGAAATATCCGGCAAATTCAACATAGTCATAACCCATTTCCTTAACGCTTTTTAATGCAGCGTCCATATCTTCTTCCATATCTTCGCGAATGGAATAAAGCTGCAAACCAACTTTAAACTTTTTCATTTTCTCTGCCTCCGTTACATATATGATTTATTTTAACAGCATTAAAATATTTACATATATATAATACCATATTTTTTTTATTAAATCAATATTATTTTCTGAAAAATTTACAACTTTGTAATTTATTTAACTTTTTTGTTGCATTTCTTTACAAAATATGATATTATAATGTTTATAGCTGTCTTACAGCATTTGCCAAAGCAAAAAATATTAAAAATGAACGGAGAGAAAGTATGCAAAGAGAAAAATTTGGTTCAAGAATAGGATTTATTCTTATTTCTGCCGGCTGTGCGATAGGTTTGGGAAATGTGTGGCGTTTTCCGTACATCGTCGGTCAGTACGGCGGCGCAGCATTTATACTTATTTATTTGGCGTTTCTGGTTATTTTCGGACTGCCGATTATGACGATGGAGTTTTCCGTCGGAAGAGCAAGTCAGAAAAGTATAGCCGATTCGTTTAAAACTCTTGAAAAACCGGGCACAAAGTGGCACTGGTTCGGATTTGTCGGCATGGCGGGCAATTATCTTTTAATGATGTTTTATACCACCGTTACCGGCTGGATGTTTATTTACTTAATCAAGATGCTTAAGGGCGACTTTGTTTCAAAGACTGCACCCCAGATAGAAGCACAGTTCGGCTCTATGGTATCAAACCCAACACTTTTAGTCGGTTTTATGATTTTAACAACTGTTATCGGATTTTTAATCTGCTCAATAGGCTTAAAAAACGGCGTTGAAAAAATAACAAAAGTTATGATGCTTGCCCTTCTGGCAATTATCGTTGTTTTGGCAATACACACCTGTACGCTTCCCGGCGCAATAGACGGCCTTAAATATTATCTTGTTCCCGATTTTAACCGTATGGTTGAAAACGGAATAGGCAACGCATTGTTTGCAGCCGTAGGTCAGGCGTTTTTTACGCTTTCCATCGGCATGGGCTCAATGGCTATCTTCGGAAGCTATATAAAAAAGGACAGACGATTGTTCGGTGAATCTATTTCAATTGCCGCGCTTGACACATTTGTTGCTTTCACGGCAGGATTAATAGTAATTCCGTCATGCTTTGCATACGGCGTTGATATAAAAGCCGGTCCAAGCCTAATCTTTCAGGCTTTGCCGAACGTGTTCAACGCTATGCCCGGAGGCAGAATATGGGGTTCGCTGTTTTTCGTGTTTATGATTTTCGCAGCGCTTTCAACAGTAGTTGCAGTGTTTGAAAACATCGTGTCTTTCGGAATTGACCTGCACGGCTGGAGCAGAAAAAAATCAAGCTATATAAACATTATTGCCGTTATAATATTGTCTCTTCCCTGTGCGCTCGGTTTTAACGTTTTATCGTTTATTCAGCCCCTCGGCGCAGAATCAACAATCCTGGATCTTGAAGACTTTATTATAAGCAACAACATTTTGCCTCTCGGCTCTTTGGTTTACGTAATGTTTTGCTGCAGCGAAAAATTCGGCTGGGGCTTTGACAATTTCTTAAACGAAGCAAACACAGGTAAAGGACTTCGTTTCCCAAAAGGCATAAAATACTACACAAAATATGTCTTGCCGATAGTTCTTTTAGTTTTATTGGTTCAGGGGTATATTTCAATGTTTTTCATAAAATAAAAAAAATTTATTTAACGCAAAAATGCCCGGTACAATAACGCACCGGGCATTTTTTGCAATTTGAAATTATGATTAATTTTTACATGCCTTCTTTAAATTTTTTCACAAAATCTATATTGTCTATCGCAAATGTTTTGCCGTTTAAATAATTAAGCACACCGCCGTCTGTTTTAAACAAAAACGCTGTTTTATACGAACAAAGCGCCTGATATGTGTAACCCGCTTTTTTGTTCTCGCGGTTTATGCCATACTTTCCGTCGCCGACCAGAGGATGTCCGATACTTGCAAAATGCGCCCTTATCTGATGTGTTCTGCCCGTAATTAAATCCACTTTAACAAGGCTTATACCGTTTTTATAATCAACAACGCTGTAACCGGTTGTAATCGGCTTTGAATTTTTTGTCGGCTTGTTTAATATTTTCACTGTTTTTGTTTTTTCATTCCGCTCAAGGTATGCAGTCAGACGATCACTCTTTTTTTCAAATTTTCCGAACGCCAGACATATATAGCTCTTTTTTATTTCTCTGTCTTTTATTTTTTGATTAAGCACCCTAAGGCTTTGTGCATTCTTTGCCGCAATCACTATGCCCTGAGTGTTTCTGTCTATCCTGTTTGCCAGAGCCGGGGCAAACGTGTTTTCGCTGTCCGGATCATACTCCCCTTTTTCGTATAAATATCTTTGTATGTGTGCAATAAGGGTATCGGGAGTTTTTGTTTCATCCTCATGCACCACCATTCCGGCTTTTTTGTTTACCAGAATAATATTTTCGTCCTCGTATATAATATCGATATTTGATTTAACATGCAAAAATGCGTTTTCTTCTTTTGGCGGCTCAAAAAATTCATCGCTTATATAAAAGCTTAAAACATCGCCTGCCGATAACTTAAAATTTTCCTTTGCATGTTTTCCGTTTACTTTAACACAGTTTTTGCGTATATATTTATATAAAAGGCTTTGCGGCATAGACGGAAACCGTCTGCTCATAAATTTGTCAAGTCTGAGATTTGCGTCATTTTTGTTTGCCGTTATCTGTTTCAAATAAAAAACCCTCTCATTTCAGCTTTTTGCCTGATTAAAACTTGAAGCGCATTTTAAACCGTATGCCTCTTTTGCACACATAACGCTTCTTACAATTGCCTTTTCCGCGGCTTTTTGCATAAGCATACCGCAAACATTTATATCTGCCTGTATATCGCCTGCGCTTATTGCATACATCGTGTCGCCGTCTGCCGTTGTGTTCACCGGGCGTATCCTTCGCACAAGCGCATTGGATGCAAATGCCGCCAGTTTATTAAGCTGTGCTTTATCAAATTTTGCATTTGTAAACACTGCGCCGATCGTCGTGTTTTTAACAAACGGATTATCAGGCTTTATTATGTCATACATTTTCTCAACACAGCTTTCAAATCCGTTTTTTTCTTTATTTAACATACCGGCGATAATTTTTTTGCTGTCAAACACTTCTCCGAGCGCATTTGTGCAAACAATTGCCCCTGCCTTCAAATCGCCGATTTTTAAAGCATATGCTCCTATTCCCGACTTTGTCATATATTCCGCGCCGCAAACTTTTCCGACTGTTGCCCCCGTGCCGCAGCCGTGGTTGCCCTCCAAAAAATTGTTTTCAAAAGCATTTTTTGCCGCACTGTATCCCATGTTAAAATCTGGGCGCACATTTTTGTTTGCAACCTGCAAATCAAATATACAGCTTGTGCACACCAACGGCACCTTTGTAACGCCGGTTTCAAACCCGATGTCCTTTTCTTCAAGATACTTCATAACCCCGCCGGCGCAGTCAAGTCCAAATGCGCTTCCGCCGGCAAGCACAACGGCATTTATCTTTTCTGCTGCGCTGTTTGTGTTCAGCAGATGCGTCTCTCTTGAGGCAGGTCCGCCGCCTCTTATGTCAATTCCGCATGCAAACGCCTGTTTGGACGTTATAACGCTCACGCCCGTACCGTTTTTTTCATCGTCAAAATTTCCGAAATATAAATTTTCAAAATCAAAAATTGAAATCTCTTCAATTGTGTTTTTAACTGCATTTTTTTTGCTGTTCATATTTTTCTACCTTTTAAAAATTTTTATCATTGCCGAGCTTATAAGCGCCGCAGCCACAGCACACACAACCGCTTCAACAACCGCCTGTATGCCGACCGTTGTGCAAACAAACACAAAAACATTTGCGCCGTTTCGCAAATTCAAAATATAATCGCTTCTTCCGAAAATCAACACAAGCGTACTCATAAACAAAATCGTGTTTAAAACCGGGCACGATATACTTGCCGCCGATACTGACCAAATCCCTTTTTTGTCCTTTTTTGAAAGAGCCTTATAAATAAGCGCGCTCAAAAATCCCTCCAAAACCCTGGGCACAACACACAAAATAAACGTAAAAAACGGATTTATTGCCAAAAGAGCCTGTCCCATAAAGCCGCTAAACGAATTTATAAAGCTTGTTATTCCGAAAACAAGTCCTAAAAATGCTCCCGCTGCCGGTCCCATAACAACTGCTCCGACTGCCACCGGTATCGTCAAAAACGTGAGCGCAAGAGGTCCTATCTGCAAATATCCCAAAGGTGTAAACGACATAATTATAATAACCGCACTTAAAATTGCAAGTCTTGTAAGAGTTGTTACTGCTGTTTTTTTCATGATAAATCATATCCTTTCGGCATGTTTTTTTATTTTGCTATTATATTTTCATTTCTTTCAAACGGCTGACTGAAAATCATATCTCCGTAGTTTTCAACCTTTTGCCCTTCAATTAAAAACTGAACCTTTGTTATATCGTCCAATTCCGTTAAGCTGTTCACAATTGCATACACTGTTATAATTTCTTCGCTTTCACCGTCTGCGCGCTTATTTAAAAACTCTTTTGAAAAATTAACAAAACACACAGAATCCTTTGTTTCGACCGATAAAAGCTTTGCATTTGCCGGGAAGAGCGAATCATGCATTCCCGATGCCGAATCGCGCATAAGCTCGCTTATAACAAGCTGTGTGTTAGATATGTTGTCACTTCTTACAACGCTTCTTTGTTCACGCACAAGCTTTGTTGCGTCGGAGTTCGGAAAATAAAGCACAAGCTCTGCAATATCCTGTTTTTTAACAGGATCCGATTCGTTTACGATATCGTCTTTTGCCAATGCGCCGAGAGGTTTTTTATCCGTATCAACCAAAGGCTCGCCTTCAACCAAAACGCTCACCTGGTCAATACCGCTTACACCGCACAGTGTGTACACAACGGTAAATGCCGCAAGCATATCGTTTGCGGTGTATGCCGAGTAAAACTCCTTTGAAAAATCGACTGTTGCCAGATTTCCTTTTTTGCTTAAAGATATTATTTTTGTATCCTGCGGAATAGCACGTCTGTTTTCAACCGTGTTTTCAGGTCCTTTTATCAAAAGCTGAACCATAGAATAAAGTATGTCTGTTTCATCTTTTGAAACAACCTGTTCTTCAGAGCTTAACTTCGACAGTGTTGCATCTAAAAAATAAAGCTTAACATTTTGCTTTTCACTATGCGAAAACCATCCGAACACCTTTGTTTGTATAAGCAAAACAACAAACGCGCACAAAATCACAATTATACCGGTGCCCGCAGCAGATATTACAACTCTTTTTAATTTACTCATTGCCGCCTCCCGTTTTGCATTTATTTTTTTATTTTCCCGAGTAAGGCAGAATAATTATAAACTTGCTTCCAACGCCTTCCTCGCTTATAACCTCTATATGTCCGCCATGCTGGCTCACAGCCTCCGAAGCTATCGCAAGCCCCAGTCCAGTTCCTCCCGTATCGCGTGCACGCGCTTTATCAACTCTGTAAAATCTGTCAAAAATATGCGCTGTGTCGTCTTTGGGAATTCCTATGCCGTTATCTTCAATCTCAATCATAACTCCGGCAAGATCATTTAAAAGTCTTACATCAACTTTGCCGCCTTCAGGTGTATACTTTATACTGTTATCTGCGATGTTGTAAATCGCCTCGTATATTTTATCTCTGTCCAAAAGCATTTCTATATCATTTGCATCAGCGTCGCACACAAAGCTAAGCTCAATATTTTTCTTCTCCGCAAGCGGACGCAGTTTTTTAACCGCAAGCTGCGCAAGCTTCGTTATATTAACGGTTGCAAAATGATTTGCGCTCACCTGAGAATCATTTTTCGTAAGCGTTAAAAGACGCTCTATAATTCTTGTAAGGCGGTCGACCTCATTTGTCATGTCACTTAAAAATTCATGCACCATATCTTTGTCAAAGCTTTGCGACTGCAAAATCGATTCCGACAAAAGCTTTATAGTTGCAAGAGGAGTTTTAAGCTCATGCGACACGTCCGACACAAACACCCGCCTGCTTTCTTCAACAGCCGCAAGCCGGTCGCTCATTGTGTTTACCGACTGCGCCAGAACGGCAAGTTCGTCATGCCCTTTAACGCTCATTTTCTGTTCAAAATTTCCCTTTGCAATCTCCGCTGTCACGCTTGTAAGCTTTATAAGCGGTTTTGTTATAATTCCCGCCATAATAACACTCAAAAGCGCAATAATAACCGCCATAATAAACGACATTTTATATATAACCGAGGAAATACTGTCTAAAAATTCATCAACCGACACGAGCGATTTTCTTAAATATATAATTCCCTGACTTTCCGAGTTTGAATTTGTTATCGGTATTGCAACATCAATGCTGTTTGTCTTATCCGGATTTGAAAAAACATTGCTCGCATTATCTCCCGAAATTGCCGACTTTATGGTGTCTTTTATAAAAAATTTATTTAAATAACTGTTTTGCGAATCATTATCATAAACCACAATTGCCTGTTTGCTCAAAACCATAAATCTCACCGGAGAATCGGAAAACAAATCCTTTGTCGCCGTTGCAATTGAGCGCGTGTTGTCCATTCCGTTTTCCTCAATTACCGAAGAAATCACATTCGCTTTGGCATAAAGTTTAACCTTTTCATTTTCATAAAAATAATTTTTGTATGTAGACAAAAGGTATACCGAAAACAAAAACAGCGTAAAAAGCATAACCAAAACATATGCCGTAACAAACTTCCAGCGTATGGACGAATGAAAATAATTCTTTTTCTTGCTGTCCGTGCGGTTATTTTTCTTCAGAATTGTAATAATAACCCACTCCCCACTTGGTATGAATATATTTAGGCTGTGCCGGGTTAGGCTCTATTTTTTCGCGCAAACGTCTTACATGTACGTCCACCGTACGTATATCGCCCGGATAATCATAGCCCCATATAATATCTAAAAGATTTTCTCTGCTGTATACCTTTCTCGGATTTGACAAAAACAAATCCAAAAGGTCAAATTCCTTTGCCGTCAGCTCTATATCAACGCCGTCAATAGTCGCGCGGCGGAAATTATAATCAAGGTTTATGCCGTCCGGCGAGGACACATTTTTATCATTTTTAACATCAGGATGCGACAAGCGTCTTAAAATAGCCTTAACTCTTGCTTTAAGCTCCAGTATGTTAAACGGTTTTGTCATATAATCGTCTGCTCCGTATTCAAGTCCCATAATTTTATCCATATCCTCGCTTTTGGCAGTGAGCATAATAATAGGAACATTTGAAAATTCCCTGATTTTCTGACACGCCGAAAGCCCGTCCACTTTAGGAAGCATAAGGTCCAGAATTATAAGGTCAATCGTTTTGTCCTTTGCCATTCTCACGGCTTCCTCGCCGTCGTATGCAGTTTCGCACACATAGCCGTCCTGTTCAAAATTAAACTTAATGCCTTTTACCAAAAGTTTTTCATCATCCACAATCAGAATTTTCATAACCGCAGCCTTTCTGCCCCAAAACAAATTTTACGGGCAATAAATTTTTTCATATATTTAACATTATAATACCATACAAAACGGCACTTATACAATACTTATTTTAAAATTTTTTTAAAAAATCAAAATTTTTTTTGCCTTTTTGATAAAAAAATTTTAAAATTATTAAAAATATTATCTAAAGCGGCTTTTTTTTGCATATTTTGCCCCTTTTTCAATTAAATTTGACAAATGGCATATATATGTGCTACAATTACATTTAGGCTTTTATTTTTATGTAATTACGACTTAAAGTTATTATTTTAATGTCCGTGAAATTTTTATGCCGATTTTTCGGCGGAACGGGGATTTTTTATGAATATAAAAACACTTTTTAACCTTAAAGAAAAAAAACTTTCACCTCTCAAAGCAGTTTTCTTTTTAATGCTCTGCTCACTGCTTCTGGCAAGATATCAAACATTTGTAACAAACGGAAGCTTGTTTTTTGAAAACGTATCGCTCTCGCCGGAGCTTAGTCCGATTTTATTATGGCTAAATGCACTGCCGCTTTTTATATTGCTTTGCATTTTCTATTTTTTGTCCGGCAGCGCCGCTTTTTCGTTTTCTTTCGTGAGTATAGTGTTTACCGTTATGCTTGTTGTAAACTTTTTTAAAGTTGAGTTTCGCGCCGAAAATTTTATTCCGACGGATATAACCACTTTCGGCGAAGCGGCAGGCGTCGGCTCGATGCTTAAATTCCGTTTTTCAAAGCGCATAATTTTATCGATTATGCTTTGCGCCGCGGCAAATATTTTTGTGATTTTGTTTATACGGTGTCAAAAAATCAATTGGAAAAAAAGAGCCTGCGCGTTTTTATTAAGCGCCGTAACCGCCTTTTTTTCATACACGGGAATTTACACAAATACCGACCTTTACCGCACAATACCAAGCTTTGCCGATATATGGACTGATATTTCCGTTATGCAAAGCAAGGGATTTTTGTATATGTTTATGACTCGCTTTTCTCTTTTCTCGTATGATGCCCCAAACGGCTACAGCAAAGCGGCTGTGAACGATATATACCAAAATCAGCAGCCCGGAAGCGGCATTTCGGACAGCGATTATATAGCTCCCGACGTTATAGCAATTATGGGCGAATCGTTTTTTGATATAAAGCGCACAGGTCTTAAATTTACAGGGAATTTAAACCCCACAGAAAACCTTGAACGTTTAAGAAAAGAATCGGTATACGGCGATCTTATCGTCCGCGGTCTCGGCGGCGGAACGGTAATTTCGGAGTTCGAGTTTTTAACCGGAAACGCACTTCCTTTTATAACAGATGCTATCGTTTCTCCGTACAACACATATATATCAAAAGATGCCTACAGTATACCGACGTTTTTAAAAGAAAATTTCGGATATTATAATATTGCAATGCACCTCGGCAACGAGTGGTTCTATAACAGACGCAGCACATATTCCCGAATAGGCTTTGATAAATCCGTTTTTTATGAAGATATTGAAAGCACCAACCCCGAAAAGGCCTTTAACGGCTACACAAAAGACAGTGTGCTTTCAGATATGATTATTGCCTCACACAAGAATTTTAAATCGCAAAACCCGGATAAACCGTATTTTAACTTTAACGTTACAATAGAAAACCACCTCCCGTATGACGAAAACGATCCCGGCGAACCTATCGTTGCGAAAACCGAAGGCATGGCAGACAACGTTTATTCCATGGTAAACCGCTATGCGCAAATTCTCGAAAGAACAGACAATGTTTTAGGCGAGGTTGCCGATTATCTTGCATCGGTCGACACTCCCGCGGTGCTTGTTTTTTACGGCGACCACTTACCGAACTTTAATCAGCAGACAAACGATATTTTGCCTCAGATAGGCATAAGCACAAGCGAAACAGGCTATACAAACGACAAATTAACACACAACACTCCGTATCTCATCTGGGGCAACGAGGCATACAGAAAACAGCTTGAAAAATACGGTTTAACAGTTTCACAAGGCAAAAAACAAACTATTTCATCAAACTATCTCGGCGTTAAAATGCTTGAATATATGCATCTTCCGCTTGATGCCTACTACAGCTTTATTTCGGATGCCGAAGCAAAACTTCCCGTTATAACGCCGTACTATTGTGTTGATTCAGACGATAAGCAAACAAGCGATCTCAATCCCGAACAACAGGATATTATTGATAAATATAAAATGCCTCAATATTATGCGCTTATTAAATACGACAAAAAAATGCACGAGTTTTCGTATTAACATTTTTCCGTTCGTTTTTAAACTGAAAATTTTTGCAATATAACAATATAAACAACTAAAAAATCTGCGTTCTGTTATAAGAATGCAGATTTTTATTTGCACCGTTCTTCCCTCTGTGTAAGTCAGGCTTTTTTTTTTGCATTTAAGCTTTGTTTAAAAAGAACTTGCTTTTTTTATATGTTTACCATTTCTTTGTGCCGTTTTGCTTTTTCTGCCCCCAAGTGTTTATGCTTTTTGAAATTTTCCTCTCCCAATGGTTTTTAAATTTTCCCCGCACGCCAAAGCGGTTCTGCATCATACATCTTTTCCTTCTGACCGATTATTTATAAAGACACTTTCCTCCCTGCATCAAAGAACGTTTTTTCAAGTCAGTGTTTATTCTGACAAAACTAAAAAAATCGCTTTCCGAAATTTTCGGAAAGCGATTTTAAATTGATTAATTCTTAGTTTTTAGATGTAACGTTATCTTTTACGTCATCAACTCCGCCGCCGTTGCTTACGAATCTGTCATAAGCCTTCTGCTGGATTTCAAGAATTCTCTTTGCGCCAAGCTCGTTAGCTTTGCTTACATATGCATTCCAAGAAGCATCATCAAGCTTAGCATCGCCTGCATACCACTTAGCAATTGTTTCGTCAATGTAAGTGTCTACAGCTGCCTGAAGAGTGCTCATTTCAGAACGCTCGTCTGTAGTATAAGTAAATGTCGGGAACTGAGGAATGATTTTGATTTCGCTTTCGTACATAGCAAAACCTTTTTTAGCACCCTCTGTCATACCTGCCATCTCAGCTTTCATGCTCATCGGAGCACCCTGCTCGAGCTGACCGTTGTCTCTCATGTACATCGGAACACCGTTCTTAGAATTCAAAACGAGGTCTGTGAATTTAACTTCGCCGTTTGCATCTTTAACATAGTCTGTTCCTTCCATACCATACCAGTATGTGAGTTTACCCTGTTCTGTAAACCACCAGTCCATATATTTTATAGACTCAACAACGTACTGGTTAGATACTGTGATGCCCCAGCCGTTTCCGCGAACCTTTGGACGAGAATAAGTTTCTTTAACTTCGCCGTTGATGTCTGCCGGAGGAGCAATAGGAGCAAAATCAAATTTCTCTGCCCAAGCTTCGCCTGCATGAGACTCTCTTACAGTCTTTGTAAATGAACCTGTTGAAGAGAACCAGTCATGTGTTGAACCGCCAACGTTCTTGCCCAAAAGCTCTTCTCTTGCGTTGTTACGTGTTGAAATTTCGGGGTCGATCAAACCTTCTTTGTTCCACTGGATAATGTTTTCCATAGCGGTCTTGAATTCGTTTTCAAGTTTACCGTTGTGAACTTTGTTGTCAGAATCAACATAGTTTCTTGCATAAGCGCCCCAAAGCTGTACCAAAGGCTGCCATGACTTACCTCTCTGGAAGAAAGGAATTTCATCTGCTTTGCCGTTGCCGTTAGGATCCTTTGTCTTAAATGCTTTTAAAACTTCATGATACTCATCAACAGTTGTAGGAACGCTGAGACCTAATTTATCAAGCCAGTCCTGTCTGATGAAGAAACCTTCGGAAGCAATTGTGTCATATGTAGTAGGAATTACATAAAGGTTGCGGTTATCAGCAAGGCAAGCAGCCTTATACTGCGGGAACTCTTCAAAGTAAGCTTTGATGTTGGGAGCATACTGATCAATAAGAGCGTCAAGAGGAATAAAAGCACCCTCGGGACCTGCTGTGTTAATCTTTGCAATTGTCGAAACAGCTATATCAGCCATTCCTGTTTTGCTTGTAAGCATTGTGTCAAAAGCCTGAGTTGCATCAGCCGTTACGGCAATATAAGCCTTCGGTTTAACATTTGTGTATTTGAAAGCTTCCTGGAACACATGCATTTTGTCATAGTCGTAACCTGTCAAAAGCAATGTGGGTTCAAATACATCCTTTGTAATCTTGCTGCCTTCGCCGGCTTCCATTTTCATTTCATAGTTGCCGTCGTTGCCGCCGTTCTTCTTGCCGCATCCGACCATCATTGTAGCAGACAATGACAATGCGAGAATGCCGCATAACACTTTTTTCAGTTTCATTTTTTTGTTTCCTCCTTTAAAATATAATTATAATTGCGCAAAAAAATGAAAGCGCAACATAATTTCATAACACATTATAACAAAAAAATATTGGTTTGTAAACAATTTTTTAAAATTTTTTTGATTTTTTTCACAAAAATATTTGTTCAAAACTAAAAAACGTTGTAATAATTACGGTAATTTAATATATTTTGCGTTATCTATATCGTATTTATATACGTCGTTTCCGTCTAACGAAACGTAAAACACTCCCTGCGTGTTCTCTCCCGGCTTTTTAGCCGCTATAACATAGCACTCTTTTCCGTTTACATCAGATTTACTTTCATCAAACAGCAGCTGATATTCAATGCCCGCTTCAAGCCCGAGCTGTTCGGTTGTGTATTTTTGCAAAATAACAATTGCGCCTTTCTGAGTAACATTTCCGTTTGCGTCGCGCTCAATTGTAATTTTATTTTCCGTATTTTCCTGAGCATTTGTTTTATTATCCGCAGCTGCCGGAGCGTTGTTTTTATTTTTAGCAGACACATTTTTGTCATATGAAACATTGCCGTTTTCATCTATGTCTCCGCCATACTCTATGCCGTCGTCTTCTGTTTTGTTTTCCTGAGCAGCGTTATCCACATTTTCGGTTTGAGCTGCATTTTCGCCTGTTTTTTCTTCGCTTTTATTTTCATTTTTTTTGCCGCATGCCGCAAAGCTTAACACAACTGCCGCACACAAAATAGCAGCAAGTATTTTTTTCTTATTCAAATTAAAACATCTCCTTTTCAGACAAAAACCAATTTATCGGTAAAACCATTCGTTTTCTTTTAATTTGTACACATGATTATATCACAACGCTAAAAAAAAATCAATACATTTTTGCATTTATTGTGCAAATTTAATTTCCGCCTGTGTGTGCATAAACCAATACACGCTGCTGTCATCTGTTACGGGAACAAACTCATCTCTTACAACTGCGCTTCGTCTGTCGTCTTCAAGCTTTATACCCCGTCTTGCTTTCGTAACGTATTTTGAATACGGTTCAAACAAATTAATTATTGAATACGCACCTCTGTTTGATGAAACTGTTTTTTCTACCGGGGCAAACGTATCTTCCACATTTTGTCCTACTCCGCCGTCCTGCGGGTTTATAACATACACATTATGTCCCTCCGGACGATTTCTGTAATATCTCGTTCTGTAATTTCCGAATATTTCGGGCAAATTATAATCTTCCGGTCCTATATCGCACGCCCAGCGTTCGCCAAGCATATCAATAACAAACGTACCGCTGTCAACATGGAAATTATTTTGTCCTACAGCCGATGCGGTAGCGGGAAGATAATATCCTGTTTTCTCCAATTCCGGTGCCTTGGTCAAATTAAAATCTGTTCCGAAATTATCTTCAACCGCCTAATACATCAAAGGCAGCGAACTCATCAGATAAGTCCAGTATCCCGGACCCTCGCTCCACGCTCCGTCCGGATAAAATTCAGGAAGCATATTTTCCTGTGTTCTGATCATTTTTGATATAACATCAAAACAATCATCCGGATACAAATCAGCAATTGCAAGCGAGGCAAGCGTTGTCCCTGCTGCACATATAACATTCCAGTTATTTTTTGACTTAAAAAAAACAATCCTGTTACCGCATGCTGTCCGTATATAATATCCTTTGCAGTTTTAACCGCATGCTTATAAAGAGCGGTTTCAATAACTTCTCTTTGCTCCGCTGTCCACGCATCATAAAGCCAATCATAACAAATTGCTACCTTTGCTGCCTGCTCAGCCGTATCAAGATAGTGCCTGGGGTTCCAATCCGGAAAATTTGCAACCGTTTCATTTTCTTCATATGCTCTTTTTGCAAATCTTTCATCTTTTGTAAACTACTTCGATATGCATTGATAAATGCTGCTTGGCAAACAACCTTAGTTAATGATACTTTCAAAGATTATTACGACTTAAAAATATCTCAAGGTCGTCGTCATTATGCGGCTTTAGGTCATGTGGCACATAAGTTGGTTTGTGTCATTAATAAAATGATGACCGACAATGTTGAGTTCAACTTAGCCTAAGTCTTACCTTTACTATATTCAATTTTCAAAAGCATTTTAAAGAATGCTTTGTTTGCTATACACTTTTTTAGCTATACAAAATTATTTAAAAAGTTTTCATTTTTCTATTGACAAATCATAGTTGGTCTCCTTTCAAAATTTTTAACCAATAGGATAATTTGCGAAAAACGCAACCGTGTCCGGATACAAACAAAGTTCTCCGTCCGGCGGCAAAAGCGTTTGCGTTAAATTGTTTTCTTTATCGATTATATACATTGCAAAAGAAGACAAATCTTTTCCAAAATCAAGCTTCACTTTTTTTTGCACTGCATTTAAATCCGATGAATAATTAACAAGCATTACGGCGCACTTATCGCCGTCTGAGGCAGCACAGGCATATACATTTTCATCATCACATACACATTCTGTCTCATTTGAAAGCTTGTACAGATTTGAAAAACATTTTAAAACATAATATCCTTTTATGGGACGCAGCGTGTAAAAATCATAAACGCCGTTCATTGTGCACGGACGCACATCATAATACATAAGCATATCGCAGTTAATATCCTTTTGTTCGTTAAGCATTGCTGCCGCCATAAAAGCGGCTCCGTGCATACCAATCATATGCTCAATCGACGCAATCCATCTTTCGCCGAAATTCTCAACGTAGTTCCATTCGTTGCAAATTATTTTTGTTTCATTATATCCATAGCTGTCAATAATTTTTCTTAGCCGTCTGCTGTCTGATGCAATATCTTTTGGTTCTGCCGTGTAGATATGCCATGAAAAGAAATCAAGCGGAGCTTTTGAACTTTTTGTTATATATTTTAAAAAACCGTCAAGCCATTTTCCGTCGCCTATAAACGATAAAGCAGGCCCGCCTATATTTAAATGCGGAAAACGTTTTTTCAAATGTCTGGCAGCAATATCATACATTTCATAATACTGCAAAGCGCTTCCGCTCCAGTTTGGCTGATCTCCGTTGCCGTTAACTCCGTCTGCCTCATTCCAAATTTCCCAATACGGCATATCATACTTAAAACCGTTTGCCCAGCCTTCGGTATAATGCATAATTATATGTTCGCAAATTCCTGCCCATTTTTTAAAGTCGGGCGGAACAAGCGTACCGTACTTTTTTATTCCGTGCTCAATTTTTGAGCCGAGACGGTAAAACACCTTTGCTCCGGCTTTGTATATATTTGAAGTATACATATCGGTATAGGTAAAGTCATATGATGTTTCGTCATTTTCATCTTTATTAAAGTCTGGAAAAATTGCATGCACGTCCACCGTATGCTCACCGCCGTAAGCCGCAAAAAAAGATGCATCATGATTTCTCACATACGGTATATCAAGCGCTTTAAACGTATCAAAATTTCCTCTGGTCTGCTCCCTGCTTGCCGGCACAGGTCCGTTGTTTACTGCGTGCATCGGCTTAATTATTCCTGTTTGATTTGAAAAATTAACTTTAATCATTTCTTGCTCCCTTCAATTTTTACTCTGTTATAAACATTATACAATTGTATAAATTTTTTAAATAGAACTGTATTGTCAAAAAGTTAGATTGTATTGCTTTTAATATTGACATATTTGTCGTATACATATATAATGAATACAGATACCGCAGTTTTTTATCGCAATTTTTTACAAAAAAAGAATGGTGGCATATATGTACTTTATTGAAAAATCAACTCCTTCGGTTTTTCCTAAAACAGGTTTTAATATTATCAGATGGCATGCCGACAACATAAATGAAACAATTTGTTTTTCGCATCACAACCATGATGTTTTAGAGATTATATCCCTTACCTCCGGCTCACTTTCCGTAGAGTGTAATAAAAAGAATTTTAATCTTTTTTGCGGAGATATTGCCGTTTTTAATCCCTATGATATTCATTTCGGTTCATCGCCCGGCAGCTATGACTACATATGTCTAACCGTAAACCTTAAAACATTTTCCGGTATCTCAAATATTTTTTTAGATTTTACATCTGCTCTTATAAGCGGAACAACAAAATTTGAAAACTTTCTCCCCGGCAACAAAACATACACAAAAACCTCAAAAGCGCTTATTGACAGCATTTTTGCCAATTATTCAAAAACAAACATCTCTTCTATCTTGCAAAACCTGTCCAAAATTTTCAATCTGTTGTGCATCCTTTCTGAAAATGCACTTTTAACAAGCAATGATAAAAGCAAAAAATTAGACAGAAATTTTTTAATAGAGGTGTCAATGTATTTAGAAGAAAATTTTAACAAAGATATTTGTACACAGTCAATTTGCAATAAGCTTCATTATGAAATGTCACATTTTTGCCACAAGTTCAAAAAGAATTTCGGATATAGTTTTTCCAATTACTTAAATATGTACAGAATTACACGAGCCCGTGAGCAATATATAACAAAAAACACCAATATAAGTGACATTGCCGAAAAGGTTGGCTTTTCGGACTATTGCTATTTTTCAAGGTGCTTTAAAAAATATACCGGCATATCGCCGTCGCGATATTTTTCAAACAGATAAAAATACTTATAAAGCACTTCAGACTTTCATAGACTTCGGCACATTTTTCGATTGCACGCATTTTTCCTCTCCGGTTTTCTTTATAACAAAAAAGAGGGGTTTGTTTAGCCGCCCCTCTTAAAAATATTGCCCTATGTTTTTTATTTATCAACCGAAATTATTTTTATGCTTTCCATTTCAAAATATCTGAATGCATGCCAAACAAATTTCGGTTCGAAATATCTTTCTTTATCATCTGTTATACATGTATCGGATTGAATTTGCTCATCTCCGCCGCAATGAAAAAAATTTATGCTGCCGTCGTTAAAAAGTTCATCCCCGAACCTGAGCGTCACTTTTCCTTTACACATGCACCGTACATATCCGGCAATATTTTCTTTTGCGTCATATATTTTTTTGCCGTTTACCGTTTTTAAAAATTTCGGTTTAATAGTCCTTATAATCTTATCGGCAGGACAAGTTTGCTTTAAAAATCTTGAATCCGGCGCATCTGTAAACTCACATTCAAACACCTTTGATGTATCACAGCAAAAATCATGCACTTCACCGAAAAACAAATTATTAAACGTGATATTGCTTTTTTTCCATTTCATTTCCTCATCCGAAACAACCATTTGTCTTTTACCATCTTGATTTTCTATTTCAAGTTCAAACCAAAGCTTCGGATTTCCAAAATCCAGTTTTCCTTCTATCGTTCTTTCCTTTTGATTGTACCAGCCGTTTCCCAAATGTATTTCTATTTCATTTTCACCTTCGCAAATAAATTCCGACACATCATATTCCATATAATAAATTCTGTGACTGAATATATCGTCTAAAGGATATGCAAGAGTCTTATTTTTTCTTTCTTCATAATCCGTCTGCGCCGGTACAAACATATCATCGCTGATGCTCTTTGAATTTATAAAACATTCAAAAAAGCCAAGCCCGCAAATTAAAAGTTTTGCCTTATTTATATTATCGGCAAAAAAACTTCTTGAAAACCACCGGTGCATCACAAGTATTAAACACCGCCCATTTACCCTTTTTCATCAAAATTCTTCCTCTCAATATATATTATCAAAAATATTATACTGCTCAAAAAATTTTTAAAATAGAACGCTATTGTTGAAAACTTGGACTGCATTGTCAAACTGATCAAGAATAAAAAACAGTGCGAAAGCTAAACCGCTTACCGCACTGTTGAATTTAAGCTTTAATATTTTCAAGCTTTTTAAGCCATGTTTTATATTTTTCAAACGAAAACGCCGGCATACCGCATGTATAGTGGTTAAAACCAAACTTTCCGTTTTGCGTCCATTTTATTAAAAGCATTCTTTTTTCTGAATACATAACAGCTATATTGCCAAGGTTTTTAAACGAGTTTTTCCCAATAACACACTCCCCCGACAAAAGCACTTCGTTTGTGTCAATATCGCACACTTCATATGTAACGCATTTTTCTTCAAGCGTGTCATTTTCGGCAACTATTTGAATTTTCCAGTCCTCAATTTCTTTTGCCATGATGCAAAACGGCGCCTGTGAACGCTTTATATAGTCATATGCAAGCTTTTTTTCAAAATAATAGTCAACAACTGCGTCCGACATCTGAGGCCAGCCGTCCAAAAGATTCCACCATATCACTCCGCCTGTCTTTGGTTTTCTTGCTCTTATGCGTTCAATAAAAAACTTATCCGCCTCAGCCTGGGAAACCTGAGAGGCAAGAGTGTAGTCGTCAAAATCTTTTGGAATTTCTCCGAAATACTGCAACACCTGATTATGCATAAGCATAACACGGCCGTCTCTGTCAAAGCGGTCTGTTGAATGAAGATTCCACTGCGGATTGTTTTTATAATTTTCAATATAATCCTTTTCAATAAACTTTTCAACAGACTTTCTTGAAGGACACCCGTGATATCCCGTTTCGCTCACAAAATAAGCCGGCGACTCTTTGTAAAAATTGCTTTTAAAATAATCTCTCGGACCCCAAAGATGCGCTTCGGGCAGCAGATTTTTATCATTTAAATCATATACTTTTTTTGAAATATAAGGCGAGCTCGGAATATACGGGCGCGTCATATCATGCATTTTTATAATGTGCGGTATAACCCTTCTTGTAAGTATGTTTTCATTTGGGTCAACGCCGTGACCGAACATACTCTCATCACACTCGTTGTCTCCCGACCACAATATTACACAAGGATGCTGTCTTAATTTTTTTACCACGCTTTCAACTTCAATTTCAAGCTTCTTTTTAAACTCATCATCAATCGGATACACGCTGCATGCCATGGAAAAATCCTGCCATATCATTATGCCGTTTCTGTCGCAGAAATCATAAAAATATGTATCCTCATAAACGTTTCCGCCCCAGCACCTTAAAATATTGCAGCCGATATCTCTTACAAGCTCCAGAGCTCTTTCATAACGCGCAGCATCGCCGCTGTGATATGTGCAAAGCGGCACCCAGTTTGAGCCCTTGCACATTACCTGAACTCCGTTTATCTTAAAATTAAACTTTCCGTCCTTTAAATCCACTGTATCGCTTCTTTCAAGCTCCACCGTGCGCACACCGAAGCTGAATTCTTTTTTGCATATAAGTTTTTCTTCTTCATAAAGCTCTATTGCAGCGTCATACATGTTTGCCATGCCATATCCGAACGGAAACCAAAGCTTTGGATTTTTTATATCAAAGCATATTGCCTCTGCTTTAAATATAACCGGTCTTTTCTCGCAAAATTCCGAATCGCCGCACTTTCCGTACACCTTTACGCTGTGGGTTTTATGCGTTAAAAGCTTGTTTGATTTTATATCAAAAGCCACTTTTATATACGCTGTGTCCTCTTCTAATTTATATGTATTTACAAACACCTGATCAAAATATATGTCCGCTTTATTTATAACATACACGCTTCTCCATATTCCGGCGCTGACCGCACGCGGCATAATATCCCAGCCAACACTGTGCGCCGCTTTTCTTATTTGTGTTGTTGCCGGAGTGTGCTCCTCCCACGAGCTGACAACCGAATACATATTTTGCTTTAAACGATAGTTTTCAAGCACTGCCGAGCGCAAACGAACCAAAAGCCTGTTTTCACCATTTTGTTTTACATATTGCGAAATATCAAACTCATGTGCTATAAACATATTATCCGACTCGCCTATTTTTTTACCGTTTAGCCAGTACTCTGCAAGGCAGTCCACCGCCTCAAAACGAAGGTATAAATTTTTTATATCATTTGGCGTTTCAAAAAATTTTTCATACCACCATTCATAGGTTTCATAACGCTCCGCCTCCGTTATATTCATTCCCATGTATAAATCCTTCGGAAGATAACTGTTTTGAGCCAAATCAAGCTCAACATTGCCCGGAACGGTGCATTCGATTTTTTTTACATCTTCTCTTAAAGTTAAAACCTCCGGCGTTTCATCATAGTTTTGCTGCTCAAAAAAATACAAATTCCATTTTCCGTCAAGTGAAATATTCATAATTTTTTTCCTTTCTGTATACATTACGCCGCTATCTCGGCTTATCTTATTATACTCTTATTTTTTTGTTTCCGCTTTGCATTTTTTCACGAATTTATTGCAAAAACTCAGCTTTTATTAAATTTTGCTTGAAAAAATATTTTTCTTGGATTATACTGTAGGTATATTATTAAAACAAGGCGGACTTTTTATGAACTACAATAAAAACAACATCAAAATGTATCATAACAACGCTGTTTTTTCAATAGAAGAAAGATTTTTTAAGGAAAACTGCGCCATTCACTGGCATAATAATTTTGAAATGGAGTTTGTAATCGGAGGCAGCGGATATCAGATTTTAAACGGCAAAAAATATGAACTTAAAAAAAGTGCGTTTTACATTTTAAACAACACCGATTTTCACGAAATTCACGTTACCGAACCGCTCTGTCTTACAAATATTCGTTTTGATGAATCACTAATCGGTATTGATATACTCCGCGAATTTTTGACACTGGAAAACAATATTTTTTTCTACGCCAACGTAAGCGAATACAAACAAATAGATTTTTTTCTTAAAACACTTTTAAATGAATATAACAAAAAAGACATATATAACAAAAGCGTTATTTCAAACTTGCTTGAATGTATATTGATTTTTGCAATAAGAAAATTTAAATCGGCTGCACAAAATCATCCTCAAAACGTAAGCCTTGTCCAAAAGGTTTTGCTTTATCTTCACGCCCATTTTCGCAAAAACCCTTCCTGCACAGAAACTGCCGAAATATTTTGCGTTAATCCAAACTATTTAAGCACGGTTTTTCACAAAGAAACCGGCATGACTTACAAGCAATATCTTAATAAAATAAAAATTAACTACGCAAAAAAGCTTATTGTTTCAACAGATGTTTCAATAACGGAGATAAGCTATGCCTGCGGTTTTTCAACATTTGCGCATTTTTTGCGTATTTTTAAAATGCATTTCGGCATCACGCCCGGTCAGCTGAGAGAAAATTTAAAACAAAAATAAGTTTTTCCGTCTTTCTTATTTAAAATTGTTTTAAAAAAGAGCAAAAAAAATATCCACCCGCACATAGCGGGTGGTATTTCATTATACAAAAAAACGACAAGCACTGTCATACTTGTCGTTTTTGGAGCGGAAGACGAGATTCGAACTCGCGACGTTCACCTTGGCAAGGTGACGCTCTACCACTGAGCCACTCCCGCGTATCATCTTTTGATGTAAACATTATACCACAGCTTTTTTGATTTGTAAAGAGTTTTTTTCACTTTTTTAAAAAACTTTATTTCATAATATATTTTACCGGGGAGCCTCATAAGCTCCCCGGCAAAATATTACTTCATAGAAATTTTTAAAGCAATTGCCCTTCAGGCGAAAAGAGCGCCCAAATTTTTAAAGCAATTGCAGTTTGTGCATTTTTTACACTACTTCTGCTTTGCTTTTCTCTCGTCACGCAAAAGCTTGTTCCACACGCTTTTTATATATGCATGTATAAATGCAAGCACAACAAACAAAGTAATCACCACAGCTCCGCTAAGCATAAGATAACCTATCTTAAAAATAAGACCCGCCGCAAAAAGCACTGCTCCTAAAATCAGGCTTATAATCATAGCCTTTTTTACAGCCTCCATTTTCGTAAACACATAATACTTTTCCTTTTCAGCTTTGCCCAGCTTTTCTGCCGGATTGACTTTCTTTTTTGCATCTCGCATTTTTATTTCCTCCTGTTTTGCAGCACGGCAAACTCCGTCACGGAATTCCATGCATTCTGACTGTTTTCATATCCCACATAACGCACATATCTTGCATTTACTCTTTCAAATTTCACAATTTCAATGCCGTCTGTGCCCGATGTTTCGCAAAGACTGACTGCCTTTTCCCATGTTTTGCCGTCTGCGGAATATTCTATTTCATATTTATATTTTCGCTTTGAGCCGTTCATAACCGCTATGCCCACAGCGTCAATATCAAAGCTGTCTCCCAAATCCATACACAGCCATTCGCCGCTGCCGCTTGCCGCCCATCTCGACTCCGCCGTTATATCGTTATCAGCTGCCATAAAAGGCGTGTGCTGCTTTTCGGGAACGGAGGAGGCGTATGCATTTATCACCTGAAGTCTTGTCATATCCTCTATGTCATCTAATTTTATATTTTTTTCAAATTTAACGCTGTATTCGCCGATTAACGTGCTGTTTTCTTTGTATTTTACCAAAATATGCGCGCTGTCGCCAAAGGAGGCTGCCTGCTTTATTTCAACGTCATAAAGATTTTGATCATATGCAGCACTTATGTTCGGAACGCTTTGCGCATCATATGCAAAACGCATCTCATAGCCCGCCGTTCCCTTGTCAAAGCCTTCTATTTCTTTACCATCGGCATAAATCATGTCAAGCTCGGGCATCTTTTTAATTTCACCCTCGTCGTTTTTCCATTCGCTCATGCTTTTTGTTTCCAAAGCTGCGCCCTCGAGGTTTGCCGGAGCCATCTTTGCCCATATATTTACTTTGCCGCCGCTTTTAATTTTAATGCAGATTTTCTTTACAGACGATCTGTCAAGCTCGCCGGTCATTTCAGGCGAAGTCGGCAAAGGATTTGCCGCCGTTTCATAAACGGAATAATCATCTGCGCTGCACGATATCATAAGCTTAACTTTTTTGCCGTTTTTCGTAAGATAAAGTGTGTTTTTGTCTGCAATTTGGATATCTGCATCCGTATGCATAAACCAATAAATTTCGCTTTCCGCTTTTAAGTCTATCTCATCTGCTATAACAACGCTCTGCCGGTCGTCTTCAAGCTTGTATCCTCTTTTTGCAACATTAACATCCGGAGCATAGCAAGCCGTTAAATCAACAGTCGAATATGCACCTCTTTCGCTTGAAACAAAAGAGCTAACCTCGCAGAACGTGTCCTTTTCCTGCCCTAACTTGCCCTCTTTCGGATTAATTACATACAGATTATGTCCCTCCGGACGGCAGCGGTAATAATTATATCTTTCGCTGCCGAAATACAGCGGCACACTGTAGCTTTCTTTGCCGAGATCCATAGCGAATCTCTCACCGAGCATATCTATAACATATGTTCCTGTATCCAGCTGACCGTGGTTAATATCGGAAACTCCCGCATGATACGAAACAAACGCGCCGTTATCATTTTCCCATGAGCTTCGAAGAGAAACCACCTCTCCGCCTTTTATATACATATCTTTATCCAGATTTGCAAACTCAGCGTCGGTTTTCTTGTCATACCACAGCATCGAATATGCATTTCCGCTTTGCATATATTTGTCCATCTGGGCAAGATGCATTTTCGTTATACGGCTGTCGCCGTATTCTTTGGCACACCAAAACAAAACCGGGCAGTTTTGTTTTGCCATATCCGAATCGTGAAAGTCGTTTGTTCCGCACGGGCCCTGAACTGCAAATGAAAAATATGCACTTTTGTCCATGCCCGGAGTTTTTGATACATTAAAGTCTGTTCCGAATGTGTTTTTCAGAGTGTCTGAATATATTGCAATCGGAAACAGCGCAATGTTCCAGTATCCGGTTCCTTCCATCCACGCGCCGTCGGGGTAATACTCATTAAGCATTATTTCCTGCGAACGAAGTATTTTTGAAATCAAATCCGCACACAAATCCGGATACTTGTCAAACACAGCCGCCGCACACATTATCGCCGGCCCGTTACACCATGAGTTCCAGTTTGTATAAGTTTTTATAAAGCTTGTGTATGTTATTTGATTATAATATGCTGCCTCATAAAGAGAAAGGCACTGTTTGTATATAATTTTTTCGATTTCGCTTTGCTGCTCACTTGTAAACGCATCATAGCACCAGTCATATCCGACTGCCACACCCATCGACATTTCGCCGACATCTAAAAAGTGCGCCGGGTTCCAGTCCGGAAAATCGCCTACCGCCTTTATTATTTCATATGCCTTTTGGGCATACTTTTTGTCATTTGTTATCTGATATGCCATACCGAGGTTTTCAAGCCTGTCGGCAACCGCTGCGCTGAGGTCTAAAAGTCCGCCCGTTTTATATTCGGGATTAGCCGTTTTTAAAACATTATCGGCATTTTTTATAACCTCATCGCCCCATTTTTTTATATAGTGATTATTTGAAGCGTATGAAGCTCTTATAGCATCAAAATCCTCTTTTGTTGCCGCAACTCTCGGATGATTTGTGTTTATTATTTTATCCTTTAAGCTTTGCGCATCCGGACGCTCATAGAGCATAAAGCTGTTCAGCTCGGCAAGTTCTTTTTGCGAAAGCTCAGCTGCCTTGTCGCTTATAATGATAAGCCCTCTTGAATCCCATGCCACTTCTTTTAATAAAATCTTCTCGCAAAGCGCACGAAGCGGCAGCATAGTGCGGTTATTTTCAAGTTCCGCTCCGACATCTAAAGTGTACTTACTTCCGTCTAAAAGCGTCATTTCCGTGCTTCCGAGAACAATTTTCGCCTTGCCGTCAATAGTTACACACTTGTTTTCCGCATTATAGTCAACATCAAGCCCGAACGCCTCCGATACCGCGCGCACAGGCACAAGAGTTCTGTTGTCTTTTATATACGCTCCGACGTCTATCTTTCTTTTTTCTCCGCCGTAATATATTGCAGAAGAATACACATTTAGCATAACAACATTTCCGCCTGCTTTTTTAATAATTTCTTCTGCATCGGAATTGTCCTGTTTTATAACTGATTTCTTTTCGGGCAGTTCGCCTTCTTTAATTTCTCTTATTTGCTTTCCTGCATAGATTTTGTAGTTATCAATATAAATGCTCTGATTATCCGCTGTTTTGTCTGCAAAATACGAAGTGAAAGAATTTAAATCTCCGCTGTATGCCAAAGCTTCTGCCACGCGCTCGCCGTTTAAATACATATCGCATGCTCCGTTTTTGCGGTCAAACGAAAACGCAATGTTAAACCATTCGTTTTCCTTTATTTTTCCGACCTTTGCCGACCACGGCAGATAAACCACGCTTCCGTCCGGGCGGATTTCGCAAAAGGACTGAAACGGACGTATTTTTGCGCCGAGCTTCGTGATATAAAAATCAGCGCTGACAGTTATAAATCTGTCTGCCCCGTCTGCAATATTCCATTTTAAAAAGCAGTCGCCGTTTTCAATTAAATCAACGCCGATATATGAATTTTCATCCTTTTGGCATATGGCAATTTGCTGTTTCTTTTTAGAAACGCTCACGCCCGCAAAAGGATCCATGCCCTCCTCAGAATAGCTGCGGTTATAATAAATTTCGTTTGTGCAATCGCCATCAGCTTTGTAAACGGGAACAATCACTGTTTCATCCTGCTGAGAAACGCCGATATCCGTCGGCTCCGACGCTTCATAAATTTTAAAATCATCTATCGAAACCGTGCTTTTCGCTGCCGAATCCGTCGCCATATATGTTAAAATCCGGCTCGGTTTTGTAAATGTCTGATCCAAATTAACAACCTTGCCTTTTTTCTTTGAATCTATATAAATCTGCATTGTGTGTTTTTCAAAATTAACCGCAAATGCAAATTTTGTCCATTTGTCTTTTTTTAGCGAGGCGCTTTCTCCTCCCTCAAAACGCACGCTGCCCGAAGAATCTATATTCATAAGATAGATTCGTTTATCTGTGCTGTCTGATAAACGCAAATTAAATTTTCCCATGTTGTCCGTTCCTTTAACGCTTATCTCAAACACCGTTTCATCTGAAACCTGCTCTTTAAACGCATATTGCAAATAGCAATCCTCCGTCGGATTTTCATTTGCTTCAAGCAAAATATATTTATTTCCGCCGCTTTCCTCTTTGCAGACTATATTATTTGATTTTGATGCAACCGTTATATTTTCAAAAGGATTTCCGCCCTGATAAGTTCTGTTGTAAAATATTTTTTTTCCGTATTTTTGCGCATCTTCCGCAGACGCATAAAATCCTGTACACAAAACGGATATAGCCAAAATAAAAGAAACTATTTTTTTCACACCGACATCTCCTTTTTTTATACGACAAAATGTTTGATGACTTTCATCAAACATTTTATCATATATTTTTTTAATTTTCAACTTTTAAAACAAAATTTCAATGCTGATTTTTTCGCCTTTGTTGTCATTTATCTCAAAATCAACGTAGTTTGAATTTCCGACAACGCTTGTTTTAAACTCAATCTTTTTGCCGCCGGCAAAAACCTCGCTGCATTTTTTATCACGAGGCAGCAGGATATGTGCCGTAAGGGCGTTTGCCGGAGAATAAATATCATAGCGCATGCCGCCGTCTTTTAATATATATCTTACGTCTACCACGGTTTTGGTCTTTTCATAACCCGTTATATAACGAAGCTCTGTATAATAGGTAACAGGAAATCTCGGGGCAAAATATATATTATCATATCTTACGCCCATATCATTAATTCCTGCCAAACCTTCGTCTATAGCGCTTATGATTGCAGCCGCTCCCCATGCGCTCGGACCAAGCTCCGGCTGCGGTCTTGAGTCGGTATAGTATAAAAAGTAAACCGTGTTATCGCGTTCGGCAAGCTTCATAAATCTTTGAACAATATCCCAGCCGTATTCTTCATAACCGTTGTTAAACGCGGCTTTTGCAAGCTCGCCCGCCGTGAACGGGGATATTGCTCCGTTTACATATTTTCCCGCCTTATGATAAATAAATGTGTCATACGGCGGATCAATACTAAACCACTCCGCAAAATATGAAGTTGTTTCTCTTCTTCTCATATATTCTTCTATAATTTTTCTTGACTGCGCCAAATCTGTAACGCCTCTGTTCATGTCATACGTATTTGAAAGCGAAAGACGTTTTTGCTCTAAATCGTCGGCGCCCTTGTGGTTTAAGTGCAGCTGATGAATAAAGAAGCTGCCGTTCCACAAATACTTAAACATGTTTTCACGGATTTTTTCGGCGCGTGCCTCCCAGCTTTTTGCCTTTTCTTCATTTCCCAGACGGCGGTTAAACCACGCAAGCTGATTCATCGCCTGATACACGCCCGAGTTGTCGCCGTGCATTATAGACATAGGCGTGTTTTCTTCAATTTTTCTGTTATGAGAGTCTGTGTCATATGTAAAATCCCATGTGTCAATCGTGAAAGGTCTTTTAACAAGGCCGTGCTCTTTGTCCCATCTTTTTTCGTCGGACGTCATATAATCAATGCTTTTTTCAAGCTTTGGCAGAACTTTTTTAAGCCATTCGTCGTCGCCTGTGATTTTATATAAATACACGCTGCCTTCAACCACAAGATATTCAACATCTGCCTCAAGCTCAAGGCGCACAAGCGTTAAATTATCGTCCGGATACATAACCCTGCAATCTTCGTTAACCATTTTCCAGTGATAATCGTCATACTGTTTTATAAGCTCGTAAAACTGTCCGTCCTCGCGCTGAGTGTCTATAATAAAATTCAAAAAACCTTCCAGATCATATTCCCAGTGGCGCATTGCTTTCATAACATGTACATGATCCCGAATCCAGTTTTTGTTGCACATAAAAAACTGTCCGTCTATAAACACGATTGCGCGGTCTTCATAAATATTGCTGCGCAGCATGTGCATAAACACACCGAGTTTCGGATCCGTTGTTGTTAAAACGGACGGAAATCCCAGCTCCCTGTTGTTATAGGTTCCGTTGTGTTTTCCGTCAATATTCATCGACGGAAGCTTGTGTTCAAATTCTATCATTTATAATCTTCCTTTCCTTGCTCAAAAGAGCTGAATATTATTTTAAAATTCCTATTATACAAATTGCAATAATGCCGACCGCTATGCCGATTTTTCTTTTTGATGAAAGCTTTTCTTTAAAAATCAAAAATGCCAGAAGCGACGCTAACAGTATAACCCCGCCGTTAAACACCGGAAAAAATATCACAGAGTCTAAAGCACCGGTTAAATATATATTTATTCTGTTATAAACGCAGCTTAAAATTCCGCATGCAGCTGCTGCGCAAAGATCGGTTTTATTAAGCCCGTCCGCGCCTTCTTTTGCCGCAAAAATTTTTGATACAATAAAGCAAAAAATTGTCATAACAATTGCCGCTGTGATCATCATATCGGACGCGTCCGCACAACCCGACTTTGAAAAAGCTTTAAACACTATGCCGACCAAACCTGCCGACACAAAAAATCCCACGCAGTAAAGTTTCCATTTAAGGCTTGCCTTCTCGCCTTTTTTGCCTCCCGACATACATAAAAACATTGCGCATATCAAAATTATCACGCCCACTGCCTGCCATATGCCGACTTTTTCGTGCCATATCAAAACGCCGAGCGCCGTTGAAACCAAAAGCGAGCAGTTTCCTATAAGCGTTGTAACCGCTACGGGGCCGTTAGTCATAGCCTGCATTTTGAAAAACAAAAACAACCCCTGTATCACGCCGTAGAGCAAAGCATAAACAACTGCACCGGCGTTGATGTTAATTTTCAAATTTCTTATACCGATCAGCACCACTATCCACACAGCCGAAACTATGCAGTTAAACATAAACGAGTCCGACTGTTTTTCCTTGCCTTTATGCGCGCGCAAAACAATATTATTTGCCGAAGCAAACATTATCGTTACCGCCAGCATTAAATATTCCATTTTTGTTTCCCCCTTTTATCATCTGCCGTGCTTTTATTATACTATTTTGCATCTCTTATGTATATCAATAATATGTTTAAAAGTGTCGATTTTATATCGCCGAAATATCGATTTTGTCGCATTTGCTTTTTTGTGTTTACATTTGTTTTAACATATGATAAAATATTTTTTGAAAAGAGGTGCAGTTTCTTATGGTAACATTAAATAACGCATCATCGCTTGAAAACACCGGTTATCTGTTTCAGTCAAACAAACAGCGCCGACCGTGGGACGTTAATCACACGCATGATTTTTTTGAGTTTGCAATTGTATACAGCGGCAAAATCATTCATAATATAAACGGCAGGGATTTTATTATGAAAAGGGGCGAATTTGTATTAATCAAACCCGGTATTGCGCATCGCATCTCTCCGTTTTCAGACTCGCTTCCCGGTTTGTTCACGATTGCAGCAAGCGCGGAAAATTTTTCATCGCTGTTTGATTTTTGCGCATTTTCAAAAACAAATGATACCGACGATATATCGATTTTCGAGCTTACCGATACTCAGCTTACTGAAATCTCCGAAGAGTTTGACGCCGTTCAGGGAATTAACTTATCAACCCGCTCGCTTCATATCATGAACATAATTTTAAAGCTTTTAATTATCACAAACGATGCGGCAAGACTTCAGACTCATGAAAACTACAACGCCGCGCTTGCGCTTGCAATGCAGAAAATGCACTACAGCGAATACCTATGCGGCGGAGTTGACACGCTTGCCAAGCTTTCAAACTATTCTCGGGCGCACCTTTGCAAGCTTATGCAAAAGATTTACGGCTGCACTCCGCACGAATATATAAATTCAATTAAAATTTCAAAAGCAAAATACCTTTTAAAAAACACCGACAAAAGCATTCTGGCAATTGCCACGGAGCTTGGTTTTTCATCACAGAGCCACTTTATTGGCATGTTTAAAAAATCAACCTCAAAAACCCCTCTTTCCTACAGAAATTCAAACACTTAAAAAAATAAGTCCGAATGAGCCTTTAAAAACTCATTCGGACTTATTTTTTATTTATATGCAGTAAATTTCTATGCTGTCTTTCTGATCGCTTTCCGAAAGATTAACCTTTATGATTTCGCTTTTCGATGTCGGAACATTTTTCCCGACAAAATCCGCTCTTATCGGCAGCTCGCGGTGACCACGGTCAACCAGAACAGCCAGCTGAATTTTAGACGGTCTGCCCATGTTCATTATAGCGTCCATAGCCGCGCGCACTGTACGCCCCGTGTATATAACGTCGTCTGCCAAGATAACGTTTTTCCCGTTAATGTCAAAAGGTATGCTGCTTGCCGACACAACCGGATTTTCGTTTATCTTCGAAAGGTCGTCACGGTAAAGCGTTATATCCAAACTGCCCGACGGAACACTGATATTTTCAATTTTTTTAATATTTTCAGCCAGACGGCTCGCTATATACACGCCTCTTGTTTTAATTCCGACAATGCACATATCTTCAACATTTTCGTTTTTTTCAAGAATTTGATGTGCCACTCTCACGAGCGCCCTTTCAATATCTTTTCCGTCAAACAACACAGATTTAAGCTTCATATTTATTTCTCCGCAAATTTTTATTAAACTTCAAAACTCACACCGGTTTCAGCGTCTTTCGGATCGTCTGTTTTAAATTCATAGTCTTTGCCCGGAAGGAGTGCATTAAGCACAATACCTACAATAGAAGCAACAGCCAAAGCCGAAAGCGATATTGTAACGTTGCCGACAACAAATTCAACTGCACCGAGACCAAGCGCACTAACCAAAATTATAGCCGCAACTATAAGGTTTCTGCTCTTTGTGAAATCAACCTGATTTTCAACAACGTTTCTAACGCCGATTGCGGAAATCATTCCGTATAACACAAACGAAATACCGCCTATAACAGCTGTCGGAATAACGTTTACCAATGCCGCAAACTTAGGCGAGAGCGACAATATAACAGCTAAAATTGCAGCAATTCTTATAACTCTCGGATCGTATACCTTCGAAAGCGCTAAAACGCCTGTGTTTTCTCCGTATGTTGTGTTTGCAGGTCCGCCGAAAAGCGCTGACATTGATGTTGCCAGACCGTCGCCCATAAGAGTTCTGTGAAGACCGGGATCTGCGATATAGTTTTTGCCGACTGTTGAAGAAATAGCCGAAATGTCACCGATGTGCTCCATCATTGTTGCAAGCGAAATCGGAACAATCGCAACAATCGAGCTTATAATAAGCGACGAATCAGACCAATCTATTCCGCCAAACACTGTGTGCTGCCATTTTATCGGAAATCCTATCCATGCAGCATCTTTAAGCTGATCAAGTGCGCTTACCGCAAAAAGTCTTAAGTTTGCATTTCCGCCCAAAGCAATGTAAGAAACGTCGTCAACCACTACAGTTTTTCCGAAAGCCAGCGCAAGCACTGCCGCTATAGCGCATGAACCCAAAACACCTATTAATATAGGAATAATTTTTGCCATGCCTTTGCCCCAAATGTTAAATATTATAACGAGTGCCAAAGCAATAATTGCCACAAGCCAGTTTGCTTTGCAGTTTGTAACTGCGCTGCCTGCAAGACCGAGACCGATTGCAATAATGATCGGACCTGTAACAACCGGCGGGAAAAACTTCATAACCCTCTTTGCGCCAACGCCTTTAATAAGCGCAGCCAAAACAAGATAAACCAAACCTGCTGCCGCAACACCCAAACAAGCATACGGCAAAAGCTGTTCGTTTGTCATAGCGCCGTTGCCCGCCAAAGGAGCCACCGCATGATATCCTCCGATAAATGCAAACGACGAACCCAAAAACGCAGGTACCTTAAACTTTGTTAAAGCATGGAACAAAAGCGTTCCCAAACCTGCCATCAAAAGTGCGATTGAAATGTCAAGTCCCGTCAAAAGCGGAACAAGAACGGTTGCGCCGAACATTGCAAACATATGCTGAAATCCCAGAACCAACATCTTCGGAGTGCCGAGCTGTCTTGCATCATAGATGCCCGTGTTACTCATTGCCTTTTTCATAAATAAAACTCCCCTTACATTTTATTTTGATAAAACGCACTTCGGAAATTTTATTAATTTCCCCCGCTAAGGCAATTCTCAGCAAAAAAATAACCCTTGTCCGCGCATAGGTAAACAAGGGTATAAAAAGTCTGACTTAAATTTTTTAAACACCTTGCCGACGTCTCCGCATCGAATTAAAGATATTAACAAAACCAAACCGAAATATATTTTATCTTTTGCAAGTTTAACTTTATCGTTAAACCTTAAATATTATAACAAACATAAATCTGTTTGTAAAGCTTTTTTTCCTGTTTTTTTTATTTTTATCTATTTTGTATAATTTTTCGCACTTTGAACGCTAAATCCGGACGCGTTTTTGTTTATTCTGACACTTTTTGATTTTTTTCGAATAAATTTTCGATTTTCTATTGACAGCAAACCTTTGTTCTGTTATAATCTTTATAGAACATGAGTTCGTAATATTTTAAATTTATGAGGTGATCATATGGCTAAAATATATCTTTCGAGAAAACGCACAGTTATTGTTAATAAAAAAAGGTTTTTCACGTTTATTCTTATATGCGTGCTTTCGGCAAATTTTGTTTTGTTCGGGCTTTTAAAGCCGTTCGGCGCAAATGCCGATGAAGCAAAGCCGCCCATAGAAATAACGGTTAAAAGCGGCGACACGCTCTGGTCGATAGCGGATAAATATGCCGATGACCGCGAAATAAGAGATTTGGTGCAAAAAATAAAAAGTCAGAACAATTTAAAAAATGCCGACTTAAAAATCGGTCAAAAACTTTTAATTCCCGTAAAATAAATATTGATTTTTTTGCTTTTTAGTGATAATATTTAATAAATACACGAAAAAGCGGTGAGAATATGAATTTTACAAAGCTTCGCACAGCACTTTTAATGCACTGTGAAAATTATATTTGCTCTGCCTGTGAAAATCCATATGACAAAGCAAAAAAAATCAAATCCGCATCGGAGAGCGAACTTTTAAAAATGGCCGAAGCGGCTCATCTGGATTTATCAAAATTCAAAGACTGATTTTTAACTGAAAACAGTTTATATTAAAAAGCAAGCGTCCGTCATACAGAGTTTGCAGCTCATGTGCGGTCATGGCTTGCTTTTTTAACCGCAAGCGATTCCCCCCCTTCTATTTTATATAAAAAAGCCTTTGCGGCATAAATAAACCGCAAAGGCTTTTTAAACTTAAAAACTCAAATCAAAATCAACAACCCTGTTTTGTTGCAGGGACTTTTTAACATCAATTATTCTTTGGTTTGACGAACCCTTAAAACGCATGTTAAGCCCCTTTTTTTCTTCTTCAAACCTTCCGTCCACGCAAACATCGCACAGTTTTAAAAGCTCTTTTTTTTCTTCGTCTTTCAAAATATCTTCAAATAAAAATCCCGTATATATCCATATGGTTTTATTTGCAGCGCGAAGCATTTTTGCAAGCTTTATAAGCGGTTTCGGTTGACAAAACGGTTCGCCGCCCGAAAAGGTAACGTTTGTGAGCGAACTTTTCGTTAAATCTTTAAACACTTCCGAAACGATCGCGTCTTTGCCGTTTGCCGCGTCCCACGTTTGCTCGTTTTGGCAGCCCTTGCAGTGATGCGGACAGTAGTTTACAAAAAGCACATCCCGAAACCCCGTTCCGTCCACTGCCGAGCTGTAGGTTATATCCATTATTCTTATAACATTTTCGTCTTTATTAATGCTGTTTTGTGTCATGAGTTACTCTATCCCTCAATTCAGCCTGTTTTGCACTGTTCCAGCTGTTAACGCTGCCGACAAGGTAACCGGTAATTCTCTGGATAATGTCAACATTCGTGCTGCCGCACTGCGGGCATTTTTCAAAGTCTGCGTCCGAATTTTCAAAACCGCAGTCTAAGCATCTGTTACGTGTATGGTTAACGCTGCCGTAACCGATATTGTATTTATCCATCAAATCAACTGTCTGCATTATACATTCCGGATTATGCGTTGCGTCGCCGTCAAGCTCAACATAGAAAATATGTCCGGCGTTTTCAAGGTCGTGATAAGGACCTTCAACCTTTGCTTTATGCTCAACGCTGCACTTATACCAAACCGGAACATGCGAGCTGTTTGTGTAATATTCTTTATCTGTAATATTTTCTATCTCACCGAATGTTTCGCGGTCACGCTTTGTAAACTTTCCGGAAAGACCTTCCGCAGGAGTTGCCAAAAGCGTGTAGTTTAAATCTTTTTCATCTGCAATTTCATCAATTCTGCGGCGCATTGCCGTTACAATCTCAATACCGAGCTTCTGGCTTTCCTCGCTTTCGCCGTGATGCTTGCCGGTAAGTGCGATTAATGCCTCTGCAAGACCGATAAAGCCTATGGAAAGCGTTCCTGTTTTCAACAAATCGCCCACTTTATCGTTTGCTCCGACGTTTTCGCTTCCCTCCCACATGCCGCTCATAAGAAGCGGGAACTGCTTTTTAAGCGCCGTTCTCTGGAAAGTGTAACGGTCATAGAGCTGCTCTGCGGCAACATCTATGCATTTATAAAGCTTTTTGTAAAATGCGTCTATTCTTTCGTTATAATCTTTAATTTCTCTGCATTCAAGCGCAATTCTTACTATATTTATTGTTGAAAATGACAAGTTACCTCTGCCAACGCTTGTTTTCATACCGAAACGGTTTCCGTACACCCTTGTACGGCAGCCCATTGTTGCAACCTCGTGAATATATCTTTTCGGATCATTTTTGTCCCAAAGCTCATCCTGGTTAAATGTTGCATCAAGATTTAAAAAGTTCGGGAAAAATCTTCTTGCCGTAACCTTGCATGCCAGCTTATACAAATCATAGTTTCTGTCCTCCGGCAAATAGCTTACGCCCCTCTTTTTCTTCCATATCTGAATCGGAAATATCGGTGTTTCACCGTTGCCGACGCCTCTGTAGGTAGATTTTAATATCTCGCGTATGATGCATCTGCCTTCAGCAGAAGTATCGGTTCCGTAATTAATAGAAGAAAATACAACCTGATTTCCGCCTCTTGAATGAATCGTGTTCATATTATGAATAAACGACTCCATCGCCTGATGAACGCGGTTAACCGTTTGGTTCACTGCATGGCGAAACAGTCTTTCATCGCCCTCAATTCCGTCAAGGTCGGTTATTTCATAATCATCAAACTGCTTGTTTTTATACTCGCTAAGATCTCTGCCCGTGAGCTTTTCAAGCTTTTCAAGCTCTTCTATAAAAGAATAGCGGACATACGGCGCAAGATAAAAATCAAATGCCGGAATTGCCTGACCGCCGTGCATCTCGTTTTGCACAGCCTCCATTGAAATACACGCTATAATTGCAGCAGTTTCAATTCTCTTTGCCGGTCTTGAAGAACCGTGTCCCGCTTTAAAGCCATGCTCTAAAATGCGGTCGAGCGGATGTTGCAGGCACGTAAGCGATTTTGTCGGATAATAATCCGCATCGTGAACATGAAGATAATTCGATTTTATATAATCTTTAGACGTTTGCGACAAAAGCATATCCATAACAAACGGCTTTGATGTTTCGCTTGCAAACTTCATCATCATTCCTGCGGGCGTTTCAACATTCATGTTTGCATTTTCGCGGGTAATGTCGTTTGCAATTGTGTTTACTATACCCATATACATTTCATATGTTTTTCTGCCGCGGGCAATGTTTCTTTTTTCTCTGTACAATATATAGTCTTTTGCAACATCTGCATAGCGCGATTTCATGAGCGCGCGCTCCACCATATTTTGTACTTCCTCAATTTCAATCACTTCAACGTCCGCTTCTTCAATCTCTTTGGCAACCTCCTTTGCAAACGGCACATCGCTTATAAAGTTGTGATTCATAGCCTTTAAAATTGCATTTACTATCTTTTCGCTGTCAAAGTTTTCAATTCTTCCGTCTCTTTTTCTTATTGCCGATACCATTTTATCCCCCTTCTCCTTTCGTTTGTACACATATGTATTAATCATATGTTATATACAATATATATGTAAATTTCAGTTTATTCTCAAACGGTACACTACATATTGTAGCACTATGAAACTGTGTTGTCAATAGCTTTTTAACCTTTTCACATTTTTAAATATATAAATTTTTCGCTTTTCCATTTTATTTCATCTTTTTTTAGCATAACGCACAAATTTGCCCTCTCTTTTTTGTTACACCTGTCAAATTACATTTCTTCAGACTAATATATTGTGTTTTAATTTTTTTTAAACACAATATATAGTATTTTGAGTTTTTATGAAACAATATGTTATTTTGTATTGATTTTTGTTGTTTTATGTGTTATACTGTATAAAACAATAAAGTTAAAGGAGTTTTGATATAATGAATTTCAGACAAGTACATCTTGATTTTCACACAAGCGAAAAAATTGACGGCATAGGCGCCGCTTTTTCAAAAGAACAGTTTCAAAAAGCGCTTAAGGCAGGACACGTTAATTCAATAACCGTGTTTTCAAAATGCCACCACGGCTGGGCATACCATCCGAGCAAGGCAAACATAATGCATCCTAATCTTAAGTTTGACCTTTTGGGCGCGCAGATTGAAGCGGCACACGAAATAGGCGTTAAAACTCCGGTTTATCTCTCGGCGGGGCTTGACGAAAAAACAGCCAAAGCCCACCCCGAATGGCTAAACCGCGACGAAAACGATGCGCCGGCGCACGGCTTTAACAAACCGGGATACCATCTTCTTTGCATGAACACGCCGTATCTCGACTATCTTCTGGCACAAATAAAAGAAGTGTGCGAGTTATATGATGCCGACGGCATATTTTTAGATATTGTCGGCGTCAGAAGATGCTGCTGCAAATACTGCCGCGAAACCCTCGAAAAGGAGGGCAAGAATCCGTTTGACGAAAAAAATATAGCAGAACTCGGCGAAAGAGTTTATGCAAACTACACCCGCCGCGTCCGCGAAACGATTGACAGCGTAAAACCCGGGCTTAACGTTTTCCATAACGGCGGACATATCCGCCACGGCAGACGCGACCTTGCATTTATGAACACACACTTAGAGCTCGAATCTCTCCCGACAGGCGGCTGGGGTTATGACCATTTTCCGCTTTCGGCAAGATACGTTCAAAGTCTCGGTATGGACTTTTTGGGCATGACCGGAAAATTTCATGAGTCATGGGGCGAATTCGGCGGGTTTAAACATAAAAACGCACTGCGCTATGAGGCGGCGCTTTCCGCGGCAAACGGCGCAAAAATTTCAGTCGGTGACCAAATGCACCCCTGTGGATTAATGGATATGGCAACTTATAACACAATCGGCGCAGCGTATAAAGAAATTGAAGAAAAAGAACCCTGGCTTGATAACGTTACACCGATAACTCAAGTTGCTCTTCTTTCTCCGGAAGCTCTTGAAAACGAAGACGACTCGCACGATACAGGCAACAGATGTTCAAACACGGCCGCAGGAGCAGTACGCATGCTGCTTGAGGGAAAATATATGTTTGATGTTGTTGACGGCGATGATGATTATTCTGACTATGATGTGATAATTTTGGGCGACAATGCTCATTTATCAGAAAGAATAAAAAACAAAGTGGACGCATTTGTTAAAAACGGCGGCAAAATTTTGGCAACCGGAACCTCGGCGCTTGATAAAAACAATTCGTTTATTTACGATTTGGGAGCAAAATATAAAGGTGCAAGCGAATTTAACCCCACATACCTTAAAGCAGAGGGCTTAAATTTAAATAATCTTTACGATGCTTCATATGTTATTTATGCAAACGCTTCCGATGTTTCCTGCACGGGAAAAGAACTTGCAAAGCTTGAAGCGCCTTACTTTAACAGAACCTTTGAGCATTTTTCCTCGCACAAACACGCTCCGAACAGCTCTTCATATCCGGGCAGCGGCATAACCGAAGGAAAAGACGGCATATACATAGCTTGGGAAATATTCAGTGAATACGCAACGCACGGCAGCCTTATAGCAAAAGAAACCGTTTTGTATGCATTGGACCGTCTTTTGGGCAAAAAGAAAATCTTTTCTTCAAACCTCGGCGCTCAGGCAGTTGTAACGCTTATGCGCCAGGAAAACGAAAACAGATATGTAAACCATCTTTTATATGCATCGCCCGTTAAACGCGGAAACGGTGTTGAAATAATAGAAGATATTCTTCCCGTTTATGAAACAGACGTAAGCCTTACCGTGAAAGAAAAAATTAAAAATGTGTACCTTGCGCCGCAAAACATAAAAATACCGTTTACGCAAAACGAAAACATTCTTTCATACCACGTTGACAAATTTGAATGCCATCAGATGGTTGTTCTGGAATATTAATATAATTATGTGCTTTAAACAATAAAAAAAATCATCTGAGATCAATTACCGGTCTAAGATGATTTTTTTTATTTAAACATTTTACAAACGCTTTTTATTTTTCAAGATATATTTCGTAATCCGAATTCATAAGATCAAGCGCTTTTTTAAGCTGCATATCAATATATATGTTCTTTTCGTTAGAAAGGCTCACAATATATGTCTGAGTAACAATATCGCATATTCCCGTCGGCTCAATGCCGTTTTCCGCCTGAAAACTCTTTACTGCCGACACAGTATCTTCGCCGTATTCGCTGCCGCTTACCGAATACCCCAGCACAGCCAGTCTCTGGTTTAAGCATTTAACGCCCTCCGAGTTATCACCGGCTTTGTAGCCTGCGGCATTGTATACAAATTTTTTAACGGTTGTCTGCGACAAAGGAAGAGTTTTGTTTTCAACGGTGTAGTCCGGTATTATTCCGACTTTGTTTATACTGTTGCCGTTTCTTGTAAAATACTCGCCCGTCGTGATCTTGCAGGCGCGTCCGCCGTAGAGCCCCAATATATTTTGCGTCACAGCCTTTCCGTATGTCTGATTTCCGACAAGCACGGAAGCTTTGGACTCCGAAAGCGCACTTGCAAGAATTTCCGAAGAGCTTGCAGTGTATTCGTTTACCAAAGTCACAAGGTTATATTTTTTCTCTTTAAGCTCTGAGGTATGTGTTGTGTACGTATCTTTATATTTCATATGATGAGTTATAATTGTTCCCTCAGGCACAAGCAGCTTTGCAATATCAACCGCACCGCTCACAAGACCGCCCGTATTGTTTCTCAAATCAATTATAATATCCGTTATACCTGCCTTGTCCATTTCATCAAGCGCAGTTTTAAATTCAGACGCCGTATCGTTTACAAACTGAGTTATCTGTATATAGCCTAATTTGTCGGTAAGTTTGGCGCTGTAAACGCTTTCAAGCTTTAAAACACATCTTTCAAGCTTAAATTCTATCTTTTTATCGTCTCTTAAAATAGTTATATTAACCTTTGTTCCTATCTCGCCTTTCATTTTGCTTGTAACATAATCTAAAGGCTTGTCCGTCATTTCTTCGCCGTCAACAGCAAAAATTTTGTCGCCCGCAATTATGCCCGCTTTTTTTGCGCTGCCGTCGTCAAGAGTGCTTGCAACTTCAACATATCTGCCCTTTTTGCTCACGCTCACACCTATACCGCCGGTAACATTTTCATAAAATCTTGAAATTTCTTCATATTCCTCCGGCGTGTAAAACTCGGAATAATCATCTAAGCTGTCAAACAGGGCTGCCAAAAATGTGTCAAGCATTTCCGGATTTTCGTTAAGAAGCGTGCGAACTGTGCGCTCTATAAGCTCCTGCTTGTCCATATCAAACTGATAAAAATCGGGAATTTCCGTTGCCACTGCGTCAAAAAACTTTGCCTCATTGCCCGCAGTTATAACCTTGCTGTCAGCAAAAACGCTGCCCGAAATTAAAACCGCAAGCGCAACCGTTAACACCAAACATCTTTTTAAAATTTTCATTTTTCACTCTCGCTTTCCTCAAAATGCTTCTAAAATAAATTTTAAACCGCATTTTGATTTACTTGAAAACTATTAAATCCCCGTTTCCCCTTTATTTTTTTACTACATTTTTGCAGGTGCACCGATAGACAGCATCGAAAGCACGTTTTTTAAAACTATTCTTGTGCTGTCAACAAGCTTTATTCTTGCAAGCGCAAGCGCCCTGTTTTCAACACGGACATGACACGCATTGTAAAACGCATGGAAAAGCGCCGCAAGGTCAACACAGTATCTTGTTATTCTGCTCGGTTCATATGCCAAAGCCGCCGCTTTTATCTCCTCAGGCAGCTGAGAAAGTTTCTTTAAAAGCTCAATTTCCTGAGGCGCATTTAGCTGTGACACATCAAGCGAATCATAATTTTGCACATCGTATCCGTCCTGCTTTATGAGGTTTAATATCGAGCACATTCTCGCATGGGCATACTGAACATAGTAAACCGGATTTTCGCTCGACTGCTCCACTGCCAAATCCAAATCAAACACCATATGGCTGTCTGCCTGGCGCATATTAAAGAAAAATCTCGCAGCGTCAATGCTTGTGTCTTCAAGAAGGTCATTAAGCGTTACGGCCTTTCCCGTGCGCTTAGACATTCTGACAATTTCGCCGTCCTGCATAAGGCGCACAAGCTGCATAATTATAACATCGAGTTTATTTTTATCAATCCCGAGCGCATAAAGAGCATTTTTCATTCTTGCCACATGGCCATAGTGATCCGCTCCCCAAATGTCTATAACCTTGTCAAAACCTCTTGTTTCGATTTTATTTCTGTGATACGCAACATCGGCTGCAAAATAAGTCGGTATACCGTTTGCACGAACCAATACGTTGTCCTTTTCCTCGCCGAAATCAGTTGATTTAAACCAAAGCGCGCCGTCCTTTTCATATGTATGTCCGCTCTTTTTGAAAAGCTCAATAACCTCTTTTACCGCTCCGCTTTCATGAAGCGTACTTTCTCTGAACCACACATCATAAAAAATTCTGTAGTGTTCAAGGTCGGTTTTGAGCGCGGTTATATTTTTTTCAAGAGCATAGTCTACAAGCGCGTCGCGGCGCTCCTGCGATGTTTTGTTAACATACTCGTCTTTGTGAATTTTTGAAAACTCTTTTGCATGAACCTTTATATCATCGCCCTGATAGCCGTCTTCGGGAAATTCAACCTTATCTTCGCCCAAATAAATCTGCAAATACCTTGCCTCCAGTGAATTTGCAAACTTTTCTATCTGGTTTCCGGCATCGTTTATATAAAATTCGCGGGTTACGTCATATCCTGCCCACTTTAAAAGCTCTGCCAGACAATCGCCGAGCGCTCCGCCTCTCGCGTTTCCCATGTGCATAGGCCCCGTCGGATTTGCAGAAACAAACTCAACCATATATTTTTGATTTTTTCCTATATTAACCTTGCCGAAATTTTCTTTTTGAATTTCAATTTCTTTCATAACCGGCCAAAGCCAGGAGTTGTTTAAATAAAAATTAATAAACCCTGCTCCCGCAACCTCACATTTTTCTATAATACCACCTTTTTCAATATTTTTAACTATTGCCTCGGCAATAATTCTCGGCGCTTTTCTTTGAGGTTTTGCCAAAAGCATTGCAATATTTGTTGAATAATCGCCGTTTGCCTTTTCGCGCGGTTCCTCCAAATTTATTGTAATTTCCTGAGTTTTTATAAGCTCTCCGTCGTCAACTGCCTTATCATAAGCATTTTTAATCACGGCGCAAAGATTATTTTTAAGCTTTTCAATAATTGTTTCAGCCATTTTTATCCCCCTTAATTTCTGACGCTTCAACCGAAATCTCAACTTTATTATAGCTTTTCTGGCCGCCTATGTCAATATCGTATTCAAGGTTAATTTTTCCTCCGCTCTCGCAAAGCGAAATTTCCACCTCTTTTGTATAGGTTTCCAAAACTATAACTCCCATTTCAAATTTATATGTACTTCTGTTTGTCTTGTTTTTTTCAAATTCAAGATTTGTGCCGATTGCGCCGTTTCTTTTCATATAAACGGTATTTAAATCGCATTTAACTGTTGTTATGCATCTGCCGAAATCCCGCAGCATGTCTTTTTCTTCATACATAACATAATACTTTCCGTTTTTTAAATAAAAATTTCCGTCGGTGACGGTTTCAAAATCCATGCCCTCTCCGTCGGTTATAATATGCGATTTAACGCGAATTTTTGCATTAGTATTTTTCAATGTCAATCCGTTTCACCAATCCTTTAATCTCTCTGCCCAAAAACAGGCTTCCGAGCTTTTCAAACCCGTCCGTCGTATCGCTTACATAATAGTTGCAGCTTCCGTCTTTCTTTTTTGAAGACAGCATATCATTTTTTTGCAGATAATTTTTTATGTATCTTGCCATCTGCTCACCCGAGCTTATAAGAAAAACATCTTCTCCCATTATATTTTTTATTGTTTTTGTCAAAAGAGGGTAATGCGTGCAGCCGAGTATCAAAGTGTCAACACCTTCTTTTTTGAGCGGCTCTAAATATTCTTTTGCAATTATGTTTGAAACCTCGGTGTCGGCATAACCGTTTTCAACAAGCGGCACAAACATCGGACACGCTGCGCTGAAAACCTCCGCATCGGAACAAAACGCTTTTATTCTTCTTTCAAAAGCGCCGCTTTGCACAGTTGCCTGTGTTGCAATAACTCCTATTTTTTTGTTTTTGCTTTCCCTGACTGCTTCTCTTGCCGCTTCTTCAACCACACCCGTCATAGGTATGCCGACATCTCCTGCCTCCATTTCCGGCAAAACAACGGTGCTTGCCGTGCCGCAGGCTATTGCAATCATTTTTATGTCAAACTGTTTTAAAAACCGGATATCCTGCGTTACATATTTATAAAGAGTCTGCGGCGAACGCGAACCGTAAGGCAGACGCCCCGTGTCGCCGAAATAAATAATATTTTCATGCGGCAAAAGCCTTATAACCTCTTTAACGCATGTAAGTCCGCCGAGTCCCGAATCAAATATTCCGATCGCTTTATCGTTCATTTAAACCTCCGTAGCCTTTATGCTGTTTCAATTTATTTTTTTCTTTCGAATGCCAGATTTATCATATCGTCCAAAAGATTTTCATATTCCTTGCCTGCCGCCTGCCAAAGCTTGGGATACATGCTGATTGACGTAAATCCCGGCATAGTGTTTATTTCATTTATCACAACTTCGCCGTCTGAGCTGCGAACAAAAAAGTCAACTCTTGAAATTCCCGCTCCGTCTATCGCGCAAAATGCCTTAACCGCATCGCTTCTCACCTTTTGATAGGTTTTATCGTCAAGCTTTGCGGGAATAATCAGCTTTGTAGTCTGTTTTTTATATTTTTCATCGTAATCATAAAAACCGCTCCCGGGCGCCACAATCTCTCCGACTTCCGCCGCACGCACCGTGTCCCCTCCGAGCACGCTGCATTCAACCTCTCTGCCCGAAACCTCCTGTTCAACAACAATCTGACGATCGTGCTCTGATGCAAGCAAAAGCGCATCTTTCAGTTCGTCTTTATTTGTTGCTCTCGATATTCCGACCGAGCTTCCGGCGTTTGCCGGCTTAACATACACGGGATATCCGAGCTTTTTTTCAACTCTCTCCAGACAAGCGTCCATATCGGAAAATTCCTTTTTGTAAACGGCTGTCCAGTCCGCCTGAACAAGACCTGCGTTTTCAAAAATTATTTTAGCATATATTTTATTCATTGCAACGCTTGACGCCAAAACTCCGCACCCTACATACGGCACGGACGACATCTCAAAAAGCCCCTGAATTGTTCCGTCCTCGCCATACATTCCGTGCAGCACCGGGAAAAATACGTCTGTTTTTTGTATATGAAAGCTTTTTTCATCGTCAAAAACGATAATTCCCTTGTCCGCCGCCGAAGGCGATACAACGGCTTTTTTCAAATTTTTCTCATCGTCTTGCCATTCTCCGCTTTCGATTTTTTCAATATCTCCCGAATATAAATACCACTCGCCGTTTTTTGTTATGCCGATTGTGATCACGTCATATTTTTCTTTATTTAAATTTCTTATAACCGACGAAGCCGAAATTCTTGAAATTTCATGCTCCGACGACTGCCCTCCGAAAATCACGGCCACTGTTTTTTTACTCATTGTTTTCTATTTCCTTTCTAAAATAAATATAGGCTTTTTTTAGCTATATACGTATTTGTCCGTTACCGCATATAACATATTTTACAGTCGTCAGCTCGTTTAAGCCCATAGGCCCTCTTGCGTGAATTTTTTGAGTGCTTATGCCTATCTCCGCTCCGAAACCGAACTCAAAGCCGTCCGTAAAGCGCGTTGACGCATTAACATACACAGCCGCAGCGTCAATACGGTCTAAAAACATCTGCGCCGCATCATAGTTTTGAGTTACTATGGCTTCGGAATGTTTTGTGTTATATTTATTTATATGCCTTATAGCCTCGTCAATATTTCTCACAATTTTAACCGACATAATATAGTCGTTGTATTCTTTATAAAAATCTTCCTCAGCCGCCTTTTTCATATCGGGGCAGATTTCAAGGCATTTTTCACATCCACGAAGTTCAACCTTGTTATCTTCAAGCACCTTTTTAATCTGCGGCAAATAACTTTTTGCAATGCTTTCATCAATCAAAAGACTCTCCGCCGCATTGCACACCGCCGGACGGCTGACCTTTGCATTAACTATTATGTTTGTTGCCATTTTCAAATCCGCATACTCGTTTACATACACATGGCAATTGCCCGCCGCAGTCTCTATAACCGGAACGGTCGCATTTTCAACAACCGATTTTATAAGCCCGGCGCCGCCGCGCGGAATTAAAACGTCTATATAACCGTTTAATTTCATCATGTTTTTAGCAATCTCTCTTGAAGTGTCCGACACAAAGCAGATGCAGTCTTTGTCCATGTTCGATTTTTCCAGAGCATTTCGCATAATATCTATAAGCGCCATATTGGTTTCTATCGCCTCGCTGCCGCCTCTTAAAATAACAGCGTTCGACGATTTTAAGCAAAGCGCCGCCGCATCAACTGTAACGTTCGGTCTTGCTTCGTATATAATTCCTATAACGCCTATCGGCACTCTCTTTTTTCCTATGTAGAGTCCGTTCGGACGTTTTTTAGTGTTAATTATCTCGCCTATCGGATCATCAAGCTCGCTCACCTTTATAACGCCCTCGGCAATTTTTTTAATTCTTTCTTTTGTTAAAAGTAGTCTGTCGCACATTGCCCCGGAAATATTTTTTGCCCTTGCGTTTTTTATATCTGTTTCGTTTTTTTCTATAATATAGTCTGCATTTTCCAAAAGCGCCTTTGCAATATTTACAAGCGCTGTGTTTTTCATTTTTGTATCAGCCGCAGCAAGAAAATACTGCGCGTCTTTTGCCGCCTGTGCCGTTTTTAATAAATCAAACATATTCTTTCCTTCCTCCCGCTTTTCGCATTTATGCCAAAAACACCGTTCCAACCGATTTCCCGTCAATCAAATCATAAATCGCCTGCGGATTTTCACCGTTAATTATTGCCATATCTATTCCGGCTTCTGTTGCAAGCTCTGCCGCCGAAAGCTTTGTTATCATTCCTCCGGTTCCGTGCTGCGAGCCTGCTCCGCCGGCAAGCGCTTTTATATCATCGGTAATTTTTTCTACAACTTCTATCAGTTTTGCGTCTGCGTGGTCTTTTGGATTTTTGTCAAACAGTCCGTCTATATCGCTTAAAATCACAAGCGCATCCGCTCCGACGATTTTTGCAACCATTGCCGAAAGCGTGTCGTTGTCGCCGAATTCAAGTTCCTGTGTTGCAACGGTATCATTTTCGTTAACCACAGGTATAACTCCGTATTCCATAAGCGTTTCAAATGTATTTTGCGCATTTTGCTTTCTTTGCGGATCGCTTATAACGTCAGGAGTTAAAAGAATTTGCGCCACAGTGTTATGATATTCTCCGAAAAGCTTATCATATAAATACATCAGCTCACACTGCCCTATCGCCGCCATAGCCTGTTTGTGCGGAAGTGCCTTAGGTCTGCCGTTTTTTCCGATTTTCGACACCCCGACGCTCACAGCTCCTGAAGAAACCAGTATAATATCTTTTCCCGAATTTCTAAGGTCACACAAAACCCTCACAAGCGCCTCGATTTTTCTTATATTAAGTTTGCCGTTGTCATATGTAAGAGTTGAGCTGCCAACTTTAAACACAATTCTTGCGGCATCTTTAAAACCTTTAAACACAAAAAAACCACCCTTCAAGTAAAAAAAGCCGTATAACAGTATAATATTTATTATATTATTTTTTAGCCCCAATGTAAAGCAAAACTTTATAATTTTATTCAAATTTCGCTTTTTTGCTCTGCTTTGTACAGGCGTACACAAAATATTCACAAAAAATTTCACAAAATTTGCTTTATTATTTAAGACATGTGTGCTATAATAACGTCAGTGAGAGACAAAAACAAAAAAACAGTTTAAGGGGGACCTACATATGCAAAACACAAAAGTTCTTATTGTTGATGATGACAAAAATATCTGCGAGCTTATAAGGCTCTGTCTTGAAAAAGAAGGATATGACACCTGTATTGCAAACGACGGCGTTGAGGCAATTGAAGAATTTAAAACATATTCGCCAAACATCGTGCTTTTGGATATTATGATGCCCAAGGTCGACGGTCTTCAGGTGTGCCGCGAAATACGGCGCACAAGCAACGTTCCGATTATTATGCTCACTGCCAAAGGCGACACTTTTGACACTGTTTTGGGGCTTGAACTCGGAGCCGACGACTATATGTCAAAGCCGTTTGAAAGCAAAGAGCTTTTAGCAAGAATAAAAGCAGTGCTCCGCCGCTTTGAGCCGAAAACAGAAGAAGAGGTTAAAGAAGTAAGTTTTCCTAATTTATATATAAACATGACCAACTACGAATTAAAGCTCTCCGGAAAAACAATAGATATTCCGCCGCGCGAGCTTGAGCTTTTGTTCTTCTTATGCGTACACAAAAATCAGGTCTACACAAGAGAACAGCTTTTAGAGCAGGTTTGGGGCTTTAACTACTGCGGAGAATCGCGCACGGTCGATGTTCATGTTAAGCGTCTGCGTGAAAAGCTTGAAGGTCATGAAGACGGCTGGCAGCTTAAAACCAAACACAGAGTCGGCTATGTTTTTGAAGCAAAACAGTAACGGGTGCATAAAATGAAGAAAACAATTTTTAAAACAATCTTCGGCAAAATAATGGCAATAACCATATCCGTCTTTATTGTATCAACAATTATAACCGGCACTCTTATAACAGGTTTTTTCGGTACGTATGCACAAAATCAAAGAGTTGACGCATTAAAAAAAGTTGCACCGAAGATTTCCGATTTAACCTATACAATGTATGTTGAAAATTCATCATATGTAAATCTTTACGACGAAACATACAAAGCTGCATACGATTCAATATATAAAATCAATCTTGAAAGCATAGCAACCGCCTCCGAATCGGATATTATAATAACTCAAAAAAACGGAGACATATTCTTTGCAAGCCAGCAAATCGAATTAAACGACAAAACAGCTATCGACCATGACGAAATAAAAGATGCATTAAACGGCAAAGCATCGCAGTCAACCGGCACGCTCGATTCGATATTTAAGTCAAAACGGCTTATCTTTTCATATCCTATCAAAAAAAACGGCGATGTGTTCGGAGTTGTTATACTAACCACCGACATGCCGGATATCGCGCGTGACAAGCTTGCAGTCGCAAAGCTGTTTATCGTTATAAGCACAATTGTTTTATTGCTTGCAGTATGTTTTATTTATATGGCTTCTCAGAAAATGTCAAAGCCGCTTAAAAGCTTAAACCGCGCAGCAAAAGAAATTGCCTCCGGAAATTTTGATACAAGAGTTCCCGTAAGCGGAAGCGATGAAATAAGCGAACTTGCAAAAACGTTTAACTATATGACATCGTCTTTAAAGCAAATAGACGATACCCAAAAAAATTTTATAGCAAACGTTTCTCATGAGCTGCGTACTCCGATAACAACAATCTCTGGATTTTTGGAAAAAATCTTAGACGGTACAATCACCGGCGAAGAAAAACAAAAAGAGTATCTCTCCATTGCATACGGAGAATCAAAACGAATGTCAAGGCTTGTTAAAGATATGTTAGACATTTCAAAAATGAGCCTCGGTCAGTTTACCATAACAAAATCAAATTTTGACATAACCGAGCTTATCCGCCTTTCCGTTATCAAGTCAGGCGATGCACTCGACGAAAAATACATGGACGTAAATATCGACTTTACAGCAGAAAAAATAATGGTTTATGCCGATAAAGACGCAATTTCAAGAGTTGTTACAAATATTTTGGACAATGCCTTAAAATTTTCCGATCCGAACACCGTTTTGGATATTAAAGTGTTCACAAAGGAAAACAAAGCTTTCGTTGCCATTACAAATGACGGCATGGGTATTGAACAAAAAGATATCAACCATGTATTTGAAAGATTTTATAAAACAGATAAATCAAGGAATAATAAAATCGGTACGGGACTCGGCCTTCACATGGTGCAAAACCTTTTGGCGCTCCAGGGTGAAACAATAGCCGTAAAAAGCATAGACCTTACCCCTGCCGGCGAAAACGGTTCCGCTCCTCAAAGGCGCACAACATTTGTATTTTCCCTTGAATTATCATCATAATTTTTCACATTGTTTCTAAACTGTTCACACAGTTTTCAATATTATCTGCTACAATATACTTGTAGCGTAAAAAACTATAATATAAATTTACGAGGTGACATATTATGGATAACAAAGAATTCTTAAACAATGAAAACGAAAATTATGAATCAAACGCCGGAAAAGAAAACCTTTCTGCGCAGGCCTCTTCTTTTGAAAACGAAAAAGTTTTTGAAGAAAATGATTTTAACGCACAAAACAGCGTTATAGATGAAACCCCTGCTGAAAACTGGCATTTTTCAGGCGTTTCTCCCGAGGCGGACGGCGCGAAAAAAGCTGCCGACTCCCCCGTTATTCCGGTTATAAAAAAGCCGAAACATCCGAACGCAAAGCCAATTTTAATAAGTGTTCTTTTAAGCTTTGTTATAACGTGCTTTTTATGCACGGCAACTTTCGGTGCATTTTTATTGGCAAACAGAACAAAAATAGGCAAAAACGGAAGCCTTGTCGTATTTAAAGACTCCGATGAACTCCGCCAGAACGTTGACGTGTCCGACTCGCTTTCAACTCTTGCAAGCGACGGCAAAACTCCGCTCACGACTCAGCAGATTGCGCAAAAAGTCGGTCCGGCAGTTGTCGGCATTGTATCAACAGGTGAAAAATCAACAGGATTTTTCAATATGAACCAGCAATATCAGGCAAGCGGAAGCGGTATTGTAATCAGCGAAGACGGCTATATCGTTACGAATAACCATGTTATCGAAGGCGCAAAACAAATAACCGTTATTTTAAACACCAACGATGAATACACCGCAAAGCTTATCGGCACAGATCCTAAAACCGACCTTGCCGTTTTAAAAATAGAAGCCACAGGTTTAACGTACGCTGCGCTCGGCAGCTCGGGCAGCGTTGAAGTCGGCGAGTCGGTTGTTGCTATCGGCAATCCTCTCGGCATGGAGCTTATGGGCACTGTAACCAAAGGAATTATAAGCGCTAAAAACCGTTCCATCGAGGTAGACGGAAAAACATTTGTCCTCTTGCAGACAGATGCTGCAATCAACTCCGGTAACTCCGGCGGCGCACTTGTTAATGTTTACGGCGAAGTCATCGGCATAAACAGCGCAAAACTTGCAGCCTCCGGTGTTGAAGGCTTAAGCTTTGCAATACCGTCCGACGTTGCAAAACCGATTGTCGAAGACTTAATAAGCTCAGGCTATGTTAAAGGCAGACCTGTAATCGGTATTATCGGCACAGACATTTCAAAGGCCGAAGCTGAGCAGTATGGTATTCAGGAAGGTATTTTGGTAATGGGACTTTCCGAAAATTCCGCAGCTAAGCAGGCAGGTATCCAAAGAGGCGATTTGGTTATCAAATGTCAGGGCGAGGACGTTAAAACAATTGAAGAACTTAACGCTATAAGAGATAAATACAAAGCCGGCGACCAGATAACACTGACAATTATAAGAAATGACCAGACAATGGATATAATGCTCACGCTCGGTGAAGAAACTCAGCAAAGCTCATCTTCAAATCAAAACAGTCAGAATAATCAAAACAACCAAAACACATTGCCGTACTAAGCAAAAAACACCATTATGGCAAAAAAGACAACGAAAAGGGGCTGTAACAAAATAGCAGCCGCCAAAAGAGAAAAATGAGGACGATTGCAATTGCAAAAGTCCTCATTTTTTGGGTATAATTGAATTGCGAAAAAACAATAACACCACAAGGAGATTATACCACAATGAAAAGAAATATTCAACTACTAATTTCAGAAGAATTTGCAGAAAAAACAATTCCCGAAAACGACAGTGTTCGTTTGCTTGAGGAAGCAATTGATGAAATGGATTTGACAGTACTTTACCGGACATATTCTCATTTGAGCAGAAAAAGTGCAACCACTCCCCGAACCTTGCTCAAAGTAATAATATATGCAGCGATGGAAGGAGAATATTCAAGCAGAAATATACACTCGGCTTACAAAAGGGATATTAACTACATTTGGCTTTTAAACGGTGAAGAAGCCCCAGGCTATCTTGCTTTGATGTAAGGTATATAATCGGAGTAATGCTATACTTCATGTTTAATGATGTGCGGAGGTTTGTCGATTTTGAATTTTTGATATTCGGGCGAATGCGAATCATCAAAAGCAAATTGTTTTAGGGGTATAAATTTGCAGATAAATTTAAAAAGAAATGAAATTATTTGCAAAAGGTATTGATTTTGTACAAGTAAATAGTGTATAATAGAGTTCATAGCAACAGTCTCCTTTTGGACTGTTTATTTAATTGTTGTTGCAACTCAATTATACAGCAAAAGGGAGGTTATTGCTATATTTTTATGCAAAAATATTCAAAAATCTCGAAAAATCAAAGTTTTAACTATAGTTAAAATATGGGTGTCTATTTGACACTACCCTTATTTTTACGGAGGCATTATTTATGGAAAAATGGCTTAAATGGGCAATTGAAATCCAAAGCCTTGCACAGGCAGGTCTTGCCTACACTTCAAATGTTTACGATATCGAACGTTATAACCGTTTGCGTGAAATATCCGCCGAAATGATAAGCGAAAAATCAAATATTTCCGCAAATAAGGTAATGGATTTATTCTGTAACGAAACCGGTTATCAAACCCCGAAGCTTGACACAAGAGCCGCAATTTTTGAAAACGGCAAAATTCTTCTTGTCCATGAAAACAACGGCACCTGGTCGCTTCCGGGAGGCTGGTGCGATGTGTTGGAGTCTGTAAAATCAAACACGGAAAAGGAAGTTTTTGAAGAAACCGGGCTTACCGCCGTTGCCGAAAGGCTTATCGCCGTTCAGGACAGGAACAAGCATAATAAGCCGGTTTATGCCTATGGAGTGTGCAAAATTTTTGTGCTTTGCAAATTAATCAGCGGAGAATTTAAAGAAAATATCGAAACAACCGAAATCAAATATTTTTCGCCGGACGAACTTCCCGAAAATCTCGCTGAAGAAAAAACAACAAAAGAACAAATACTTATGTGCTTTAAAGCTCAAAGCGATGATAATTTTCAGCCTTTCTTTGACTGATAAATATAAAAGCGCTAAACCTAAACGGTGCTAGGCAAAATGTTTTTACTTGCCCCGCGCCGTTTTTTTACTTCTAAAATAATGCGTCAAGAAAAGCCATGCAAACGCAAGGCCTTTTGATTACTCGTTTTTTCAACCGTTTATATCACATTTTAAATCTGTATCCTATTCCCCAAACCGTTTCCAAATGCCCCGGTTTGTTCGGAGAGCTTTCAATCTTTTCGCGAAGTTTTGACATATGCACGGTAACCGTTGCCGTGTCACTTATTGCGTCATAACCCCATATTCGCTCAAACAGCGCCTCTTTTGAAAACACGCGGTTCGGATTTTTTGCCAAAAACAGCAAAAGCTCAAATTCCTTCTGCGTTAAAATAACTTCTTTTTCTCCCAAAAACACCCGCCTGTCTGTTTCATCTATCAAAAGATTTCCGGTTTTAATCTGCTTATTTGTGCTCTTTTTGCCGTTAAACTTTTCATATATTTTTATATGCCCTCTCACTCTTGCAACAAATTCTCCCATGCTGAAAGGTTTTGTCATATAGTCGTCGGCTCCCAGGTTCAGCGCCTTTATCTTATGCATTTCGCCGTCCTTTGCCGAAAGCACGATAACCGGCATATCCTTTATATCGCCTATACTTTTCAATATTTCAAACCCGTCTTTTTTCGGCAGCATCAAATCGAGCACAACCAAATCGAAGCTCTGCGAATTTATCATCTCAAGCCCCTCATAGCCGTCCTTTGCGCAAAAAACCTCATAGCCGCTCATTTTTAAATAATCGGTTTGTATCTCGCGTATGCTTTCATCATCTTCTATAATCAAAATTTTCTTCATGTTTTATACCTTTCTTAATGACACCATCATTTTTGTGCCGCACCCCGGCTCGCTTGTTGCCCATATTCTGCCGCCGTGTCCCGTAACAATCTGTTTTGCAATCGTCAGTCCCAAACCGCTTGAACCGTCGTTTTTTCTTGCGTTGTCACCCCGGTAAAATCGGTTAAAAATATTTTGAATATCCTTTTCGTTTATGCCCGTACCATTGTCGGCAATTTCTATTATAACTGTTTTTTTCGTTTCGCGCAACGTTATTTTAACCTTTCCGCTTTCCGGAAGAATATTTTTTTTCGCATTGTCTGTTATATTTGATATAACCCTTTTAAATCTTTCCGTATCGATTGCAATTTTCACATTTTCGTCCACATCACACTCAAACTCAAGCGTTTTGTTTTCAAGCTCAAAGCTGCGGTGTGCGTCCTCTATAAGCTGCTCTGTATATTTTTTTGCCGAAACCTCGGTTATATCAAACGGAATCTGATTTAAATCAAGCTTTGAATACAAAAGCAAATCCTCTATCATTGTTTTTATCGTGTCGGTTTTTTTAATCGCCGCTTCAAGATACTTTCTTCTTTTTTCCTCTCCCGTAACAACACCGTCCAAAACGCCCTCTATATACCCTCTCACAGCGGTTATCGGCGTTTTCAAATCATGAGATATGCCGGAAATTAAAAACTTTCTGTTTTCATCATAGCGCTTTTTGTCATATACCGACTCGCAAAGCCTCAGCCTCAGCTTTTCAACCGACTCGCAAAGCTGTCCTATTTCCTTTACCGCCGAACCGCCGACCGGGATATTAAGCTCGCCGTCCGCAAGGCGCACAGCATCGCGGCTCAGATTAACAATCGGGTTTTCTATATCTTTTTTATTGTAATACTGTATTATACATATACCTATAAGATATGTAACAGAAAACACCGCCATAATAATAAACAAAAGATTTCTGTAATAAGGCTCGATGTCCTTTATCGGCTTAAGCATCATTATATACGCATTTTTATTCTGCGTTTTTTTTGTTTCTATAACGTAATCGGTTTGCGATATTTTTATTTTGCTTTTGCCTGCGGCGTTTTCCATAACTGCGCTTCTTATGTCAAAATCGGATATATCCGCGCTTTTATATAAAATCTCATCACCGCTCACAACCGCAATGGCATCCCCGCTGCTCGGCTCTGCCGATTTTTTTTCGCAAATATCAACATATAAAAGCCCCGAAACCGCCGTCAGCAAAACCGTGACGGCGGCAACAATAATATTTTGTATCAAAAATCTTCTTCTAAGGTTCACTTTAACGCACCTCGGATTTTAAAAATTTCTCTTTTCAAACAAAGCATATCCGCAAGTGAAAAGAAACACCATGTATCCTAAAAATATAAGCAAAATTCTCACTATCTTAAAAATATTTACATATGCTCCGAAAAACAGTTTGTACCAGTCAAACGACGATGTAAAAAAGAAACTCTTGTATGCCGGCGTCATAAACTCCGCTCCCTTAAACGCCAAAAACAGCACTATCGAAATCAGAAACGCGCTTGCACTTCCTCTTGAAAAATTCGAAACAAACATCACAAGCAGCGCAAACACCATAAGCGGAAAGAACGATAAAATATATGCCGCAGTCGGCTTGAAGATGCTTGTTTCTATCCCGTCCGTAAAAAGCGACACAATAATTGCGCACATTAAAGAAAAAATCAGAAACGCAATTATAAAGGTTGCGCCCGCCAAAGCCTTTGCCAGATAAATTTTAAATCGGCTCACGGGCCTTGTAAGCGCAAGCTTAATTGTCTTATCACCGAATTCTCCCGAAAACATATCAATGCAGACAAACGCCGTGAACAAGGCAATAATTGTATGCTGCAAAAAAGGCAGCACGGAAATTGCAAAGTTTGCTCCTCCCGAAACCTTAATTCCCGCAATATAATTTATTCCCGAAAAAATCAGACCGCACACAATCACCGCTCCGACGGAAAGCGCCGCAGCAACAATAAGTTTTTTCTTTTTTGATATTTTATATATTTCGTTAATGTATGCGCTTTTAAGAGCGTTCATCTTCGTCCACCTCGCTTAAATAGTAATTTTCCAAAGAGGAATAATCCTTTAAAACATCAGCAATGCTGACCGTTTTTATAAGCTTTCCCTCGTTCACAATTCCAACCCTGTCACATGTAAGCTCAATATCATGTATAAGATGGCTCGAAATAAAAATCGTAACTTTTTTGTTTTTTGAAAGATCACGGAAAAGATTTCTCATCGAAACCATAGCCTCAACATCCATGCCGTTTAAAGGTTCGTCCAAAATAAGTATTTCGGGTTTTGAAGCGACTGCCATCGATATTCCGAGCCTTTGCTTCATTCCGAGCGAAAACCCTTTAACCTTTTCGTCTCTGTATTTTAAAATTCCGGTTGCGTCGAGCGCTTTGTCAATTTCAATATCGTCAATATCATCATAATACCTTGTGCAGATGCGCATGTTTTCAAATGCGCTAAGATGCTCAAACACATTAACGCTCTCTATTATACAGCCGACCTTCGACATTGCCTTTTCGTATTCCTCCGTAACGGAATATCCGTTTAAAAATGCGTCCCCTCTCTCAGGCTTTACAAGTCCGCACATAATTTTCATAGCCGTTGTTTTTCCCGCTCCGTTAGGCCCTAAAAATCCGAATATTTCACCCTTTTCAACTTCAAGATTTAAATCGTCTATTCCGCGGTTACCCTTATAGAGTTTGCCTAAATTTTTTGTTTTGATTGCAATTTCCAAATCTAACTCCTCCTTTTTGCGCGGAAGGCGCGAGGCAAAATCTTTTCATTTTGCCCCGCGCTGCGCATACATTTTATGCGCTCTTCCCAAATTATGTCTATTCTACTGTCCGGATTAAATCAACGCCGCAGTCATCTAATGCAAGCTGTATGCTTTCAATATCGTCGTTATCATATATCACGCCCTGTTTCGTTTTGCCGTCGTCCTGGTATTCAAAATAAAAACCGTATCTTTTTTCTTCGTCTAATTTTGCCTCAAAGTCAAATTCAAGCGTTTTTCCCGATTTTTCGCCTGCTGTGTACTGCTCTTTATAATGTCCCGAAATGCTTTTATTTTCATCGGTAAAATTAATTTTTGAAATTACAAGCTCTCTTTGCCCTACCTTTTCTAATTTTCCATTTTCTCTTTGCAAAATATCTCTTTTGTATGTTCCTATACTTGCCTCGTTAATTCCCAAAGTTTCAGCTTCGTTGAAATCATTGTCAATATGCGTAATCTCCGCATCGGCTTCTATTTGAGGAGTTTCGACAGTTGTTTGGTCAATGTCGTAAATTCTTGCGTATATCTCGCATGAAAACTCATGAGTGTTGCCGTCTTTGTCCTTTCCTTCTATCACTCCGAGAGCCGCGATATTTGTAAGCAAACCGTTTTCATCTTCAATTGCTTTTGCGTCAGCGCTTTTTATATGCACTCCGTCTGTAAGTTTTATATTTTCAATTTCTTTTATGTCCATGTTGTCAATTGTGGTTTTTGAACCAAACGATACAAGCGCATTAATATATGCCGGTATCTGAGAAGGTTCCAGACTGCACGTGTACGTGTTTTTCTGATCATTTCTTTCACACTGCACAGTGTCTTGCAAGCTTCCCACAAATGCGTCAAAAACATTTTCAATATCCGCTGCATACTTATCTTCAAACGGATCCGCCGGCGCAATATACATATCGTCAATCTCATTTTCGTAATATGTCACGCGCTGTTTTTCATCCGGTGCACTGTAAACCCTCATTTTAGAATCGGAATACACAGTATGGCTGTCCTCTTCGCCCGACTCGTAAAATGAACTTTCCATATACTCTTTTTTGTTTTTTATGTCAACTTTTGATTTTGACGTATTTTTTGAAAACGTCTTTCCGTCTGCTTTAAGCTCAAAGTAAACCTCCGTGCTGTAGCTTGACGCATCACTCGCTAAATACTTAGTCGTATTTTTTCCCGCCTGCTTTAATTTTTTATACCCCGAACCGATTGCGGTATCGGCAAAAGCGCTGCTCACCATAACGCACAGCCCAACTGCCAGCGAAGTAATAATCATACCTTTTTTCTTCATTTTAACAACCTTCTTTCAATTTTTTAATAACGGGCAGGCATCAGAGAATAAAGCACAATATGCCTCTGATTTGTTAAATTTCCATTCTTTTGACTTGTCATTCTTGCAAGGCGCCAGCCTTGCTTCGCCTTTACGCATCAAAATAACGAAAATTTTTCTAAATCAGAGGTCGCCGAGTTTAAAAAGTTCAGATTTTTTGTAAGGCAAGGAAAAAGCGCAGGCAATCCTTTTCGGATTAACGAGCATTTTGACACAGCATTACGGAAAATCTGTCTTTTTAAACCACATCGGGCTTTACTCTCTAATGCCTAAACAGATCTGTATTTTAAACCGCTTCGGAAATGGCATAAACCCTTTCCGCACTATTATCATAACCCACCCATGTTGATTATCTTCAAACTAATTATTAAATATTTCTAAAATTTTTTAAAGTTTTTCATATACCTATTATATCAAAAAGAAAACCGCATCACAAGCCTAATTTAATGCATTTTTGATAAAACACTTTACTTTTTTTAATAAAATGCGATTTTTTTGAAAAAAAGTATTGATTTTCTCTTTTGACCGTGATATAATATTTAGGTATACGGATGGTCCTCTGCCCAATTACGCCGGCACGAACATCTATGAAGGAAGGAGGCAAATAAAATGGATATTATCAGATCTTTAACCGAAGGTCAGTTGAGAAACGATTTACCTCAGCTTAACATTGGTGACACAATCAAAACTTATTATAAAGTTATTGAAGGCACCCGTGAAAGAATTCAGATGTTTGAAGGTACTATAATTAAGAAAAGCGGAAGCGGTATCTCCGAAACATTTACTGTAAGACGTGTATCTTACGGTGTAGGCGTTGAAAGAACTTTCCCTGTTAATTCTCCGAAAATCAGCAAAATCGAGATTTCCAGAAAGGGTAAAGTAAGAAGAGCTAAGCTTTACTACTTGCGTGACAGAGTCGGCAAGAGCGCTAAGGTAAAAGAAAAAATCTGATTTCGAAATTATAAAAGGGACATGCATTTGTCCCTTTTATGCTAATTAAAACAATTTCATATTAATATATATTTGTGTGCGGTTTTATTTTGCCCGAAACCAAAGCCGCATATATCTTATTTAGGGCAGAAAGGTTACGATTGTTATGGATAATAACGAATTTAACTTCGAAAACGAAAACGCATCTTCGCAAAGCGAAAGCGAAAATTCTCAAAATACCGCTTTTGCTGCACAGGAGGGCGAAAACGCCGGCGCTGTTGCAGCTGATGCGAAAAAAACTTTCGATATAAAAAAAGAAATACGCGAGTGGGTGTTTGCAATAATAGCTGCGCTTTTAATAACATTTTTAATAAAGGGCTTTTTGTTTGATATCGTTAAGGTTGACGGACATTCCATGGATCCCACCCTTGCGCACGGACAGCACATAGTTTTAAACAAACTCGGCTACACTCCCAAGCGCGGCGACATAGTCGTAATAGATGTTAACTACAAAAAGCGTCAAAGCGTTATTGCCACTTTAAACTCCGATCTTGATAAGTTTCGCTTAAAGTACGGATTTTTCACTCAAAGAAAGCACAACTTAAGACCGTATCGCTATATCAAAAGAATTATAGGCGTTGCGGGAGATAAGATTTTTATTGATAACAACGGAAATGTTTTTGTAAATGACGAGCTTATAGAAGAAAACTATATTCAGGGCACAACCGAACAGCTCACAATGCTGAATAATCCGTATGTTGTTGAAGAGGGCTGTGTGTTTGTTATGGGTGATAACCGTGAACACTCCTCCGACAGCCGTTCGATAAATGTCGGCACAATTCCCTATGAAGCAGTTTTGGGAAAAGCAACGCTTCGTATCTGGCCGCTGAATCAAATCGGCATGGTACATTAATTATAAACACAGCGCAGCGGTTAACAGATTTTGTTTTCCGCTGCATTTTTTAACGATAACGCAAAGGATTTGATTTTTATGACAGAAAACACAAACGCAAACTTTAACTGGTATCCCGGACACATGGCAAAAACCAGACGCCTTATAAGCGAAAATTTAAAGCTGATCGACGTGATAGTTGAAATGATTGACGCGCGCATCCCCTATTCCGGCCGCAATCCCGATTTTGACGATCTTTTAGGTTCAAATCCGCGCGTGGTTGTGATGAACAAATCCGACCTTGCCGATGAAAAGTGTCTTGCAATGTGGAAAAAGTATTACACGGACCGCGGATACAAATGCATATATATAAATTCGCTTACGGGAAAAAACACCGAGAAAATAATTGAAGAAGCAAAAAACGCAATATCCGAAAAAATAGAAAAAGATCAAAGCCGCGGACTTACCCGTTCTATC
>CAKSHP010000005.1 GCA_934457145.1 uncultured Clostridia bacterium | reverse complement strand
TTGTCAATACTGACGATAATATTGATATGGTTGAAACTTATTGGCTTACAAAGCTTTCGGGACTGCTTTTGGTTGAAATGATGCACGCAATTCTTCATAACATTCCGATTTTAAAATGCCCGGTATGTAAAAGATTTTTTATTGCGGATAACCATGGTATTCAATATTGCGACAATATTTATAAAGACGGAAAAACCTGCAGACAAATAGGGGCAAAAAAGCAGTTCAAGGAAAAAGTTAAATCGGACAGTGCGCTTTCTTTGTATGAAAAAAAGTATCAGGCGCTCTATTATAAACGTAAAAAAACAACTGACAAAAAGGTTATAACGGCGATTAAGGAAAAAATCGCCTTTTATCAAGATGCACGCTCAAAGTATAAAAAAGGGGAGATTTCTTCCGACGAGTTTATTTCTGTGCTGGAAGAATAACACATACCGTGCCGGATTTTTTTATAAGGCGCGAAAATACGCAGGCAGGGGAAAGTTACCCTGCCTGCATATCTTTTGCCCTGTTATGGGGTTTAAACGCCGTTATATCGGCTATTAAACAATTTTCATTCGGTGTATAGGTCATCATTTTCAAAGCATGCCATAACAAACCTTGCTCCCAGCTTAAAGCCTTTTAAGAATGTCTGACACTCTGTAATTTGTGTCATTTCATCTTGACAAGCTTTGTATTTGTCAAACAGTTCTTTTTCTTGTTCGTTTAAAGTTTCAAGCAGTTTTTCTTCATTTTTGGTCAGTAATTTGAATACTTTGTCAAATTGCCTTTGCCGCTGGAACGGTATTTTAACCGGATTGATGTTGCCATACCAAAATTCTTCTAATATCCGCATTGTTCTGCCTCCTCACATAAAAAGAGCGGCTCAAATTCCGGTATATCCGAAATCGAGTCGCCCTCTTTCAATAATTTTCTCGTTGTTTTAATTGCCTCTCTGACATACAGCATGTGTAACTGCTCTCGTATGTCCGCCGGCTTTATCCCTTGCTTTGCAAGCTCATATGCCGCCATAAATACACCGCTTTCAATGTTGTACTTCTCGCCATACATAATTTCTTCTAATGTAAACTCCGCCATTCGTGCCACCTCCTTCGGCAACACAAACAGTACCACAAGAAATGGCGTAAGTCAACGAAGGAATTATAAATCCTAAAATTCTATATGATACATAAGCTTGCTATGATGTTCTTTTTCGGCCTGAGAACTTAAAGACACCCCTCCGCCTCCAACTGCACTATCAATTGCATATGCAGTTTTCTGAGACATTGTCGCTGATGATGCTCCTGATAAGTCTAAGGCTTCTGACTTAATTAGGTTAGAATTACTTGCTCTCATTTCAATAAGTCGGTTTATATTATCATCATACAAAAACCATTTAAGTTCGGGTTCAACACAGTTTGAATTGCCTTCGAATTCTATTTCCACTTTACCACTTCTTGAATCACTACCGCTTTGTTTTAAAGTGGATTCTATGGATTCTTGTGTATCCGCACTATACACATCTTCAATAACCGATGCATTGCGTTTTTGTGCATTCACATTCGAAATAGACTCATCTATTTCGATAGAACAATGCTTAGCTCCAAGACAGTATGCCATATGTTTTAATTCAGCAATTCTTTCTTCATGAGCTTTGCTAAAAATGCAATCTGTGCGTATGTATTTGGTTCTGTCAAAACTATCTACATAATATGTTGCATCACAAAGTGGTGCTGGTATAAAATGAAGGCTACTAAACTCAATAGCTTCGTCATACAAACAAAGTATTTCTATGCCTGTATCATTTTTCAAATAACCTATAGCACCTTCGCAAAGTTTTTCGTCTCTTCTTATAGCATCATCAACAATAGTGATCATATTGGGTAAATTAAAGTCTTCGCTTTGATTCTGTTCAGGAAATACCGGATTTAATTTCTTTAATTTCTTTTCCAGTGAATCATTCTTTGCTTTTTCAATTGCACTTTCTACATTCTTTTTAGTATCAACTGCCACTTTTTTCCACTATCTAGAGTCTTTTGAACTATGCCTACAGTAGCTTCTGCTATTTTTCTTTTATCAAAGTTTATTTTCATTCAAAACCACCTCATAACATCTCTTGTAAATTTCTCGAATATTCTTATTCTTCATTTTCTTGTTCACCATTATCCTCATCAACAGTTTCTTCATTCGTCAAGACATCTTCTGAGGTTTGTAAATATAATTGAGGAAAGTTATATGACGACAGATTTTCTTGTGCTTTAGCTATTGCATCCCAATATGGTGAAGTGTTAATTTGAGAAATAATTTCTGACATTCTTTGCAAAGCAGAATTTGCGAATACCTGAGTTATTTGCGTGCTTATATCTGCCATTCTTTGTAGTGCTGGTGCAACCATTTGCCCTATTTGTGATGCTAACTTAATTGTGTAGTCACTAAATCCTATCAATATATCTCTAGTTGTTAACGCATCGGTAATTGTTGCATTTTCAATTGCTGATTCAATCTCAGGTATAAACATATCTATGTATTCCATAGTTTGTTTGTACTCAGCAGAATAAAATTGCTTGCAATGCGCGACTTTGTTTCTATTATTCTTTAAAACTATTAATTTCGACCCAGGTTCATCAATATCAATTTCATTTACGAAAAACATATTCCATACAGATTTCCTTCTGGATTTTTCAAGTAATTCAATAAGTTCTTCACGCGAAAGTTCTTTCAGCTTTTTTGATGGATAATGTTCATCAAGTTCAGTTATTATATCCAATTCACAAACACCATGAAATAAATAATCTATTAACTGAGCCATTGTCATCTCATGTAATGATTCTTCGATTAGTACTTCCTCTCTTGTATTGTTTCCAGTAGTTCTGACTTTTTCTTTAATTTCTTTACGTAATTCTTTTGAAAAAGTTGCTTCAGTCCACATATTTCCATAAGCCTTAGTAACTACTTTAAATATCAAATGTCGCAATTGTCGTTCAAAATGTTGATATTTAGGATATGCTTTATTACAAAAATATTCTGACAATCCATCACTCGCTAAAACAAGATGATATTGTTTATTAGTTTTTATAAGTTCTGATATTTTGGCGTTTACTTCTTCTAACAACCCAGCACTTCTCGCTTTATCAGTATGATTTGACCCCAATAAAATATTATAAATGTTGTCTAAACTTTCATCGTCTGTTGCAGAACAACATGTGATTTTGTATTCAACTTCGAATTTTTTTCTTTTGCCTTGAATGTATATCACATTTGATGTCATATCAGGAAACTGATTTTTTAGCAAACCAACAATTCTGCGTTTGCTAGGATTTTGTTGTTGGTCATTTTGCTTTTCAATTAGAACATATTCTATGCGCATGCTTTTTCTCCATTGTATAATTAAAATTATTTTCTTAACTTCATCCCATCGCTAAATGCTTTACCGACCACATCGCCAATTTTACGATAAGTATAATGTACCGGGTCATAGGTGATAGGGGAGAATTTGTTCAAATCAATTTTGCCATCTTCACCAAGAATTCTATCGTCTGTACAGACATTTACGATTTCGCCTACAAGTCTGCAAGTTTTCTCGTAATAGCTAATAAGTTTACATTCTAGTGTCATAGGCAGTTCATCAAAAAGTGGTGCATCCACAAATTCACTCTTTGCGGCGTGCCAGCCTGCTTTTTCAATTTTGTCCGGCTCTTCATTGCCCGAAACGATACCGACATAATCGCAAGTAACAACATTTTCCGCGTCTGCGATGCTCACGGTAAACGCACCTCTTGCAATGATGTTTTTAGTTGTCTTGTGTTCTGCACTTATGCAAATTGAAATTTCTGTTTCTTCACTGATTCCGCCCCAAGCAGCGTTCATTGCATCAGGCTTTCCGTTTTTTGTCATACGAACCAATGATAAGCACCGGCATAGGGTAAAGGTACGCTTTTGCTCCAAAATTCTTTCTCATAATTTTTCACTCCATTCCTTTTCCTTAAATCCAACCAAAACAAAATCTTCGCCGATCAAAAGCGGACGTTTAACTAACATTCCGTCTGTTGCAAGTATCTTTAACTGTTCTTCTTCCGACATAGCGGTCAGTTTGTCTTTCAGACACATTGATTTATATAAAAGTCCAGATGTGTTAAAGAATTTCTTTAATGGCAGACCGCTTATTTTATACCATTTACTCAATTCTTCAAAGTTCGGATTATTCTCTTTTATGTCACGAAGTTCACATTCAATGTTGTTGTCATCAAGCCATTTCTTCGCCCTTTGGCAAGTTGTGCATTTTGTATAACATATAAATTTTGTCATTATAATTCTCCTCACATATCAATTTTCAGAAAAGATTGTTTATACTTTTCGATATAGAAGTTATCAATTTTTACTTTGATTAGGTTCAATTATAAAAAACTAACACATTTATATTGATATTGTATCATTTTTAATAATCAATCTTGCAACATCATCTAATTCAATAAACAAAACCCTTTTGCCAACAAGTTTGGCAAGGTAGCGTAGTGTACCTTTAAACGAACTATCAATATATTGCGGTGCAATTACAGCTATAACATCAACACGACCATCTACAAGTCCTTGCTCGACAAATTGTCGAATGATTTCCTCTCCTTCTTTAGATGTCGATAAAAGATGTGTGCTTATCAGCTCGCCAACTGTTCTTGTAGAACGGGTAGAATTTTTGCTGTTCTTTTTAATAATTCCCTTCATTTCATAAGAATGGTTTTCAGTTTTTATTTCACCAGACACATCACCATATTCTAATCCTTTGTGAGGTTGAGGACGAAATCCAGGGATAACCGTATAGAAAATTTTTGGCAAACAAGCCATCGAGCTATTACTTACACATTTACATACCTTTGCATTTGTGCATGAGCCATCACATTTTTCGCCTAATTTAACTGCAAATTCACGTGCGTTATCATTAGGTTCAGGAAGGTTTAAAAAGCAGTCAATATCACCAAAGTGAAGTTCCACGCCGTCAGTGTTAACTGAATTTGAATGTGCAATATGTAGACAATCTCCCATAATACACATTATCAGACCCGGAGAATCTTGTTTAAACACACATTGAATGTTTTGATTTAATATATTATACATTTTTGATGTTGGAATAAACCAATTTTCTGCTCTGCAATATCTATGGCCTTCTGAACATTGAAGTTGCACAGGTGCACCACATGAGCAATATAACTGTCCTTTAGAAGTAGCTTTTAATGGTTTTCCACATTCAGTACAACAAGGCGTTTCATAACCTGAACACTGTTCGCAGTATATTCTTGGTATAATAGTAAAGAGTTTCTCATTTAAAAGAATACTTTTAACATAATTTGGAATTACACTTATTCCTTCCTCTTTCGATCCTAAACACGCAATTGCCTGTGATAAAAACCACTCTGCTTGTACTTTTTCATTATTTGATAAGTATGCCCATTTGATTTCCAATCCTAACTCGTTAAAAATTTCTTTTGCAGGCCTTCCTTTTAGATTTTCTATTTCTTCCAATATTATTGATATCGCCGCTTGTGACCAAGCGAAAAGAACAGAAGCAGAAAGATGTTTTAAAATGCCGATACTTCCTTTTTTTACATTATATTTGATAGTTGCCTGTGCATCTTCTGTAATCTCAGCAATATAACTCCCGGATGTGTCAAATCTTCCTTCTTGAATTCGTTGTATTTCTTCCAATTGGGCATCGGTAAGTCCTTCTGAGCGCGAAACCACTGTTTTTTCTCCGTTAGTCCCCTGTAATACGATTTTGCTTCTTGCTATCTGCGTAATACAGCGTTCTATCGCAGACTTAGGCGGTTTAATTTGTGTAAGGGGAATTCTTATTTTTGATACTATATATTTTACAATACAATTCGTCATTTTATCGTGCTTGCTAATACATGCCAAATAAGAAGCAGACACTCCAACCCATAAACAACCGCGATGTTGTTCCCATACACTGTCATTTTTGCCATCTTCATTGATGAAACTATATTCTTTGCTGTATACATAAAGAATTTCGATTCTGTCCATACAATCTTTTACGGAAAGAATGGATAATCCTCTAAACCCCGAAACAGATAAAAAAGTTTCTGTATTACCTTCCAAACTGTATATTATATCATATTGTGCTTTCAGTAGTTTTTTCTCAAAATTCCAAAGAGTAAAAGAAACTCTGTCTCCATAAATATAGTCATTTACGAGGTTATCGACCTCATTATCTGAAAGTAAATCTCCAATAAGTAACTTGGAAATAATCACGCTTTTTTCTTTACCTTTAATGAGTGATTCGTCAATGTCCTTTTTTATTGCCAAATCAAAAAGCGCTTGCCATGGAAGTGAAGCTAATTTTTTCCTCTTTTCAATTTCGGTCATTATTGATTCCTCCGTATAAGTCATCTTTGTAATTGTTCTATTACCAAATTTCTTTTGCCCTTTTGCTTGTATTTGCATCTGCTCTCTTGGGAGCAACAATGATTTCAAAAACTTCATATTTTTACTTTCTTTGAAAACTTTTTAAGCATGTCCAGATAGTCCTTGTACCCTTTTCGTTGCTTGCATAATCTTTCTCAAATGCAATTATATACGCATCGCGACTTTTGCCTTTAATATTGGTAGCATTTAACAAAAAGCAGAAATTTATCAACGCTGTTTATTGTTCTTGTTGGATTCATATTAAACTCTATTAACTTTATTTAAAAATTATTTTAGCAATTGTTGTTTTCAGCACTCAGATTTTTTAAAATACTATTTAATGTTTCGGAACTATTCTTTTTCAGTTCACATTCCCACACAACCAGAACATTCCATCCCAGTTGTTTGAGGGCACTAATGTTCTTTTTATCTCGTTCTATATTCGAATTTATTTTCTTTCTCCAAAACTCTTCATTTGATTTAGGCCATACAAAATACTTGCATCGTTCATGACCGTGCCAAAAGCATCCATTAACCAAAATTACTGTTTTATATTTTGGTAACACTATATCAGGATGTCCAGGTAAACGTTTATCATTTTTACGATATCTGAATCCTTTTGAAAATAAAAATTTTCTGACAATTTCTTCGGGTTTTGTATTTTTACTTTTGATTTTTGACATATTATAGCTTCGGGTTTCCTTGCTATGAACATCCATAAACTCACCTTATTGCTTCTTTTATTTGTTTTGCAATTCTCCTGATGACCGGCACCACTACACTATTACCACATTGCTTATATGCACTGTTAAGAGGAACATTAGGAAACCGGAACTCTTTTGGAAATCCCTGTAATGCCAGGCATTCATACGGTGTTATCTTTCTAATGCCATAGTCATCTAAAATAACGGGAACTCTGTCAGGATATGTACCCATATTAGCAGTTAATGTTGGACACACATAATGTGCTTTCTTAGAAACGCCAGAATCCCATATTTTATATAGTGCACGCTTGTCGGTCACAATTCTTTTCAAGTCATTGTAATAAAAGCTTGATTCATTATAGTAATAACAATCATCATGTCTTATATTACGAAACAAAATATCGTTTAAATTTGTCGTATTTTCAATTTTCCCGGGGAATACAAATTTATCGCATTGCTTATAATCAAGAAATGCCACAATAAAAATTCTGCTTCTATGTTGGGGAACATTACCGTAATCATAAGAATCCATGACCTGATATTTAAAGCTATATCCATAAGGAACCAAGGCGTTGTATACAGTAAGAAATGATTTTCCTTCATCATGTTCAAGGAGATTGGCAACATTCTCTAAAAAAATGATTTTCGGCCTTTTGGCCTCAACAACATGGGCTATTTCAAAAAACAAATCCCCACGTTCATCGTTGAAGCCCTTTTGCTTCCCGGCTATTGAGAATGGTTGGCAAGGAAATCCAGCAACCAAGACATCAAAATCTGGAATAATATTGATATTAACTTTTGTTATATCTCCTTCAATAAGATGTTCTGCACCAAAATTCTTTCTGTATGTAGTAGCAGCATCTTTATCAAACTCATTTGCCCACACGATATCAAACCCAGCTTGTTGAAAGCCGAGATCTATACCGCCTATTCCACTGAACAAACTACACACCTTCATATAGATTCACCCAATCATTTTTCTGTCTATTGTTGAGATAAATGATAATAAGTCAGTTTCTATTTCTGACCATTCACGATTTAAATCTAAAGTTTTCATAATAATATTTGCATCATGAATTGGAACCATTTTCCCCTTGTTATATTCATCTCCGTATACAGTTGGATAAATAAGTGCACCGAATTTTTCGCCCTTATATTCACTATCCAAAATATACCCTCGTACCTGATTAACATGAGCAAGTCTGTACGTCTTTGCTTTCTTATCATAGTACTTATTTACAAGCATTTCTTTATAATATTTTGCATCCATAATAAACTGATAGTTTAATTCTTTATTTTCCACGACTATATCAGTTCTTCTATCTCCTAAATTCGTCTCTATTTCAAAAAATTCATCCCAGCCGCTTTCTTCGGTATCGAGATGCCATTTGATTTTAGGAGCATGTACTTTATACACTGATTTGTCTAAATTTATCGCATAAAAATTCAAAATAAACAATTCGTAGACTTTCTGCATCTGTTCTTCACGAAAGAAGTCTTTGAAGGTACGCTTTCCGTTTTCTTCATTTACTATTGTTCCTTTGTATATCATGACGCATATATTTATAAGCATTTTATAGTATTGATTGTTCCTATTAAAGATCAGTCTTGATATAACAGAGTTTGTTGGCTCAAGAGAATCAATTTCGTTAAAGTATAGCAGAAGAGAGCGCAGATCTTTTTTCAGACTATTATCTACATGATTATTTTTTAATGTGCTTAGTATTATATATTTAACAATTTGATTAAATGAACTATTCTTTGAAAATTCGTCAAAAGTACATGCACATTTCATTTCGTGTCTCAATCTTAATTTAATGGTTTCGTTAAGATTAATTTTCCCACGAACTGTACTAAGCAATTCTTCTTGCTCAATGTAGGATCTATTAAACCCTCTCTTGACAATTTTGCGTACTCCAAAAATCAACAATCTAGTCAAAAGATTATAAACATTATCAAATGACTCTTCTTGCAGTTTAACAGTATCTTTAATCGATAAAACATTCCAAGCATAGCAAAGCATAAAGAACAAATTCTTTATAGGAATTAGACTTTTTGATTTACTCATTTAATTTTCCCCATCCATTCACCAACCTTGTCTTTTTCATCAAACCAATATTCTTCTAGCATAGGTTGAATTTCAAATTTAATTATATTTGCGTACCATTTATCTTCGTCGCAATTTGGTTTAGTACAAAAATAACTATGACCAATTCTAAACCCAGAACCCAATCCGCTGTTCTTTTCATCCGCTATGTAATTATTCAATGCGATAAAATTATCGTTTATTTTCTTTATCATTGACTCGGTAACACCATTTGCTTTTAAATGGTGTTTGAAATTGTCTTTGCCAAATGCTGGTTCAATCTCATAAAAACTAAAACGACGTCTGAGAGCATAATCCATTATTGCAAGACTTCTGTCTGCCGTATTCATCATCCCAATAATATAAACATTTTTAGGAACAGCGAATAATACATTTTTATATGCAAGTCTTAATTTCTCAATACCGCGCTTATCGTTTTCAATAAGCATCATAAGTTCACCGAAGATTTTGCTGACATTTCCTCGGTTGATTTCATCAATTATAAAGTAGTGATCCTCACCGTCACGTTCAGCTTTTTGACAAAACTCAAAAAATACACCATCTACAAGTTTAAAACCTTCACCATCAGGCTTATATCCCATGATAAAATCTTCGTAACTATAATTCTGATGGAATTGCACGAGTTTTACACGCGATGAATCAGTTTTTCTCATCAATGAATAGGCAAAACGTTTGGCAAGGTATGTCTTACCAACACCAGGAGAACCTTGCAGAATGATGTTTTTCTTATATGTAAGAATTTGCTTTAAGGTCTCATATTGCTCTTCAGCCATAAAAACATCCTTAAGAAATTGTTCCTTGTTATATTCCATAACAGGTTCTTCTGCTTCACATATTTCCTCTTCAAACACTCTGGAAATCTCATGATCAGATACAAAGCCAAGCCCAAAGTCTTCGTGCTCTATTGTTGTGTATAGTTTAATAGCTTTTTGAAGTTCCCGGTCAAATGATTGATCTATTCCAGCTATCTTCATTAATTATTTTGCCATACAAAAGACCGAAATTATAAATAGCAGCAACCTTTTTACCTTCCTTTTCTCCTTCATCGCACATGGCTTTTAATATTTTCCCCAATTCTTCCAAGGAGAGATTGTCGATACTATCATGCACCTGTGGTTCTACTTCCGAATTTGATAAATCAGCATATTGTTCTTCGCATATTGAATAGTCTTGTATTCCATTGTTGAAAGTAAAATCTAACAACAATTTCTTTATATAACTGTCTCCGGCGTTTACATAATGTAATGCTTGTCTTAAAACGCCGGTTCCGTACCATTCTTTCGTAGGAGACACACGTTCCCAGTTGACTTTTATATTTTGCCCATCATTTAAATTTTCTGTAATAACACCTATAGCTTTTATTCCCATAACGCCAACGGTTTTATTATTGTTGTTAAATGGCAGATTCTTCTTTTTTGTATATGCTGCTTTTATTGCAATTCTATCACCAGGTTTCATTGATTTAACTTCTTCAATGAACTTGTCTTTCCAACCATTCTCCCAACGACCTTCTTCAATGTATGTTTCAGAAAAGTCTGTCCATACACCGTCCTCATTATAGCCACAGGCGCCAACATACCAAGCGTATTTGACACCGCTGTCAAGAACAGAAACTGTCTGGGATCCAAACTTCTTTATTTCATTTTCATCAATATCCATATAACTTTGATATTCTGCTTTAGCGGTGCTCGCATTCGCTCCAACAGGAGGAGTCCAGAAATCCGAAAAAGTAATAATATCAAAAATCATAGATTTTTCATCTATCGATAAATTATCATGATCAATAAATATTTCGTTTTCACCATTGACTTTAGCACAACCGGAAAATGAAAGAATTTCTATCATATGCCGTATTTGCCTCTCTTCATGTTTCCAAATTCTTTTATCGGGGCTTGTTTCAATTGAATCAGGAAGTAAGTTATTTTTTCTGTACTCAATCACTTGAGTGATTACTTTATGTATATCCGGAGTATTTGTTTTTGCCACATCAGAATTATAAAAAATAAAATTAGCTATTTCATTTACAGATAGTTTAGCTTCGTCGGGGCATATCATTCTCATATTGTATAACATTTGCATAATGAGTCTCATAGGTGCAAGAGTGATATGATCATTTACGGAATTAGCCATAGACTCGGTAGTGCGGGGGTTAGGAAATTGAAATTTTTTTATAAAATTAAGAATTACTATTCTTGTGTTACCAGCGGCACACAGTTTGGCACAATTACTACTACTAGTCAAATTAAAATAAAACCCTAATGTATTCATAAAATTATTTTCACTTTTATACTCATTTGCTGATGGAACTGTATTTGTAGAAAAACATTTTCCGGCCTTTACTAAGGATTTTGATAAATTTGATATTCTTAAATCGTTCGTAAAAAGATAGTGATACATTTATTTGCCCTCCATTACTAATAATTCATAAATAGCTTTTGCTATTGCATTTGCCAACAAGGGTGGTACTGCATTGCCGATCATTTGATAAGCACTTCCGCGACTCCCCATAAACTCAAAATCATCAGGAAAAGATTGTAGTCTTGCTGCTTCTCTTACCGTTATCGTACGCTGTTGCTTTGAATCATAATGAATAAAACGATTTCCGTCCTTGTATAAATGAGCAATAATTGTAGTGCTCGGCTTATCCGGTTCTAACACATGATAGCGATGGATAGGGGATTTAGAACCAATCTTTTTTTCATACAATTCGCTTATTTTCTGACTATCAAACTCTCTTTTCCCGGTTTCTATATCTTTTGCTAAAATTTTAAAAGTATCCATATCTCGGAGATTTGCATATCGAGGAATGTGCCCACTGATTTCACATTTCGGTGTGGTATGTGAAATTCGTTTTCTATGATTTTCTTTATCAAACAAGGGTAAACATTTCGGCAAATCACCTATTTTTTCTTTAACCGTTATAATCTTACCAGATTTATATTTAGGTAATATATTTGTATAAAAATTTTTTAATACTCCCTGTGTGTCTTCAAACTTTTTTTTTCTTAATCCTACAATTATTACTCTTACTCTGTTTTGTGCTACCCCATAATCACAAGCATTAACTGTTGCATAGGCTCCAATATCATCGATTATGTCATATCCTATGCTGTTGAAACCTTGTTTGATTAACGTTGTAATTTCTGTTCCGTTTGGTGCCGCACTCAAAATTCCAGGTACATTTTCAAAAACAAATAAAGTAGGCTTGTATCTATTAACAACATTAAGATAATGTTCAAAGAGATAGTTTCTGTAATCTTGTTGCATATTGTTTTCGTCTCGAACTCTGCCGGCTATCGAATATGCCTGACATGGAGGACCTCCAATGATAACATCTATTCCGTTAGATTTATTAACAAAATAATCAAGGCCTACTCCGACACCAAATTCAGGATCATTCCATCCGGCATACAATTCACTTTCTCGTTGTATGTCGAAATACAGTACCCGTTGATCGGCATCTTTCTCATTCCATTTTGTTTTTAATCTGTATCGCAATGTATCAACTTGAGGTTTTAACCATTCAACAGCTGCAATCTCTGAATAACATTTAGTGTCCATAAAGCCCTCTGTTAATCCGCCGCAGCCAGCAAACAAATCAATCATTTTATATTTCTTTGGCATATCGCAAACTCCCTTAAGTACTTATTTGAGATATTCAAGCAGTTTTTTGGCAACCGCATACCCAAGCATTGGCGGAACTGCATTTCCTACTTGTTTATATTGTTGTGATTTATTCCCATAAAACACGAAGTCATCCGGGAAACTTTGTAATCTTGCACTTTCCCTCACTGTAGGAATTCTATCGTACTTATAATGAAAATGCGAACGATGTCCGGTATTTATCGTTAAGGAAGGTTTCTTACTGTGATATCTGGTTAATGCTTCGTGATATTTATACAAACAACGATATTCATCCGGAAGAGCCTTGTAATTCTTTCCTTCCGGAATCATCGAAAGCATTTTTTTTGTTTTTTCAATCGGTATACTACCTATATGATTATATACTAATTTAGAATTTTTTCTCATATTTTTCTGATAATCAGTTTGTGGAGACGTAGCGTATTCTTGAATTTCTTCTCCGTATATAATGTTGCCATCTTGTAATTGTAAAGACGGCAAATCACTGATTGCTTGTTCACAAGTAACATATTTATCAGGTGTAGTCGTTTTTTCAGGAAAACTGTAAACAGTACCTGAATCTTTTAGTCCAACAAAAAATACTCTTTTTCTGATTTGTGGCACACCATAATCAGGTGCAAATAATAGTTTTGACACCATGTTGTATCCGATTTTTGCGAAATCGTCAACAATTCTTTTGGCGCCAATTCCATCATTGGTTTGTATCATTCCAGGAACATTTTCTAAAACTACAGCCTGGGGGGTTAATCGTTTTGCCAATTTAACCATAGCTAAATAAAGCAAATTTCTTTTGTCATTCATATCGCGTGGACCAGCAACTGAAAATCCCTGGCATGGAGGACCACCAATTAACACATCTAGCTCTATTTCTTTTTCCTCTAAAAAGGAAACAATTTTTTCTATATTGTTATGACTGAACAAATCAAGTTTCATTACTTCTGATGTTCCGTGATTGGCCTTAAATGTAGTCAGTGCTGCATCATCAAAATCGACACCTAATACAACATTATAGCCGGCATCCAGAAAGCCTTTTGATAGCCCACCCGCACCAGAAAAAAGATCTATGCATGCAAACTTCTTATTCATTATATTATCCTCACTATTAATCTTGATGTTAAATTGCACTTTTACCGCTTTTTATCCAAGCATCGAGTTCAGAAACTTTAAACTTCCATAGTTTTCCTATCTTGTGTGCGGGGATGTCACTCTTTTTAATCCAATTGCGGATAGTCTCTTTAGTTACACCCAAATAATTAGCTGCATCTTCAATTCCAATCCAATTGTCCATTAATATTTCTGACATGAAATTCACCTCAAATTTTATTTACAAAAACGCATTATAAATTATAACACAACATTTTTTGAAAATCAATAGTTTTTGTTATATTTTGTGGTATTTGATAGTGTTTTTATTAAATTTGTCGACTGCATAAAATGATATCAGTTGATTTTTGCATTTATGTTTTGTATAAATATAAAAATCCCTGTAAGTTCTTGCTATCACAGGGATTTTTAGCTTAAATTAACATATATCACACTATTAATGCAACACCAAAAGATTTTTTCGATAACTACGTCATTCTGGTATAGATAATAATTTATATCCGAATTGTAAAGTATAATATTTCTGTATATTTTGAACTTTAACTTAAAATCAATTTATGATTTTTCTTCTAACTTAATTTAATATTTCCAAATACTGTTTCATTCGCTCAATCACATACCTTGCCACGAGTCCTGTCATGGGTTCAGCGTTGTTGTTTTTATAAAACTCATCAAATGCTGCGTAATATGTTTTTCTGTCGGCGAATTTCACATTGATTGCCGGATAGCCGTTTTGGATAAGGTCGAGATTAAGCAGTAATCTTCCTGTTCTGCCGTTGCCGTCGACAAATGGGTGAATGCCCTCAAATTCGAGGTGAAACCGTGCAATTCTCTCTATGTGGTGCATTTTCTTCTTGCGTTTTTCGTTTTCGGCGAGAAGCTCGGTCATTTTCGGCTCAATCATATACGGCTGAACAGGCTCGGTATATGCACCCATAATGGTTACGGGAATTTTGCGGAACACGCCTTTATCCTCCGGTCTGTTCATCAGCACAAGCGAGTGAATATTTTTAATCACCGTTTCGCTGATTTTTGTGTCCTTTGCAATATCTTCGATATACAAAAATGCATCTCTGTGACCGACTGCTTCAAGGTGATCCTTCAGCGGTTTTTGGTCGATTGTCATACCTTCCAAAACCATCGCCGTTTCTTTTAATGTAAGCGTGTTACCCTCGATTGCGTTTGAATTATAGGTAAAGTCCACCATAAATTCGTTACGCAGTCTTTCCGCCTCGCCTTGCGTAAGCGGACGCTTTTTGTCAAGCTCTGCTTTTAATGCGTCGATTTTTAAGAGCAGGGGAGATAACTCCTTTGACATTTTTATTCCTTTTCGCGTTCTGGCGTCAACGGGCTTTGGTGCGTTTTCGGGAATCATATATAATTTGCCCTTTTGAACAACGCCGTCTATTCTGTTTTGAGCGCATAAAAGCCGGACTCTGCGCGGTGAGAGTCCCCACTTTTCTGCCGCTTGTGAAACCTTAATATATTCCATAATCATACCTCTTTCGGGTTGTTGTGTATAGTATATCACATTTCGGGAATAAAATCAAGTTTTAATGTGAAAATAATCATTTTGTATTATTCCTAAAATAATATCTGTTTTTTTGTGGGCAGGTAACAAAATTTTCTCATGTCTTGCTGCAAGATATGTATTATAAAAAATTCCTTGCAAGTGAGGCTAATTTCCGCCCCACAAAAAACATATAGCATCGGCTAAAATACAAATGCTATACGCAATTAAAAATTCAATACAGATGTAACAATAACGAAACAGTAAAAAATCCCGAAAGCCTTATTTTAAACGGTTTTCGGGATTTTCTGTTATAGATTTTCTATTCGGTCGTTACAGAGAGATTTTGAATTGTGTAAAATCCCTGAAAGGCGCAATATTACGCCACTTCTATATAAAAAGTTTCTGTCTTGTTACAACTGTATGTTTAGGAGGTGTCGAAATGGAGAACTTTTTGTCAAATAATGCAATACCGCATCACTAAAGTTTTTTTGCTATGTTGCTAAAAATCTTTAATTTTCAAATTTTTGGCTTTTGAGAGCGAAAAAGCCTGTAATACAGGGCGGTTGAGGGGTTTTGTTTCGCGTATGTCTGTATCTATTATATTTTTAAAAAAATTGTTGTATTTTACTTAAAATTATGATACAATAATTACAACAAACAAAAAGGAGGGTGTTTTATGCCAAATATCAGACCGGTTTCGGATTTAAGAAATTATGCAGAAGTTTTAAAGGAAATTGCATTTGACGAACCTGTTTTTCTTACGAAGAATGGAAGAGGTCGTTATGCGATTGTTGATATGGAAGAATATGAAAAGACAAAAGCTATAATCAAGCTCATGGGCAAGCTTTCTGAAGGAGAAAAATCCGCCAAAGAAAACGGATGGCTTTCTAATGATGATGTTATGAAGGCATTGGGGGTATAGCCATGCCGAAAATCCGTGTTACTCCCGCTGCACTAAATGATTTAAAAGAAATCAAATCTTATATTGAAAATGATTTAGCAAATCCTATTGCGGCAAACAATGTAGTAAAAAGAATAATAAAAGATTATAGTCTTTTAGAAACATCTCCACATATGGGACCGGTGCTTTCTGCAAAAATTCATATTGAAACCGATTTTCGCTTTATAGTGAGCGGAAATTATATAGTCTTTTATAAAGTTGATGAAACTTATGTTTCTATCTATCGCATTTTATACGGCAGAAGAGATTATCTTAAAATTATTTTTGAAGATATGACCTTTGAAGATGAAGAATAAATTTATCTGAGTAATACTATAAAAATATCATTCGCGCATATCTCAAAAATCCAATACAGATGTAACAATAACGAAACAGAAAAAATCCCGAAAGCCTTATTTTAAGCGGTTTTCGGGATTTTTTGTTATGCATTTTCTATTCGGTTGTTACAGAGAGATTTTGAATTGTGTAAAATCTTTGAAAGGCGCACCATTACGCCACTTCTATATAAAAAGTTTCTATCTTGTTACAACCGTATGTACGGTTGATTTTGAAACACCAAACTTTTTTGCCGCTGTTCGCACAGTTACGTTGCTTTTTGCAATGTAATTCCCTATTTCTATGCACCTTTGTTTTATTGTTTCATTCACCTTACCGCCTCCAACATACAATTAAATTTATTAGATTATATGTCGCAGTGATAAAAATAATTACAATATCGTACTGCCTGTTTATTTACACTGTTAAAAGACAAAAACAACGGTCAGCTGTATAATTAACGCAAAAAGAGCGGTTTCAAATTCACTTATCAAAATGAAGCCGCTCTTTTTTATCATTTTAACATATAAATTTTAGCATAAAGATCTCCTTTTTACACGGATAAAGTCAAGGGGTTTGTGCGAAAAAATACGAAAAACTGCAACTTTCGTTAAAACTGCACAAAGGAAATGATTTTTGCATGTTTAAAAATTTAAAATAAAAAGCTTGACATTTCAAAAATGAAGGTGTATAATAATATAGCTTATGTATGATAAGCACAAATTTTCCTTACTCTGTATTTATTACAGGGTCAAAGTCCGAAAGGGAGGTGCGAAGAAATGGTTGAAATCATTAACAACTACGAAACTGTTTTCATCATTAATCCTGATTTAGATGAAGAGAAAACAAATGCTGTTGTTGAAAAGTTCAAGGCATTAATCGAAAGCGCAGGTACAATAGAAAATATTGATATTTGGGGCAAAAGAAAGCTTGCTTACGAAATTAATGACAAGAACGAAGGTTACTATGTTTTGGTAAACTTTTCTTCAAAAAGTGATTTTCCGGCTGAGCTTGATCGTATATACAAGATCACCGAGGATATCATGAGAAGTATTATCATCAAAAAGTAATCTCCCACTGAAGAAAAGGCGGTGTATATTTTATGAACAAAGCCATATTGGTAGGAAGATTAACAGCAAACCCGGAGCTTCGTGTAACACCGAGCGGGGCAAATGTTTGCAGCTTTTCAATTGCTGTTGACAGAAGATTTGTCCGCCAGGGCGAGGAACGCAAAACGGATTTTATAAACTGCGTTGCGTGGAACAAGACTGCGGAGTTTATTTGCGGGTATTTTACAAAAGGCAGATTTATAGGTGTTGTTGGCTCTATACAGACAAGAGACTGGACTGATCAGAACGGTAATAAAAGATATGCAACGGAAGTTATCGTTGACGAAGCATATTTTACCGAAAGCAAAGCAAGCGCTGCATCTTCAGGCGCTGCGCCGCAGCCGAGAGCAAACACAAATTCCTTTAATCAGAACGCAGGCGCGTATAATCAAAATGCATCTTCGGGCGCATTTGATTCATCGGCTTCTTTGCCCGACGGCGCAGATTTTGCCGTTGGCATTTCTGATGACGATTTGCCGTTTTAAAAAGGATTAAAGAAGGAGGAAATTGAAAATGGCTGAAAGAGTTGAAAGACCGGCAAGAGGTGCCAGAAAAGCAAAGAGAAAAGTTTGCATTTTCTGCGCTGACAAAGCTGCACAAATCGATTATAAAGATACTTTTAAATTAAGAAAGTTTATTTCGGAAAAATCAAAGATTGTTCCGAGAAGAATAAGCGGAAACTGTGCAAAACATCAAAGAGAAGTTACAGAGGCAATCAAAAGAGCAAGACATATTGCACTTTTGCCGTTCACTTCCGATTGATAAAATCTGCGCCGATGGTCAAAAGCCTTTGGCGCTTTTTTGTATTACAAAGGAGGGTTTAAAATGTCTTTAGAAAACGTAAGAAACTATTTAAAACAATTTGATTTGGATAAAAACATAAACGAGTTTGACACATCGAGCGCAACGGTTTCTCTTGCGGCAAAAGCGCTTAACACCAACGAAAACCGAATAGCAAAAACCCTTGCTTTTAAAACACCGGATAACGGATGTGTTTTAATATGCACGGCAGGCGATGCAAAGGTGGACAATAAAAAATTCAAAGACTTTTTCTCTTTCAAAGCAAAAATGCTCTCGCCCGACGAGGTTATAAATTTCACAGGCCACGCAGTCGGAGGAGTTTGCCCGTTTGCGATTGAAAATAAAAATGTTAAAATATATTTAGACGAAAGCTTAAAACGCTTTGAAACCGTTTTTCCCGCATGTGGCAGCTCAAATTCGGCAATTGAACTTGATTTAAACACTCTTTTTAAAATTTCAAATGCCGCATCTTATATAGATGTGTGCAAAATATGTGAGCAGGTGTGATTTTTTACACCGATAATATTTCTAACCGCCGACTCTCTGTAAATCAGAAATTTTCGGCGGTTTATTTTTTTACCCGCTGCCGTTTTTATATTCTTTTATTTTTTATATGTTTAATCCGTCAGCCAAAATTTTGTATTGCATTTTTTTGCATATGTGATATACTAACACTGTCACACAAGAGGTTATTGCCTTACATATTTTTAAAAAAGTATGTGTTTTTTTCCTTTGGTAAAAATGCATGCTCTATTTTTGCATACTTTTTTGATTGTGTAAGGTATATGGAAACTTGTGTGACAACAAATCGGAGTTTGCATTTTTTAGGTGTGTAACATCGATAGTTGCACACCTTTTTTAATTTACGGAAAAGAAAGGAGTTTTGTGTTTTTTCTCAAAAAGCGTGTGTAAATAAAAATATACTGGAGAATTTATTATGTATTGTGAAAAATGCGGAAAATAAATTTTTACCAACGCACGTTTTCGCGAGGAGTGCGGCCGAAAACCGGTAAGCAAACCAATGCTGTACACAAGTGTAGTACTGGCGGTTTTGGGAGTAATTCTGCCGTTTCTTAAATGGCTTGAAGTGCCCGTTGCAAAGAGTTTATACTCTTTATTCGGAATGGAAGATCAAACGCCTGCCTTTTCTTTGTTCGGTTACATACTTGCAGGAAATCAGTATCAGGACGGAGTTGCTTTTGTGATAACAACAGCAATTGCCCTGATAGCTTTTGTCGGTGTTATTTTTAATATTGTATACATAATCACAGCACTGACAAATAAACCGAAAAATCATAAATATGGCACTGCCGGTTCAATAATTTTAATGATTGTTTCAATTTTATTTATTGTTTTTGTCGGTTTAATGTGTTTGATTTTTAAAATATTTAAATTGACATCTATGCCATATATAACGCTTGCAGTATCGATAGTAAATGTTATTATTATCAAAAAGCTGAAAAAAAGCGCCGCGTAAAAAGGAGTATTCAGATGCAGCCCCGATGATACAAGATGAGCGTACAATCGTGCCAACACGGGTAATTGCAGAAGCTTTCGGCTGCGATGTTACATGGGACAATTATTATATCTACATATCAGACACCAAATAATATTTACAAACTGTTTTAAACAAAAAAGCTGACGAAAACCCTTTTAAACTTTTCGCCAGCTTTTTTACCGGTATTTTATTTTTTACCCTTTGATCTAATATAGCTGTTTAACTTATCCGGGAAATTAACTGTCATTCCATCAGCCATACAGTCGTACACATTTTTCATAATTTTCTCGCTGCACACTCCCCATGCACGGACATTAAAACCGAGTTTATGCCAACGGTCAACCCTTTCGCGGGTAATCTGTTCTGCTTTCGGACAAATTTGGTCGGCACCAATTTCGACAAGCTGCCGTTCAACATCTTCACTAATTTCTTTCGTCAGATATCCAATTCTGAATTCAGGCGCATATTTTTTAGCTGCACGCACCATATCAAATGAAAATGATGTAATAATCGTTTTGTTTTGCATATCATACTTTTTCAATAAATCTATAACCGCCTCTTCAATTCCGTCAACTTTCAGCTCTATTGCAAAAGTTATATCACGATGTCCAAACATTTTTAAAAAATCTTCGAATTTTACTATTTTGTCTTTTAAATTTCCTTTTACGACATCAAATACTTGTAACTCATCATATGTATAATCGGATATTTGTCCATTCTCGTTTACTGTTCTGTTAAGCGAGTCATCATGAAACAAAACAAGGGTTTTATCTTTTGTTATCTGCACATCTGTTTCAATTCCGTTTGCCTGCATGAACAATCCCAAATAAAATGACATAAATGTGTTTTCGGGCGCATACTCGCTTGCTCCTCTGTGTGCATAATTTACAAACATGCTGCGGCTCTCCTCAAGCATCATATCTTCAAGATTTTTTTCGCAATCATTCAAAAACTTACTCCAAAGCGCAGAATCTATAAACGGGTTTTCACTTGAAACAAGGCTTTTTTCATATCTTTCCTTAGTGTTGTTTTGCCATGAATGATTTGCCATAAATACATCCACATGCTCTTTTTTCAATCTTTGTACAGACTCATAGTACTCACCTCTGAGCCTGTACGGAAGATTATATTTATCCAACCAATCTTTACGTATTTGATTTACGCTTGCACCGCCAAAAGTTCCGACACGCAGCTTTTTGCCGTTTTCCTCCACATCAAAGAAAAACGACATTGTTCCGGGCGTATGTCCGGGTGTTTCCATGCAAAATATCCGTATGTCATCAAGCTGTACAACATCGCCATCATTTAAAATTATGTCCGGTGTAAAAACGCACTCTTTTAAAAAGCCTTTATAACTTGCAAAATTTGCCGCTCTTCTTCCTATACATGTTTTTGCATTCGGCGCCAGCTTTAACAAACGTCTGACACCACCTGTATGGTCAATATGCTCATGTGAAAGAATAATATATTTTAAATTCTCTATATCAAATCCGAGAGTCTTTATTCCATTTGCAATCACATCTGCTGTCTGCGGATATCCCGCATCAATAAGTATCAACCCCTCTTTTGTTGCTATCAAATGAGACGAAGCTTCATATGTTCCGACAAAATATAAATTTGCTGCCATTTTAAACGGTGGTATTATTTTTTCTTTATCTGCACCTGTATTCATAATAATTCTCCCTCTTTTGGTTAATGCATCAAATAGTAATGCATAGATTTTACACATTATATCACAAAATGTTATTCATGTCAATTTGTATAATCTCAAAAGCAAAATGCATAATAAATTCCGCTTTTTTTCGCAAAAGAAATATATTTTTTTTAAAACAACATAAAAATATTGGATTATGAGCATAATTACGGATAAAAATATGCTTAAAAACTTGACAAGCGCGGCAATTAATATTATAATATTCTAATAGATATAATATGGGAATGATATAATTTTTACCGGAGGTAGTATAAATGGATTTAACAACAAAGCTTCGTTCTCACACTTGCGGTGAGCTTTGCAAAAACGATATAGGAAAAAAGGTTTCTCTGTGCGGCTGGGTGTTTAACATACGCGACCACGGCGGCGTTATTTTTATTGATCTTCGCGATCAGTACGGAATAACTCAGGTGGTTATAAAAGACGACGCCCTCTTAAACGGCATATCAAAAGAAACGGCAGTTCGCGTAACCGGCGTGGTTACCGAGCGCGACGCGGAAACCGTTAACAAAAAAATCACCACAGGTGAAATTGAAATTACAGATGTGGCAATCGAAGTTTTGGGCAGCGTTTATGAACAGCTTCCGTTTGAAGTTGCTCACAGCACTGAAACAAAAGAGGAAATCCGTTTAAAATACCGCTTTTTGGATTTGCGTAACGAAAAGGTGCATAACAATATGGTTATGCGTTCAAAAATTATTTCCTTTTTAAGAAACCGCATGAACGAGCTTGGATTTTTGGAAATGCAAACTCCTATTCTGGGAGCTTCATCTCCCGAGGGCGCAAGAGATTATCTTGTTCCGAGCAGAAAATACAAAGGTCAGTTTTATGCACTTCCTCAGGCACCGCAGATTTTCAAACAGCTTTTGATGGTGTCCGGTTTTGACAGATACTTTCAGATTGCGCCGTGTTTCAGAGACGAGGACGCAAGAGCCGACCGCTCCCCCGGCGAATTTTATCAGTTAGACTTTGAAATGGCATTTGCCTCACAGGAGGACGTGTTCGAAATTGCTCAGGACGTTTTATCGAAAACATTTAAGCAGTTTGCTCCCAAGGGAAGCATTGTTGACGAAGCGCCGTTTGTTAAAATACCGTACAAAGAAGCAATGCTCAAATACGGCACGGACAAGCCCGACCTTAGAAATCCGCTTGAAATAATAGATCTGTCCGATTTGTTTTTACGCTGCAACTTTGCGCCGTTTAAAGGAAAAATTGTTCGCGCAATAAACCTTAAAGGCGGAGCAAGCCAGCCGAAAAGCTTTTTTGAAAACATGTTAAAATTTGCAACCGAAATCGGCATGAAAGGTCTTGGCTATGTAAAATGCGACGAAAACTTTAACCTTGCAGGCCCGATTGCAAAGTTCGTTCCCGAAGAAGAACAAAAAGAGCTTATCCGTCTTTCAAATCTTGAAGGCGGCGACGTTTTGTTCTTTATCTCCGACGCAGCATACATCGTAAGCTCTCTTGCCGGACAAATCCGCACAGAGCTTGCAAGAAGAATGAACCTTATTAACGAAAACGAATACAAATTCTGTTTCATAGTAGACTTTCCGATGTATGAAAGAGACGAAGAAACAGGAAAAATTATATTCACGCACAACCCCTTTTCAATGCCCCAGGGCGGAATGGACGCACTGTTAAATAAAGATCCGCTGGATATTTTGGCTTATCAGTATGATATCGTTGTAAACGGAGTTGAGTTAAGCAGCGGAGCAGTCAGAAACCACAGCCCGGAAATCATGGTTAAGGCATTTGAAATTGCGGGATACACCGAAGACGATATAAAAGAAAAATTCACATCGCTCTACAACAGTTTCCAATACGGTGCGCCGCCGCATGCAGGTATGGCACCCGGAATAGACAGAATGGTTATGCTTTTGCTTCATGAAAACTGCATCCGTGAAGTTATAGCATTCCCCATGACAGCAAACGCACAGGATTTATTGATAGGTGCGCCAAACGAAGTGAGCGAGCAGCAGCTGCGTGAAGTACACATAAAGATACGCTGATTAATAAACAGATAAATCAAACTGCCACTTTGACAACCTTTGCCGTATTACAGATTAAACTTTGAAATTTGAAAGGAATGGAGAAAATGGTTGAAAGAGACGAGGTTGTAAAGCTTGCAAAGCTTTCAAAGCTAACCCTTTCCGATGAAGAAATAGATATTCTCACAGTTGATATGCAGTCTATAGTTTCTTTTGCGGATATGATAAGCAAGTCAAAATACGAAGAACCGAACGGCATATATGCAAAAGATGTTGCCCCGCTCCGCGAGGACATTGTAATCACATCTTACGACAGAGAAGACATACTTAAAAATGCGCCGACCGCAGAGGACGGATATTTTAAGCTGCCGAGAAGGAGTGAACACTATGAAGGGTAAAATTTTAAAACTGCACGATATGCTTGTCAGCGGAAAAATAACCGCAACCGAGCTTACACAAAAATATCTTGACTATATAAAAACGCACGACGGCGATATTAATGCCTACACATGCATTACCGAAAAGGAAGCTTTAAAACGCGCCGCCGAAACAGATAAAAAAATTGCCGCAGGCGAGAAAATAGACGTTTTATGCGGTATACCAATGACAATTAAAGACTGTATCTCAACAAAAGGCATAACAACGAGCTGCGGCTCAAAAATGCTTAATAACTACAAACCCGTCTACAACGCTTTTGCATATGAGCAGCTTGACGATAAAGGCGCGGTTTTGCTCGGCAAAACAAACATGGACGAGTTTGCAATGGGTTCAACATGCGAAACATCATACTACGGACCGACCAAAAACCCCCACGATATAAACCGCGTTCCCGGCGGTTCATCGGGCGGTGGCGCAGCAGCTGCTGCGGCAGATATGGCGGTTTATGCCTTAGGTTCAGACACGGGCGGAAGCGTTCGCCAGCCGGCAAGCTTCTGCGGTATAGTCGGTTTAAAGCCAACCTACGGCGCAGTTTCAAGATGGGGACTTGTGGCATACGGCTCAAGCCTTGATCAGATAGGCGTTCTGGCATCAAGCGTTGAAGACACGTCAATCGTTTTTGACGCAATCTCAAAATACGATGAAAAAGACGCAACCTGTGAAAACTATGAAAGAAAGCCATCATTTAATGAGCTTGAAAAAAACATTAAAGGCTTGAAAATAGGCGTGCTTTCAAATTTATTCGAAGGCTTAAATTCCGAAATTGACAAAGCCATGAAAGACGCAATAAAATCCTTTGAGGATATGGGCGCTATAATTGAAAATATAACGATTGACCAGTTCGAGCTGTCGCTTCCGGTATACTATATTTTAGCATGCGCCGAGGCATCGTCAAACCTTTCAAGATATGACGGCGTTCGTTACGGTCACCGCTGCGAAAACTTTCTAAACACCGAAGAAATGATTTGCAAAACCCGCGACGAGGGATTTGGCAGAGAAGTTAAAAGAAGAATTATGCTCGGAAACTATGTTTTAAGTTCCGGATACTTTGACGCATACTACAAAAAAGCCGAGATTATGAGAGAAGTTATAAAGAAAAACTTTTCAAAAGCCTTTGAGCAGGTGGACATGCTTTTGTGCCCCACTGTTGCTCAGACGGCATTCGGCATAGGCGAACTTATGAATTGCGATCCTGTTGAAATGTATCTTACGGATATGTGCACAGTTCCGGTAAACATTGCCCAGCTTCCCGCAATCAGTATACCCTGCGGCTATGATAAAAACGATATGCCGATAGGCTTGCAGCTTATAGGCGACAAGTTCACGGAAAACAAGCTTTTAAACGCAGCATACAAATTTGAAGAAAAAAATCATGAAATTATGTATAGAAAACCAAAAATCGGAGGTGAGTGCATTGAATTTTGAAATGGTAATAGGTCTTGAAACACATATCGAGCTTTCAACAAAAACGAAAATTTTCTGCGGATGCACCACTCAGTTCGGCGGCGAAGCAAACACGCATTGCTGCCCTGTATGCATAGGGCTTCCCGGCTCGCTTCCGAAGCTTAACCGTGCAGTTGTTGAATATGCTTCAAAAGCCGGAATGGCAACAAACTGCCAAATTTCCAATTTTTCAAAGATGGATCGTAAAAACTATGTTTATCCCGATCTTGCAAAAGCTTATCAGATTTCTCAGTTTGACTATCCGTTGTGCCACGACGGACATCTCACACTTTCTGACGGACACACAATCAGAATAAACAGAATTCATATTGAAGAAGACGCCGGCAAGCTTATCCACCAAAACGGCGATACATTGGTTGACTATAACCGCGGCGGAGTACCGCTTATCGAAATCGTTACCGAGCCTGATTTTGAAAATGCCGAACAAGTAAGAGAATATCTTGAAACGCTACGTCTTATCATGAAAACTATCGGCGTTTCCGACTGCAAAATGCAGGAAGGTTCCATGCGCTGCGATGTTAATATTTCCATAAGAGAAAAAGGCTCTAAAGAATTCGGTACAAGAACCGAAATAAAAAATATCAACTCTTTCACGTTTATCATGAAAGCTATCGAGTCGGAATTTGAGCGTCAGGTTGATATTATAGAAAACGGCGGAAAAATCATTCAGGAAACCCGCCGCTACAACAGCGAAACAAACGAAACCGAGTCTATGCGCGGCAAGGAAGATTCTAACGACTACAGGTATTTTCGCGAGCCGGATTTGCCTTATGTTCATATTACCGACGAGCGGCTCGCAGAGCTTAAAGAGCAAATGGGCGAGCTTCCCGCCGATAAAAAGAAAAGATATATGACAGAGTTTAACCTCTCCGAAGCCGACAGCGAGCAAATCGTAAAATATCCGAAACTTGCAGTTTATTTTGAGGAAATGGTTAAATTAAGCGGCGGCGCAGTTAAACTTTGCACAAATATTTTGTTTACGCATTTGTTCAGATTTATGGCAGACGAAGAAGCAAAGGAAAATGCCGATTTGGCAATCAGCGCAAAAGATGTTGCCTACGTTGCTAAAATGATTGCCGACGGCGAAATTTCAAACAACTTTACTAAAAAAATCATTGATAAAATGTTTGAAGAGAAAAAGCCGTTTGACGAGCTTTTTGACAAAAGCGAATTTAAATCTGCCGACAACAGCGAAATTATGCCTATTGTTGAAAAGGTTATTGAAAACAACCCCAAAGCCGTTGAAGACTACAAGGGCGGCAAACAAAAAGCCATTGGTTCGCTTATCGGCATGGTTATGAGAGAAACGCGCGGCAAAGCCGACGCAAAATCCGTTGAGGCAATGTTAATTGAAAAATTAAAATAATTTTTAAGAGGAGAGAGTAAAAATGCCTTTAGTTGATATGCCATTAGAGAAACTGAAAAAATATCAGGGAATTAACCCCAAGCCTGCGGACTTTGAGCATTATTGGGAAAAAGCTTTAAAAGAGCTTGACGAAACCGCACCAAACGTTAAAATGACCAAAGCCGACTTTCAGGCTCCCGGAATTGACTGCTATGACGTGTACTACACGGGCGTAAACAATGCAAGAATTTATTGCAAATGTTTAATTCCGAAAAAACGCGAGGGCAAAATCCCCGCAGTTTTGGGATTTCACGGCTACTCCGGCGCAGGACACTCATGGATGCAGCTTCTCCCCTATGCATATGCCGGATTTGCGGCATTTGCCATGGACGCCAGAGGTCAGGGCGGAAAAAGCGAAGATGTTGGCGGCGTAAAGGGCAACACGCTTCACGGTCAGATTATAAGGGGACTTATAGAAGACGATCCGCATAAGCTTTTGTTCCGCGATATATTCTTAGACACCGCTCAGTTAGCGAGAATTGCCATGAGCATGGATGAAATCGACGAAAACAGAGTCGGTGCGTTCGGCGGAAGTCAGGGCGGCGCGCTCACCATTGCCTGTGCTGCACTTGAACCGAAAATAAAAAAAGCAGCGCCGAACTATCCGTTCTTATGCGACTACAAGCGCGTTTGGGAAATGGATTTAGCAGCCGATGCCTATCGGGATATAAAAGATTATTTCAGACACTTCGATCCCCGCCATGAGCAGGAAGAAGAAATTTTCACAAAGCTCGGATATATAGATTTGCAATACCTCGCACCGCGCATAAAAGCAGACCTTATTATGTTCACGGGACTTATGGACACAACATGTCCCCCGTCAACGCAGTTTGCAGCATATAATAAAATGACCTGCAACAAAAAAACTGTTATATATCCCGACTTCGGACACGAAGGTTTGCCCGACAGCAGCGAAATAACATTCAAATTTATGTGTGAGCTTTTAAACAAATAGTTAAAGGAAGTAAAAAATGCCAATAAAAGTTCAGGACGGTTTACCCGCCGTACATCAGCTGGAAAGTGAAAATATATTTGTTATGACGTCTACCCGTGCGGCAACGCAGGATATTCGTCCGCTTAAGATTGCGTTTGTAAATCTTATGCCTAAAAAAATCATTACCGAAACACAGATTTTAAGGTATTTAAGTAACAGCCCGCTGCAAACGGAAATCGAATTTATACATATGAATTCGCACAAATCAAAAAACACAAGCGAAAACCATTTGCAGTGCTTTTATAAAACTTTTGACGATATAAAAACGCAAAAGTTCGACGGAATGATTATAACCGGTGCACCGGTTGAAAACCTTGAGTTTGAGCAGGTCGACTACTGGGACGAGCTTTGTGAAATAATGGAGTGGTCAAAAACAAACGTCACTTCAACGTTTCATATCTGCTGGGGCGCTCAGGCAGGGCTTTACTATCACTACGGCATAAAAAAACATCATCTTGACAAAAAAATGTTCGGTGTGTTTGAGCATGGCGTAAACCGCAGCACATCAAAGCTTATGCGCGGATTTGACTCATCTTTTTATGTTCCTCATTCAAGACACACAACAGTTTTAAAAGAGGATATAAAAAAAGTTCGCGAACTTGAAATTTTATCGGAATCGAAAGAAGCCGGCGTTTATATAGTGTTTACCAAAGCCGGAAAACAAATCTTCGTCACCGGCCATTCGGAATACGATGCAAACACGTTAGACGAAGAATATAAACGCGACCTTAAAAAGGGCATAAAAATAGATATGCCGAAAAACTATTACTATGGCGACAATCCCGAAAACGAACCTGTTATGCGCTGGAGATCCCATGCAAGCCTTTTGTATTCAAACTGGCTAAACTACTTTGTATATCAGATCACCCCGTATAATATCGATGAAATTAAATAACATAAAAAAGCTGAAAACCGATTTGAAAGGTTTTCAGCTTTTTTATTGCTTAGCTTTTAAAATATGTCGTTTACACTCTTGATTGCGATATCATATTCTTCTTTTGAAACATCTTCATCAAAATTATTAAAGCAGATGTTTGATATATCATTTCCCGTAAGATATTTATACCATGTAAGCGCTAAAATAAATCTTCCTGTACCGCGGCTTGCATGAAACGTGTCGCGATGAACTTTTTTAATACCGTTTTCCTGAGCCCTTAAAAGCGCCTTCCCGCACTCTATTATCCCGTCGGCATGAATATCCTTTGCGGCAAGCATATATGCTTTTTCAATTTCTTTAAACATATCCTCATATTTTTCAAAGCCATGCTCGCGTATTCTTTCGCTGCCGCTCTCATATGCCCATGTTTGGTGGATTAAAAGCTTTGCTTTCGGCGCAAACGAGCGCACATACTCTGCCAAACATGATAAATACGGCTGATACGTTTCATAATCATAAGAAAAATGACTTGCCTGCTGAAGCGTTACAAAATCCCAGCAGCGCGCTGTGAGCGCTTCTTTTATCGATGAAAAAAATCCTGTTTCTGTGTTTCCGTTTATTTCAAGCGCATATTCCCTCTTTTCTCCCGCCATATTTCTGAAATGTCTTTCAAGCGAGCAGCCTCCTATATAAAGGTTAACCGTTTGAATATTTTCTTTTTGCGATCTTGCAATCTCGAAAAGATATCTTTGCGCATCCTGGCTGAAGCTGTTTCCGATTGACAGCACATTTATTGTTTTCATAAATCCGTTCCTCCCGATCAGGCTCTTTAATGCCTGTGTAATCTTTCACGAAAAGTATAACATATACCAATATAAAATTCAACCTTTTTAAACATAAAATCTACAAAAACAAACCGATTTTGCCAAACGGTTTACAAAGCCTTTTCGCTGTGCTAAAATGTGTTTGAAAATATTTTTACGGGAGCGAATTTAAATGAAAAAAGATAATCTGGACGTTAAAATTTTTAACACAAGAAGCGAAATGGGAGCCGATGCCGCAAACGACATCTTCTTATGCATACAAACCTTGCTTAAACAAAAAGACGAGATAAACATCATCTTTGCAGCCGCACCCTCGCAAAACGAAGTGCTTGAAAGCCTCGTTGCAAATAACAAAATTGACTGGAGCAAAATAAACGCTTTTCACATGGACGAATACATAGGCCTTGCACCGGATGCCCCTCAGGGCTTCGGAAATTTTTTGCGCCGTGCAATTTTTGATAAGGTTAATTTTAAAAGCGTTCATTACATAAACGGCAGCGCAAAAGATATACAAGGCGAATGCGAAAGGTATTCAAATCTTATAAAACAATATCCCACAGACATCGTGTGCCTCGGAATAGGTGAAAACGGCCATATTGCATTTAATGACCCGCCGGTTGCCGATTTTTGCGATAAACACATTATAAAAAGCGTTAAGCTTGATGAAATATGCCGCAATCAGCAGGTGCATGACGGTTGCTTTGAAAAAATAGACGACGTACCCACTCATGCGCTCACACTTACTGTGCCGACGCTTTTTTCAGGCAGGCACCTGTTCTGCGTTGTGCCCGCAATAACAAAGGCAGACGCAGTTTATAAAATGCTAAATGACGATATAAACGAAAAATGCCCCGCAACAATTTTAAGAAAACATAAAAGCGCCGTGCTATACTGCGACAAAGACAGCGCATCAAAGCTTTAATATACCGAAAGGCAGCAGCATATATGATTACAAAAATAATTAACGGGAAAATTATTTCCCAAAACCGCATTTTGGAAAATGAAGTTCTTTATTTGAAAGACGATAAAATTCTTTTTATAGGCAATAAAGACATTTCACCGGACAAAGAAATTGACGCAAAAAACAACTATGTAAGCGCCGGATTTATCGATATTCACACCCACGGAGGAGGCGGAGCAGACTTTTTGGACGGCGGCGAAAAACCCATTATATGCGCCGCACAAAAGCACCTTTTCTGCGGCACCACAAGCATTATGCCAACAACCCTTGCATGTTCAAAAGCTGTGCTCGTGCAATTTTTAAACGACTTAAAAGCCGTGATGAAAACGCATAAAAACATTATCGGCGCACACCTTGAGGGACCGTATTTTTCAAAAAATCAAAGCGGTGCGCAAAATCCGGAATACATAAAAAATCCCGATCCGAAAGAATATAATGACATATTAAATATCGGCAAAGGCATTATTCGGCGCTGGAGCTTTGCGCCGGAGCTTGAAGGCAGCATAGAGTTTTGCAAAACGCTTGTTAAAAATAATGTTTTGCCCTCATGCGGCCACAGCGACGCCGCATTTGACGATGTAAAAGCTGTGCATGACTTTGGCTGTAAAATGATAACCCATCTTTATTCCGGTATGTCAACCATCACAAGGAAAAACGGCTTTCGCCGTCTCGGTGTGACCGAATGTGCATATTATTTTGACGATATGTGTGCCGAAATTATAGCCGACGGCGCACATCTGCCGCCCGAGCTTTTAAAACTCATTATAAAACTTAAAGGCACGGACAATATATGTCTCGTTACCGATTCTATGCGCGCTGCGGGCGAAAGCGAGGGCATGTCCTTTTTAGGCAGAAAAGGCGAGGAAACCCCCTGTATTATAGAAGACGGTGTTGCAAAACTTTTAGATAAAAGCGCATTTGCCGGCAGCGTTGCAACTGCTGACAGACTCGTGCGGACTATGGTAAAAAAAGCAGACTGCAGCGTGACAGAAGCCGTTAAAATGATTACCCAAAACCCCGCACGCATACTAAATCTCACCGACCGCGGCGATATAAAAGAAAACCTCCGCGCCGACATCGTAATTTTCGATGACGATATAAACATTAAAAAAGTGTTCTTATGCGGTATCGAAGTAAAATAAAAAAAACAGGCAGACGCAAAATTTTAAAGCGTCTGCCTGTTTTTATTTTATTCTTTAATATGAAGCCATTTTTCGCTTCCCTTTTCTTCGTCCGTTATAGCCGGGAAAATTTCAATTCCGTCTCCGCTTACTATAACTTTATAGCTCTTTGAATTAATCGAAAATCTATCAGAGGATTGCACCTTATAGGCAAACCGCTTTTCTTCACCCTCGCCTTCAACGCCGCCGTCACCGAAATGAAACGTTTTATACACAAGCTGATTATTTTCAAACTTCAAAGCCGTCATGTTTTGAGAGTTTGAAATATTTACCCAAGATCCGTCGGTAAGCATTTTGTTGAGCGTTTTCTTTTGCGTCACCGAACTCACAAAAAATATGCTCACTGCCATAATAAGCACTATAATTCCCGTAATCGCAGGAATCCACACACGTTTTTTTATTCCGCTTTTTTTCTCATCCTGCTGCGACAATGCATTATCACAGTTTACGCACCTTTTTGCACCGTCTTCATTTTCACTTCCGCAATTTTTACATACCATACTACCGCTCCTCTGATTTTAATTTATAATTTTTCTTTTTATTTTAACCGACAGTATCCTTTTTACGCTTTCATTTATCTGCTCTTCGCTTATCTTATTTTCCTGAACGCTCTTTTTTAATGCATCAAACGCTTCGTTAATATCTCCCGGCATCAAAACCATATCATTTCCCGCCTCTACGGCCATAACAGCTGCCTCGCCGGCAGAGTAGTTTTTCGATATTGCTCCCATATTCATGGCATCGGTAATCACGATGTTTTTAAAATTCATCTCGTTTTTTAAAATATCTGTCACAACCGCCTTTGAAAGCGAGCAAGGTATCTGCGAGCCGGTAAGCGCTTTTGCGCTTATATGTCCGCTCATCACAAAATCGCAGCCGCCGTCTATTCCCTTTTTAAACGCCGCAGTTTCATCTTTTAAAATCTCGTCTTTGCCAAAGGTGTTTTCGCTGTATCCGTCATGAGTGTCCCCCGCGGTTGCTCCGTGTCCGGGAAAGTGCTTTAAGCAGGCGCTTATGTTATTGTCCTGAAGTCCGTTTACAAATGCAAGCGACATTTTTGAAACCGTGTTTGTATCGCTTCCGAAGCTTCTGCGCTTTACCACAGTGTTTTCCTTATTTTTATACACATCTGCCACCGGCGCAAAGTCAACATTAAATCCAAATTCATTTAAAGACGATGCTATCGTTTTTGCCGCGGCATATGCCTTTGACGTGTCGTTCGTTCTGCCGATGTCTGCCATATCTCCTACAAACTCCATACCGAGCGCCTCATTTGAACCGAGTCGCCTTACCTGGCCTCCCTCCTCGTCAACGCCGATAAACAGCGGCAGTTTGCTGTAGCTTTGGGTGTTTTTAATCATTTGCGTAAGCTGATCTTTATTTTGCACGTTTTCCGAAAAATATATTATTCCGCCGACAGGCATTTTTTCTATAGCTTCTTTTGTTGTCTGTCCGGCTGCAATGCATGTTCCCACTCCCGTGAGCGACTCCGGCGTAACAAACAGCATCTGATATATTTTCTCATCAAGCGTCATTGAATTTAAAATTTCCTGTGCGCGCTTGTCTGTGTCATTTGTGTTATCCGCAGCCGGCAACGTTTTTTTTGTATCAGTATTTATATTATCCTTTGGGCTCTCACTTTGTTTTTTTATCTCAAGCGTATTAAGCGGAAGATATGTGCTAAACAAATCCCCGCACACAACGCCGGATAGAAAAACTATCACCAGTATAAGCGCCGTCAAAATCCTCTTTTTATTATCTTTCATGCTTATATCAATACCTTTCTGCGTAAAAAACGCAAAATTTTATCCTTTGTTTAAAAAAGTACAGTCAAGTTTTCAAAAAGAACCGAATGTTTTATCTTTTTGTAATTTAAACTATTCTTATGTTTTATTATAACTTTTATACATCTTTTTGTCAATAAAAACACTTGTAAAAAAGTCAAATTTGTTTCCTAATTGTTAAAAATTTACGTATATGTCATGTATTTAGTTGACAAATCCGCTTTAACGGTGTAATATATAATTATAAATATACTTATAATGTATATTGTATTAAAAATTTTTTCACGAAAGGCAGATTAATTATGAAACTGTTTAAAAAATCAATTTGTATCATATCGGCTATAGCAATTGTTCTTTCTTTTGCAGCATGCAAAAAAAATCAAAAGCAAAGCGAAACCCCCGCTCCGAGCGGAAATTCCGATAAATATGAAGCCGTTCAGGACGAAAACACCAAACTCTACGGCTACAAAGACGAAAACGGCACTCTTGTTATCGATTATCAGTTTGACCGTGCAGGCGATTTCAGCGAAGACCGCGCAGGCGTCTGGAAAGATAAAAAGGGCGCATATATCGATCCTGACGGTAACACCGTAACGGACTACCGCTTCAAAGTAATGGGCAAATTCTCAAACGGACTTGCCGCCGTTTCCGAAGACACTAAAACATATGGCTTTATCGATAAAGACGGAAACGTTGTAATAGACTTTATTTATTCAAATGTCGGCGATTTTGACGAAGAAGGCCACACGGTTGCATACCTCGGCGACAAGCTTGTAACAATTGATAAAACAGGAAAAGAAGTAACCGAAGAAAGCAAACCTGCCGAAAGCGCACAGCCAAGCGGCAGCGCAAACTAAAACCATGCAGCATATATCGAGCACACAAAACAAAGTATACAAATTAATAAAATCCCTGCGTCAGAAAAAGGCGCGCACAGCTGAAAATATGTACTGTGTTGAAGGAGTAAAGGGTTGTTTTGACGCTTTAAACAAAGGCGCAGACATAAAAATAACTGCCGTTAAGGAAAGCCTTTATAAAAGTATGGATTTTTCGGCATTTTCGGATGTTTCTTTTTATACCGTAAGCGATAATATATTTGACAGCCTGTGTGATACGAAAAATCCTGAAGGAATAATCTGCGCAGTAGCTGTTAAGGATAAAAACATTTCAAATTTAAACGGCGGTCTTTATATTTATCTCGACTCCGTTGCAGATCCCGGCAATTGCGGCACAATCATCCGCACCTGCGATGCCTGCGGTGCAAGCGGAGTGTTGCTTTCTGCCGGCTGTGTCGACCTTTATAATCCAAAAACAATACGTTCGTCAATGGGTTCATTTTTTTCAACAGATGTTTACACAAACGTTTCCCTAAACGATATAGCGGCGTTAAAAGAAAAAGGCTACAGCTTAATCTGCGCCGCTTTAAGCGATACGGCTTCGGACTATAAAACGGCGTCGTATCCCAAAAAAACAATTCTTGTTATAGGCAACGAATCAAACGGAATAAGCAATAGTTGCCTTTCGCTTGCCGACGAAACCGTTATAATTCCTATAATCGGCGGAGCGGAAAGCTTAAACGCATCGGTTGCTGCCGGAATTTTAATGTATGAATGGCAGCGAAACAACTCTTAAAAAGCATCCGGAGGTGATTTTTTTGCATGAACGCAAGTATTTGTACGTGGTTTTATCATCAACCCCATGCAAACTCGGAAAGTTTATACGGCTTATGACTCACTATACCTATAATCATGTTTCCGTTTCGCTCACGGCAAACCTCGACAATCTTTACTCCTTCGCCCGCCACTATAAGCAAACTCCGCTCTGCGGCGGCTTTGTAAACGAGTCGAGTCTGCGCTATAAAAACCGCAGCAAATATGCAAAAATAAAAATCTTTGCCATACCGGTAAGCGATGCGCAATATGACAAAATAAGCATGTTTATATCCTCTATTGCAAAAAATTCTCCGGAATATGTATATAACACGATATCGGCAGTCTTTTCGGTTATTCATAAAAAAATAGTCATACGCCACGCATTTACATGCATAGAATTTGCAATTGAAATTCTTTCGCGTTTCCAGCAGGAAGTGAATATAAGAAACGATAAATTCTATACCATAAAACAACTCGACAAAATCCTGTTTCCATATCTTATATATGAAGGCTCAATAGCGCCGATTGCTTTATATGCCACCTGGAAAAACGACACTTTCCCCCAACGGAAAAAACTTTTCGAACAAATATATCTTACATGCAGTTCAAATCATTTGCTTTTGGATTTATTTTTTGAAACCATGAAAAGGCAACAAAAAGCCGAACACAATATACCTAAATAAACATGAATAAAAACCTCCGTACGGTATATATTAAATGTATATCACAAATACGGAGGTTTTTCATTTTGGATTTTTTAAATGTTGTACTGTCAACCGTGCTCTCAATTGCAGCACTTTTTATAATAACAAGAATTATCGGCAAGCGCCAGGTTTCCCAGCTCAGCCTTTTTGATTATGTAAACGGTATCACAATCGGCTCTATCGCCGCAGAAATGGCAACCGCAATTGAACATGATATGTTAAAACCGCTGATTGCAATGGTAATTTATGCGCTGTTTGCCGTTTTAATATCAATTTGCAGCAGTAAATCCCAAAAACTGCGAACCTTTCTTTCCGGCAAAAGCATCGTTTTGTTTTCTGAAAACAAGTTCTTTTTTGAAAACTTAAAAAAAACCAGAATAGATTTAAACGAATTTTTAATTCAAATGAGAAACCAGGGCTATTTTTCCATGGAGGACATTTACTGCGCCATTCTTGAGCCAAACGGGAAAATAAGTATTCTTCCGAGATCCGATGCCAAAAACCTCACCGCCGGTGATATGAATATCCGACTCACTCAGCAAAAAATTCAAACAAACCTAATCTGTGACGGCATAATAATGCACGAAAACTTAAAACGCTGCGGAAAAGACGAAAAGTGGCTTAATGCAAAACTTAAAGCAAACGATATCACTAATCTGTCAGACGTGTTTTTAGCGTCATGTGACGATGAAAACGGCTTTTTTGTTTATAAAAAAATTTGACTTCGTCAGTTTTAAATGTTCGCTTTGCTCACGTTTTTCAGCGGTAAATTTTTATGATACACGCAATTGCCGATGCAATTTACTGTGTATTAAAAAAATTTGACTTCGTCAGTTTTAAATGTTCGCTTTGCTCACGTTTTTCAGCGGTAAATTTTTATGATACACGCAATTGCCGTCGCAATTTACTGTGTATTAAAAAATTTGACTTCGTCAGTTCTAAATGTTCGCTTTGCTCACCTTTTTCATTTTACCCATTTCCGCAAAGCAGCCTGAGGTCTTCAAATTTTTAATGCAATCTTTATTTTATAATGCTGCTCTTTTTCCACTTTCCACTCAAAAAATACCCCAAACCTATCAATGCTCCGCCAAATGACGACACCGGAACCGCAAGCGCAATACCGCCCAGCCCCATATTTAAAACCATACCGAATAGTATCGAAACAGGTATCCTGAACAGCAGCGCCGAAGCCACGGAGCATAAAAGCGCAAACTTTGTGTGTCCCGCGCCGGTCATAAGACCTGTAAAACAAAATGAAAACGGAACTAATAAATAATCAAACGCAAACACCGACAAATACACCTTTCCCGCTTCAACCATCTGCGGCGTTTTGTCGAAAATTTCAATAATCTGTCCCGGAAAGAGCTTTACAATTATAAACACCGGCAGCGTAATACAAAACGCTATCGTAAATCCGTAAAGCAGCGTTTTTTTAACTCGGTCCGGTCTGTTTGCACCGCTGTTTTGCGCAATCATTGCCGATATCGACGAACTGATTGCAATAACCGGCATAATCGCAAACCCGTTAAATTTTCCGACAACGCCAACCGCCGCCGATGCCATAACTCCTATAGAATTAACAAGCGTTGTTATAACAAGAAACGATATGTTTGTTATAACGTTCTGCACAGCCGTTGGTATGCCGACCTTCATTATCATATTAAACTTGCTTTTATAAAACTTAAAACTCTTTAAACTAAAGTCAAATATAAAATTGTTCTTTTTTAAATATATAACACACAAAATCATGCTCAGCGCCTGGCTCATAACCGTTGCAATCGCTGCGCCCTTTGCTCCCATTTTCAGCACACCCACGAAAAACAAATCCGCAAATATATTTACCACACATGCCACGCACACAAATATCATAGGTGTTTTGCTGTCGCCCATACCGCGCATAACCGCACTGAGCGCATTGTAACCAAATATAAACACAGTTCCCAAAACCGTAACGTCCAGATATTCTTTTGCAGCTGCAAAAGAATCTGCCGGCGTCTGTATAAGCTTAAGTATCTGATTTGCAAAAATAAGCATCAAAGCAGTTATAACCACTGCCGACATGATAAGCACAACCAGCATTGTAGATATCGTTTGTTTAGCGTCATCTTCTCTTTTTGCTCCGAGATACTGCGCAATTATAATTGTTCCTCCAGTCGACAGTCCGACTACTATATTTGTCATCAAAAATGTCACCTGACCGCCTATATTAACGCCCGAAATGCCCACAGGACCGTCAAATTTTCCAACTATGTACATATCCGCCACATTATAAAGCGACTGTACAATGTTTGATAATAAAAACGGCAGTGCAAACATAATAAGACACCGAAACACGCTCCCGGTCGTTAAATCCTTTTGTAACTTACTCACTGTTCTTTCCTCCGTAAATAATCTTTGCCTAAATTATATTTTATCACAAACACAAAACATTTGCAACTGCTTATTTTTTTAACATCTGCCGTCCGCTGCGGTCTATAATATAATTGTCTTTATAAATAAGCTCATCTGCTCCGACAATGCTGTACCCCTGCTCTTTTAAATCCGAAAGTATTTCATCAAGCGCCGGTGCCGTATTTTTAACACCTGTATGAAAAAGCAATATCGAACCGCTTTTTACCCTTTTTTTAATTCTCTCTTTAATTTCCTGCACACTAAGCCCCGTATAATCCAAAGAGTCCGCGTCCCACTGAATAAACTTATACCCTGCTTTGTTTATCGTTTCAACCACATTTTCATTATACTCACCGTACGGCGCACGGTAAAGCTTTTTTTCTTCTATTCCGAGATTTTCTATTTCCTTGCTGCACTTTTCCGTGTCCGCTATAAGCCCGGCGGCAGAAAGCTTGTTAGGATGAGGATGATTATCCGAATGATTGCCTATTTCGTGACCTGCCTTGCTGAATTTCTTCACAGATTCGGCGCATCGCCTAACATAATCTCCTGTAACAAAAAACGTTGCCTTTGCTCCGTGTTTTTCAAGCACACCAAGTATTTTCTCCGTGTCAAAATCCTCCCAGGCACAGTCAAACGTCAGCGCAATCTTTTTTTCACTTGTGTCCACGCAGTATATCGGCAGATTTTCTTCCCCCGCCGCACCTTTCGGCGCAACCGCAGAAAACACATACGCACCGCCGCACAACGCCAAAACCAAACACACTGCCGCAATAATTCGCCTTTTCGTTATAATCATGCATTTAAACATTTTTCCGCCCCCTGTGTATATTTTTTTCACAATAATAAAACATATCTAAATTATATGAACCGCTCTTTTCGTTTATTACTTGACAAAAGGCACAAAAACAAATATAATAATTAAAAACAGTTTCTATTTTTCACGAAAGGAATTGGTTATATGTCAAACACAGCAATATACCCCGGAACCTTTGATCCGTTCACAAACGGTCATTTGGATATAGTTAAAAAAGCGTCGTCGCTTTTTGACACCCTTTATGTCACAATCGGCGTAAACCCCGGAAAAGTGCGCACATATTCGCCGGACGACATGATTTTAGCAATTCAAAAAACATTAAAAGAAGAACATATTTCAAACTGTATCGTATGCGCCTGTGACGGTCTTATCGCCGAATACACAAAACAAAATAATATAGGCTATATGATAAGGGGTCTGAGAAATAATATGGACTATAACTATGAAGAAAACCTTGCAGAGGTAAACAAGCTTATAAATCCGGCTTTGGAATATGTTTATTTCCGTGCGGAAAATATTGCGGTGTCGTCCTCTATGGTTAAGGAGCTTTCAAGCTATGGGAGCGATGTTTCAAAATATGTTCCGGCGCCTGTTTTAAACCTTATAAACAATAAATAATCATCTGTAAAAAAGCAAGCCTGCGAGTTGACAGACTTGCTTTTTTATTTTTGTCAGATTGAAAATTAACTAACCTTTCACATATTTTCATTTTTACAATCAAATTTCATCTGCATCGGCAGCAGGACGGGGCCCCTGCCCTACGGAGGATTAATTTATTTTTTACACCCAACTTGTAGGTAAAGGGCTTGCTTTTTCCGTTTTGTTTTCAGTTAGTTTTCATCTGCATTTGCGGCAGGAGCAAGCCCCTGCCCTACGGGGGTTTACTTTTCTTCATTTCCCTCCTGTCCCGCAAATTTTTCGCACAAAAAACCGCACTGCAAGATTGCAATGCGGTTTTTGATTTACCTTAAACTTTTAATCAAAGGTTAATGATATGCATTTCTTTAGCGCTTCCGCTCTGATAACGTACAATAACGATACTCGGATTTTCATTTGCCGAAGCGTCATCAATTGTTACTATATCATTCATAGTACCTGTTGATACTTTCTTGCCGTCGCCCTTAGATGCGTCATAAACAGTTGTTTTAGCGCTGCCAACATTGAATGCACCTCTGTACAGACCTTCATAAACTTTGCTGTCTGCATTCCATGTTAAGTCACCATTATTACCAAGCATCTTACCATTCATAACAACCTGATACTTATACTCACCCGAGCTAGCCGGTAAAGCAAAGTAAGACATAACTGCATTTGAACCGTTAATTTCTTTAACAGCCGAAATATCAACTGTATATGAATGTCTACCGTCTAAACTTCCGCCATCTGTATTAGCAGCAAATGCCTTTTCTTCTATAAAGAATATTGGTGTAAGAGCTATAACATACTTAGTATCCTTATGCTGAATAACTCTGAGAACGTCGCCTTCCATAACAGGCATGTTCTTTGTACGCGAGCCGCCTTCGTCCGTGAACTTAGCGCCGTACTTTTTAAACATTTCAACAACTGCGTTTGATTCAAATAATTCAGGATCAAGCGTGTATGTTACTTCTGCGCCGTTTTCGATACCCGTTATCATAAGAGTCTTTTCATCATCGTCATTTAATGCGTTAAACGCTTCTTTAACAACAAACAATGAAACATACTTTGTACTCGGATTATCGCTTGATGAATACTTAGAACCGTTATCATCTCTCATAGCATCAACAATATTTGTCTTAAATGTTGTCGATTTTTTACCCTGTGCACCGTCTGCAACAAGAACGTAGTTTGATGTGTACACATCAGGATCGGTTGTAAACATCTGAACAAAATATTTTTTCTCGTCTACAAATGATTTTCCTGTCTTGTACTTTGATGCATCGTTAAGATCATCATAGTCACTCGGAAGCTGAATTACATTGCATGTTGAAGCAAGCGGGAACATAGATGTAAATGCCGAAGTTGTGCTTGAATACTGCAAATTATTAATAGCCATTTTCTGAGCGTTCGTAGAAGCTGTTGCATTCTTAACAGGCTGCAATGTGTATTTATCTTCGTTTGCTCCCATACTCGGAGTATCGATATACTTAATGTTTTCATCATCATCAAGTTCAAATATTACCGGCACACCATACCACTTACTGTCATTATAGTAACCGGACTTCTGCATACCTGCGCTTGTAGTATTGTTATAAGGAATATATGTTGCAACTATATCTTCCAAAGCATCCTTAACAGCTGCTGTACCCTTATATTTGTCACCGTCGATTTTAACTGTGCTTGCAACGCCGTATACATCAACAGATCCGCCGGAGAATATCTTGATATTCATTGTTGAATCTGCTCTTTCAGACTCTGCAAATGTTGTTATAAATCCAAACTCACCGTCTGAACTGCTTGCAGCAGAATCAGAATATGCAATTTCGCCGAAAGCGTCAAGCTTAAAGCTGTAGCTGTTGCCTATTCTTATCTGTGTGCCGCTGTTTGCAAGGTAAGTTGAATAAATCGAAGTTAAGTTGTAATCTTCATCATCTATAGCAAAAACTGTTTTGCCGTTTGATGTTCCCTTTGATGTAACAGATCCTTCAACAGTATCTGTTGAAACCTTAACATCAATCATCTTGCCGTCTTTAGAAGCTGCAACCGACAATACATCGCCTACAGACAAATCGGAAAATTCATATTCTTCTCCGTCTGCGTCTGTGATTTTAACGAATATAGCATCGTCATCAACATCCAAAGTAACTGTTCTGTTCTTTTTCTTGCCTGTTGAATAATCGCCGATTTCATCAGTGATTATATAGTTTTTAGAATCGATACGGTCAATAACATATGTTTCATATGCCGTAATTCTAACAACGTCTACAGTGTTGTCGCCGTTGTTGTCAACAAACTCAACGGTAGACTGCTTGTTTTCGGAATCCTTTATTGCGTCAACAACACCGGAATAATCCTTTGTTGTTGTACCGTTCCAAACTATAATCGGATCATCGGAAATATCAATCTTTGTTGTTTTCTCTGTTGCATCTCTGTCCTGCCAGTACTTAATTGTTTTGTCTGTGCAGTTATCGATATCGATATCGTCGTAAGCAACCGTAACTGTGCTGTTCTTGTTTGAAGAAGCTGTGTATGCGATAACTGTTTCGCTGTCATCATCTTCATCAACTCTGTAGAACACCTTCAAATATGCACCGAGTTTATCTGCAATGTCTGTTTCGCCGATATCCAAAACCTTAACCTGTGTGCCTTTTTCTATCTGCACTTTACCGCTTGTAAGGTTGTCTGCGCCGTAAAGACCTGTTTTCTCGTTTGCAGTTACAGTACCTTCGATTTTATAAACCTTATGTTTTTCGGTTAAAAGAGTCTTGCCCTTTGTAACTTCAAACACATTTCCTGTATCTGTTGTACCTGTTACCTTAAGCATGTCAACCTGCAAAACATTGTATGCCAAAATAGCAACCTGTCCGCGTGTCATAGGAAGCGAAAGAGTAACGTCACCCAAATTCTTAAGGAAATCATAGTCCTTTGCAATCTGAACATACTCTGTCGGGAATCCGTTCACCGGATCCTGTGCGCAAGCGTCATGACCGGAAGCAAAGCAGATCATCTTGATTGCCTGGTAACCCGTAACGTTATCGTTAGGACCGAAGTTACCGTTTCCGTAGCCGTTGATTGCGCCGAACTGAGCAGCATACTCAACAAACGGAGCATACCATTCGCTTGTTGCAACGTCTGCAAAAATTCCTTTCGGAGTGTAAGCGGATGCAGAGTCGTTCTGTCCCATAACCGCTACCAGAATTCTTGCAAACTCCGCTCTTGTAACGTTGTTGTCCGGGTTAAATTTTGCCCCGTCGCCAACCATAATTTCAAGAGCGCTCAAAAGTGTTGCAGCATCTTCATACTTTGTGCCCTTTACATCTTCGGGCAGCACAGCTGCCGACACTGCCGCCGGAAGCATTACCACAACCATTGCAACCGCAACGGCCATAGCTGCTAAACGTCTAAACATTTTCATTTGTTTACCCCCTTCAAAATATAAGCGCACACATTAGCTTATTTTTTTATGCACGCCTTATGTATCAGACCGCAAAAAACCGCCGATAGTTCCAACAGCATATTACAGCCTAATAAAATACTGCTTATATTATACATCTTTTCATTTCAATAATCAATACTTTTTTGATATATTTTTTTTACCATATGCGAAAATTTAACACTTTTGTGTAATATTTTTCAATATATAGTGTGTACCTTTACATTTTATCTATATATTGTTGTTTATAAATAAAATTTTGCACATTTTTTCAACTTTACATTTATATTACACGCATTTTTCACTCTTTTTTTGTGCAATTTTATCATTAAAGAAAGTCTTTTCTGCACGGAGTAAACGAATCTAACAGCACTCCGTCTTTAAGACATACGCAGCCGTGTTTTTCGTTTGACGGCATATACACCATGTCGCCCTTTTTAACAATCTTTGTTTCACCGCCGACGCAAAATTCAAATTCGCCTTCCAGAACATAAGTTGTCTGAACATGCGGATGTGTGTGCATATCGCCTTTGCTGCCCTCTTTAAAATGAACTTCAACCTGCATCATATCGTCGCTGTATGCCAAAACCTTTCTTTTAACGCCGCCGCCCAAATCCTTTAAACCGGTTTCTTCATTATAAACAAATTTTTTAAACTCCATTTTCCTTACTCCTCTTCTTCGTTATTTTTTTTAATTTTTCCTATAATTGCTCCTATCGCATTGCTCACAAAGCAAACCGACAAATAACTCACAAACATAAACGGAAGAAAATCGTTTTCGCTGCCGACAAAAAACGCCGTCATAACCGCCGTTTCAATAAACAGAGCGCTTGCCGCATACCACCACTTAAACCCGTTTTTTATTCCGAATATCACCGAGCTTACCGTTACCGACACGCTGTTTACTATATATGCAATATAAAACACATCATCTGCATACTGCAAAAAAAACACCGCCGCACACGAAACCAAAACGGCAATAATCATTAAAGCTATAATATAAACCCTCATCATCTTCCATCTGTCATACACTTTCAAATTAAAAACCACTCTCCTCTCCGGCAAAAGCAATTGTCACGGAAATTTCCTGTATTAAAATATTTTGTCTCACATTTTTTCCGGCACATTTAAACTTATAATGCATACAATATTATAGCATATGTATTTTGAATTTTCAACATCGATTAAAAAACTTTTTAAAAAACAATACCACTGCGCGATACTTTAATGGAAGATTTTTTGCATAGAAAATTATCTTTTAATATGATATACTAACAAATATCAGCATCTGTCCAAATTGCTTTACTAAAAAATCTCTTATTATGCCCTGCACAAGAGATTTTTTCCTCTTTTGCCGGTGCAGGGCGGCAGAATGGAGATTGTAATTATGATCCTTGAAAAAATCAGCAGCACAAAACTAAAAGTAACGTTTTATTCATCCGAGCCGGGCTTTCGCGCGCTTTTCGGCTTAAAACCAAACTCCGCCTCCCCCGAGCTCAAAGCTTTTTTAATAACGCTTGTAAAATATGCCGCAAGCAAAACCGGCTTTGAAACCGGAGGAAGCGTGGCGGTGCAGTCTGTTCAAAAAAGCGACAGGCTGATATTTTTTATAACGCGCATAATAAAAAAACAACCGCTTCCCCGTTTGCCGAAATCAAGCGCCGCTTTCGGAAATGACAAAGACGCTTTTTTCTCTTTTGCCGACAACAAAGCTTTTGCCGATTTTTTATGTGCTGTAAAAAACGAAGACTTTTCCGCTGCTCTGCTCTACACTCTCGCCGGAAAATATTACTTTAAAGCCCCCCGAGAAAGCCGCCTTTTTAATAATGCGCTCGAATTTGCAGACTCTGTAGTCACGTCTGCCCATGCCGCATACATAAAAAACAATGCACATCTGATTTGCCGCGGAGATGAATTTGCGGATTTCTTTTAACTTTAATACCGTATTTTAAAGCCGAACACGATATATTGTGTTTGGCTTTTGCTTTGTATACAAGATTTGTAATCGTTTTGTAAAAAAACTTTTATGTTTTTGCAATTTTTTATTGACATTTGCCACAAAAAGTAGTATAATATATACATAACACGGTAGCAGATAAAATATTGTTTTGTCAATAGTGTCGCAAACCTGCTTTTTTCTTTATTTTACACACCTTTGTACACTTGTGCGCCGTGATAAATTTTGCGGAGGTAGTAAATATGATTATTGAAAAAAGCGATTTGCTTTTGGTAAAAAAGAGTTTGCAGCAAAATATCGGAAGGTCTGTGCGTCTTGTTTCAAGACACGGCAGAAAAAAGGCAATTGTGAGCCGCGGTACAATAGAGAGCATTTATCCTTGTATTTTCACAATAAGGCTCGACAGTAACGGCAGCGACCTTCCCAAAAACAATCTCGTGTCGTACAGTTATGCCGATGTTTTAACTAAAACGATCGAGCTTGCTCTTATTAAAACTCCCGTTAAAAATCCCGATGCGGTTACTGCGTAACCACCTTTTTATATTAACCATCCTTCTTATAAAAATGAGCTGTGCAAAATCATTGCACAGCTCATTTTTTGCGCTTTTAAAAACAACACGAAGTTTTCGCCTTGCTTTATACATTCTTACAAAGCCTGTTTTACTTGCAAAGCTCCTTTGCAAGATCGTTGATTTTTTGTATACTCTCATCATCTAAGGCAGATTTAATCGTTACCGTATTTTCTGCAAAAGTTATGTTTTTGCTCTTTTCAAACATGGCGCGCATAACCTTCGCCGCCGTCGGTGCCCATGAACCGTTTTCAATAAGCCCTATCATACGGTTTTGGTAATTTCTTTCCGTCAGACTGTCTATAAAATGTTTCATAAACGGAAAAATTTCCGCATTGTACGTTGTGGTTGCCAAAACAAGCTTTCCGTAGCGGAATGCGTCCTCCACAGCCTCTGCCATGTCCTCTCTTGCAAGGTCACATACAACAACCTTTTTGCAGCCGTTTTCGCAAAGCGCATTTTTAAGCAGCAGCGCCGCTTCTTTTGTGTTTCCGTAAACCGAGGTGTATGCTATCATAACGCCCTCGCTTTCGGGCACATAAGACGACCATGTGTTATATAAATCAATATAATGCTTAAGATTTTCTTTAAGCACAGGTCCGTGAAGCGGACAAATTATCTTTATATCAAGCGCAGACGCCTTTTTCAAAACGCTCTGCACCTGTGCGCCGTATTTTCCGACAATTCCTATATAGTATCTGCGCGCCTCGCAGTCCCACTCTTCGTCTCTGTCAAGCGCACCGAATTTTCCGAACCCGTCTGCCGAAAACAAAACTCCGTCGCACATATCATATGTCATCATAACCTCCGGCCAGTGAACCATAGGCGCCGAAATAAACCGGAGCGTGTGTTTGCCAAGCTCAAGCGTATCGCCTTCTTTTATAACAATTCCTCTTTCGCCGAAATCCGTTTTAAAAAACTGCTTCATCATCACAAACGCCTTGGCGCTTGCAACAATTTTTGCGTCTTGATACTCATCCATAAATTTTTTGATATTTGCCGAATGGTCGGGCTCCATGTGATGAATTATAAGATAATCCGCACATCTTCCTCCCAAAGCTTCTTTAACGTTTTCCAGCCACTCGTCTGAAAACCTTTTGTCAACAGTGTCTAAAACTGCAATTTTTTCATCAATTACAGCATACGAATTATATGCCATGCCGTTCGGAACAATATACTGCCCCTCAAACAAGTCAATCTCATGATCGTCTACTCCGATATATTTTATATCCTGCGTAACCATAGTTTCCCCTCATTTCCTTGTGATTTATATAACCATTTTACCACGTCCGGCTGTAAAACACAAGAAAATATTTATAAATTAAACTCACATCTTTTAATAATATGGTTTTGGTAACACAAATCAAGCTCGCCGAAATATCCGCTCCAGCCCCACACCCTTACTATAAGGTTTTTATATTTTTCGGGGTGTTTTTGTGCATCGAGCAAACGCTCTTTGTTAACGGAGTTAAGCTGGATCTGATGTCCGCCCAAATCTATAAACGCCCGAACCGCCATAGCAACTTTGTTTATGCCGTCGTCGTTTCTAAATGTCTGGTCGTGGATTTCAACCGTGAGCGGACCGCCGTTTATCGTTTTTGTCAGGTCGGATTTTGTAAACGCGTGTATAACCGACAAAAGTCCCGCAGGCCTTGCCTCAAGCGACGGTGAAAAGCTTGAACCGTAGGGCGCGCCGGCATTTCTGCCGTCCGGCGTTGCGCCAACCTTTGCTGCACTTAAAATATATTCCATAGCAGAGCCTGTCCCCGCGCGGAAAATGCCGCCAAATCTATTTTTTTTGCCGTTTAAATTATCGGAAAACGCATCTAACAACGAAACCGAAATATCCTCCGGCAGATCGCTGCTGTCGCCCATTTTCGGGCACGCAAGCAGTTTTTTACGAAGCTTTTCAAATCCTTTAAAATCATTTTTCAAAGCTTCTTTAAGCTCATCTTTTGAAACAGACTTTTCATCATAAATAACCGTTTTAACCGCGCTCAGCGAGTCTGCCGCCGTTGCAAGCCCCGCGCCGTGACAGCCGAAGTTGTTGTATTTGCAGCCCTGCTGCGAAACGTCAAGTCCCTTTTCAATGCAGTCGCTCATAAAAATTGATAAACACGGCGACGGAATTAAAACAATATTTTCAAGCTTTTTAATAATTTTTTTACACTCATTTTTTATCTCGTCTTTCATATGCGAAAGAAAACTGTCAAAATCCTTTGAAGCGTCAAGATATTTTTCCAAAGTGCGGCAAAAAACAAGCGGAAAATTAAAAGTTTCTATATTTGGAATGTCCATTCCTTTTCCCGGAATTATAAATTCCCAACAAGCCGCCACAGTATAATCATAGCAATCCTCTTCATCATAGCCGAGCTTTTTTAATCCGCTTATAACAACATCATCGTTAGAATACTGCGGAAATCCCAGACCTTTTTTTGTAAGCTCGGTTCCGAGCCTGTATATTTCAAACGGAGTGTTTTTGTGCACTCTTAAGTTTATTTTCGGATCAATTAAATTAAGCTCCATCGATGCTTTCATGCACATTTTCGAAACTTCGTTAAAAATGTCTTTTCCGCTTTTGTCAAGACCTCCGAGCACCATCGACTGTCCGTTGTCGCCCGTTTGCACGCCGATATAAATATCGGTATCAATATTTAAGCTTATAAAGAAAAGCTGCGTTATTTCATAAAGCTCCTCTGTTGTTTTTCCTCTTTTTATATCCACCTCAAAATAAGGATACACATATCTGTCAAATCCGCCTAAGGTAACGTGCGGCATGTCGATACAGCGCAGCGCAAATATCACAATCTTTATTGTGATAAGCGCTTCAAAATATGTCCCGGGCGCTTTTTTGCACACATTTTCAAAAGCTTCTTTTATGTTATCCGGCGCTGCTGCGGCATATCTTTTCGCAAATTTTATAATTTCTTCTATGCATTGCAGCGCACAATCATAAAACTCCTCTTTTTCTTTGGGCGCATTTTCTTTATACTTTCTTATCTTTTCTTCAATGCCCGGCAATCCGATTTTTAATATATTCGCATAATCAACCGTAACATTTCCCAGAGGACCGCTTAAATTTTTATCGTTTTCGACATATTTTTCAGCATAATAATCGGCTTTGCCGTATGTGCGGTTAAATCCGAATATATCGTTTTCGTAAAACAGCGGCTCCTCTCTTTGCAGCATACGTTTTAGAAACTGCGCATTCTGCTGCATAAGGCTAAAAGAGTCCATATTCATATCAATATCCGCTCTTCCGTCTTTCCTTTGCTTTTTATACTCCCCATTGTTTACAAATTCAAGAAATTTTTCAACTCTGTTCGTCATCTTTATTCCTCCCGACTAAAGCACTTTTATTTTTATATTATATTTATCAAATATTTCTTTGTGTATCTCACATTCTTTGTTTTCATCAAATGACGGGGCATACTCTCTTCCAACCATTTTGTATTTTGCCCCCGCCATTTTATTGTATTTTAAAAGCTCTACATAAAAAACCTTGTTTTCGCTCATAAATTTGCACACATTATCAATGTTTTCGCTTGTGTCCGTAACGGTCGGTATCAAAGGCATCCTTGTCACAAACGGCTTTTTGCTTTTTGCAAGCGTTTTATAGTTTTCAAGTATGCACACATTATCCGCCCCGGTATATTTTATATGGTTTTTGCTGTCTATAATTTTTAAATCATATAAAAAATAATCTGCCGCACCCAACACCTTTTCAAACACTTCGCTTTTTGCATATCCGCTCGTCTGCACCGCGCAGTTAAGCTTGTTTTTAAGAATATCTATACACTCACACACAAACTCGCTCTGCATAAGCGGTTCTCCGCCCGAAAACGTAACTCCCCCGCCCGACGCATTTAAAATATCGGCATTTCTTAAAAGTTTTTTTGTAAGCTCTTTTGGGGTATACCTTGTTCCGCAAAGCCTGATAAGATTTTTTTTGCACGCGTCAATGCTTTCATAGCAAAGCTTTTTCTGCCCGGTTGCCTTTATTGCCGCACGGACACACTCTCCGCAGCCAATGCAGCCGTTCACGTTTCTTACAACGCTTATTTTTGTACTCTGCCCCTCCGGATTGTGACACCACATACACCTAAGCGGACAACCTTTTAAAAACACGCTGCTCCGTATACCGTCGCCGTCAAAGGTCGAAAATTCTTCTATTGAAAAAACAGTTCCCGAAAAAACAGTTCCGCTGCTCATAAAACACGCCTCCCGGTCAGGCATCAAAAAATTTTTAATGCCTTTTAATCTTCTAATACTATTATGTATAATTATTTTTGAGTTTTCAAGAAAATTATTGTGTTCTATAAGCCAAAAATTATCTTCTTTTCTTTTTTGCAAAACAAAAAGCGCAGCAGCAAAATAAAATCATTTTACCGCTGCGCCCCGCACGCATTAAAATTTAAACACAATATGCCTAAAAAATATCCAAAATTCTTAGTTTAAAACCGCAATCGCAAACGTCAGATACGCAGCAAAAATCACCCATATAAAATACGGGATTTGAAGGTATGCCGCCGTTTTTGAAATTTTATTAAAAAAGTAAATCATAACGGCAATCGTCATAAGCAAAACCAAAATCCACAAAAACGCCGCCTTGTATGCCCGTAAATTAAAAAATATTATGCTCCAGAGAAAGTTTGCCGAAAGCTGCATGGTATATGCCAAAATTGCCGTACCTTTGTATATACTTTCCGAACTATAAACAATTGCCGCTCCCGCACCCATTAAAATATAAAGCGCATTCCACACAATCGGAAACGCTGCCGCCGGCGGCGAAAGCGGCGGTTTTATGATGTCTTTGTATATATCCATGCTGTCTTTCGTTAAAAAAGCCGCCAAAGCTCCCGTCATCAGAGAGATAAGTATAAAATAAATAAAGGGTTTAATTTTCTTCATATGCTTTCCGCCTTTCACGAATTTATTATATCCGTTTAAAGCATATGCCGAAAATTAAACCCTGATGTTACTTTTTTAAATATTTGTATTTATTTTTTCTATCTCACATAAAACCTTCTGTATCTTATCGTCCCAGAAGTTCCAGTCATGTATACCGTCGCTTTCATAATAATTATATTCAAAATCAAGCTTTTGAATATGGTTTTTAAAATTCTGATTATGTTTATATAAAAAATCCTGTTTTCCGCAGTACTGCAAAAGCTTTGGTTTAACCTTTAAATGCGATGTCTTTTCCGAAAGATAGAAAAGGTCGTTTTCATCTCCGGGCGCTACGCCGTTTTCACCAAAATTAATCTTAAAGCTGTTTTTAATCGTATCGTCAAAGCCGTCCATGCCGCCGTTTTTTGAAATTTCGCAAATATCAAGCGCCCCCGAAAGGCTCGCCGCACATGCAAATTTTTCGGGCGCTTCAAAAGCAATTCTGAACGCTCCGTACCCTCCCATGGAAAGTCCGCAGATAAATGTGTCCTCCCTTTTTTGCGAAACCGAAAACGTGTTTCCGATAATTTCGGGCAGCTCATGCGCCATAAAATCCAAATATCTTATCCCGTGCGCATTATTAACGTAAAACGTGTTATTCATATTCGGTATAACAACCAAAACATTTTTACCGCTCACATATCTTGAAATATTTGAATTGCATACCCACGAATTGTGCGACCCGTAAATACCGTGCAATAAATACAGCACACACGGCTTTTTCCCCTTTTTTTCTCCGAGAGTGTCGTACGGCGCTATAACATTTAAATCAACCGTTGTTTGCAAAACTGCCGACGAAACGGACATCGATATCAAACTCATAACTAAAATTTCCTTTCATCATGAAATAATTGCTTTTCTTTTTATTTGTACTAAAACTAAAGCGCCGCTTAAAAGCAGCGCCTTTTTATTTTTAATAGTGATTGCCTCCGGACGAACGCTTATATCCTCCGCTGCGTTTCGAATCGGAGCTGCGTTTCAAAGCCTGCATTTTCTCATCACTGTCAGACTTAAACTTACCGAGCATATCTTCAAACGATAAATCCTGAGCAGACGAATTGGAAGAAGAAATCCAGTCAACGCTCACCGGCCTCACAGACGCACTGTGTCTGCCGCGCCCCTCGGACTGGGAGGCTTCCTTTTTTTCATCCAACAAAACCTTTTTAATAGATAAACTGATTTTCCCCTTAGGATCAATTCCCACAACCTTAACCTTCACGCTTTGGTTTGCGCTCAAATGATCTGCAACGTTTTTGACATACCCGATTGCAACCTCGGAAATATGCACAAGCCCCGTTTTTCCCTCCGGCAAAGACACAAATGCTCCGAAAGGCATAATACTTACAACTTTTCCCTCAACTACCGCTCCAACTTCAAGTGCCATAAAAAACAGCTTTCCCCCTTAATCGCCTGCATAAAGCAAACGTTTTATCTATCATATATCGGCATATGGCAGCTATTTGCTGCCGGCATCAATATAAACCTTTTCATTTTCTTCAACAAGTCCGAGGCGTTCTTTTGCAATAAGCATTTTATATTCCTCCGACTGATAAAGCTTTTTAAGATTTTTATAATGTTCTATATTATCTTTTTCCGTCTGGATTTGGTTTGTATACTCCGTTGCCTTAACGTTGTACTGATTTAAAAGGGGCTGCTGCGCAATAATTTTAAACAACGCAAATATCACAAATGCAATTGTAAAAAAACGAAGAAATATATACACCGGCGGCGTTTTTTTCTTATTTTTCTTTTTTTCTGCCACGCAAAGCCCTCCTTTTCTTAATATGCCGTTTTGCGGATGTTTTTTTATTATTTAAAGCTCTCTTTTTTTCAGCGTCCGCATTATATTTTTTAATTTTTCGCCTCTGCCGGCTGTTTTTAATAACAGCGCCCGTACTCCGGCGAAATTTAAAAGCTGTTTTTTTGCACAAATTCAAAACTATGCCATACACCCATTTAAAGGGTATACTAATGCACAATAATAATCTTAATATCATTTTATACAAAAAAAGCGCAATAGTCAAGAAAAATTTCAAAAAAAACGAAAAAAATTTTTTAAACATTTTCAAAAACACCGAAAACACAAAAACCACAGGCGGCGAAAGCGTTAAAAAATAGATCACGCTTCCCAAAACCATCGCCAGAAACTCAAACACTCTTATCTGTCCGTCGTTTACGGTAAACAACGTAAAAAATGCCGAAATGCTTACGATAACCCAAAATATTATATCGCAAATCCCAACGGCAAATGCCGGCAGCTTAAATATTTTATACACACTTTTAAAAAAGTCGAACAACATTGAAGCGCACGCGCCGTAAAGCGCCATAATCAAAAATATAAAAACCTGCTGATTTAAACTTAATGACATATCTTCTCACTTATCCAAACAATCTGGAAAGAAAACCTCCCTTTGGCGTTTCGTTATCGGTATACTCCACACTGTCAAACTCGCCCTCAATGGCAAGCTCCTTTGCCTCGGTATCGAATTTTGTAATGTGTATACCGCTGCCCTTAAGCTCAAGATCTCCCATAACCGTTTCAATTTTCATGCTTGTGTCATCAAAATTTTCAACATTTAAAGCCCCCGTCATAAAAATATGACTGCGGTTTTCGATATTTAAAGTGTGACTATTCACTTCCTGCAAAGAAGACATAAAAAAACCTCCATACAATATAATAGTATATTTGTATGAAGATTTTTTTTCGTTTAGAACATATTTAAACAAGCTTATACATCGACGCCGCATCGTTTTTAAGCGCATGCTCCAAAACCGCCGTCACCTGAGCGCGCACCGTTTTTTCTCCGAAACGGATTTCTATAATATCGTTTTCCTTAACGTCATATGAAGCCTTGCACACCTTGCCGTTTACCGATATTCTGCCCGTGTCGCACGCTTCGTTTGCCACGCTGCGCCTTTTTATAAGCCTCGATACTTTTAAATATTTATCCAGTCTCATAGTTTTTCACCTTAAATTTATATTTTTATAAAAAACAAAAAACTGTTCCCTCAAAAAAGACGGAACAGTTTTTTTAAACGCTGATTAGTTAAGCGCATTCTTTAAACCCTGACCAACTTTGAAAGCCGGCTTTTTGCAAGCGGGGATTTTGATTTCCTTGCCTGTAGCGGGGTTTCTGCCTGTTCTTTCAGCTATTTCGCGAACTTCAAAAGTACCGAAACCAACCAACTGAACTTTATCGCCCTTCTTTAATGCACCTTCAACACTTTCAATAAATGCGTTAATAGCTTTTTCTGCGTCTTTTTTTGTCAAACCTGCTGTTGCAGCAACGTTTGCGATTAATTCTGCTTTGTTCATTATAAATTACCTCCTAAAATTATTGACAAAATATAAATTCTACCCCTTTTTTATAAATCCTTTATTTTTTTTAATTTTTCTTGCCTTTTAAAAATTTTTTTCTTTATTTCATAGGCTTTTTGGGCTTTTAAAGTGCAATTCTCACAAAAAAAATCATTTTTGTTGTGCAACTTGCTCTAAAACTTCAAACTTTTCAATAAATTCGTCAACGGCATTTTTTAATAAAATTTCGGCGCAAAGCTGTTTTTTTGAGGCAAACGCCGCCGTCAGCATCAGAAGCTTTTTAAAATTTTCCTCGGGGTTTTCATTATTTAAAATGTTTTTTCTGATATCCGAAACAGCGTCGGCAACAGAGTCTAAAATGTCGTTTTCGCTGTAGTCCGGTTTAAACTGCATGTCGCTTTTCGCCGCCCTTTTTATCACCTTTTGCGCCCGCATAAGAGACGGAAACGAAGCCGGTACGTCCTTTAAAGAATCGGTAACCGTCAAAAGCCCTTTTTCGGCTTTTTTATTTTTATCCCATAAATCAATAACCTGTTTGTCATCTTCGGCGCTGTCATTGCCGAAAACATGGCTGTGACGGCTGATTAGCTTTTTGCATATTTCGTCTGTCACATCGCTAAAGTCAAACGCTCCGCGCTCCGAAGCAATCTGCGAGTGAAACACTATCTGTAATAATAAATCGCCAAGCTCGTTTGCCATCATCTTATCGTCTTTTTTGTCAAGAGCGTCTATAACTTCATAGCTTTCCTCAACCATACACTCTTTAATAGACTCATGCGTCTGAACCCTATCCCACGGACAACCGTTTTCGCCTCTTAATTTTTTCATTATCAAAAGAAGATCATCTGTAGTATATTTCGTTTTATCCATATTAATGTATCATCTCCGAAAAATATTTTTAAACCGCAATAATATTTTACCATAATTTTTTTAAAATTTCAAATCCTTTTTTATCTGAAAATATGCATTAAAATAAAGTTTATTTATTTAATTTAAAACACATAATAATATCGCCCGATAAAAACAGCAAAAAAACTCATCCCGCATTTTTTAACACGGATTTTTGAAAGGAGATAAACTTATGAGCTACGGATTTATCAAAGGTGCATTTGCAGGAGCAATAGCCGGGGCGGCAGTCGCCCTTGCGCTTGATCCTATCACTCCGCGCCAAAGAAGGCGCGCGGCAAGAAAAGCCGGATATATGGTAAGCGATATGAAAAAAGCGGTAAAAGATATGATGCCTCATTAAAAAAGAAGAAAAGTCCGGCAAAGCCAAACAGCCAGCCGGACTTTCCTTTTCTCTGCCGGGGCGGCGGTTTTGCCTGTCGCCCCGCAAGTTTACTTTTCCATTTTTTCAAAAACCTTTCTTTCCTCATCTGTAAATTCGCTATAGCTTTTTAAATATATCACATTTTCATTTTCTATATATCTGCTTATCGGTATTTCATTTCCGGCGTCATCAACTGTGTAGCCATTTACAAATTCATCATCCGGCACTGTTACACACACTCTGCATAAATTATTTTTATCAATCACTGCATATCCATCCTTTGACTTAACATATAATTTTTCTTCCACGATTTTATATGAAGATATGTTTTTCAGCAAAATATAGCTTTCTTTATCAACAACGCTGACATATTCCAAATTATTACCTGACTTATGGTGATTGATTTGAAAACTCAAATCGCCCCAGCTAATTTTGTTAAAGTCATCTCCCACTTTCAAAGAACGCTCATAGTCTAATTGACTTTCGATTTTACTCCAAAAACGATCAAGTAAAATATCCCTGTTCAAACACACCAATAGTCCGGCTAAAATCATACCCAAAACAATCAGTCCAAATACTTTATTCTTTTTCACATCCTCGCCTCTCAATTCCGATTTAGTCGGATATCAATCTTTGCGTTTCACGGTCACGCCCTTGTTTTTTCAAATCTGCTTTTCCCTCTGCCGGGGCGGCGGTTTTGCCTGTCGCCCCGGCAGCATATTTTAATTATTTTTCAGATACTGTTCCAAATATGTCATGCTGCCCGATACATCTGTTTCAATATGAGTTCTCCACCCCGAACTTTCTGTTTCATCCGTATAATACAAATACCGTTTCATATCAAGCATACGGCTAAGCAATACTCTAAAATCCTTTGCCATTAAATATTTCTGATTTTCGAATGCTTTTGCTTCTTCTGCATTTATCAGTCCGATATCTATGCTGTCTTAAAAAGTGTTATTCCATTCTATACTTTCCATAGGTTTTAAACATCTTAGCATAAACGCCAGACATTCCTTTGCTTTCACTGCGCGAAACGGCGTAACCAAAACTCCCATTTGCTCAGAATTGTAATAATACGGCTCTCCGCACAATATATCATCATAATAAGCCGCTATCAAATATCCAAAATCCTCTTGAAATATTGTATACTCGCTACCGAAAGGCGGAGACTCGTAAGCCACCCGTCTTCGTTGTTCATTTAAATCTTCATTCGCGCCGATAGCTTTTACAATTGAAATAACGCAATCCTTTCTCGGTATTTTTTCTTCCGAATCCTTTTGAGTATACGGGGCAATTTCGTCTATCACCTGACTTTTTAAAACATTATCGCTTGCAAACACCTGTGTGTTTAATATTACTGATATAAAAATTATAAATGTAATTATTTTTTTCATTTCTGCCTCCCATTACCACTGCAATGTTTCACTTCTCAGCAATTTTTTATCCGTATAAGAATATACCGCTAAGCTTCTTTTAAAAAATCCGCAGTGAATATAAAATATAACTTCTTCTTTATCTTTTTTCACTATCGCGTTTGCGCTGTGTGAGGCAAACCTGAAACGCATCGGAAGTAAAAACGTGTTCTCCGAGGTTTGACAGCTTTTTGCCTCATCGCTTTTTAAAAAATCTATTGCCTGCTGCCTGATGTTTTGATGAATAAATATGTCTGCCCGGGCATAAAACTTTGTGTACGGAAATACATACAAAATTAAAAGCAGACACACAGAGGATATTATAAAAAATATTTTTTTATGTCTTAAAGCCATAAAAATTCCGTAAACAACCATTGCCGCCGTAAAAAGCGCCTCCGCCCCAAAAAGCAGCGCCATAATAAATGCGTTTGCTCTGCCGAAAGGCAAAGTAAATTTTATATAATCGATAATTATTATCGTTACAAATAAAATTATATACTTATATATTTTTATAATAATCACCCCCGTTCATAATCTGTTTGAGCGTTCTTTTTAAAATTTTTTCGCCAATCTACCACCACGTTTTCTTAAACTCATTTTCTATAGGTTTATCGCATTTCCATTCAAGAACCTCAAAACCGCATTCCGACAAAATTTCATCGCACCTGTCCGGGTAAACGTAATACCTTTCGTTTACGTCATACACTTTTACGCACGGTTCGTTTTCAACTTCCGTTTTTCTCTCTATATCTCCCATAAGCTCTGCCGCCTGTGGCATACCGAGAATAATTTTATAATTATCTGTATTTTCAAGCACAATTTCCACAATATCGGACGGTTCATTTCTGAAAGTGAAAAGCTCGTTTTGCTGTTTGTTTTCATAATATGATCGCCAGACACGGTTTTTCGGTCCTCCGACCTGCGTTACCTCAAACCCGTCAAAATCGCAAACAAGCGTATCTTTTAAATTTCTGTTTTCGCCGTTTATTTCATATTGCAAATTAAAGTTAAACTCACCGTGACGGATTTTCGGTTTCGGAGGATTCGGCGGAAGCTGAGTAACCCAATGAGGCGCAATCGGAAAAATATATGTTCCGACATATACATATATGCACCCAAGCCAGATTACAAACGCCGAAAATATTAAAACTGCAGCAATTTTTAAAGACTTTCCTTTTTTCATGTCCTCACCCCTCACTTCCGATTTAGTCGGATATCAATCTTTGCGTTTCACAGTCACGCCCTTGTTTTTTCAAATCTGCTTTTCCCTCTGCCTGGACGGCGGTAAGCGAAACCGCCGCCCCGCAGGCATATTTTAATTATTTTTCAGATACTGTTCCAAATATGTCATGCTGCCCGCTGCATCTGTTTCAATATAATTTCTCCAAACAGATTTTTTTGCTTCATCCGTATAATACAAATACCGTTTCATATCAAGCATACGGCTAAGCAATACTCTAAAATCCTTTGCCATTAAATATTTCTGATTTTCGAATGCTTTTGCTTCTTCTGCATTTATCAGTCCGATATCTATGCTGTCTTAAAAAGTGTTATTCCATTCTATACTTTCCATAGGTTTTAAACATCTTAGCATAAACGCCAGACATTCCTTTGCTTTCACTGCGCGAAACGGCGTAACCAAAACTCCCATTTGCTCAGAATTGTAATAATACGGCTCTCCGCACAATATATCATCATAATAAGCCGCTATCAAATATCCAAAATCCTCTTGAAATATTGTATACTCGCTACCGAAAGGCGGAGACTCGTAAGCCACCCGTCTTCGTTGTTCATTTAAATCTTCATTCGCGCCGATAGCTTTTACAATTGAAATAACGCAATCCTTTCTCGGTATTTTTTCTTCCGAATCCTTTTGCGCATACGGGGCAATTTTGTCTACCACCTGATTTTTTAAAACATTATCGCTTGCAAACACCTGTGTGTTCAATATTACTGATATAAAAATTATAAATGTAATTATTTTTTTCACAATCTTCCTCCCTCTTCACCGAAAAACAAATCTCCCAACAGCTTTTCGCTGCAATCAACCGACTCTATTTTAAATGAAAACGGCCCCGTTCGTTTTAATACCATATGGGTTTCCATTGTAATATCCTCATTATAAATTGTGGCATGCAACATAAGTGTGACAGTTTGACGATTGTTTTCAAATCTGTCATTGCCGTGTCCGTACGAACCGAATTTATAACATTTTTTATCACAGGCAGTTTTGATATTGTCTCTTAATTCTTTATATGTTTTTTGCCTCTGCCCATATATAAACAAAGTGTCTTCATCAAAATATTTGTCAATCTCATTTATATCATAAGTGTCAAAAACTTCTGAAAATTTAACCGCATATTCTGTATCAATAGTTATTCTGTAAATATAATATCCGCCGGCAGCCGCAGCAAGCAAAATTACTGCAAGTGTCATTAATATAATTTTTTTCATCTTTTTCTCCCCTTGCTCTGCCGGGGCGGCGTTTTTGCCTGCCGCCCCGTGCATATCCTTTTGTGCAAACTATCGGTTATTTAAAAGTGTTTTTAATCGGAGGTTCAATTTTCCAGCTTATAAGTTTAAGCTTATATTTCTCCCACATTTCATCTGCTGATATAATATACGAATTTACCTGTTTGTTTTCAAAATCACTTGTATAAAGAGCGTTCGGGAACACTTCGTTAATACTGTGGTAAATTTCCGTATCACCCATATATACCGGCGCCGCATGCTGGTTTATATCGGGGGTATAAAAAATTTCCGTCTCATCATTTTTTAATAATGTAATGCGCGTGTTTCCGCTTTTCAAATAAGATTTCCACCAGCGAAATTTCCCATTTGCTGCATCTACAGCCACTCCGCCATACTCGCACACAAAAACATCATTTACTGTTTTTGTTTCTCCGTTTATTTCATATATCAATTCAAACGGAAATTCACCATACGTTATTTGAGGTTTCGGCGGATTTGGAAGAAATCCGAAGGACAATATCCAAATTATACGACCAATTAAAATAAAAATACCAATCAGTATTGCAATTACAATCATCATTTTTGGTCTTTTCATCAATAACCCGCCTCCTTTAACGCACCTTTAACAGCTCTAATTGAATGATTTTGTATTCTCTGATATAAATTTGTCTGCCAAAACTCATACCAATGACCTCCATGTTGTTGTGGAAGATACACTACTTTGTCAATAGGTTTACTAAACCACCCCTCTAGATGATTCACAATTTCTCCTTTAACAATGTATGCTGTCATACTTGAAGTATAACCAGATATATTAAGCCCATAATCTCTAAGATTTGATGTTGCAGGATTAAATATCATAGCATTTTTATTTGTTGCAACAGCCGCCGATGCCGCTTCAGCTCCACCTTTCGAATGACCAACAAAAGTTATTTCTTGGGAATGAAAAGCAACAAAGCATTTACTGTAATTTATGGCATCCCACATATCTTTAGATTTTGGCGACAATAATTGTTCTGCATCATTTTTCCAATCATTAAGGTTATACCATGTTGTTCCTTTAAATGCAATTGTATATTCTGAAGGATTTCTCCAATCGTCAATGTTTTTTATATAAATTCCCATCTTCATACCTTCTCGCCCATTATATACATCTACCAATCTCCAACCAGATACTATTCTTTCATTTTTATCGTCATATTTATTATGATTATAAATATGTTCCGCCATTTCCGCCGCTTCCATAACCGTCGGTGCAAGCCCGCTCGGATCAATATAACTTACCGGGTTGCCTGCACAATATGCATACCAATTGTCGCCATCCTTTGCCGGATCTTCGGTTATAAATCTGCCGATTTCGGGATCGTAATATCGGTTTCTGAGATATACAAGACCGCTTTCCTCGTCCGTATATTCTCCGCAGAACCCGAAATACATACTGTTTTCTTTTGTTTCGCGCTCTTTTACCCCGTATGCACCGTAACCATTGATAAAGTGTTCAAAATTGCTTACAATATCGCCTCTGTGATTTGAAACAATATTATCATATGGAGCCGCGCTTGAATACACAGGATTAAAAGCGTTCCATCTATACCACACATTGTCGCTTGTTGAAGAAATTTCGGGATGATATTCATAAATTATTCTGCCATTTTGATCATAGTAAAAATCCTTATATGTATATTCGCTGTTATGGTAATCAAATGAAACCATGTTATTTTTATTTTCCCGAAGTCCGTTTGTGTAATACGAATAATACGTTTTTTTATCGGATTCATCTGTATACTCTATAAGCTGACCGACAGTGTTATATTTGAATTCCTGTTCATAGCCGTCCAAAATCTTTTTTGTCATTCTCCCTATTACGTCATACTCAAATAGATAATTGTATCTGTCCTCGTAATATGTTCCCGCCTCTTCATCAGCCCAGTAATAAACACTTTCAATTATTGAGTTTAACTCATTATAGCTGTTGTATGTATATATTTTGCAATGACTGCTTATATCGTTCGAATTATAGGTATAACTGTTTGAACGGTGTCCTGAAACAAAAGATGTGTTTGCAGGGTATGCATACACTTGCTGAGTTATATTCCCCATATTATCATAACTGTAATATGTTGTTTTTGAAGGTGCAGCCTCCACGGTCAGCCTGTTTAGCGCATCATATGTATAATTCACGGTTTCATCATGTGCTTCTTCCAGAACCCATGTTTCATAATTATAAATTTCAATTCCGCTTGTTTGGCTTTTTACATTACCGACTTTATCATAGTACAGTATTTCGTACACATACTCATTTGAAGCTTTTTCATACCCTTTTGCGTAAAGACGTTTTAAATCACCATAGGTAAAGTATTCATTGTTTCCATTACGCATTATTATTGCAAGCGTACCATCTTTATTATAGACATAACTGTCTGTATTTCCGTTATATGTGTGCGTTGATAAACGTCCGAGATTATCATAAGTATATGTGCCATTTATATCGGATAAAACATTGCCGGCGGCATCATATGTGTATGCGTTTTCCATTCTTAATTCCTCCGGATAGTCCGGAACAACCGTTTCGCTTGCCAAAAGTCCGTTATAAGTGTAGGTGTATTCTATATGCTTTTTACCGTAGATTGCAGTCGGCGTTTGCATTTCATAATTTACTGTGTACGCCTGGATATAATATTCTTTTGTAACGTTTCCGAAATCGTCGTACTCATACTGCACGCCGATATGTAACGGATATCCGTAATCAATTTTATATTTTAAAAGATACGAATCCGGTTCGCCCTCAACTTCATACATATACACATACGTATATTTATCATCACTTTTAAGATTTCCGGCTTTATCATAAGTATAAAGATCTCCGCGGTCTGCGCTTCTTTCCAATTCTCTCACGTTTTCAAAACCGTCGTAATGATAAAAATTATACGCTCCGTTAGGATAATTTACGCAGCTTAGCTTGTCGCCGTGAGTATAGCTGTACAATGTTGTGTTATTTAATGCGTCTGTTTTGGAAATGAGCAAATTTCTTGAATTATATGTGTAGTTTGAGGTATTGCCGTTAGCGTCCGTCTGCGACGTTAAGTTATTATACACGTCATATGCGCTGATTTCCTGCCAAATATCATTGTTTGAAAGCGTTGTGTATTTTTTGATAAGATTTCCCCGGCAATCATATTTATATGTCATTTTTGAATTTTGGGGATCATACACCGTTTTTTCGCGGCTTTTGTCGTCATATTCTATGCGGTTTATAATATTTTGATTTCCGTCATACTGCAATGTTGACGTTGCACGGTTATATAAATCGTCATAGTAATAATATGTGCTTTGCGAAAGCGCATTTGTAACACATGTGATATTGTTTAAATTGTCGCTGTAGGTATATGTATTAATTAAATGCGGAGTTTTAAAGCCTTCCTCTGCGGTGTACTCGCCGTCATATGCGGCGGTTCTTCTGCCCAATGCGTCCATAACGTCTTTTGTGTAATATTTATCGCACAAAAGCGTCACAAACGAATTTTCCTCACCGATATTATAAAAATACTTTGTTGTTTTTCCGCTCGGCTCGGTGATTTGTTTAACCTTATTCCAAAAAACATCATCATAAATATATGAAGTTGTTAAATTTTCGCCGTCTGTTTCGCTTTTTAAAAGCATTGTTTTTAAGTCATATATTTTTGATGTTTGTATATATTCTGTGTCGGTATAATACGAATGTACCCTCGTTGTTACGCACAGCTCGTCTCCAATCACGGTGGTAAATCCGCTTGTTTTTTTGTAAAATCCCAAGCGCTGAGATGTTCCCTCGTAATACGCAGTTTGTATAATCGGATCTATATGCGTGTTAAAAACATATGTATAATCCTGTTTGTTCACATATCCGTCATTATATGCAGTCTGCGTACTTGATATATATGCTGCTCCGCCCTCTGTGTATAAGAGGGTATTTGTAACGGTTGTTGTATCCGAAACGCCGTTATACGAATATGTTTCGCTCAGCGGTATACCTTTATTGTTTTGCTCCGGATATGTGTATGTTACAGTATTTTTATAAAAATCCGTGTGAGAAAGTATATCGCCTTTTGAGTTATATGTTGTGCTGCTTTCAAAGGGATCGCCATTATCGTCAAGCTCATGCTTTTTCAACGTGTGCGTTAAGAGGCGGTAGGTCGGGTGATATGTGTATTCGGTAAATTCCCTTTGCCTCTTTAGTTCCTCCTGCATATTTATTTTTTCGTAAAACACTTTGCCGGCTTTGGTTGTGTATTTTAAATACAGCATCTCATCCACTCTGTTATACACTTCATCATACGGAGCGGTTGCCGCCTCAATACTTCGCATATCATTTTCATTATATATCGATTCATATTCTAAAATGTGTCCGGCAGCCTGATAATTATAAACGCCTCTGCCGTATGTTTCGCCGTTATATGTATGAGTTTGCGGATAGTAACGGTAATGCACGTCACTGCATGAAAAATACTCATCTGCCTGATAGCTTAAATTCACATTTAAGCTGTTAAATTTTTCAGCTGATATAAATCTGCCAAACTCACCGTCGGTAAGTTCTTCTTTTATTTTTTGACGGCGGTTGTTAAATGCATAAATATTTTGATGAAGCGAACCTTCTTTTCTGCTGTCGGCAGTTTCGCATATTGTGTAGTAGGTATAATTTGCGTCTGTGTAATCGCCGGAAATTTCGTCATACTCCATATCATCATCTGTGATATAGTAATAATTCACAGTGTTTAACGGCTCTGCCGTTTCGCTGTCTTCAAGATAGTCCGCACGGCTTATAACTCTGTTTTCGTTCACATCATCCCACATATATCCTATGCTTGTGTAACCATATTCCCCCGAAAATAAATCTCTTCCATATGACCAACGTTCAATATATGTGTTTTTGTTATAAGCTTCATACTCAAACTTTGTAACGCCGCCGGTATAATATTTAATTTTTGTTAAAAGTTCGCGAGCGCCACCATCCACACCTATGTCATGATAATCGTTTTGATATGTAAATTCGGTTGCACATTCTATCTCTCCCGCAGCATTTCGTTTTGTACCTATTTTTGAAATAGGACCGCCAGCATGTACATCTGCTACAGCATAAACCGTATCGCCGCAATAAATTTTTAATTTGCTCTGTGTCTCAAAGTTAAATTCAATTTTTCTTCCGTATGTATCTGTTATTGAATAAATAAATTTATCAATACTGTTTGGACGCGTATATGAATATGTTATCTGATTTCCGTACGGATCTTCCGAGCGTTCTATGCTTCCGTCTTTGTCAAAATAGTCCTTTGATCCGTCTTTATACTCAACAGTTGCAGTTTTTTCAGCACCTGTTGACCATGTAATTGTAACATCATCTGTGTATTTATTATAGAAAACACCGTTACTTTCCTTTATAACTCTCCCGTCACGCAGTCTTATTGTTTGATAATTGCCAACATAGCTCACCTGTGGCAAATCCACACTCCAATTTCGCGAAACATTATAGTCGCGCATCAGCGAATCTTCGGAATGATAAACCAAATTAATATTTAAATCAAATCCGTCTTTTCCCGGAAGCGAAACAACAGGATAAATATAGCTTAAATTTCCGCTCTGTACGTCAACAGCCTCATTGCCGTTGTTAAACACATTGTATACGCTTTCGTACTGTTCGGGCGCAATGTCAATTTCCTCCTGTGTTCCGCTTGACTGTGTTTCGGCGCCCGGAGTTATGCCCGGCAGTGAAAAATCAATTTCTTCAAGGCTTTTCGGAAATTTTGCCGCTTTTCTCGGCGACAGTGACGGCATCTTCAAATCCGGTCTGCCGTTTAATTCTGCAATCGCAGCCGCGCCGCTTTCATAATTAAGCGCGTTTTCCGTTTCAACCTCTCTGTTTTTAATGTTTAAAATTTTTTCTCTTGCTCTTTCAAGCTGTTCTTCGTCAAAATCGTCATACACAGGCTCAATGTATTGCGCATTTATAATTTTTTCGTATTCCTCTTCGCTTCGTGCATTTGAACGCACTTTTTCAAGCATTTGTTCATATGTAAGATAGCTGCCGCTGTTCGGGCGGTTTTGCCCCTCGTTGTTTAAACCGCCGCTGTCTGTTTCCTGCTCAGTCGGCAGATTGGGCAGCTCTGGCAGATTAGACGCACCATAGCCTTTTTCGTTTCCCGGCAGATTAATGCCCTCATCATCTTCTGCCACCGGTTTCACGCTTTGTGAAGTTAAAATCTCTCTTTCTGTTTCACTGCTGCCGTCCAAATCATCATTTGGCAGAATTTCGTCTGCCGGCGCATAATTTTCATTTTCTTCTTGAAAATTAAAAAATTCCGCACTTTCTAAAGCGGCAGCGTCATTTGCAAACGCACCGCCAAATGCGGAAAACACTAACATAATACTTAGTAAAACACTTAATAACCTTTTCATAAACATACCATCCTTTCGCCTTTCGGCTTCAAGAAGCATCTGCACGCTTTTAGGTATAATGCTTTTGCGGCAAATTTCTTCTACCCCCTCAACCTTACAATCGTGTGCCATGGAAAAATTACTGAGTTTTTGCTGTTTTTATTTATTTTATTTCAAAAATCGCCTCCTTTTGATATTTTGTATCTTCAGTATAACATATATTTTCTCGATTGTCAATCATTTTTATTATTGGAAAACCATGTAAAAATACGGCAATGCTGCTGCACCGCCGTATTTTTTTATTCTATGTAAAGAAATTATTAAACATTTTTGCTTTTCCGGGAAACGGTCCATATGCCACAAGCGACGGCACATGCAAAACATCAAAGTCTTTGCCGTCAAGCGTGACAAGCGTTGCCCCGATTTGCCCCGGTATGTGATAATCGTACTGACCGGTTTTAAGCCCGAAAACCCAGCGAATATTTTCGTATTCAATACACGTGCATATATTATGGCAATGACCTGTAAAAACCCCGTCAATATTGCACTCTTTTAAAGTATCGATAAAATCAGCGGGAGTTTTTATGCTCTCATAATCTTCAAGTTTAAACCCGAAATCGCCGTTTTTTTGCCCGACATCCACGCCGATTGTGTAAAACTTTCGGCTGTCTGTTATGTATCCGTTATGCTTTTCCGCTTCCTCAAATTCCTTTGTAGGTATATGAAAAGCAAGAAATGCCGGGATTTTCGCATTGCACTTGCTTTGTATAAGCTGCGTTTTTTTCTTTATAAGCTCTATTTGGTCATGACATATTATTTCAGCCTTTATAACGTCTTTATCATCGCCTGCTGCGCAGCCGTTTGAGTCTGTCATGTGCAGTGCGCGCACAAGCTTTCCCTCTGATAAAATTCCGACCGTGTAGTTGCCGTTGCCGGACACTTCTCCTCTTTTAAACACGCAGTATTTGCTTTTTTCAAACTGCTCACACTGCCATGCAACCCCCATTTTTGATTCGTTGTCGTGATTGCCGAACACCGGCGCCCACGGAATTTCAAGCGAGTCCATAAACTTGCAAAACCACTTTAAAGTGCTGCCCTTATCATCAAACGAACCATACACAATATCTCCCGTGATAAATATTAAATCAGGCTTCGTTTGCGATACAAGCGAACGGATATGATTGCCGCAAAGCGCATCAAAATTTTCCGGCGCCCACGCTTTTATCTCGTCCGGTCGCAGCCGCTCCGGCGTTCTTCTTTGCGATGAGTCAATAACCTGCATATCGGTAAGCTGCAAAAGCTTTATCTTTTTTCTTTTTTCGCCCAAATCTATAACAAAGTCGCACCCGTATAAATCACTTATTATTTTGCTCATGTTTTCCCTCCGCACTTTTCATTTAACAATATTATATCTGTTATTAACAAAAAAGTCAACATTTTGCAAAAATATTGTGATTATTTTAATTCCGCTATGGTAACACCTGTTTCTCCTTCGCCGTATTTTCCGAGCCTGTAGCTTTTTACAAGCTTATGGCGTTTCAGCATATCCGATATTCCGGCTCTTAAAACGCCTGTTCCCTTGCCATGAATAATACTTATCTGCGTCAGTCCCGCAACATAAGCGTCGGAAATAAACTGGTCGGTTTCCAGAAGCGCCTCCTCCAGCGTCATTCCCCTGAGGTCTATTTCGGATTTAATATTTGCTTTTTTTGAAACATATGTTTTAGCCATTGCGGCATAATCGGTTTTTGTTTTCTTTGTCTGCGGCGCATTTTGCGTCACAAGACGCAGACCGTCGAGCTTAACGCTGATTTTCAAAGGTCCTGCCTGTACATAAACGTTTTTGTCTTTGTCGGGCGGCGAAAGCACTGTTGCAATCTGCGAAAGGCTTAAAACCTCCACACTGTCGCCCTCTTTTACTGTTTTCGGCGCATGGCTTTGAACCTTGGGGCGCAAAACATCGGAAAACGACTCATCAATCTCGTTTTCTTTCTTTTTTAATCCGCTTTTTATTTTTTCAATCTGCTTTGCGTTTATCCCGCTTTTCTGAAGCTTGTTTGCCTCGCGCACTATTTTTGAACATTCGTCTTTTGCGCCGGCAACAATTCTTTTTGCCTCGCGGCGCGCTTCGTCAAGGATTTTTTCGCGGCTTTTTTCAAGCTTTTCCTTTTGGTTTTTAGCTTCTTCGTTTAGTTTTGCAATTTCGCTTCGCAGTGCCTGTGCGGTTTGTGCCTCCTTTTCAGCAAGGCGGCGCTTTTCCTCTATGCTGCTTATCAAATCCTCAAAGCGCAGATTGTCTTTAGTCATCATTGATTTTGCGCTTTCAATAATAGTTTTATTTAATCCGAGCTTTGCAGATATCGCAAACGCATTCGATTTGCCCGGCACTCCGATTAAAAGCTTATATGTCGGGTTAAGGGTTTTTATATCAAATTCACACGACGCATTGCACACTCCCGGCGTTGTGAGCGCAAAGGTTTTAAGCTCGCTGTAGTGCGTTGTTGCGGCGCACTTTGCCCCGTAAAGCCTTAGATATTCAAGCACGGAAACGGCAAGAGCCGCTCCCTCTGTCGGATCGGTTCCGGCGCCAAGCTCGTCAAAAAGCGCAAGCGATTTTGAATCTATATGATTTACGATGTTTACGATGTTTTTCATGTGTGACGAAAAGGTTGAAAGGCTCTGCTCAATACTTTGTTCGTCGCCGATATCAGCCCATATCTTGTTAAACACGCTCACCTTTGAATTGTCCAAAGCCGGTATATGAAGTCCGGCAGCCGCCATAATGCAAAACAAACCTATTGTCTTTAGCGTGACGGTTTTTCCGCCCGTGTTCGGACCGGTTATAACAAGCGTGTCAAAATCGCCGCCAAGGTATATGTCGTTTGCAACAACGTTTTTTGAATCTATTAAAGGATGGCGCGCCTTTTTTAAATAAATTTCTCCGCTGTCGTTGATTTTTGCCTCTGTGGCATTGTATTTTAAAGAAAGCTTTGCCTTGCAGAAAATAAAGTCCAACTCGCAAAGCTGATAATAGTTGGTTTCAATTTCTGATTTATATTCGCTGACCTGAGATGAAAGCTGCGCCAGAATTCTTTCAATTTCCGCCTGTTCCTTGCCTTTTAAATCGCGGATTTCATTATTTGCGTTCACAACGCTCATCGGCTCTATAAACACGGTTGCCCCGGTTGAAGATGTATCATGCACAACGCCCGATATTTCGTTTCGGTTTTCGCTTTTAACCGGTATCACGTATCTGTCCGAACGCATTGTAACGATAGGCTCCTGAAGATATTTTATATATTTTGAAGAATGGATATAGCTGTCTAAAATATCTTTTATTTTGTCTTTTAAACTGCTCATTTTTCTTCGTATCGACAAAAGCTCGCCGCTTGCCCCGTCGGCAACCTCTTCTTCAGATATGATACACATTTTTATCTGCTGTTCAAGCATTTTTACGTCCGTAAGGCTTGAGGCAATTAAAAAAAGTGTTCCGCTTTCGTCTTGTTTTGCGTTTTCAAGATATTTTTTTGCGTTTCGCGCAGTGTAGAGCACAGAGGCAATGTTTAAAAGCTCGCGCATTGAAAGCACTCCGCCTACTTCGCAGCGCCTTACGCTGTTTATAACCGGCGGCACCGCAAGATTCGGACATGAACCGTATTTTAAAATATAGGTCTGCGCCTGAGTTGTTTCGCTTTGAAGCGCCTCTGCCTCATCTTTATCTTTTGAGGGGGTAAGGTTATATATTTTTTCTTTAACGGCGTCGTTTGATGTAAACTCCGCTAAAATGTCAAGAATTTTATCAAATTCAAGTATGGTAAGTGCTTTATTTTTTCTGATCTTTGTCATAATAATCTTCCTTAATAATTTTATATTTAAAGTATACCATATATAAAGCGTTTTTACAAGAAAAAATATACAGACAAAAAAATATACCCTAAAGCAAATGTGCTTTAGAGTATATCTTATATTTATTCAATTTCAAGATGTTTCGGCGCAGATATTATCTGCTGCTTTTTCGGCAATGTAAGCTTAAGCACGCCGTTTTCGTATTTGGCTTTTATTTCATCTGCCTTAACGTTTGACAAGTCAAACTCTCTTGCATATGAGCCATAGGAACGCTCACACCTTACATATTTGCCTTTCTTGTCTTTTTCTTCATGCTCCGAATGACGTTCGGCACTGATTTTAAGACAGTCGCCGTCAATATCTAGGTGAATATCTTTTTTATCAAAGCCGGGCAAATCGGCTTCAAGTTCAAAGCGGTCGCCTTCGTCTTTAATGTCGGTTTTAAATTCATCTAACATGCCGTTTGTGAAAAATCCGAACGGCTCTGCAAAAAACCGTTTTTCAAATTCGTCCATTTCTTTAAAAGGATTATATAAAGCTTTATTATTATTTCTTCTGCTGAGTTCAAACATAATAACACCTCCACTTTTGGTTATGCATTTTTCTTTTTACCGCTTTTTATATTCTTCTTTATTTCCATTGGTATCATCTCCGTTTTTTATCTTCTTATTCTTTATTTTCTTCATTTCCTTTTTACAATTATTATTATACTCATTTTTCTTGACAAATCAACGTTATAAGAGTATAATTTAATCAAATTTATTTGTGCCCGCAGCACAAATCGGAGGTGCGCTATGAACAAAGATAAGATTCTGTCGTCGTTTTTTTGCGACAACTCACTAAACGAGCTTGCAAAGAGCGTCGGCGAGGAGTTTTTGTGTCCGATTATTATAACAGACTGTGCCTTTCACATTGTTTGCTCATATTCGTATTTAAACTATGCAGACGCTGCCTATAAAACCGCCGTGCGCCACAGCGAGCTTTCGTTTTCGGCATGTACGCAGATTGCCGAAAAATTAAACGAAAACAAAAATCATTTTTGGATTTGCATGGGTGAAAACAACTTATATGTTGCAAGCCTTTCAAGCGGCGGCGTTCTTTTGGGATATATATTATATATTTTTAAAAGCGCCGAAGATGCAATCCCGAAATCCGAAGATTTTTTGTTTTGCGAATCGCTTTTGGCAAAACAGCTTTATCTTGAGCTTCACTGCTGTGACAGTGCCAACAGCACATCCCAGGAGATTTTGGAAGACTTACTCGGTGGCAAGTTTTCCGACAAAAATATTTTTGATATTCAGGTCGGCGGAACATACCTTTCGCATTTTTCGCCGAGCCGTTTTGCTGTTATTGACTTTTGCAAAAGTATTGAGCACGACAGCTCCTCCGGATTTGTGAAAGATAAAATAAATCTGTATTTTCACGGCGCGCACCCGTTTTTATACAGAAACCAAATTATTTTATTTATTCATGAGGACAGTGACATATATAATCTTAATTTGCTTGCAAACGAGTTTAAGTTAAAAATTATTGTTTCAAAACGTCTCGGCGCGCTTTTTGATATGTATATTCACTACAAGTTAATATCCGATATTTTTAACACAGACTCTTTTTTAAAAAGGGACTGCTTCGTTGCGTTTGAAAGAGATTATCTTTTGCTTGCAAAGCTTTACAAGCAAAAAGATTTCCCGATAGACAGCAAAATAAACAGTCTTTTTAAATACGATCTTAAAAATAAAAGCGAATTTTGCCTGACTTTGTATAACTATTTTATATGCAGCCGTTCGCTTAAAAAAACGTCGCAAAAAATGTTTACTCATTCAAACACCGTGCTTTACCGCATCCAAAAAGCCAAAAACGATTTTGATATAGAAACCGACAACGCCGACATGCATTTTTGTTATCTCTTTTCGCTGGCATGCGCGCTTTTAAAGCTTGGCTGTGAAGATTTGTTTATTCAAAATTCCGACACTGGAGGAAAAGATTATGTATAAAATTTTTAAATTTGAAAATATAAGCGACGCTGCGCCGCTTATGGACAAAAAAGCATTTGACTACATACAGGAATGTCAGACAGAGGGCTTTGAATGTTTTGATGATTTTGACCTTCTTGCATTTGATTTTTACGATGTAAAAAGCGACAAGCGAGACACTGCAAAGCTTATGATATATTTTGATAAAATCGGTTTGTTTTTCTTTTGCGAAAACGATTTCATGGAAAGTAAAGTGACAAAAACGTTAAACGAGCTGAATTTGCAGCCGCTTTCCTCTCCGGCGCACATTTTATATTTGTTTTTTGCCCGCATTTTAAAAGGTGATATAAATTTTTTGCAAAACTTTGAGCAAACTCTTTCCGATGAGGAAGATTTTATATTATCAAACGCAAATAATTTAGACACAAAACAGATGATAAACCGCAGAAAGGAACTTTTAAGGCTAAAACGCTATTACAGTCAGCTTTCGTCGATTTTTGACGAGCTTTGTGAAAACGAAAACCGCATTGTCTCTCCTGCATATGTAAGGCGTTTTTCGGCGCTGAAAAGCCGCAGCGAACGATATTTAAACACTGTTGTAAACCTTCAGGAAATAATCAGTCAGCTGCGCGAAGCGTATCAGTCGCAGCTTGCAATACGTCAAAACGATTTAATGCAGCTTTTCACTGTTGTAACCGTTATATTTTTGCCGCTGTCGCTTATAGCCGGGTGGTACGGTATGAATTTTACAAACATGCCGGAGCTAAAATGGCACTACGGCTACGGCTGCATAATATTTGTAAGTATTGCGCTTGTAATATTTCTGATATGGTTTTTCAAACGCAAAAAGTGGCTTTAAAAAATGGCTTTAGTTAAAATAAAAAACGGCGGGAGAAAAACAAAATTGCTTTTCTCCCGCCGTTTTTATGCATTATTTTATAAATATTTTTTTATAATTTCATATATCTGCTCATGAATATCCTCAATCGTGCGCATTTTTTCATCTTTAACGCAGCAAATTGTTTCCCAGCCGTATTTTTTTGCTATAAACTTTGAATTTTCATAGCTTTTGTTTATATACTCTCTGTCGCTTTCATGTATATCGAGAGTTTCGCTGCCGTTTATTTTATTTTTTCGGTTTTTGCTTATTTCGTATCCGATTTGAACGGGAACATCCAAAAAAATTGTAACATCCGGCCTCGGCAATGAATATATATTATATTCAAAATCCTCCAGCCAGTTTAAAAACTCCTCTTTTTTGCTTTCATCATCTATTTTAGACGCCTGATGAATCATGTTTGAGGTTGTGTATCTGTCGGCAATAATAATCCCGTTGTCTTTATAAAATTTTTCCCACTTTGTTTTATATGACACATATCTGTCGATTGCAAAAAACGTTGACGCGGTTTTCGGCGCAACATCGCTTGCTTTTTTTCCGAATTCGCCGGCAAGATATTTTTTCACAATGTCGGACGATGTGCTTTCATAGTCTGGGAAAGTGAGTTTTAAAGGCGATAAATTTTCGTTTTTAAGCCTTGTATAAAGCCTTTCGCTCTGAGTTGCCTTTCCCGAGCCGTCCACCCCTTCAATAACAAAGAGTCTGCCCATGTTAATTATTCCTTTCCTTTTTCGTTTGAAGCAAGATTTTATTTTTTAATATATTTTCTGCCCTTGAAAAGCACCGTAAAGCCAAATTTGGGAAGCGCCGTCATGCGCATTATCCGTTTCGGTTCTTTTTTTAGTCTGTATGCCCATTCAAGTCCCAACTTCTGCCATTTTTCAGGCGCACGCTCAACCGTTCCCGCCAAAACGTCCAGACTGCCGCCGGCGCCCATAATTATTTTTGCTCCGACCATGTCTTTATATTTATATATCCACTTTTCCTGTTTCGGCGCACCGAGACAAACAAGCACGATATCGGCGCCGGATTCTTTTATCTGATTTGCAATCTGCACGCTTTCTTCTTCTTTAAAATATCCGTTTCGCATTCCGCATATAACAATTCCGGGATACTTTTTCTCAAGCGTTTCTCCTGCCTTTTGCGCCACGCCCGGCTTTGAGCCAAACAAAAACACTTTTTTATTAAGCGGCGCCGCCGCTTTTATAAGCTCATTTAAAAAATCAAACCCCGCAACCCTTTCTGCCAGCGGCTGTTTTAGTATTTTTGAAGCATACACAACCCCTATGCCGTCCGCCGTGTTTATATCCGACGAATTTAATATGTCCGCAAAGTCTTTATTTTTATATGCTTCGTAAATTATTTCCGAATTAGGCGTAAACACAACATGATTTTTATCATCTTCCAAAAATGAAAGAGCTTTTTTAACTGTTTGCTGCATTGTAAGCGTTGATATATTAACGCCTAAAATATTAATACAATCCGACATTTTATATCCCTCATCTTTATGTTTTTTAGTTTGTTATACACATTATACTATGTTTTCTAAAAAAAAACAAGCATAATATTTGCGTTTGGCACAAAGCTTGCAAAAATTTCGTTTTTATGCTAAAATCACATTAAAATATAAAAAAGAGGAAATAAACATGGTTATTCATCCTATCAGTCCCGTGTATGACGAAAACTCAAAAATACTTATATTAGGCAGCTTTCCCTCCGTTAAATCCCGCGAAGACGAATTTTTTTACGCACATGCGCAAAACAGGTTTTGGAAAGTTACAGCCGCTGTTTTTAAAAAGTCAGCCCCTGAGACTGTGCACGAAAAAAAGATTTTTTTGCATGAATGCGGCATTGCGCTCTGGGACGTTATACACAGCTGCGAAATAAGCGCAAGCTCCGATTCGTCGATAAAAAACGTTGTTGCAAACGATATATCGCCGATATTAAAAACAGCAGATATAAAAAAGATATTTACAAACGGAAAAACAGCCGATAAATACTATAATAAATATATAAAAAACCAAATCGGCAAAAGCGCCGTTTGTCTTCCGTCGACCTCGCCGGCAAACGCCGCATGGTCTTTGGAAAGGCTTATAAAAGCATGGAGCGAAATAAAAATCATATAACAAATTTTATCAAACACCGCACCGCCAGCGCACACACATATGCAAAACACGTTTGATAAAATACCGCGCACAGCGCATAAGCCGTTTTTCCCATTTCACGCCGCATTGCCGCTATGCTTGCAACGCACGGCATGTACAATAAAACAAACGTTAAAAATGCGGCGGCTGCCGCCGTATCGCCCGCAAAAATTTTGCAAACTGCGCTTTGCACATCTGTTTTTGACGCTACGGCAAGCGTGCTTATAACGGTTTCCTTTGCAAAAACTCCGCTTATGAGCGCAGACGCTGCCTGCATGTTTCCGAAGCCGAGCGGAATAAATATCGGTGAAACAAATTTTGCAATATGCGAAAGAAGGCTGTCTGAGATGTCTTTTGCAAAATCAAAATTCATATCAAGGCTTTGCAGCGCCCATATAATAACTGACGATAAAAATATAACGGCAAATGTTCGGCAAAAGAAATCCTTTGCACGGTCGCGCATATTTAAGATAACGTTTTTTACGCGCGGTATGCGGTAAGGCGGAAGCTCCATAATATATCCGCCGCTTTCTCCTTTAAAAACGCTTTTTTTAAGTATACACGCAGAAACAAGCGCAAACATCAGTGCAGATATATAAATCAAAGCCATAACCAAAACGCTGCTGTCCGGAAAAAAAGCATGTACAAAAACTAAATACACAGGCACCTTTGCTCCGCACGACATGAACGGAACAAGCATTATTGTCATAAATTTTTCTTTCTTTTCAAAAAGCGTGCGCGTGCTCATTATTGCCGGCACACTGCATCCGAATCCCAGCAGAAGCGATGCCATGCTTCTTCCGGAAATCCCGATTTTTCTGAATGCTTTATCAAATATAAAAACGATGCGCGCCATATATCCGCAGTCTTCCAAAACTGAAAGGCACAAAAACATAATCAGCACGGACGGCATAAACGAAACCACGCTTCCAATCCCCGTACAAATGCCTTCGATAACCAGCTTTGTCAGCCATTTTGAGGTGTTAAACGCCATTAAAACATACTGAATTTTTGCTATTATGTATTCGATCGCCGCATCAAAGCACTGCGAAAGCACCTCACCTACTGAAGCAAACGTTAAATAAAATACAAAAAGCATTACCGCAAAAAAAATCGGTACTGCAAAAAATTTATTCGTGAGTATTTTATCTGCAAAAAGACTGCGTCGCCGCCGTTTTGTGATATACGGTTTGTTTTTTATGCATTCATCGCTTATTTTTTTTGCAGTTTCATAATCTGCTTTTGCGGCTGCTGCGTCAAACTCATTTTTGCCGTCTTTTAAAAAACTGTTTTTTATTTTTTCAGTGATTTTTAATTGTTCTTTGCTTAAACCGAGTTTTTCTATTATATCCTCATCATCTGAAAGCAGCCGCTTTGCCACAAATATTTTTGAAATTTTGCATTGTTCTGCGTTTTCTTTTATTATATCGGCTGCGGCGCAAACCGCAAGGTCAGCTTCGCTTTTACTAATCCCGTTTCCGTCAGCGACAAAGCCTTTTTTCGCGCTCTTTACGCACTCGTCTATTATGCCATAGATATCGCCGTAAACAACAGTAACGCCAAGCATTTGCGACAGCTTTAAAACATCCGGCACGGCTCCGCTTTTTATAAGCTCATCTACCATTGAAAGAACAATTATCACAGGCATTTCAAGCTGCAAAAGAGACAGCGTTAAATACAGATTTCTTTCTATGTTTGAAGCGTCGACAACATTTATTATAAGATCCGGTTTTTCATTTAAAATATAGTCAATGCTTACTTTTTCTTCGTCCGTGTATGCACAAAGAGAATATATTCCCGGCAAATCAACAACATGTATATCCCTTTTGTTAAACACTTCCCCCTCGGCTTTTTCCACGGTCACGCCCGGAAAATTTCCAACGCGCCGGTTATTTTTTGTAAGCCGGTTAAAAAGGGTTGTTTTTCCGCAGTTTTGATTTCCGACAAGTGCAAATTCAAGACTCATTTCCGTTTATCCTTTCAATTTCTATGTTTTTTGCGCTTTCGCGGCGGAGCGTGAGTTCAAATCCCCGAAAATATATGTCTATCGGATCTCCCATCGGTGCACTTCGCACAAAGGTGACCGGCGTTCCCGAAACAATCCCCAAATCCAAAAGCCTTTGTCTGATACGTCCGCTAAGGCAAATCCGTTTTATGTATGCGCTTTGATTCGGTTTAAGCTCATCAAGCGTCACAGCGTTTCACCTCTTTTTTGTAAATATAATAATTTATATGCACAGGCATAAAAAAAAATCCCACCTCAGGCATTGGAAATTTAAATCTCTAATGCCTAAGCAGCGGGACTGACAATATATTTTTTAAATTTCAAATTCGCTTTTGCGGGTTTGTGCCTCTCCTGTTCATTTTTCACTGCTGATCTTTACTTTCCAAAAAATCGGCACATAAAATTCAAGCGAAGAGTGAATAGTTTCAGTAATAAGTAATAAATCGACAAGTACGGTTAGTGCTTGTCGATTTTTTGGTATGCCCGATGCGATTCGAACGCACGACCTACAGAGTCGGAGTCTGTCACTCTATCCAGCTGAGCTACGGGCACATATTTAAACTGTTTTATACAGCACAAAAAAGCGGACAAACATATTCGTATCCGCTTTTCGGAACTTTTTATAAAATATTTTTTGCTTGATATGAGGTATCAAACCTCGTCTTCTTCTATTCCGCTGATCGGCACGCCTGCCATGATGTCTTCATTAAAAATAACTATTTCCACTGTAGGAGTTTCATACTTTTTCATAAAAACCATCCTCTCAAACTTTTATATCAAAAATACCTGTTAATATTCTCCGCCGTCTTCCGTACCAACGATATCCGTAACAACATCGTCAGCCGCGCTAATACCGATTCCTGCCATAATGTCGTCGTCAAATACAACAACTTCAATTGACGGATGTTCATATTTTTTCATAACGCTACACAACCTTTCAAAAAGACGCACTGCAATCTTTTAATACTTAGTAATACATAATGCATAACTGTCCGCACATATTACTTTTATATCTATATTGTACACATTTATCTTTTGTTTGTCAAGTATTTTTTTGCAAATTTGTTTTAATTTTTTATCAATCGGATATTTTGTACATGTTTAAAAATTTTGCACTAAATATGGTTTTAATAAAAATATTTTTAAAACCTCTTTACTTTCACGCTTTAAAGTGTTATTATATTATCGAATGAAGTTTCAACATAATTAACAAGTAAAGAAGGAATAAAAAGTGAACTCAAAAGGAAAAAGACAGGATACAAAAGAACTTTTCGAAAGCATACTATCGCTCAAAACCGTTAAAGAATGTGAACTTTTTTTTGATGATTTATGCACCGTAAGCGAATTAAACACGCTTTCACAGCGGATAAGCGTTGCAAAAATGCTTCGTCAAAACATGGTATATTCCGATATTGCGGCAAAAACCGGGGCATCTTCTGCCACAATCAGCAGAGTTGCGCGCTGCATAAACTACGGCGACGGCGGCTACAACATTGCATTAGACCGCATTGCCAAATAATTTTTATTACATTAAAAAAGCAATTACCTGTAAAAAAACACAATAAGCTTTAAACACCGTTATGTGTTTTTACAAAAACTTTTTATACAGCAGGAAAGGCTGTGAAACTTTACATGAATAACAGCTACACAAAATTTGCAAGCTATTATGACAAACTTATAAAACCTGATATAGACTATAAAAAAATTGCAGGCTTTATAAACGATCAGGTTCTTTTATGCGGCAAAAAGGATAATATTATATTAGACCTTGCATGCGGAACCGGAAACCTGACCGATATTTTAAAAAGCTTCGGCTATGATATGATAGGCGTTGATCTTTCATGTGAGATGCTGGATGTTGCAAAGCAAAAAAATCCCGACATACTGTATCTGTGTCAGGATATGCGCGAATTTGAGCTTTACGGCACGGTAGATGCCATATGCTGCATGACAGATTCTTTAAACTATATAACAGACGCAAATGATCTTTTGCATGTGTTTTGTCTTGCAAAAAATTATTTAAACCCCAACATGCCGTTTATTTTTGATTTGAATTCTTACTACAAATTAAGCCGTGTAATTGCAAACAATACATTTACATATGATGACGGCGATATATTTTATGTTTGGGAAAACGAATACTGCAAAAAAACAGATATATGCGACTTTTATTTAACATTTTTTGTGCGTGAAGGCAAAACGTACCGCCGTTTTGACGAGCAGCACAGCGAAAAAGCTTACAAAAAAGAAGAAATTGAGTCTCTTTTAAGGCAAGCCGGATTTTCCGACATACAGTGCTTTGCAGACTATGAAAAATCCGTGCCGTCAGACAAAAGCGAAAGACTTATCTTTGTTGCAAAATGACGTATAAATCCATAACTTGAGATTTTTTTAATAAATTATGAGACTAAAGCGAAAAAAAAGCTTGACAAATCTGAAAAAAACATATATAATGTTTAGCGTACTCTCAAAAAGAGTGCGCTTTTTCATTTTTATTTTTTTGAAAAAGCATTGTTTCGAAACTTTTCGAATTAAGTTGGAAATGGAGGCGCTTTGCGCTTTACCATACAATTCTTATTTACAGGAGGTGTTTATTAATGCTTAGAACATACCAACCCAAAAAGAGACAGAGAAGCAAGGTTCACGGTTTCAGAAAAAGAATGAGAACTGCTAACGGCAGAAAAGTTCTGGCTAGGAGAAGACTTAAAGGTAGAAAAAAATTGTCAGCATAAAAGGCCACTCTGTGGTCTTTTCTTTTAGCAGACGCTTTTTACACAATTATTCTTTGGCGGTGGTTTTTTGAAAAAAACATATTCAATGAAATACAATCGGGATTTCAAACGTCTGTATTCAAAGGGCAATTGTGTGCACGGGGCATATCTTGTTATGTACTACAAAAGAGCTGATATTGCATGTAACATACTTGGTATAACGGTAACAAAAAAGCTCGGCAAGGCACATATAAGAAACCGTTGCAGGCGTCTTATAAAAGAAAGCTACCGGTTAAAAGAAGAAAACACAGGCAGCGGATACTATATTGTTTTTGTTGCCAGAAGCCGCATGGTTGGCTTATCTTATGAGCAAATCAGCCGCGACATGAATTTTCTTTTAAAAAAGAGCGGCATTATAAAAGAGCGTACCAACGCACAAAACGGCTCCCCTGCTATGGGGTAAGATGCACTTTTTTAGATAATGAGAAATTGCATTTTTAATATTTGCAGCTTCTTTTGTAATAAAAAATTCACAGAGGTTAACGTTATGAAAAAACTCTTTATATTTTTTATTCGCATGTATCAAAAATTCATTTCGCCGCTTAAGGGAAAATCAACTTGCAAATTTTACCCGACTTGCTCGCAGTATTCCATCGAAGCCATTGAAAAACACGGCGTCTTAAAGGGCGGACTTATGTCGGTTTGGCGCATTTTGCGCTGTAACCCCTTTTCAAAGGGCGGCTACGATCCGGTAAAATAGCATCTACTTATAACGAAAGGAATTCTTGCGCATGATAGACTTTATCGCAAAATATCTGGGATATATTCTCCATTTTATTTACAGCTACGTTCAAAACTACGGCGTTGCCATTATTCTTTTTACGATTTTTGTTAAGCTTATAATACTTCCGCTGAACTTAAAATCGCAAAAATCCATGGCAAAATCGCAAAAACTCGCTCCGCTTATCAGCGAACTTCAAAGAAAATATGCCAACGATAAGCAAAAACTCAATCAGGAAATGATGGAGCTTTATAAGGCAAACGACGCAAGTCCGACGGCAGGCTGTTTGCCCCTTTTGATACAGTTTCCGATAATTTTGGGACTGTACCGCGCAATTCAGGCTCCTATTAAATTTATTTGTCACGACAATATTTACCGCGACGGTATTTTTGATAAAATTAAAGAAATCGTTGCTGCAAATGCAGGCAACAGCGCCTTTAACGATTCAATCGTAAAAGGATTAAACTCAAGTTTTCCGGAAATTTCGGTAAGCCGTATTGCTCAAAACGATTTGTTTTCATCGCTTAACATTTCAAACTGGAGCATAAATTTTGACTTTTTGGGACTTGACTTGTCGCGTAACCCGAGCGAAGCGCTAAATGCACTGTTTACGGGCGGAAACATCGAATGGTCGGTATTGCTTTTGATTTTAATTCCGATTATCGCAGGTCTTACATCATGGCTTATAACAAAACTTAATCCTCAGCAGCAGCAAATGCAGCAGGCAACCGAGACAAACGGTGCCGATCAGCCGAACATGGGAAAAACAATGAATATGATGATGCCTTTAATGTCGGTATTTTTCACATTTATGTTTGCCGCAGGTATAGGCGTATACTGGATCATATCAAACGTGTTCCAGATTGTTCAGCAGTACTTTACAGTTAAATACTTTAAATCGAAGGAGGACGAGACAAGTGTCGTCAACACAATTAAATCAAACAGAAAAGACAGCAAAAAACATAGATGATGCTATATTAGCAGCACTTGAAGAGCTCGGCGCAAGCCGCGACATGGTTGATATTGAAGTTTTAGATGAAGGAAGCAAGGCAATCCTTGGCATTTTCGGAGGAAAGGACGCAAGAGTGCGCGTTACTTTAAAGCAAACTCCGTCAAGCCTGGCATCTGCTTTCCTTAAAGAAATCTTTGACGATATGGGCATTAAAGTGGATTTGGACATAAAGCACGAAGCAAACGAGCTTTCAATCAATCTTATCGGCGATGATATGGGCATAATTATAGGCAAAAGAGGAGAAACTCTCGATTCTTTGCAATATCTTACAAGCCTTGTTGTAAACCGCGGCGAGGGTTCATATGTTAAAGTGACACTGGATACCGAAAACTACAGAGAAAAGCGCTTTGAGGCTTTAAAAACATTAGCTTTGCGCATTGCAGACAAGGTTACAAAAACCGGCAGACGCCATATATTCGAGCCGATGAACCCCTATGAAAGACGCGTTCTTCATGCGGCTTTGCAGTCTCATGAAGCTGTAACGACATATTCTATTGGCGAGGATCCGAACCGCAAGGTTGTTGTGGCACTGAAAAACGACACTCGCAAAAAGTAATATAACAGTTAAATAATTTTTAGATTACAAACGGCGAGGCTTTTTTACCTTGCCGTTTATCATTTTCTTTTAGTCGCCCGTATAATAATTTCGGGCAGAAAGGCGATGCATGCTAAATGACTAATTCAGACACAATTGCCGCAATTTCCACACCTATAGGCACGGGCGGAATAGGCGTTATAAGGCTGAGCGGTCCGGACGCAATTAAAATTGCCAACCGCATTTTTAAATCTCCGTCACAAAAGCCGCTTTGCGATATGCCGACACACACCATACACTACGGACATATATACGACCCCGAAACCGGCGAAATGGCAGACGAGGTTCTTTTGAGCCTTATGCGCGCACCGAAAACGTTTACTGCCGAAGATACCGTTGAAATATCGACACACGGCTCTGTTGCCGTTTTAAAACGCGTTTTGCTGATTGTTTTGCAAAACGGAGCACGCCACGCAGAGGCAGGAGAGTTTACAAAACGTGCGTTTTTAAACGGAAGAATTGATCTGTCGCGTGCGGAGGCGGTTATAGACGTTATACGCTCGGACAGCAGCGCATCTCTTTCAAATGCACTCTCGCAGCTTGAAGGCTCTTTGGCAAATGCGATTGAAGATATCCGCCAGCCGCTGTTATACGCTCTTGCGCAGTTTGCCGCAGCGGTCGATTATCCCGATGAAGATATTTGCGAGCTTGACTATGAATCGGCGGCAAAGGTTATAGACGAATGCACTCAAAAGTGCGATACTCTTCTTTCAGGCGCGCATGACGGACGCATTGCAAAAGAAGGAATATGCTGCGTTCTGGCGGGACGCCCCAATGTCGGAAAATCGTCTGTTTTAAACACTCTTTCCGGCGCATCGAGAGCAATAGTTACCGATATTGCCGGAACAACAAGAGATATTATAGAAGAAAACATAACAATTGACCGAATTGCAATCCGCCTTATCGACACCGCAGGCATACGAAAGACTGATGACAAAGTTGAAAAAATCGGCGTTGACAGATGCATCGGCTATATAAACAGCGCCGATATTGTTTTGGTTGTTTTGGATTCGAGCCGTCCGCTTTCAAAAGAGGACATTGAAGTTTTAACAATCACGAAAGACAAGCGCCGCATAATTCTTTTAAACAAGTCAGACCTTGAAAGCGCAACCGCAAAAAAAGACGTTGAAAGCTATATTTCAGGCGACAAAATTATAAATATAAGCGCTTTAAACAAAGACGGTATTTCTGAATTGAAAAAAGAAATAATAAGCATATGCGGGGCAGACAAGATAAACACAAAAAGCGTTATGATTTCAAATGCGCGCCACATAGCTGCGGTTCAAAACGCAAAACAAGCCCTTATATGCGCAAAAAAAACCTTGACCGACGGGCTGCCGATGGATATGTGTGCAATAGATGTTACCGAAGCGCTTGAGCAGCTTGGACAAATCACGGGCGTGAGCGTGAGTGCAGATATAGTGGATAAAATATTTGCGGAATTTTGCGTCGGAAAGTAAAAAAAATTAGTATGATACACTCAAAAGAAAGGAATTTTAGTTATGATTTATGCATTTTTTGCAGACGGATTTGAAGAAATAGAGGCAATAACCCCTGTAGATATATTAAAAAGAGCCGGATTTGAGGTTAAAACAGTCGGCGTAACGGGAGATATTGTAACCGGAGCACACAAAATTCCGATAAAAACGGACATTTCTCTTTCCGAAGTTGATGAAAAAAAGGCCGAACTTTTATTTCTTCCCGGCGGTATGCCCGGAACCACAAACCTTAAAAACTCAAAAACGCTTGAAAATATTATATTAAATGCTGATAAAAACGGAATATATATTGCCGCAATCTGCGCCGCACCGATGATTTTGGGCGAGCTTAACTTACTAAACGGCAAAAAGGCAACATGCTTTCCGGGGTTTGAAGCTCATCTTCTCGGCAGCACAGTCTGCCCGGACAGCGTTGTTTCAGACAAAAACATTATCACGGCAAAAGGCGCCGGAGCTGCGCACAAGCTTGGCTTTAAGCTGGTGTCGCTGTTAAAGGATCAGGACAGTGCCGATAAACTTTCTGAGGCTATGCAGTATTAATAAATGCCGGCTGTAAATTTAAAATAAAAAGATCCCGAAACCGCGTTTAAGAAGCGATTTCGGGATCTTTTTTATTTTTCTTTAAATATAATTTTCGGGATTTAATCTTGAACCGTTTTTAAATATTTCAAAATGACAGTGATTTCCCGTTGAATTGCCTGTTGAGCCCATATAAGCAATGGTCTGCCCTTTAGTTACGGTCTGCCCGGGTTTAACTGCAAAACTGCTGTTATGTGCATAATATGTGACATATCCGTTCTGATGGTCTATTTTAACAAGATTGCCGTATCCGCCGGAACGCCCCGTAAAAATTACTTTGCCGTCATCGGCTGCAACAACTGCGCTGCCGTATGAACCGGCTATATCAAGCCCCGTGTGAAAACCTCGGCCTCTTGAACCGTATCTTGAAGAAATATAACCTCTTGCCGGAGTTATAAAACTTCCCGTACCGACACCTTTGGGAGGTTCTTTTGTGCCGACGGTTTTAATCTGCGTAACAGGCTGCAGCGTAACATTGCTTGAGATTTCATTTTCCTCTGTGACATTTCCGTTTACTTTAACAATTTGCATTTCAACGTCCTTTTTACCGTTTGCGCCCTTAACCGTTATCTCACTCCATGTGTTATACTGGCTGCCATCCTTAACAACTTCTGTTTCATAAGGTATGTCAACTGTTTTTGTAACGGTTTGCTTGGTTGTAACGTTTACAACCGGAACAAACGCCTCAACAACCAGCTCGTCGCCGATATTTATGATATCGTTTTCGGAAAGATTGTTTAAAGCTAAAATATCGTCAACGCTTGTTTCAAACTTCTGCGCAATGCTCCATGCAGTGTCGCCCTGAGCCGCAACATACATATTCTCTTTTTTCTCTCCGCCGTTTAACTTTAAAACTGCCGCATTGACATCGCTCATTAAAAGCGCTGCCGGCGCAGATTCATAAACATAATGAATATCTTTATCAAACGTGATTTCAACCGAATCATCTCCGCCTGTGTAGCAGTTTTTAAATTCATTTATAATGCTGTTTGCCTCGTCTTCTCTCGCAACGCCCAAAAGCGCCGTTTCGCCTGCATAAACAACATACATATCATACATCTCATCGCTCGAGTTTATAAGCGTTTGACGCACTTCGTCCTCGGGCATGAGCGAGCCTTTTTTTATCACTTTCTTTTTAAGAGCTATGCTGTTTGCATCAAAAAGCTTTGCCTTTTCGCCGAAACTTGCGCTCAGATGTTCATTTAGCGAACCAACGATACTTTCAAGCTTCTCGGGGCTGTCCACCGTTACTGTTTTTCCGCCGATATTTGCCTCGTATGCAAAAGTAAAGCCTGAACCTATGCACAATGCCGAAACCAAAACCAAAACGCACACAGCCGCTATTCCTATCGTTTTTTTGCTCTTTAAAACCGTGTCCCGGATTTTGTCTAAAACCTCGGATCCATTCACATTTTCGCCGGTTTTCTCTTTTTTTCTTAAAACCTCGCCGAAAACCTTTTTTTCCTGACTGTTATCCTCTTTTTGCAATGTTTCGGATTTATCTGCGCTTTCGCTTTTTTCTTTTACTTTTGTTATAACCTTTGTTTTTGAACCTTCTTTAATTTTATCCGAAGATTTTTTAACAAGCGTGCCGATACCTGCACACAAATCCGCAGCCGCTGCCGCTATATTTTCCGACGCGTCTGCCAATATTGATTTTCTTTCATGTCTTACAACTGCTCCAAATTTAAATGCCATAGCTTCGCCGTCCGAAGAAGCCGCCAGGTGCGTATTCTCCATACCATATTCATCGGAAACAGCAACGCATCTGCGTTTTGTTTCCGCAGAGCGCTCTTTAAAAGATTCACTCTTTGGCTTACTGCCTGCCATTTTCTCACCTCATTTAATTTGTTTGTAACATTTTTTTAAGAATTGCATTTTAAATTATTTAAGCGAAAATCCTTTGTTTTCAAGCTAATTCAATTTGTTTTTCTTAAAAATTTTCTTTTACTGTTTATATTTTACTCCTTTTTTTCGAAAAAATCAAGTGTTTTTTGTAACTATTTTGTAAAATTTATGACACAGTACTACATATAACTTAAACTTATCTGCACACGCTATATATTGTATAAATCAAAAAATCAAGATGAAAAAAACTTTCGAACGCAAAAAAGATAAGGGCAGTTTAAAAAGTCAACCGACTTTTTAAACTGCCCTTCGTTTTTAATTAAACAAATTTTAAAGTCCTGCTTTTATTTCGTCCCACGCTCTGTTAAAATCATCGTTATTCAAAGTGATAAATTCTTCGCACTTTTCATCTAAGAACGCTTCGTCCGGATAACGTCTTTTATCTGCGAGCATTTCGGGATCCATTAATTCTTTCGCTTTAATGTTTGTTGTTGAATATCCTGTTTCTTCGCTGTTTCTCTTTGCGATATCGCTTCTGAGCATAAAGTTTATAAACTGTTCTGCTTCGGCCGTGTGTTTTGAAGTTTTTAAAACAACAAAGCAGTCAACAGCGAGGTTTGAGCCTTCGTTTGGAATTACAAACTCCACATTGCTGTCATTTTCGGCAGTATAAATTCCGTCACCAGAATAAACCATTGCCAAAGCTGCGCTTCCCGAGCAAACTTTATCCGGCAAATCGTCTGTACCGAGCGCCAAAAGGTGCTGTTTTTGTTCCAAAAGCTTATCTTTTGCCTCTTTTATATGCGCAGGATCGGTGTCATTCATAGAGTAGCCGAGCATTTTAAGCGTCATACCGATTGTATCGCGTATTGAATCGAGCATGCAGATTTTTCCCGAGAAATGCTCATAGTCAAACATATCTGCCATAGAATCAATGGTTACGCCTTCTGTAAGCTCTTTGTTATACAAAATTCCGACAGTCTGCCAAAGATACGGAACGGAATATGTCCCGTCTTTATCATATGTTCTGTTTTGCGTAAATTTAGGATCAACATTTTCTATATTGGGGATATTGTCATAGTTAAGTTCATGAAGCATGCCTTCGTCTGCCATTTTTTTAACCATATAGTCCGACGGAACAACAACGTCATAAGAATCATCGCCGGAATTTTTAACTTTTGTGTACATTGCTTCATTTTCTACGAATGTGTCGTATTCAACATAAATACCGGTTTCTTTATAGAACTGGTCAAGCACGCCGTCTGCTATATATTCGCCCCAGTTATATACCTTTATAACCGCTTTGGCATTCTTTTTGCCGCCGCAGCCGCTCATAAACGCACATGACATTAAAACCATACAAACACATAAAACAATTGACAAAATTCTTTTTTTCATTTCATTTCCTCCTGATTTGCGTTTTTTTAATTTTAAGACTCTTTCTTTTTGGTTCTGAAATTAATTGCCGATAAAAGCACAAATATCACGATAAACATAAGCGTTGAAAGCGCGCTTATTGACGGATTGTATCTTTTGCTTACCGCAGAATAAATATAAATTGAAAGATTTGTTGCGCCCGCTCCAGCCGTGAAAAAGCTTACGACAAAGTCGTCTATCGAAAGCGTTATCGCAAACAAAAATCCCGTCATTATACCGGGCATGATTTCCGGCAAAACAATTTTTGTATAGGCTTTAAACGGACTTGAACCCAGGTCGAGCGCCGCCTCATACATATTTTGATTAAACTGAGTGAGCTTCGGCAAAACGGAAATAATAACATACGGTATGTTAAAGCTTATATGCGAAAGCAACAGCGAAACCTTGCCAAGCGGAATTTTCAAAAACACAAAAAGAATCATAAGTGATATACCCGTTACAATATCCGGATTTAAAACCGGAAGATACGTAACGTTCATAACAATATTTTTTGTGCGTTTTTTCATTTTATATATTCCGATTGCCGCAAGCGTTCCGATTATTGTTGCAACAACTGCCGAAACCAATGCCGTGTAAAGCGTTGTCTGAAGGGCTTCTATCATCTGCGAATCGTTAAAAATTTCTTTGTACCATCTAAAAGTAAAGCCTTTCCACTGCGACGTGCGCAGCTTTGAATCGTTAAAAGAATACACCATCATAACAACTATCGGCGCATACATAAACACATACACCAAAAAGAGATAAAACTTTTTTAACGCTCTTGTCAAAACAGTCCTCCCCTTTCGTCGTCTTTTTCGTATTTGGATGTAACGAACATAGACGCAAGTATTATAATAATAAGCACAATGGAAATTGCAGCGCCCAGATGCCAGTTATCCTGGCGCACAAACTGATTTTCTATAAGGTTTCCCATGAGGCTTATTTTTTTGCCGCTTAAAATATCGGAAATCGCAAACGTTGTGACCGCAGGCATAAACACCATGGTTATTCCCGAAACAACGCCCGGTATGCTTAAAGGGAAAATAACTCTTTTAAACACTTCTTTTCTGTTTGCACCGAGATCCTGCGCAGCTTCAATCGCATGCTTATCAAGCTTTACCAAAACCGAATGAATGGGCAGTATCATAAACGGCAAAAAGTTATACACCATACCGAAAATAATAGCCTGTTCGTTATAAAGCATTTTTATATTGCCTACGCCTATAAGAGAAAGAATCGAATTTATAAGGCCGTTGTTGTCTAAAAGCATCATCCATGCATATGTTCTTAAAAGCAAATTCATCCACATCGGAACAACCAAAATGGAAAGCAAAAAGTTTTTGTTTTTAAAATCGGATCTTGCAAGAATATATGCAACCGGATATCCTATAATAAGGCAGATAATTGTTGCCACAGCGGAAAACCAAAGCGATCTCCAGAGAGCCGCCATATATATTTCGCTTTGGAAAAACTCTTTATAGTTTGCAAGCGAAAACACAATTTCCCCGTTTTCATTGACAACCGAAAAACCATAGTACACAATCAAAAACATCGGCACTAAAGTAAACACTGCCGCCCAGCACATATACGGCCAGGCAATCCAAGTTTTTTTCATTTGCCAAAGCCCTCCTTGTGCATTATATGAATATCGAAAGGCTTTACCGTTATATTAACGCTGCTTTGCGGCTCGCTTGCCGCAGTTGAATGCACCAAAAACTTAAAGTCGCCCGTATCCACCACCATTTCATAGTGCACGCCTTTAAATATACACGATTCAACCTCGCCGGAAATAAGCGTGTTTTCATATTCTTTTGTTTTATTTTCGTTTTGAGCAAATATTTTAATATCCTCGGGACGGATAACAACGTCAACCGCCTCGTCTTTGCCAAAGCCTTTATCCACACAGACAAAGTCTTTGCCCAAAAAGTTTACAAGCTCGTCTTTTTTCATAACGCCGTTTATAATATTTGACTCGCCTATAAAATCTGCCACGAAAGCGTTTTGCGGTTCGTTGTAAATATCCTGCGGCGTTCCCTGCTGCTGAATGACTCCGCCTTTCATAACAACTATCGTATCAGACATTGTAAGCGCTTCTTCCTGGTCATGAGTAACGTAAATAAACGTTATTCCGAGCTTTTGCTGAATTTTTTTCAGCTCTATCTGCATCTCTTTTCGGAGTTTTAAATCAAGCGCACCGAGCGGTTCGTCAAGCAGCAAAACCTCAGGTTTGTTCACCAAAGCCCTTGCAATTGCAACCCTCTGCTGCTGACCTCCGGAAAGAGCATCTATACTCCTTTTGTCATAGCCCGACAAACCCACAAGCTTAAGTATTGAATGCACTTTTTCGCTTATATCCTTGTTAGGCATTTTTTTAAGCCGCAGACCGAATGCTACGTTTTCATATACGTCCATATGCGGAAACAGCGCGTATTTTTGAAAAACCGTGTTCACCTTTCTTTTATACGGCGGCATATTCGTTATATCTTCTCCGTTGTAAAACACTTTTCCGCCGGTTGGTTTTTCAAATCCGCCGATAATACGAAGCGTCGTTGTTTTTCCGCAGCCCGAAGGCCCGAGCAGCGTTATAAATTTATGACGCTCAATACCAAGGCTAAGGTCTTTTAAAACCTCTGTAGCCCCAAAATCCATCGATACGTTTTCAAGACGTATAATCTGATTGGACATTTATCAATCCCCTTCCATATCACCTCTCTGCGCAAACTTTCACGCATGGGCTGTATATTTGTATACGCATAATTATACAATACCTACAATATATAATTTTTTTTGCAAAATGTCAATGCTTTTTGCGCAAATTCTTCATTTTAAAAGTGTTAAATTTTTATTTAAAACTTTTTAATAAAACTCCTCACAAATTTATCTGTTTTACAGCTTGTTTTAATATAAATCATGCATAAAAAAACGTTTATAAAACACGCTTTCTCCCCCCTTTCCTCCCTCATAAAAACCGATACGCGCTTTTTATCTTCCGCGCAACTTCTGCCGCGATTTTTGATGCATTAAATTATGCATACAAATTCAAAAAGGCAAACCGTTTTTGAAAAACAGGTTTGCCTTTTTGTTTTAATGATTTATATATTTTCTATCTGCCAGTCTACAGGCTCCTGCATGCTTTCTTTTAAGATTTCGTTTGCCTTTGAAAAATGGCGGCAGCCGAAAAAACCTCTGTGAGCCGAAAGCGGACTCGGGTGCGGCGCTTCAAGCACGCTGTGGATCGGATTTGTTATAAGCGCCTTTTTTGCTCTTGCATTTGCACCCCACAAAAGAAACACTATTTTTTTATCCCTTTTATTTAAAAGAGATATTATTTCATCGGTAAATATCTGCCATCCGGCATTTTGATGCGAATTTGCCATACCCTGACGCACCGTAAGCGATGCATTTAACAAAAGCACTCCCTGACGCGCCCATTTTTCAAGATAGCCGTTATTGGGAATATAGCAGCCGCAGTCGCTTTCAAGTTCTTTATATATATTAACAAGCGACGGCGGTATGTCGATTCCTTTCGAAACGGAAAACGCAAGCCCATGTGCCTGACCTTCGCCGTGATACGGATCCTGTCCCAGAATTACCACGCGCACATCTTTATACGCTGTGAGCCGGAGCGCCTCGAATATGTGATACATATCCGGATAGATAACCCTTGTTTTATATTCATTTGCCAAAAATGCTCTGAGTTTTTTATAATACGGCTTTTCAAACTCGTCTTTTAAAAGTTCGTCCCAATCGTTTCCTATGTGTACCATTTTAAACCTCCGTTACGGTCTTATACTGTCCCATTTTTCCTGGTTGAAAATTATATATGCCTTTTGAATCTGAGGCTCTACCTCTATATAATATCTTTCGTTTCTGAGCTTATTATAGATATCTTCTTTAACGTTTTCAAACGGTTCGTAGAGCTTATAGCGGTCGACCAAAAGTATTATATGAAATCCGTTTTCGCTTTCGACAACGTCTGATACCTGGCCTTTTTCAAGAGCAAACGCAGTTTCTTCAAACACAGGTATCATCTCGCCTTTGCCGAAGGTATACCCTCCGGGATAGGACATTTTTCCCGGATCCTGAGAATACTTTTCCATCATATCGTCAAACGTTTCTTCGCCGCTTCTGATTTTTTCCAATATCTCATTTGCAAACTGTTTTTTTTCATAAACCACGCTGTCGGCATAAGGCATACCCGCCTCATCGACCGTGCGGATAAATATCTGCTTTGCCGTAACCTTTTCCGACAAATACACCTTTTTATTGTCAAGATAATATTTATAAAGCTCGTCGGTTGTGATTTCATCTGTCATAACGTCAAGCACTTTTGAGCGCAGCGCAAAATACTCCTGCATTTTATAATACGTTTCAAAGCTTACGCCGTTTTTTAAAAGATATGATACAAACTCATCATGACCGCCCATATTATTTTCATAAAGCTCTATTCTTTCGTCCAGAAGCCGGCTTTCCGTTGTTGTGAGTTTAATTGAAAGATCGTCTGCAATCTGGCGCACAACCTCCATGCCGATAACCTCTTTTAAAACATAATTTTTAAAATCGTCGGCATCTTCATCTTCAACGCTTGCCATACCCATATTGATTTTATAATAATTCATAACCTCGGTAAAATAATTTACTCTCACCGGCTGACCGTTTACTAAAAACGCAATATTTTTATTCATTATCTGATATGTTTTATGGTCTACGATATTTACGCTGCTTTGCTCATAATCATATGTAACAACCATATCGAGAGCATTGGCAATCTGTCTGAGCGGAACATATGTTGTGTCATTATAAACAAAATTATCGATATCGACCTGGTTGCCAGCAATATTTATTTTCATTTTTCCCGAAATAACCTGTATTGTCTGATAAATTTCATCGGCAAAGCTTACCGTTCCCATGAGAAGCGCACAGGTTAAAAACCCCGCAACAAAGCTTACAAACTTCTTTTTTTGCTTCATAATCATCATCCTTTCGCAAAATTTTATAACACAAAATAAGTTAATTGCAGTATTTTAATCTTGTTGGTTGTAAATATTATAACATATACTATAAAAAAAATAAAGTATCAAATTTTGTTGAATTGATTTTTTTTACTATGCAAAATATTTTTATTTATGTGAACTTTTTTTGCGCATAATATTTTTATAATCTGTAAAGTGAATTTCTTTCCTTTTTTCGAATTATGTAAACATTAATTCTGTGGACATTTTTTTCATAAATTCATATTTTTATGTGGATAACTCAGTGGATATGTGATAAACTTGACTTATTTGAGCCTAATAATTCATGTTTTATGTGGATAACTATGTTCACAAGTGGATAACTTTATATTTTGTAATAAGTTTGTAAAGATATTATGTAAACCGATTTATCTGTTTTGTTTTTATGCTTATGTCCGAATTTTTGTTTGTTTTTTGATTTTACTAAAAAATTCTTCACAATTTTTCATTTTTCATTTTTTGATTATAAAATACATTTTTTTGAATTAATGTTCTTTAACAAAACATTACGTTTTTATTGCAGTTTAAAAACTTACAATAATTTTTTTCAAATTTATATAAAAATATTGTTAAAGCCGGGATAATGTGCTATAATATTTATGTTAAAATAATTTTACGCACTACCGGCCCGCAGTAAATTCTGCGTATAACTTTTAAATTTTGCGGGCAGAAAGGTCTTAAAATTTATGACTGATAAAGAATTATTTGAAAAACTATCTTATTTGCCGAAACACGCAAACGAAAATTTAACCGACGCTCTCATCTCCGAAACATTTGGCTACTGCGACGGTTATAAAGCGTTTTTAAACGCTTCAAAAACCGAACGCGAAGCTGTTTGCTATGCGGTTAACATCGCAAAAGAGCACGGTTTTGTGTCAATTGACGATAAAAAAGAGCTTCAAAGCGGAGATAAGGTATATGCCGTAAACAATAAAAAGGGAATTATTTTGGCTGTTATAGGCAAAAACAAGGTTGCCTCGGGAGTAAATCTCGTTGGCGCACATATAGACTCGCCGCGTCTTGACTTAAAGCTTCGTCCGCTTTTTGAAAGCGAAAACATGGCATGGTTTAAAACTCAGTACTACGGCGGTATCAAAAAATATCAATGGCTTACAATTCCGCTTGCCATGCACGGAACAATCTGCAAGGCAAACGGCGAAAGCATAGATATATGCATAGGCGAAGATGAAAACGATCCGATATTTACTATTACCGATCTTTTGCCGCACCTTGCCCAGGAGCAAATGACGCAAACCGTTTCAAAAGCATTTAATGCCGACAATTTCCATATTCTTATAGGTTCTATGGCAAAGGGCGATGATGAAATAAAAGAAAAAGTTAAATTTAACGCTTTAAATCTTTTATATGAAAAATACGGCATCACGGAAGAAGATTTTACAAGCGCCGAAATCGAGTTTGTTCCGGCATTTAAATCGCGCGATGTCGGTTTTGACCGCGGAATGCTTGCCTCATACGGTCAGGACGACAGAGTTTGCGCATATGCGGCATTAAAATCTATACTCGATATAAACAAAACTCCTAACACAACAAGCATATGCATGCTTGTCGACAAAGAAGAAATAGGCTCAATGGGCATGACAGGTATGCAGTCAAGATTTTTTGAACTGCAGATGTCTAAATTCATATCCATGCAGGACGGTTCGTGCGACGCATACACACTAAACAACGCACTTTCTCTTTCAAACTGCCTTTCGGCAGACGTTGGCGCAGCATATGAACCGAAACACCCCGAAGTGCATGATAAATCCAATGCTGCTTTTGCAGGCTGCGGAGTTTTGATATGCAAATACACCGGAAGCCGCGGCAAGTCCGGTTCGTCTGATGCAAACGCAGAGTTTGCCGCAAAGGTAAGAAATATATTTAACGAAAACGGCGTTTTATGGCAAAACGGCGAGCTTGGAAAGGTTGACGTCGGCGGAGGCGGAACAATCGCTCAGTATGTTGCAAACTTAGGCTTAAATGTTATCGACTGCGGAACACCGATTTTATGCATGCACTCACCATACGAAATTTCAAACAAATTTGACTGCTATATGACATATAAAGCATATAAAACATTTTTTGAAAGCAATATTTAAAAAGAAAAACACGGAGCAAGATGATTGATTTTGCTCCGCGTTTTTTGTTTCATTAGTGACAGTTCTTTTATTTTACTCTCCAATGCCTGATTTTTTTATTCCGTGTATGAGCATACATACACGCATTTTCCCATTTCAGCGTCATCGGTGTCAGTGTTCATATTCATGATTTCTTCAAATGTGTAATCGTCTTCATCTGTCAGATACATCAAATAGTGAATTTTATTATTTTTTGACGGCTGTTCGAAAAGCTCGCAGTGCGGATATGAAAAATCCAAATATTCTTCGTTTGAATATTTATAGTTTCTCATGTCAAAATATCCGTAAACGCGGTTTGTGTCATATTTTAAAATTTTAATTATCACGTTTTTTTCGTCCTTATTAAAAACCGCAATTTTAACTTCGGCAGGCTGATTTTGCAAAATACTGTCGCAAAATTCCTTTATTTTATAAGCTTTTATTGCTTCTTCTCCGTCACAGATAACAGCCATATCCTCCGCAATTGCCTTATCTTTGTTAAAATCCTTAAAACTATCTGAAAATTCATTTTTCATCTGCGATATTTTTTCTTTGTATTCATCAGACACAGACGTGTTATAAATTCCGTCCGTGTTCATATTTGTTGTTTCGGATACGGCATTTTCTTTCTTTTTGCAGCCCGGCGTTAAAATAACTGCCGCGCACAAAAAAGCCGCCGTTAAAAATCTTTTAATTTTCATTTTTATAACCATTCCTTTCCGGGCTGTAAAGCACAAAACCTAAGTCTGAAAGAAGCTCGCTCAGAGCGGTACTGTACGGCGGAGGCGACCCGGGCAAAAAGTTGCGTTGCGGGCAATTTTATTCAGACTTTTACCCCTTTATATTTGCTTTTATACATTATAGCATATTTCTTTTTTGCCGTCAATTTTTTATTTAACCAAAAATGCGGTTTGTTTTGGCTTTGCGGCAAAAGTAAACCTCTGCCTTACAGGGTTTGTGGCAAATTTTCACACAAAAAAGTGCGGCATATGCGCGCCGCACTTTTTGTGTTTTTTTATCTTACTTAACTGTCATACTAACCTCGTTTGAATAAATTTTCTGTATAGCCCCTGTGCTGTCACGATAGATTACATATGCCCGTCCGTACCACGTATCGTCCGGATTAACACCCTTCTTTCTTACGGTAAACTGTCCTTTTTTAGCCTTGCTCTTTGCAACAGCTTTTATATCCGCGCTGTCAACGCTGAGATTTTTGGTTTTGCCCATAAGAATACCGGTTTCAATTATTTCGCAGTCTGATGAAATGTTTCTTTCCGCAAAGAATGCAATTCTTGTTTCATCTGCCATAACCGGATTTGCCATAACCAAAACGTTTTTATTTTCTGCGCTTTCGCCGTATACAGCATTAAGAGTGCTGTCAGATGAGGCAAAAAATGAATACTCGCTGTTATAGCTTGAGATATTTCCGTCTTTTTCCCAGTACGAGAACGTTTTTCCGTTCTTTTCGGCATCTGCGGCAACTTCAACCTTATCATTGTATGAATACGTGCTTTCATTTCCGTTAACGGTTATTGTGTATTTAGTATCCTTTTTGCCAAAGCCTGCTTTGTAGCTTGCGCTTTGCGCATCCGTTACCAAATCGCCCGCCTTGTATTCGCTTAATTTTCCGTCTTTATACCAGCCTGTAAACTCATAACCGTAAACATAAGGATTTTGCGGAACATACAAACTTCGGCTTTGCGCCTCGCCGGCTGCCAGAACCGTTGTTTCAAAGCTTGTAAACGTTACATATGCCGTATCGTTTGCCGCATAAACAGCCGCAAGCTTTCTGCCCGTTCCGACCGTGAAACTAAAGCTTTCATCATAAGACACAACACGTCTGTCGGATAAATCAATCCAGTATAAAAACTTTCCTTCACCGTTTGCCTTAAGCTTTATTATTTCTCCGGATTCATATGAGCCTACATATGATGCGCCGCAGTCTTCATCATCTATGCTGACGCTGCCGTCTGTTGAAGAAACGCTTATTTCATAAAGCTTTCTGTTGTCTTCTATTTCGGGATCCTTGGCGGATTTTATGTCAATTGACACATCTTTGCCTATCTGTATTCCGCAGTCTTTTAAAACCGAAATATTTTCTGCCGTGAGATTTTCGCCCGTCAGCATAATATTTGCTATATCATCTGTCAAGGCTGTAAATTCAAGCTTTACGCTCTGCGCATTTCCGGCGGTTAAATTATACGATGCGCTTTCCTTTATCTCGCCGTTTTTATCCGCTGCGGCAATTGTTACTTCTCCGCCGTTTGCACTTGTTACATCGGCACTTACTAAGTATTTTCTGCCGATCTCTGCGGTTTCGTTTTGTCCGAAAACATTTAAAAACGCAGCCGTACCGTTTGTTTTAACTTTTCCGTTTTCCGCTGATGCAGATGAGTTCTCGCCAAAGAGCGCATAATCGAGATCTTTTGTAAATCTTGACGCGTCATAATTAAACACACACTCGCTGCCGCCGGTTTCCCCGCTTGTAAATGCAAATATATAATCTTTGCCCGAATTTTCTCTTATATAATCTGTTACATCAACGCTGTAGGTTTTTGCGCCGCTTAAATCAATCTGCACGGGCGCCGCTCCGTAAATCTCGGTCAGCGTCATATTTTCGTCCGCCTCAGATGCCGGCGCGTTTTCATATGTCAGATTTTCGGGATATTCATTATCTTTAATCATCCACAGGTTAAGAGTTTTGCCGTTTTCATTTTCAACGTTAAAGTTAAGCGTTGCTTTAAGAGTGTTGTCATATTCGCCTGCGTCAAACTTTGCATATGCTTTACGGATATGTTTTGCTTTTTCATCGCTGTTATTTCCGCTTGTTATCATAGAAGCTGTGTTTACTGTGCTGTAAGACACGCTTGCATAATCTTTAACCGGAAGCGCGCCGTTTACACAAACAAGCTCTTCTTTTTCCTCTGTAACAATAATATCGTCTATATAAATATTTGCGCCAACCAAACTGCTTGCCGGAACAAAACCCATAAGTGCAATTGCTATGTCATACGTCACATCGGGATTATCTGTATATGCGCCTCTTTTTGCAAGCATGTTTTCATCAACGGTAACGTCAAACGAGAATGTTTTCCACGTATCAACATCCTCCATAGCAATTATTCCTCCATAACTCGTTTTATAGAACTTTTCCGAATAGTCCTTATCGTCTGCCTCATAGCCGCTTACAAGCTTAAAGCTCCCTGAATTATCACGGTAAACCGAACTCATCATGCCGTAATAAAATTTGCCGGCTGTATTGCTTTTTACTTTAAACGATACATTAACCTTTCTGCCGATATCTTCGCTTGTAAGATTATGGTCAAATATGTTATAAAACTTCAAACGGTTATGTGCCGCATTCGGCACAAACAAAAAGCTTTTTCCGCCGCCCGTTGTTGCATCATCAGCTTCGGATATGGATATTTTCGTATTATTATCAAAACCGTTGCCGTCAACAACCTTGTAATCATTTACTTCTGTATAATAATGATTTCTTTTTACCGTTCCGGTTGTCCAGTCGTCAAAGTTTGTCTGCGCTACAGTCTTTTTAACCGTAACAAGAGTCTGCTCGGTTTTTCCTTCTTCCGTTACGCAAATATCATCTATATAAATATCTTTGCCGACCAGGCTACTCGAAGGAACAAAGCCCAGAAGCGCAATTGCTATATCATATTTTGTATCGGGGCTGTCGGAAAATGCGCCTCTTTTAGCAAGCATGTTTTCATCAACAGTAACATCAAACGAAAACGTTTTCCATTTGTTAATATCCGCCCCCGCAATTCTTCCCGTATAACTTGTTTTATAAAATTTTTCCGAGTAATCCTTATCGTCTGTTTCATACCCTTCCGAAAGCTTAAAGCTGCCGGAGTTGTCGCGGTAAACCGAACTCATCATACCATAGCTGAAACTGCCGGCTGCGCTGCTTTTTACTCTAAACGAAATATTAACCTTTCTGCCAACGTCTTCGCTTGTGAGATTGTGGTCAAATATGTTATAAAACTTCAGACGGTTCCAAGCTTGATTCGGCGTAAACAAAAAGCTTTTTCCGCCGCCTGTTACATCATCAGCTTCGGATATGGATATTTTCGTATTGTTATCAAATCCGTTGCCGGCAACACCCATATAATCGTTCACTTCTGTCTGATAGTTATTTCTTTTTACCGTTCCGACTGTCCAGTCGTCAAAATTTATCTGCGAAACAACTTTCGGAGGATTGATATTTTCCAAAGGCGTTATCTCCGCTTTTCCGAGGCCGGTTTCTTCTAAGGTCATATCGTCTATATAAATTTTGTGTCCTACAGGCAAATTCTCAAAGTTAATCAAAGAACAAATTCCTTTGGTCGGATTTGATACATCAGAAATTTCATCTGCCGTTAGCGTGAAGCTGTATGTCATCTTCTGCCACTTATTTGCCTCTGTGATAGTTTGCATCTTTGTTTGCTTTTTAACATCACCGCTTCTGTGCGTGAGTGCATTTTGATATTTTGCGGGCACATCGGTTTTCACATAATAAGTAAACTTAAAGCTTCTTCCGATATCTTTTTCGGTAAGCTTTGTATAGTCTAAAATGTTTACCTTTAAGCGTTCCCATGCATACGAAACCGCTTCAACATAATATGCATAGCCTTCAACGCCCGTTCTGTTATTTACGGCATTTCGTCCGTATTCCGACAGACCTCCGCCGCCATACATTCCCGTTGAAACGCTGATATCGTTAAAGTCTTCTTTAGCAATAACCTCAGACGAATTTGTTTTGCACACAAACACAAGCGTCAGGTTGTCTTTTCCGGCTTTCTTTGCAGCATTAGCAGCGCCCGTTACGTCTAAAGTATAGCTGTTTTTGCCGTTTATATCAAACTCTTTTATCGGAGCTTTTAAAAAGCTGTTTTCTTCTTTTACCGAATAGCCAAAAATGTCGTTTGCGGGAGCATTATAGTAGTTAATTGTGCCGCTTCTGAAGCTGTTTTCCGGATTCAGAGCATAAACGCTTATATTTCCTTTGCTTGATTCAGAGGTTTCAAATCCGAAATATGCTCTTCCTGTTTGGAAATTGCTTAAATCAAGATTTACGTATGTTTTATACAATCCTGAATTTACAGTGTTTGCTCTGCCGCTTACAAACACACTGTCCGATGCGGAGGTGTCGGAATTTGAGCTGTCGGCATATTCTGTTTTTGAAGCATATAAAACATTATCGTTGCTCGGATGCAAAACAAGAGACGGCGCAAAGGCGCTTTCGCTTGTTTTGTCTGCAATATTAACTTCGCTTATATCTTCTGTCACCAATATATCATCAATATATGCAGGAGTGTTTTCCTCCTCGGCTGCCGAATAAAGATACAAAGACAGGTTTTGTTTATTGATTGTTGTTTCAACATCTTCGTCTATTTTGTAGTCAAAACTGTAATTTTTCCATGCATCTTTTTGTGTCTTATCCGTATATTTATTGGCTCTGAAATCTATTCTGCCAAAGTCTGTATAAGAGGTATACGGCGTTAAAAAGTATGCAATGCCTCTTTCGCGGCTGTCAAAAACGTTAAAGCTTATCTTAAACTTTCTGCCCTTATCGGTTTGATTTAATGCCGTTTTCTTTATTATATTGTTTATCTGAATTGTGTCGTTTACTCTGTCAATCCAATAATGATATTTTCTGTTTTTATAGTTGTTATCTTTCATGTATGCAACCTTAAGGCTTTTGTTGTCCGAGCCGTCGGCAGCGGCTTTCTCGCTTGAAACGCAAATATCTGCATACTTTGAAAGAGTTAATCCCGAAACGCTTGTGTCATCGTCATTTAAGTTTTCAAAATCATATGAAGCAATCGTTTTCGTTTCTTTATTGTTTTTTGCTTTTAAAATAAA